>NZ_PJFA01000002.1:0-844309 GCF_002843485.1 Paenibacillus sp. BGI2013
TCCCAGTGTGGCCGATCACCCTCTCAGGTCGGCTACGCATCGTCGCCTTGGTGAGCCGTTACCTCACCAACTAGCTAATGCGCCGCAGGCCCATCCCCAAGTGACAGATTGCTCCGTCTTTCCAGTTTCCTTCAGGCGAAGAAAACAACTATTCGGTATTAGCTACCGTTTCCGGTAGTTGTCCCAAACTTGAGGGCAGGTTGCCTACGTGTTACTCACCCGTCCGCCGCTAAGTATCAAGGAAGCAAGCTTCCTATCAACTCCGCTCGACTTGCATGTATTAGGCATGCCGCCAGCGTTCGTCCTGAGCCAGGATCAAACTCTCCAATAAAGTATTGAAAAGAGCGATAAGCTCATTTTGAATCTGACGAGATTAAAAATCTCATTTGTGCTCCAGTCGATCCAAGCCAAGGCTTGTCTCAAACTTTCGCGTTCATTCTGCAAGCAGAATGTTAACTCACTCGTTGTTCAGTTTTCAAAGATCAAACTTATTTTGTTACCGAATGTCGTTCTCTTCAGCAACTTTTATATCTTATCACATCCAAACCAACTTTGCAAGCTCTTTTTTTAAGTTTCTTTTGAAGCTTATTTCATTTGCTTGCCGCACCGTGTAAACCGTGTTTTCTTGGCCGGAATTAGAATATACCATGTACAGATATTGAATGCAAGTCTTTTTTTGATTAATTATATATCTTTCTATAATCTTTTTGTTTTTTTCTACACTCCCACATTTATCTCACGTAAAAAGCCTCTCTATAAAAGAAAGGCCCTCTCATCAAGATACTTTAATATCTATTGTTATCCGATAACCTCTTGGATATGAAGCTGCCGTTGCTGCATCAGGTTAATGATGGTTCCTTCTACTGACACCATAGGCCGTGTAGGATGATCTCGATCAGAGAATACGATCTCTCCAATCTGGTTATTGCTGAGTTTTACTCGGATGCCATTATGGATCTGGGTCGACCGTTGAACAAATACACTTACGATTGCAGGGTCCAATTTCCCAAAGGCCTCACTTTGGATCTGTTCTAGGACTAGGTATGGTGATTGTGCCTTGCGGTAGATCTTCTCCAGCGTCATGGCGTGGAAAATATCAGCAATAGCTACAATCTTGGCATAAATATGAATCTGCGTCCCACTAAGCTGCAACGGGTAGCCTGATCCATCCACTTTTTCATGATGCTGCAAAGCTGCAAGTCTGGCTCCCTCATTAATAGCCTTTGCCTGTTTAAGGATCTGATAACCATATTTCGTATGCTGACGAATCTCTTCCTGCTCTGTAGCCGTCAACGTGGATGGTTTATGGAGAATCTGAGGATCTACCTTGTTGTTACCAATATCATGGAACAAGCCTGCAAAAGCCACTTGCATCCAATCCTTGGAGGGGAGATCGATCCATTGAGCCAGTTGATAGGATGTGATCGCACTCAGTACGGCATGGTGATATACATAATCATGTTCTTGCATTACTCGTGGACTGAAGGTAAGCACATTATATTGTTTGAGATGTGCAAACACTGCCTCCAACTGTGTACGTAACTCATAGACCGGTAATTCAGCCGCCAGAGAGGACAGGAAAGCATTTTTGGTTAGTCCGACCATCTTCTCATACTCATCCTGCAAAGACGTTACTACAGGAGCTGTGGTGACGTTCCCTGTCTTCCCTGCCCGTTCACCATTGTTGTCATTGGCAGAACTTCCTGCGGACACAGATGCACCTTTGGTTCCTGTACTACTCGACACCATTCTTTCTTGTTCAATATCTACCTGTTGAATCATAAAGGCTCTGAGCACTTCCATATCCTTGGGTAAAATGACTTTTCCCTTCTGAAGCAGAACGTTGCCGCGAAGTGTTTGCACATCACTCCCAAGTTTGAGTCCTGGTTTGACTTCTGACAGGGTGATTAATCCCATGTGTATTCCCCTCACTCATCGTTCTTCTATGTTAATACAAACAAGACCATAGTCCCGGTTTTTCATGATATTTCCCATTATATTACTCAGGAATCAGGCTGTACATCCCAGATTCGGAAGAATAAAAGAAGAGATTCCTTTATACAAACAAAAGGGCTCCCGGTGGGAGCCCTCGCAATCTTCTTCCAATCTCAAAGAGATCAGTCTTTATAAAATTCTATTTTATGCTTCCGAACCGGAATCGTCGTCGCCCTCAACTTCATTAACCTCAGCGTCAGAAACGGTGCCTTCTTCCAAGCTTACTTCCGGAGCTTGGGACTCCTCGCCTTCCAAGCCTTCAAGCGACTCATCGTCTGGTTCCTCTTCATTTTTGTCAATTCGGCTGACTGTAGCTACTGAATCCTCGTCACGAATATGAATCAGCTTCACACCCTGCGTGTATCGACCCATAGTGGATATGCCTTCCATGCTCATCCGGATCAACGTACCGCTGGACGTGATAATCATCAGATCCTCTTCGGTTTTAACCATTTTGAGGCTGACTACTGAGCCGTTCTTCTCTGTGACATTAATAGTCTTGATCCCTTTACCGCCACGAGTCTGCATCCGATAATCACTGACAGGTGTACGTTTACCGTAACCTTTGGCTGTAACGATCAGAACATCAAGCTCTTTATCAACTACATCCATGCCGATAACAGCATCCTGTTCATCCAATGTAATCCCTTTGACGCCGGTTGCGCTACGTCCCATGGAACGTACATTACCTTCCGAGAATCGAATAGACATTCCGTGAGCTGTACCCATGATGATCTCTTGCAATCCATCGGTCAGCTTAACATCGATCAGAACGTCATCATCACGTAAGGAAATACCGATCAAGCCGCCTTTGCGGATATTGGTGTAATCCTCAAGTGGCGTCTTCTTCACAACCCCTTGGCGGGTAGCAAAGAACAAGTATCTGTCACTTTCGAATTCCTGGACCGGAATTACGGCATTGACCGATTCGCCCTGCTCGATCTGGATCAGGTTGATAATCGGCGTTCCCCGAGCGGTACGTCCAAGCTCTGGAATCTCGTAAGCTTTGAGACGGTACACTTTACCTTTGTCAGTGAAGAACATGAGGTAATTGTGGGAGTTGGTCACAAACAGATGCTCGACAAAGTCGGTATCTTTTGTATCCATACCCACGACCCCACGTCCACCACGTTTCTGGCTGCGGTATGTGGATACCGGCAGACGTTTCACGTAGCCTGTATGAGTAATCGTAATGATAACCTCTTCACGTGGAATCAGGTCCTCATCCAGAATGCTCTCTTCGCCTACAGTGATCTCTGTACGACGATCATCGCTGAAGCGGTCGCGGATCTCTTGCAGCTCCGTACTGATAATCTCAAGCACCAGATGCTCATTGGCCAGAATTTCGCGATACTCTCTGATTTTGACCATCAGTTCGTTATATTCATTTTCAATACGTTCGCGTTCCAGACCTGTGAGGCGTTGCAAACGCATATCGAGAATAGCTTGAGCCTGATCATGACTGAGTGAGAAACGCTCAATCAAACCTTCTCTTGCTGCATCCGCATTACTTGATGAACGAATCAACGTAATAATCTCGTCGATATGATCCAGCGCAATACGTAAACCTTCTAGAATGTGTGCACGAGCTTCAGCCTTTTTCAGTTCAAACTGCGTACGTCTGCGAATAACCTCAATCTGATGCTGCAGATAGTGATACAACACTTCACGCAAGTTCAGAATTTTAGGTTCTTTATTAACAATCGCAAGCATGTTAATCCCGAAAGTGGATTGCATCGATGTATGTTTGTACAGGTTGTTCAGGACAACCCCCGGATTCACGTCTCTGCGAAGTTCAATTACAACCCGCATACCATTACGGTCAGACTCATCACGAAGGTCAGTAATACCATCAATCTTTTTATCACGTACCAACTCGGCGATTTTCTCAACAAGTCTCGCCTTGTTTACCTGATAAGGCAACTCTGTAACGATAATTCGCGCCTTGTTGTTGTTCTCTTCGATGTTGGTTTTGGCCCGCATCGTTACTGAACCACGTCCGGTCTGATACGCCTGGCGAATGCCTGAACGGCCCAAAATGTAGCCGGACGTAGGGAAGTCTGGTCCTTGAATGTAATCCATGAGTTCCATGGATGTAATGTCCGGATTTTGAATCATGGCCTGTACACCATCAATGACCTCACCCAGGTTATGAGGAGGAATATTGGTAGCCATACCTACCGCGATCCCGCCGACCCCATTGACAAGCAAGTTAGGAAAACGAGCAGGCAGAACGATTGGCTCATGTTCTTCACCGTCATAGTTTGGCTGGAAATCAATCGTATCCTTGTTGATATCTCTGAGCATTTCCATAGCAATCTTGGACAAACGTGCTTCGGTATAACGCATGGCTGCTGCCATATCACCATCGACCGATCCAAAGTTACCATGTCCATCTACATGCATATAACGCAGGGAGAAATCCTGTGCCATCCGTACCATCGTCTCGTAAACAGCAGAGTCACCGTGTGGGTGATACTTACCGATAACTTCGCCGACGATTCTGGCTGATTTTTTATGTGGTTTATCGGGTGTCATGCCGAGCTCTGACATCGCGTACAGAATACGCCGGTGAACCGGCTTCAATCCATCACGCACGTCAGGTAAGGCACGGCTAACGATGATGCTCATCGCATAATCCATAAACGATTCACGCATCTCGACGCCTATATCCCGATCTGTAATCTGAGAGTTCATTTCTTCCGCCATGCTGGACCTCCTTCTTGTCCTTCAACAAACGTTCCATTCCGTCATGCAAAAAAGTTGATTATATGTGAAAAGCCTAACAAGGCTAAAACCGCGCAAGAACGCTACTCTTTATTATATTACTTTCACAAAAGTTACACAATTAAACGTCCGCTGGGCAATAGCCTTTCTTCCGGGAACTTCTGCGTGTCTGGGGATACGCCCTGCCTTCCTCCCCAATTGCACATACAATGCTAGAAAAACGGCATATGTACTGTGCCTACCGAGGCTAAAGCCATTCCCGTCCTACGATCAAACTGCAAATTGTGCAGCTCATCGCACAAAACGCCATATTTCTCTATTATACCACTGAAATCGTCTCTTGTCCTTTGATTTCTCCGTGTCTGGTCCCTCTTTAGAACTGAACAAAACATGAAAGGACTGATGAATCTTGGGTATCCAACGCGTCTCCAGCAAATGGGCCAAAACAGCCGTGTTACAACGCAGTCGCATTGTGAATGAATATATCCCGGTGACCCGAAAATATAGCCGTCAAACTCTGGAACGAATGACTGAATTATTTGAGTCCAACTATATCAAACCGGACCGTGGTACTTACGGTAATGGGGTCATGCGGGTGAAAACAACCCGTTTATACGAACCTGTCGATAATTCCGAAGATTCCACCACAGATGCAGAGGTTTCGGAAGAAACCAATGATCGAAACCTGCCTGATGAACCCGAAGCAAGTGCTGTTATCTCCAGAGCTACCTATCTCACAACAACATATCATCTCCAATACGGTACAGAGGAGAGATCATTTCATTCTCTGGACGAACTCGAACGAGCACTGAATGATCGCATTCAGGAACGTGAATATATCATTCAACAGGGAATCTCGCTGATGAAGCATGAAGATTTGCCTTTTGACTTGCGTGTGTTAACTCAGAAAAATCTGCAACACAACTGGGAAACAACAGGTATTCTGGGACGTGTTGCTGCGCCGGGCAAAATCATCACCAACATTCATGGTGGTGGGCGATTGGCTACGTTTGAAGAACTCGTACTCCCCCATCTTCACCAGGAGGGCTTCAAAAAACTTCGCACTGAGCTGTACCGCTTAGGTATTCATACCGCTGTGCAATTGCAAACATCATTTCCAAGACTCAAAGAGATTGGTATTGATATTGCGCTAGACGAAGCAGGGCGTCCCTGGATTCTTGAAGTCAACACACTGCCAGGCATTTATGCCTTTGGCTTATTACCGGACAAGGAGGCGTACCGGAAGATTAAACGTTATGCGATTGCGTACGGTCGTTTGCCCTCCAAAAAGGGTAAGAGCTCCCGTCCATCCCCTAAAGCACAGGCTTCATCTACCAAAAAACGTGTACGCAGATAACAACAAAGGGATACGAAAGTGTAAGTATACGCCTTCCCTGTTCCATACCTTCCCTGATATAAAAAAAGGCGCCCTCTCAGGCGCCTCTTCGAATATGTTAAATGTCGAGGTTTTTCACGTATTTTGCATTTTCCTGGATAAAGTCACGACGCGGTTCAACGTTATCCCCCATCAGGGTGTCAAACATGGTATCAGCAAGTATGGCATCATTGATCGATACTTGCATCATGGTCCGGCTCTCCGGATCCATCGTCGTTTCCCACAATTGTCCGGCATTCATCTCACCAAGACCTTTGTAACGCTGAACGTTGAATTTCGCATTTTCGCCGAGCGTTGCAATAATTTCATCGCGCTCTCTCTCGGAACCGGCATAACGAATCACTTTGTTACGCTCAATCTTGAACAATGGCGGTTGTGCAATATATACATAACCTGCCTCAATGATTTTACGCATGTACCGATACAGGAACGTCAGCAATAGTGTTCGGATATGAGCACCATCAACGTCGGCATCGGTCATCAAAATGATTTTGTGATAGCGTGCTTTGGCAATATCGAAGTCATCACCAATACCCGTACCCATTGCCGTAATAATTGCTCTAATCTCCGCATTACCCAAGATCCGGTCGAGACGAGCTTTTTCCACGTTCAAAATCTTACCACGCAGTGGCAAAATCGCTTGGAAATGACGATCCCGACCTTGCTTTGCTGATCCGCCTGCAGAGTCACCTTCGACGATGTACAATTCGCTGATTGAAGCATCCTTGGATGAACAGTCTGCCAGTTTACCTGGAAGTGAGCTTACTTCGAGTGCACCTTTACGACGTGTCAGTTCACGGGCTTTACGGGCAGCTTCACGCGCACGTGCTGCTTGCAGACCTTTTTCCAAAATGCGACGGGATACGGAAGGATTCTCTTCCAGGAACTCCTGCAGCTTCTCGGCAAACAAGGATTCGACAATCCCACGCACTTCGCTGTTGCCCAGCTTGGTCTTTGTCTGTCCTTCAAATTGCGGTTCCGGAATCTTGACCGAAATAATAGCTGTCAAGCCTTCACGCACGTCATCCCCGGAAAGGTTCCCCGTGCTGTCCTTGATTACCCCCGCCTTACGGGCGTAGTCATTGATAATCCGCGTAAGGGCACTCTTGAAACCTGATTCATGCGTTCCGCCCTCATGCGTGTTGATATTGTTCGCGAAGGAATAGATATTCTCGGTGTAGTTGTCATTGTATTGCAGGGCAACTTCCACCTGGATGTTATCTCTGGAACCTTCAACGTAAATTGGAGTTTCATGCAGTACTTCGCGCTTCTGGTTGAGGAAGGAGACGTATTCGATAATGCCGCCTTCATACAGGAATGAGTTGGTTGCGCCTGTACGCTCATCCGTCAATGTAAGACCAATACCCTTGTTCAGGAACGCCAGCTCACGAATACGGGCCAGCAAGATGTCATATTCATAAACTCTTGTTTCCGTGAAAATTTCAGGGTCCGGATGGAATCTAACTGTTGTTCCTGTTTCGTCGGTTGTTCCGATCACTTTCAGGTCGTACTGTGGAGCTCCACGGCGATATTCCTGTTGATAGATATGTCCCTCACGTTTAACCGTTACAACCACTTTTTCAGAGAGTGCATTCACAACGGACACACCAACACCATGCAAACCACCGGATACTTTATATCCGCCGCCGCCAAATTTTCCCCCTGCATGGAGGACAGTCATAACTACCTCAAGTGCAGGACGTTTCATTTTGGTATGTTCGCCGACAGGAATACCCCGTCCGTTATCGACTACAGTCACGCTATTGTCTTCATGGATACTGACCTCAATGTGGTCGCAGTAACCTGCAAGCGCTTCGTCAATACTGTTGTCCACTACTTCCCAGACCAGATGATGCAGGCCCTTGGAACTGGTGGAACCGATATACATGCCCGGACGCTTCCGTACGGCTTCCAATCCTTCAAGGACCTGAATTTCATTCGCATCATATGACGGTTGATTCATAGACATGCCTTTCACCTACTTCTATAGATTCAATATCGTAAATATGCGTTAACTAATAATGTTTGCTGAAATAGGCAACGTCCTTCATTTCAGCAGCTACTCAAATTTAAAGACAAGCAGCAAAAGAGACATCTTTTATGCCACACAACGCTAGAGATCCGGAAAAATGTGAGCCCGCTTTTTCAGCGTGGCTGAGGAAATAGGCGAGTAGTACACAATGTTTTTGGTCACCACAATGGACTTGGCTTCCTCTTCGCCGATGTGTTCCACTGTTTTTTCCTGCTCGGCATGCGTGACATACTGCTTGGAGATCTTTGAGGATTTTTCAATCGATATATCAAAAATAGCGACCAATTCGGAAGAACGGATGATCTTCTCACCGCCCAGATGAATGTACATAAGCCCCTCACTCCTTAGCGTTCAACCTGTCCGGCATGAACGTGATAAATACTGGCATCTTTGAGCTTGTCAACGTTCAGGCTCTCGATCCCCGTAGCCGTAATAAAGGTTTGCACCTTGCTCTGGAACGTTTCGATCAGCTGCGTCTGGCGGAAAGGGTCCAGCTCGGACAGAACATCATCCAACAACAGAACTGGATATTCTCCGATTTCTTCATGAATCAGTTCAATTTCCGCAAGTTTAAGGGACAACGCCGTTGTGCGCTGCTGCCCCTGCGAGCCATATGTTTGTACTTCCCGATCGTTAATGAAAAAGGACAGGTCATCCCGATGCGGCCCACTAAGGGTTGTGCCTCGGCGAATCTCCTGCTCTTTCATTTGTGATAATTTTATCATAAATTGGTCCATTAAGACAGCTTCATCTTCCTCAGCGGCTTCGCTGAAGGAAGGAAGGTAGGCCAGCCGCAAGACTTCTCCGCCTCCGGTGATCCCCTGATGAATCGTTTCTGCCCACTTTTGCAGTTTCTTTATGAATTGTTTCCTTTTTTTGACGATTTTAACACCATGCTCGACCAGTTGTTCGTTCCACACCTCAAGCATGGTCTGGGCCGATGCCCCTTTTCCCCATAACTGCTTAAGCAAATTATTTCGTTGGACGAGCACTTTTTGGTATTGCTGCAGGTGGTACAGGTAGCCAGGTGCAACCTGTCCAATCTCCATGTCAAGAAACCGGCGGCGGACCCCCGGTGTGCCTTTTACAATTTCCAGATCCTCCGGTGCAAACATCACCACATTGAGCGCTCCGACAAAATCACTTAACTTGCGCTGCTCCAGGCCGTTAATCTTTGCTTTTTTGCCTTGTTGCGACAAAGATAGTTCAAGCTTGACCGATCCGTACTTTTTGTCGACCTCTGCTGCAAGTCTGGCACGTTCCTCACCGAAACGGATTAACTCCTTGTCACGGGATGTACGGTGGCTCTTGGTGAGTGCAAGTACAAAAATCGCCTCTGCAAGATTGGTCTTGCCTTGGGCATTTTGCCCGATCAACAAGTTTACGGGACCAAAAGAATCCAGTCTCAGATGTTCATAATTGCGGAAATTCTGCAGATCAATGCTGTTCACAAACACGCGGTAACCTCCCTTTTATCCCGTCCGTCAGGAGGCAGCAGGATCGAACTGGTCTTCTTATTCTGCAGCAACTTCGAATGTGCCTTCTCCGTCCACTTCAACGATATCCCCAGGGTATAACTTACGTCCCCGGCGTTCCTCAGGCTCTTTATTCACACGTACAAGTCCTTCCTGAAGCAGAGCTTTGGCCATACCTCCAGTTGGGATGCAATCAGCCAGTTTCAAAAATTGATCAAGCTTAATATATTCCGTACGAATCGTAACTTGGTTCACTGTGATCTTCCTTTCGTTAGTTGGTCGTCCGATATGGCAATATCACGTAAAGGCTGTGACTGTCATCCAGCGGTTTCAAGATGATTGGACTCATGACTCCTGTAAAAGCGATCATCAGCTGCTCACTTTCAACAACTTTCAGCACATCCAGCATGTATTTGGAGTTGAACGAGATTTTTAACGGATCTCCTGTAAACTCGGCAGGTTCGATTTCTTCTCTTACTTTACCTAGCTCGGAAGAGCTTGAAGAAATTTCAACGGATCCCGAATCCATCGTTTGCATACGCACGATGTTTGTTTTCTCTTCACGCGACAGCAAATAAGCCCGGTCAATGGATTCACTTAATTTTTTTGTATCTAAAACAAGTTCTGTTTTGTATGACGTTGGAATAATTCTAGAAGTATCCGGATATGTTCCGTCCAAAATACGGGAGTAGAACAATACACGGTCGATTTTGAACAGAACCTGGTTATCTGCAACAACGATATCCACAAGGGTATTTTGATCCGGAACAATTTTGCTGAGTTCGTTCAGCGTTTTACCGGAAATGACCACGTTGTTAAAGCGGATACCTTCTGCATTATCCAGCATTGCTGATCGAGTAGCAAGACGGTGACGGTCTGTTGCCACAAATTTCAATTCGTTGTCACCCAAACTCCAGAGTACACCTGTCAGGATTGGAGTAGTCTCATGTGTGGAAATGGAGAAGACCGTTTGTTTGATCATATTTTTCAGCAAATCTCCTGGAATGGAGACGGTTTGGTTTTCTTCGATGCTTGGCAGTACCGGGAATTCTTCCGGATCCAGACCTACCAGTTGAATTTCGGTAGCACCTGCGGAGATAAAGGTGTTGAAGTTCTCTTTGACTTCCATGTGCACTTCCTGTGATGGCAGCTTCTTGATGATCTCCACAAAAAACTTGGCTGGCAAAACTACACTGCCGGGTTGATCTACCTGAACTACGCTTTTATCTCCATCTTCAAGCGGGATGAAGGATTGAATGGATATATCGGTGTCACTTGCTGTCAACGTTACACCTTGATGATTGACGTCGAATTTAATACCGCTCAGGATCGGAATCGTCGTACGGCTTGAGATCGCTTTGGATACTTGCTGTATGGAATCGTTTAAGTAGTTTTTCATTATGCTGATTTTCATGGTTTCACTCCTAGCTGTTTTTTTGGGTGTTGGGGTGTTAAAAGGTGTTTTTCAAAGGCCGAAGGCTAAGCTCCGAAATGGCTATTTTGGAGATGATATCTTTAAGATCTTTTTAGTAATAATAGTAATAGGGGCACTGAATATGTGGATAAGTGGGTATAAACCCGTACACCCAAGCCTATCCACATGTGTATACGTTGTGCATAGGCTTGGGACTTGTTCAGGTTGGATTCTTTATTTTTTCGGTTAAGTTGTTGATAACTTTATAGAGATCCTGATCGTTTTTAATCGCTTGGGAGATTTTTTCGTGAGCATGTATGACAGTGGTGTGATCTCGTCCTCCGAATGCTTCCCCAATTTTGGGCAGAGAAAAGTCTGTCAGTTCACGAGAGAGATACATGGCAATCTGTCTTGGAAAAGCAACTGCCTTGGTCCGTTTCCGTGCTTTGAAATCTTCAAGCTTAAGGCTATAATACTCGCCGACCTTTTGTTGGATGTCATGAATAGTGATCATTTTGGGACGACTGGAAGGAATAATATCCTTCAGTGCTTCAGCTGCCAGATGAGTGGTTACATCTTGATTAGTCAGTGAAGAATAAGCAACGACCCGAATCAGGGCGCCCTCCAGTTCACGGATGTTGGTGTCAATCTGGTTGGCAATGTACATCATCGCTTCATTCGGAATATCCAGGTTTTCCGCACGTGCCTTTTTCCGCAAAATTGCGATCCTTGTCTCCAAATCTGGAGGCTGGATATCCGTGATTAACCCCCATTCAAAGCGAGAACGAAGCCGTTCTTCCAATGTCGGAATTTCCTTCGGTGGTCTGTCGCTGGAGATGATAATCTGCTTCCGTTCCTCATGCAGCGCATTAAACGTATGGAAAAATTCCTCTTGTGTTGATTCTTTTCCCGCCAAGAACTGAATATCATCAATGAGCAAAATGTCGACGCTCCGGTATTTGTTACGGAAGCTCTCCCCGCGGTTGTCACGGATCGAGTTAATGAATTCGTTCGTGAATTTCTCAGACGACAAATAAACGACTTTGCTGCCGGGATCATGCTCCAGAACATAATGTCCGATCGCATGCATCAAGTGAGTTTTACCGAGACCTACTCCTCCATACAGAAATAGAGGATTGTAAGCTTTGGCGGGCGCTTCAGCGACCGCCAGCGATGCGGCATGGGCAAAACGGTTGCCCGGCCCGATGACAAATGTATCGAACGTATATTTCGGATTCAGCATGCTGAGTACGGCTTCTTCCTGTACAACTGTAGGCGTTGGAGCCGGCAGTTGCGGGTCCGGTTCAGCAGGCTTGTTCTCTTCGATGACAAATTTCACATCGACTTGCTTGCCAAGCAACTCGTATACCGTCGAGCCAACCAATTTGGTGTAACGGCTCTCCAGCCATTCGACGGCAAACGTGGTTGGTGCGGAAATGACGATTGAACGGTCATTCAGCTTGGTGGCTTTGGTTGCTTTGAACCAGGTGTCAAAGCTGGGTTTGCTGAGTTTGTTTTGTATGATTGATAAAATTTGCTGCCATAAATCAGAAGTATGGCTGTCCACAGACTGTCACTCCTTTTACATGTTCCAAGTGTGGCTTAAGCCATGATGCAGTGTCGAAATACGAGATATATTGTTGAATTTATCCCCAAACCCCCGCAGGTCGAAAACAAAAAAAGTATGAACAACGGAAAATTGTTCACAACTTTATCCACAGGCTGTTGATAATATTATGGGTCAGATCACATATTCACATCCAAAAGTAATACAATCATAGCAAAAGAAACCCCGCATTTCAACGTATCGCGTGATTTTATCCACAAATTCAATAACTTGTGTATAATTTTTAGTCACAACACAATATATTGTTTATAAACTGTTTAATTTTCGACAGAATGACCCAAAAACCAAAAATGTCTTATACACAGGTTATCCGTCAAATGATGCCAAATTGTGTGTAAAAGTATTCTTCGTTTGTGAATAACCTGTCTGTGGATAACCGTGAAGTAAAAACGAAGCATGATTGAGATCGGAAAAAGAGTGACCTCTCACCCTCGCGTTTTTCTTGCCAATGGGGCGATGATGAAAGCGACGAATTCAGTGTCTGGATGGGAGACGGAGAGGGGAGTAAACTCATGCTTTTAATTGAACAAGATCAGTGGTGTATTTTCTGAGCAGATGGTAATTCTGTGATGGCAATGTATAAGAATAATGGACATAGATGACTTCATTTTGAGACATATGTAATGAGAATTATCAGGATCAAGAGGTAAGCTGATACTCGAATATGGAGGTTGAAGTGTATAAATGTATAATATGAAATCAAAGGATAGATTATGCGTGTATAGCAAAAGAGGGTGTCCTCTAAAACCGATTTTTGGTTTTAGAGGACACCCTCTTTTTTTGGTGCGGAGACGAAGTATGGATTGATGATTTAGAGACGGGGAAGAGACATCTTACGCTGGAATTCAGCGATATCTGCGTATTCCTCTTCCAGTTTGCGAGAAATCCGAATAAAGATGGGCAGCAGCTCTTGGTAGAGTACAGCATTCTCTTTGACAGGGGTATGCCGATGCGTTGTACCGACCATGGAAGAAACGGCATGAAGCGATTGGATCCGCCCTGTAGCGTACAAACCAAGCACGACGGCACCCAGACAGGAACTTTCGAAGCTCTCGGGTACAACCACTTCCTGATTGAAGATATCAGACATCATCTGGCGCCAGAGAGGAGAGCGTGCAAACCCACCGGTGGCTTGAATGGAGGTAGGTTGCCCAATCTGTTCTTCCATGGCGAGCAGTACCGTATATAGGTTGAAAATAACCCCTTCCAGGACAGCACGAATCATATGCTCTTTCTGGTGATGGAGTGTTAAGCCAAAAAAGGAGCCACGGGCATCCGGATTCCATAAAGGGGCACGTTCGCCCGAAAGGTACGGATGAAACAGAAGTCCTTCCGATCCCGGCCGGACACGTTCGGCAATTTTGGTCAGTACATCATAGGAATTGATGCCAAGTCGTTTCGCTGTCTCCACTTCAGACGCGGCGAATTCATCCCGCACCCAACGAAACAGCATGCCACCATTATTCACAGGTCCACCAATGACCCAAAGATTCTCTGTGAGGGCATAACAGAAGGTTCGACCTTTGGGATCGGTAACCGGACGGTCCACGACAGTGCGAATGGCCCCGCTGGTTCCGATGGTTGCTGCGACAACACCAGGTTCAATGGCGTTCACGCCGAGATTGGATAAAACCCCATCACTTGCGCCAATAACAAAGGGCGTGGAGGGGGAGAGAGCCATTTTTTCAGCCGATTCGTGATTCATTCCTTCTAATATATGTGTTGTAGGTACAAGCTTCGAGAGATGGTCGGGTGTAATGCCTGCAACCTCAAGGGCCTCTGCGTCCCAGTCCAGTTGTTCCAGATTGAGCAAACCTGTGCAGGAAGCGATGGAATGGTCGACGACATATTGTCCGAATAGACGGAAGAACAGATATTCTTTAATCGAAATAAATTTGGCGGTACTCTCAAAAAGTTCAGGTTCATCGTGGCGCAGCCACATTAATTTGGTCAGCGGTGACATGGGATGGATCGGTGTACCTGTGCGCAGATAGATGCGATGGCCCAATCCATTCTCTTGCAGCTTGGCAGACCAAGCTGCACTTCGATTGTCCGCCCAGGTGATGCAACGGGTTAAGGGTTTATTATCCTGTCCCATGGCAATGACACTATGCATAGCCGAGCTGCAGGATACAAACAGGATCTGCTCGGCAGCAACACCACTCTGATCCATGACTCCTCGTACAGAGCGGAGGGCCGCCTGTACAATCTCTTCAGGGTCCTGCTCGGCAACATCGGGTGCCGGGGTATACAAAGGGTATTCCTGAGTTGAGGTACTGATGACGGAGCCCTGCTCGGTAAATAACACGGATTTGGTACTGGTGGTACCAATATCGATCCCAATCATATAGTTGTTCATGTATTTAATCCTTCTTTCTTCAGAAAGCGATAAGATTTTAATTTCTTTCTACTATAGATACTCCATTTATACCACTGTACTCAGGAGCAAAATAAAGATCAGTCCCACTACAGATAATAGTGTTTCCATAACGGTCCACGTTTTCAATGTCTGGGAAACGCTCATATTAAAGAATTCTTTGATCATCCAGAATCCCGCATCGTTTACATGAGACAAGATGAGTGACCCCGCACCTGTGGCGAGTACAACCAGCTCAATATTGGCCCCTGGTGTGAGTGCAAGCACTGGAGCGACAATACCGGCGGCTGTTGTCATGGCTACGGTTGCTGAACCGGTAGCTACACGAATGAGACCAGCGACAAGCCAGGCAAACAGGATCACGTTGATGTTGGCATGGGTAGCGACTTCAGCAATCGCGTTACCCACACCACTATTGATCAATACCTGTTTGAAGGCACCGCCTCCGCCAATAATGAGAATGATGGTCGCCGTAGGCGCCAGACATTCACTGGTGAAACGGGAAATATCGTGTTTGGTGAATCCACGTGCAAAGCCGAGTGAAAAGAGGGCAAATACAACTGAAATGAGCAAAGCAATGATCTCATGACCGATAAATTCACTGAAAACGGTGAAACCGCTCGTGGCATTTGGGTCAATGATGCTTGCTATGGAACCAATCAGCATCAAAATAACCGGCAGCAATATGGTAAACAGGGTAATACCAAACCCAGGCATGTTGCTGTTTGTTTTGGTTGCGAATTGTTCAGCCAGTTCTGCTGGCGGTTCGGTGTGTATTCTTTTTCCAATAAATTTACCAAACAAAGGACCTGCAATAATCGCTGTAGGAATACCAACAATAAGAGAGTACAAAATGGTTTTACCCAGATCCGCGCTGAAGGCTTCAATCGCTATCATTGGCGCTGGATGGGGTGGAACCAAACCGTGTACGGTCGACAGACCTGCCAAAATGGGAATACCAATCTGCAGCAATGACATGTTGGTTTTACGTGCAACCGTGAAAATGATAGGGATCATCAAAATCACGCCGACTTCGAAGAAAACGGGAATACCCACGATAAATCCAACAATCATCATGGCCCAGTGCACACGTTTTACACCGAACCGATCAACCAATGTAGTTGCAATGCGCTCGGCACCTCCAGATTCGGCCATCATCTTACCAAGCATCGTACCGAGAGCAATAACAATTGCGATGGTTCCAAGTGTGCCGCCAAGTCCCCCGGTAATGGAAGAGATCACATCGGCAGGTTTCATGCCTGTAAGCAAACCGAGCATTAATGCGGACAACAGCAGGGTGATAAAGGGATTCCATTTATACTTGGAGATCAAAACGATCAGAAAAACGATCGCAATTAACGTCCAAACCAATAATGTTGCGTTGTGGGATAGTCCAAAAAGAGTGCTCATGATGTTGTGTGCTCCTTTATTTCTGATATAGAACGCTTACAAGTGAAATTAGCGTCAACAATTAAAGTTGTACCAGTACTACAGAAGGTGTTGGCGAAAAATGTAGTTTTATCATGCCCAAATTTGAAACAAAATCGCATTTTGTATACTTGTCGACAAGTTAAGCTGCAATCATTCACGACGGATATGATTGCAAACGCCTTGCATCGATTAAGAATCAAAGCTTTCGTGCAGGGTTTTTCCAGAATCTTGGAAATACGTGCGGACTCCAGTCTGAATGAGCACCTTGTCACCTGATTCAAGTGCTTCAATTAGCAAACGATGTTTCTTAATTACAGCGCTTACTTTCTGCTCGCCTTGAACAAATACTCTGCGCGTTGTGAGCAGCATAACGGTCATCACAACATATCGAATACTCTTCCATAGATGTGAAATACGGGAATGCTGAGCAGCTTCAATGATGGTCTCGTGGAAAACGAGATCCTGATAGGCGAATTCGACGGCGTCCTGATGCCGTCCAGCAAGTTGCATTTTGTCGATCACGTTACGCAGCTGGGTGATTAATGATTCTGGGACATCACCAGCAAGTCGCTGCTGCACAAAACTTTCAATCAGGAAACGGACATCATACAATTCTTCGACATCCTTGATTCGTAGTCCAATGACAACGACACCCATACGTTCAAGTCGAATAAGTCCTTCATTGGACAATGTTCGTAACGCTTCACGGACAGGTGAACGACTGCTGTCAAAATCAGCCGCAATTCGGTTTTCCGACAAAATCTCTCCAGGTCGAAGGGTACCGCTGATGATCCGCAGCCTTAATTCGCAGGCAATGGCTTCACCACGGGAAGCCCCTTGAAGCCAGGAAGAAGGAAATAACATATGGCTAACGCTCCTATTAATAAGTAATCAGTTCATTACTGATCATAGCATAACTATTTTGTGGACTGGACATTCAGTTCCATCGATAGTCTGTAGCTACAAGCTAACGGCTAATTGTTTTTTCAAAGGACTACTTGTATACAAGATGTGATTTTTATCCTACACCTTTCTCAAAAGCTTGTAAACCTTAATTGAAGCGGATACAACGGGATTAGAATATGACGATATTAATAGCCTATAATCATTATCCACATGTGAATAACTTCAAACAGGATGTAATGAAGGAGATAACAGGTATTGGAGGGTGTGGATAACTATAAACGCTGAAATAGGGTGATCTTATCAGGGTCTGGGGATAACTTTCAGGACTCTCTTCGGGGCTTGAAATTGGTAATAAAGTGAACGGACTGTGGTCATTACTATTGGTGGGATGAAGAGTGTATATAAAAGAGGGAGAAGCCTTGCGCCTTGCAGTTGACTTTTCCAGGTGATCATGGTTAAATATATAAAGGTGTTTTCTGTGAAGATGAAAGTGATTCATCACATAAGTATTTCCTTGTGAGGAGGTGCAATACATTGAGACCTACATTCAAACCGAACGTTAGCAAACGTAAAAAAGTTCATGGTTTCCGGAAAAGAATGAGCACGAGCAACGGCCGTAAAATTTTGGCCGCACGTCGCCTTAAAGGCCGTAAAAACCTGAGTGCTTAATGCATTGAAGACCACCGAGGTGGTCTTTTTTTTCTTAATTAGCTCAAATCAGACTGGATGCTGCTACAGATCAGGTCTGAATGGTCTGCGAAAAAGTGCTGAACACACACGAATGTATGTTGAGTGAGTTTTCCATTTTTCGAAAACTTACATTATATAATGATGAATCGTTGATAGGTTAAAATGGCCAATCAACATTCATCCCGGATGAATGCGGATCAGTTCAAGTAGCTGATTAACAATCATCCCAAATGAAGTTGTCGCCAAGGCGGTTTACCGTCATTCAAGAAAGCCTATACTAAATCAGTAATGAGGCCTCCGTCAATAACATTGGTGGAGAACAGCAAGGAGAAGCGCCGTGTATAAAAGACTGCGTCTACGAAACCGGGCGGACTTTAGCCGTGTATACCGGTATGGGAAATCGTTTGCCAATCATCAATTCGTGGTGTATGGTTGTCGCCGTAAAGATACGGAACAATTTCGGGTCGGCGTATCATGCAGCAAGAAAATCGGAAACGCTGTCGTACGCAACCGGATGAGACGCATGATCAAGGAAATTGTTCGCCATCATGAGCATGAAATCGTCACGCAGATGGATCTGATTTTTATCGTCAGAAAAGGTGCACTGGACATGCCCTATAAGGAAATGGAAAAAAGCCTGCTACATGCGATGCGAAAGGGCTCTCTTTTGAAGTCGAGCAAGCGGTAAGCTTCGGTTTATTTGTCCTCCTAATTATGGTATGATTTTACGATGGAATGGATTGGTTAAGAGAGGGGTTATGAAGTGTCGCGATTGAAGACATCAAAGGGGAAGTGGATTCTCCTCATTGCAGTCATTGCAATGGTCACTGTACTCGCCGGATGTACTCCACAAGGAGCCGGGGTTACTACGGAAGATCTAAAGAATAGTGATTCTTTTTGGCAAGCCAATGTTGTGTACTGGTTCTCACTGGCGCTGGATACATTCGCCAACTGGTTCAAAGGTGAATATGGACTGGCCGTCCTCGTGATGGTGCTTATTGTACGGACTCTGATTTTACCACTAACAATGAAACAAGTCCGTAGCTCCAAAGCTATGCAGGCGATTCAGCCGCAGCTGAAGGAGATTCAAGCCAAGTTTAAAGATACACCTGAGAAAGTTCAGCAAGAAACAATGAAGTTGTTCCAGGAGAACAAAGTTAATCCGATGGCCGGTTGTCTGCCACTTATCATTCAGATGCCGATTTACATCGCACTTTATAACTCAATTTACGGAAACTCCAGTCTGAGAACGCATGATTTCTTGTGGCTCCAGCTCGGATCACCCGATCACCTGTTTATTTTGCCAGTGCTGGCTGCCATCACAACATTCATTCAAACTTGGATGATGATGCGTATGAACCCTGCACAGCAAATTGGTCCGATGCAGTTTATGCTGTGGGTGTACCCGATTTTGATCTTCGTGATGTCTTATCAGTTCCCGTCAGCACTTCCGCTGTACTGGTTCTACAGTAACATCTACACGATCGTGCAAAACTATTTCCTTTACCGGAATAATGATAAAATCGTAGCTGAGGTCAACGTGAAGCAGAATAGCTCTTCCAAAAATGGAGCTAAACGCAAAAACGGTGGCAAAGCGACCGTCTCTGGAAAAGGGTCGAAAGGGGCCAAAAAATCGAAATGACCAAAGTCATTACGTCAGGAAAAACCGTTGAAGATGCTGTAAACCAAGGATTGACCGAGCTTGGCGTAAGTCGGGACAAGGTTGAGATACAAGTGTTAGAGCAGCCGTCAAAAGGATTCCTGGGTTTGTTCGGGGTGAGGGCGGCCAAAGTTGAAGTGAAATTATTGCCTGTACCGGAAGTTGTTCCACAGCCGATCAAGCCAGCTGCATACAAGTCTGAAGTAGATGCATTACTCGAGGATGTTGCAGCTAAAAATCCCTATGAAGAAGCGGCTGCTTTCTTGAAAGAGGTCGCAGCAGGTATGGGACTGGATGTTGAAGTGCATATCAAAAAACAGCGGGATGGACATATCTTCAATATTGCCGGCGAAGATCTGGGCATGATTATTGGCAGACGTGGACAGACGCTGGATGCGCTTCAGTATCTAACGAACATTGTAGCGAACCGCTATTCGGAAAGCTTCGTTCGAATTGTGCTCGACGCGGAGAATTTCCGTCAACGTCGGCGGAAGACGCTGGAGGATCTGGCTGAACGGTTGGCTGGACAAGCAATCCGTACCGGTAAGGAAGTTGTACTGGAACCAATGCCACCGCTCGAACGAAAAGTCATCCATGCAAAACTGCAAAATCACCCGCAGATTAAGACGTTAAGTAAGGGCGAGGAGCCTAATCGGCGTGTGGTTATTACGACGAAATAACACGAAATTGAAGACGCAATGGCTTCCTGCCCGGTGCAGAAGCCATTGCTTTTTTCGTACAGAAGCAATTTGATAAGGTGCGTAGAACAAGTAAAGAGTGGACTTAATACGATAAGCAGCATGTCATATGATATATCATTAATAGATTTGAAAATGAATATGGCGTCCCCAGAGGGACGGCAATTTTAAAATAGAGCAAGGAGAGATAACTATGATCAGTGATACGATCACAGCGATATCAACGGCTGTCGGAGAGGCGGGTATCGCCGTGATCCGGGTCAGCGGCCCGGAAGCAGTGTCGGAGACGGAAAAGATTTTTCGCAGCAAAACCCCTTTAACTCAGGCAGCATCTCACACGGTTCATTATGGTCATATCATAGATCCCGTTAATGGGGAAAAGATTGAGGAAGTATTGGTTACGGTCATGCGAGCACCACGCTCGTTCACAACAGAAGATGTGGTGGAGATCAGTGCGCATGGAGGTGTAGTGTCTGTTAAACGGGTCATGGACCTGTTGTTGCAGCTTGATATTCGTCTAGCTGAACCCGGTGAGTTCACGAAGCGTGCTTTCCTTAATGGGCGGATTGACCTGTCTCAGGCGGAAGGTGTCATGGATCTTATTCGTTCCAAATCGGACCGGGCTTTCTCGGTTGCATTGAAACAGGTTGAAGGCAAGTTGTCCTCCAAATTGCGTGATCTACGATATACATTGGTGGAAACACTGGCTCATATTGAAGTGAATATCGATTATCCCGAGCATGATGTGGAGTCGTTAACGTCTGATTTTATTAAAGAAAAGTCCAGTCAGGTTATGACTGAAATTGATAAATTGCTGACTACAGCAGAGCAAGGAAAGATCCTGCGAGAAGGTATCACGACGGCTATCGTTGGACGACCTAACGTAGGTAAATCCTCATTGATGAATACACTTGCGCAAGACAACCGGGCCATCGTCACGGACATTCCAGGAACAACTCGTGATGTAATCGAGGAGTTCATTACGATCAATAATATTCCACTGAAATTGCTGGATACAGCAGGAATCCGGGAAACAATGGACGTTGTAGAGAAGATCGGGGTAGAACGCTCTCGTTCTGCAGTAAGTGAAGCCGATCTGATCTTGATGGTTGTGAATGCCGCGGAGCCACTTCATCCCGATGAGATTGAATTATTGGAACAAATCCGCGGTAGACAATCGATAATCATTATGAATAAAATGGACTTAACGCCACAGGTAGAACGTGACGTGCTGCTTCGTTACATTCCGGAAGAACGGCTTGTACCAATGTCGGTGAAAGATGATCTGGGTGTGGATCGACTGGAAGATGCCATCTCTACGCTATTTTTCAGTGGTAAACTGGAGTCCGCAGATCTGACCTATGTCAGTAATGTGCGTCATATTGCTTTGCTCAAAAAAGCGAAGCAGTCCCTGGTGGATGCCTATGAAGCAGCAGAGCAGTTCATTCCGATCGATATGATTCAGATTGATGTTCGTTTGGCGTGGGAGCATTTGGGCGAGATTGTTGGAGATACAGCACATGATGCATTAATTGATCAGATTTTCTCCCAGTTCTGTCTAGGAAAGTAAAAATAATATACTGCCGATTGAGTTAAATCGTAGTGTATGATGGAGAGGTACAATTTCTGCCTGTTGTCAAAGGATAGAATGATATTGTAGCCATTACGTGTTGGTTTCATATAGATAGGAATGCAAGTTCCGATGAACGGTTAGAAGTAGTTTCATTATTGTAGAACATGATCCGTCTGCGTGAGTTACACCAAATGCAGCGGAATAAGGAGGTAAACGGGAATGGCTTTTGATGGCGGCAGTTATGATGTAATCGTCGTTGGTGCAGGACATGCTGGTGTGGAATCCGCGCTGGCCGCAGCTCGTATGGGGTCCAAAACACTAATGATTACGATCAATCTGGATATGGTGGCTTTTATGCCTTGTAACCCATCTATTGGGGGACCGGCTAAAGGACATGTTGTCCGTGAGATTGATGCACTTGGTGGAGAAATGGGACGGAATATCGATAAAACCTTTATTCAGATGCGGATGCTTAACACGGGTAAAGGGCCTGCTGTTCACGCGCTTCGTGCTCAGGCAGATAAATTCTCCTACCAGCATAAAATGAAGGAAACAATGGAGAATGAACGTAATCTGACGATGCGTCAGGGTATGGTTGATTCACTGATCGTTGAAGACGGAAAATGTGTAGGCGTTGTGACTCAGACCGGAACAGAGTATCGGGCTAAAGCAGTCGTTCTAACGACAGGCACATACTTGCGCGGCAAAGTGATTATGGGCGAGTTGATGTATGAGAGTGGACCGAACAATCAACAACCCTCTCTTAAATTGTCAGAGAATCTGCGTGAACTGGGCTTTGATCTGGTTCGTTTCAAAACGGGGACACCACCACGTGTGCATAAGGATACGATTGATTTTAGCAAAACCGAAATTCAGCCTGGCGATGACAAGCCGAAGTTCTTTTCCTATGAAACAGAATCTTCCGATAATGAGCAGTTGCCTTGCTGGTTGACGTATACATCTGTGGATACACATCAGATTATTAATGATAATCTGCATCGTGCTCCAATGTTCTCGGGGCTTATTGAAGGAACCGGACCACGTTATTGCCCTTCCATTGAAGATAAAATTGTTCGTTTCAGCGACAAGCCGAAACATCAGATATTCCTTGAGCCGGAAGGCAAGAACACATCCGAGTATTACGTACAGGGGTTGTCTACGAGTATGCCAGAAGACGTTCAACTGGCTATGCTGCGTTCAATTCCAGGTATGGAAAAAGTGGAAATGATGCGTAATGGTTATGCGATTGAATACGATGCGATGGTGCCTACACAATTGTGGCCATCACTGGAAACTAAACGTCTACCAGGTCTGTTTACGGCGGGTCAGATTAATGGTACCTCCGGTTATGAAGAAGCAGCAGGACAAGGTGTTATGGCTGGAATCAACGCTGCACTCAAAGTACAGGGGAAAGAGCCGGTAATACTGGATCGTTCCCAAGGTTATATTGGCGTGCTGATTGATGATCTGGTGACAAAGGGTACAAATGAACCGTATCGTCTGTTGACTTCACGCGCTGAGTATCGTCTGTTGCTTCGCCATGATAATGCAGATATGCGTTTGACGGAAATCGGACATGACATTGGCCTGATCCCTGAAGAGCGTTATGCGAAATTCCTGGATAAAAAGGCGAAAGTCGAGCAGGAAGTTGCACGTCTGAAAGTGGCTAAAGCTCGCCCGGTTGAAGTGAATGCCAAGCTGGAAGAGTATGGATCTACACCTATTCAGGATGGCAGTACGTTGCTTACCTTGCTGCGTCGCCCGGAGCTGGGGTATGAACTGATTGAACAGCTCTCACCATCTGAGGTAGAACTGACAGCAGATATGAAAGAACAAGTGGAAATACAAATTAAATATGCGGGTTATATTGAGAAACAATTGATCCACGTGGAACGTTTGCAAAAGATGGAGAAAAAGAAAATTCCGGACACTATCGTATATGATGAGATTCATGGTCTTGCTATGGAAGCCAAACAGAAGCTCGCTACGATTCGTCCAATCTCGATTGGTCAGGCTTCTCGTATTGCTGGAGTTACTCCTGCCGACATCTCCATTCTGCTGGTCTACCTGGAGCATTATAACCGTGTAACCGCAGCAAGGGGACAATAATGGACGATATTCAACAGCAACTGCAGCGGCGCTTAAAGAAACATGGATTAGAGCTGGGCGAACTCCAGTTGGAGCAATTCGAACTGTATTATCAGGAACTGGTATCCTGGAATGAAAAGATGAATCTGACGGGCATAACGGATCGGGAGCAAGTGTATACAAAACATTTCTATGATTCGGTATCGCTGGCTTTTTATACTGACATGACCAAAGTGAATAAGCTTGCTGACATTGGATCAGGAGCGGGTTTTCCGGGATTGCCACTGAAGATCTGTTTCCCGCATATTAAGCTTACGATCATTGATTCATTAAATAAACGTATTGGCTTTCTACAGCATGTGGTAGATATCCTTGGTCTGACTGATGTGGAATTGGTCCATGGACGTGCTGAAGAGATTGGACGCAAAGAAGGGTATCGTGACAGCTACGATCTCGTTACGGCGCGTGCAGTAGCCAAGCTGGCTGTGCTGAATGAATTCTGTCTTCCTTTTGTTCGTAAAAGTGGAATATTCGCTGCCATGAAGGGCGGAGACCCGCGTGAAGAAATGAAGGAAGCGGAGTTCAGCTTCAATCAGCTGAAAGGACGGGTTAAGGCCGTTCATCCTTTCCAGCTGCCGGTTGAAGAATCAGAGCGTCACATCATTCTGATTCAGAAATTTGATAAGACACCATATAAGTATCCGCGTAAACCAGGTACTCCAATGAAGACTCCGCTGATATAGTTGCGTGATGGTTTTGAAGTGAGTCAAAACAAAATAGAATTTTGGACATAGATAAAGAGGATGTTTCACGTGAAACATTCTCTTTTTTTTGTTTTCTAAAATGGAGGACTGGATCAACATTACAGATACTTCGTATTACATATCTTTTAAAGAACCTGTATTGATGAATTTTACGCACAGTAACTCATGAACAATTTCATTAATTGAATGTGTGCAAGTCGTCATATTTCCAATATTCACAAAGAAAAAGCAGGATAATTAGTAGAGTTTAAAGAATAGGTAAGCATAGGATTATGATAGAAAAGATGATAGAATAGAAGTATCCGATCCTGGGTCACAGCGATCATAGATTATATGTATAGATAGATGGATATGCGTTCGATGTTGCATGACAGAAAGCGTTATGAAAGGCAAAACTTATTCCAAGAACGATGCATGTGAAAGGTCGCTTATTGAATAAGAAGCACCTGCAAAGACTGTGGGAGCTATTACGAAACTAGGTGGTAATCTGCGGAATGAAAGAACAATTTTCGAAGTTGTTTGGTTTGGCGGAGCGCAATAACGGAGATGAGATCAAACAGATTCCGGTTAATGAAATTGTGAGCAGCCCATATCAACCCCGTACTATTTTTGATGATGATAAAATTGATGAGTTGTTGCAGACGATCAAAACACATGGTGTAATTCAGCCTATTGTCGTTCGCGTGCGAAATGGATCATATGAGATTATTGCCGGGGAACGTCGCTGGCGTGCAGTTCGAAAATTGGGTTTGGATACGATTCCGGCTATTGTGCGTGAATTCAACGACTCTCAGGCCGCATCCATTGCACTGATTGAGAACTTGCAGCGTGAAGGATTGACTTCAATTGAGGAAGCTGTCGCTTATCAGAAGCTGATCGACTTGCATCAATTGACACAGGAAAGTCTGGCACAACGACTCGGCAAAAGCCAGTCAACCATCGCGAACAAAATTCGGTTGTTACAGCTCCCGGACGGCATTAAGGCCGCACTGATGGAACGCAAAATTTCTGAACGGCATGCAAGAGCATTACTTTCTCTGGATACGGAAGAACTGCAGATGAAGTTGCTCGGTGAGATTATCGAAAAAGAATTGAATGTGAAACAGACAGAGGCACGTGTTGCCTTCTACAAGGAATCTTCTAAGATTAAAAAATCTAGACGTGTTTCCTTTACCAAGGACGTAAGACTTGCACTTAATACGATTCGCCAATCCATTGATATGGTAACTGGCTCTGGTCTGGACATCAAAACCAAAGAAGCAGACCATGAGGATCATTATGAGATCGTTATCCATATTCCAAAACGCAAATAATTGAAGCTTATGGCGGCAATGGGCCGCTTTTTATGTCTATAAAGCAAGTTAGGTCTGACATGTTTAAAGAACGGTCGGTATATTGATGGAACGGTAGTTGTTGTTTGTGTGGACGATAGCCGCCTGCTTTTTGTTAACAATATCTCACAACCTACAGAAAAGACTCCTATTTTATTTGAGGTGAAGTAATTGTCTAAGATTATGGCCGTAGCAAATCAAAAGGGCGGTGTGGGGAAAACGACGACATCTGTTAACTTGGGTGCAGGACTGGCTTCACTCGGGAAAAGAGTATTGCTTGTCGATATTGACCCTCAGGGGAATACAACCAGCGGAGTCGGAATCAATAAAGCAGATGTGGCTAATTGTATATATGATGTCATTATTAATGAGGTTCCTCCTCAAGAAGCAATTTTGGAGACTCAGATTGAAGGCCTTCATATCATACCTGCAACGATTCAGCTTGCCGGAGCCGAGATCGAATTGGTGTCCACGATATCACGGGAAGTTCGCCTGAAAAAATCACTCGCCATGGTGAAAAAAAACTATGATTACATACTGATCGATTGTCCACCATCTCTTGGTATGTTAACGATCAATTCGTTGACTGCTTCCGATTCGGTGATCATTCCGATTCAGTGTGAATATTATGCACTTGAAGGATTAAGTCAGTTGCTCAATACGGTTCGTCTGGTACAGAAACATCTGAATACATCCCTGCAGATTGAAGGGGTATTGCTAACGATGTTTGATGCGCGGACCAATCTGGGGATTCAGGTTATTGAAGAAGTGAAAAAGTATTTTCAACAAAAAGTATATCAAACGATTATTCCGCGTAACGTACGGCTTAGTGAAGCACCATCTCATGGTCAATCCATTATTACGTATGACCCTCGTTCAAGAGGGGCGGAAGTGTATTTAGAGCTCGCAAAGGAAGTGATTTCTTATGAGTAAGCGGCTTGGAAAAGGTCTTGATGCCCTCATTCCTTCGCTTTCAATTAATGACGATGATAAAGTCGTAGAAATCCCGATTAGTCAACTGCGGGCTAACCCCTATCAACCACGTAAAGTATTTGATGAGGGCGCAATACATGAACTTGCTGAGTCCATTCGTCAGCATGGTGTCATACAACCCATTATTGTTCGTCCTGTATTACGAGGTTATGAGATTATCGCCGGAGAACGACGGTTCAGAGCTTCGCAATATTGTGGTAATGCCACGGTACCGGCTGTAGTCCGCAACTTCAGTGATCAGCAGGTAATGGAGATTGCGTTGATCGAGAACCTGCAACGGGAGAATCTGAACGCCATGGAAGTTGCAGTTGCTTATCAGGGGTTAATGGATCAATTCGCGTTGACTCAGGAAGAGTTGTCTGTAAAAGTCGGTAAATCACGTTCTCACATTGCTAACTTCTTGCGTCTGTTATCATTGCCCGAAGAAGTAAAAGACCATGTTTCACGTGGAACATTATCTATGGGACATGCACGTGCGATCGTGGGTGTTAAAGACGAGGTTATAGTGAAGCAACTTGCGAAACAGACCATTGATCAGCAATGGAGTGTACGTGAGTTGGAGGAAGCTGTTCAACAACTGGATCGCTCCAAAACAGGTGAGGCTAAAGCCAAATCGAAGTTAAAAAAGAAAGATCCATTCATTGATACATTGGAAGAATCTCTTCGTGAACGTTTCAAAACTACAGTGAAAATCAAGCACAATAAAGATAAAGGTAAAATTGAGCTCAACTACTACAGTCAACAGGATCTGGAACGGCTATTGGAATTGTTACAATAACAGTCGGCTCTATGATTCATTAACAACATGCGGGGCTTACTCATGTCATGACATATCGCCTCTGTACCATGGAGAAACGATATGTCATTCTTTGTTTATAGGGTTATATGTGCAATATGTGCAGGCGAATTATTAATTTATAGGACAGAGGTGGTTGTGAGGTGGAGGGAGTTATCTATCTAGATCATGCAGCAACATCTTGGCCCAAACCACCTGCTGTCGGTGATGCGATGTTGAGTGCATTGGAGATTGCCGGAGCTAATCCTGGCAGAGGAAGTCACCGTATGGCTGTTCAGGCAAGTCGTGTATTGTTCGAGGCGAGAAAATCCATATCCAATATCTTTGGAATCAAAAATGCGAATGATATTGCATTCGGATCAAATACGACAGAAGCGCTAAATCTAGCTATTCAAGGCTCGCTCAGAGAGGGCGACCATGTGATTGCCACCATGGCTGAACATAACTCAGTCAGACGACCACTGGAGTACATGCGAAGACTCCGAAATGTGGAGATTGATTATGTACCTGTTGATGCTGCTGGAGCCATTGATCTGATGCAAATGGAACGTATGTTTCGCTCCAATACCAGATTGGTGGTATGTACACATAGTTCGAATCTGCTTGGCAGTATTCTTCCTATTGGAGAAATTTCGCTCCTATGTCGTAAACATCAGGCGATCTTATTGGTAGATGCAGCTCAGAGTGCTGGGGTTATGCCTGTGAATGTACAACAATTGGGCATTGATATGTTGGCTTTTCCAGGGCATAAGGGACTGCTCGGTCCTCAGGGTACAGGGGGCTTGTACATTGCTCCAGAGCTCGATATAGAGCCTTTACTTCATGGAGGAACAGGAAGTCAGTCAGAAGCTCTAGAGCAGCCAAAGGTGCGTCCTGATCGGTATGAGGCGGGGACGCCGAATACAGTCGGGATCGCAGGGCTGAATGCGGGTGTGAAACATGTACTTGAGATGACACCAGCGGTCATCTACCAACATGAGTGGGAACTGACCCAACTTATGATGGATGGGTTGTCATCCGTTAAGGGTATACGAATGCTTGGTCCAGAGATTGGACAGCCACGCACTGGATTAGTATCTTTTACTGTAGATGGGTATGATTCAGCACAACTCGCCTTCCGTTTAGATCGGAATTATGGGATTGCGGTTCGCTCCGGTTTTCATTGCACACCGCTTGCACACGAATCTGCTGGTACAACCGCTACCGGAGCAGTAAGGGCCAGTGTGGGATACAATTCAACTAGAGAACATGTGGAAGCACTCGTTAAGGCAGTGTTTGAATTGACTGGGGCAGACTAGATTAGAGTTGAAATGATGAACTCATTTGATACAGGGTTGCTTGATTAAGCTTATGGATATCGGGTTGATTTATAATGAATGATAATATTACAGGACAGACGTTAATCTGATCAAAAATATAGAGGGGTAGTTGCAATTACATGGCTGAATTAAACGAGCTGATTCTGGAACAGCTGTTATGGATTATTGGCGGAATGGCATTACTTACGGTGATCTTGCTGATTGTGAGTATTGTTCAAGGGGCAAAGTTACGAAAGTTTAAACGTAAATATGAAGCCATGATGGCTGGCAGTGGAGTAGAGGACCTGGAATCATTGCTGATTAATCTGAAACTTCAGATGGACAGCATTGAGGATGAACACAAACTGCAAACGAATCAGCTGCAAGTTGTCATGCAAAAGCTGACCCGCATTCAAGGTAAAGTTGGTGTGAAAAGGTACAATGCATATGGAGAGCGTGGCAGTGATCTGAGCTTCTCAATGGCCATGATTAACGATAGCCAGGATGGCATGATCCTTACGGGGATATATAACCGTGACGGTTCTTACGTATATGCCAAACCTCTTAAAGGGGGAGAGTCCACGTATACTCTGTCCCCAGAGGAAAAGGAAGCTATTACTCTGGCACAGCAAGCAGAGTAGAACGTGTATGCCATTCCCGAATGGCCGAGTATAGACTGCTGGAAATAATCTCGGACATGCGCATAACAAGACTGAGCCGTGTGTTCTGTAGAACAAAGTATTCCATAAAGCCGCCGACGTTAACGATACCTGTCAGATGGATATCGCCGACCGGCGGTAATTCTTTATTTACCCCCGCACCCGGCTTGAGTGGACCATTCACAACTTGAATGCATCCCACACTGGATGATTGACCGAGACAGGCGTCAATGCCAATCACATAAGGGTTATGGTGTGTTTTCTGTATGTTGTGGAGTGTATCTTGCAGGTTCATCGCATGGACTGGTTCATCCAAGGTACCATATAGATGGAATAAAGGGCTGTCCCACTTGGAAAGGGCTGATCCGACCAGAGGACCAAGGCAGTCGCCTGTTGAGCGATCTGTGCCGATGCAGACAATCACTACATTTTGCAGAGAATGGGCTTTATAGAGATGGAACATTAAACGATGGGTAATGGCTGAGTGAATACCTGGATCGGTATGGGGGATTTTCAAACTGGTCATGTCTTGTGATGAAAAGGAACGCGAAGTAGGATTCATAGGATCTATCCTTTCCCTTGGAATAGTAGTAACAGTATATGGAAAGGTAGAGCGTTTTATACTTCACGAGGACAAGCTTTTTCTCTAGGGTTGGACGTATAGCGAAAGGAGCCGGACATGGACGAATGGATTAACGATTGGATGCTGATTGCATTTGATTCAACCCAGCAGGCACTGCGTGCTGAAATGCTGCTGGAGTTTGCTGAGATAGAGATTGATTTGTTCCCTACACCAAAAGAAATTACAGCAGGGTGTGCGCTATGTATTCAGTTTCCAAAAGAGGATCTGGAGCGAGTGCAAAAGATCATTCGTAATGAGTTCGTAGAGATCCGAGGCCTCTATTTCAAAACAGAAGACAGCTATGATAACATACCGATGTAGAGGAGGCATGATGGATGCTGCCATTTCAGTTTGCTCAAGGGACTACAGCTAGTGATGCCGCAACCGCCGTTGGTGAAGCCCTTCGTTGGACGGATAAAGTCTGGAACAAAATTGCAGATCCCGATATGTGGCTTAACATTATGTTCAGCTCAATCCGGATCATCATTATTTTTATCATCACCCGTATTGTCATTAAGGTAGTCTATCGGATTATAGATCGTTCCATGGAACGCAAGCAGGAAGGCAAGATTCGCGTGAATCCGCGCAGGTTCGTAACCGTAGGGGAACTGTTGAAAAATGCGACCTCCATAACATGTAATTTTATTATGATTCTGCTACTGTTATCTGAGATCAATATCCAAGTTGGACCTCTACTCGCGAGTGCCGGTGTGCTCGGGCTTGCCATTGGTTTTGGTGCACAGGGTCTGGTCAAGGATGTTATTACCGGTTTCTTCATTATATTGGAGGACCAGTTCGCTGTGGGGGATGTTATTCAGACGGGAACCTACAAGGGAACGGTTGAAGTGATCGGACTTAGAACAACGAAACTGGTCAGCTGGCAAGGCGAAGTGCACATTATCCCAAACGGGGCGATTGCAAGTGTAACGAACTACTCCATGTCGAATTCGCTGGCTGTAGTGGATATTCCGATGAAGGCGGACTTAAGTCTCGATGAGTCAGTACATCTGGTGAAAAAGTCTTTGGTTGGGATTGAAGAGCGTGACCTAAATATTGTGAAGGTGCCGGATGTGCTCGGTATACAGTCGATGTCTACATCTGAGTATGTGGTGCGAATTGTGGCTGAATGTATGCCTAACTCTCGTGCTTCGGTGGAACGTCAGATTCAGGGCGATGTGAAGAAAACGCTGGAGTATCATGAGATGAGCAATCAAGCTGTATTGGAACAGGCAGTAGCTTTGGAGAAAGATGAGGGGGATGGCACAGGTGGAGCGTAAAAGTTTCCAGCTTGGGGATATCGTGCAGATGAAGAAGCAGCATCCCTGTGGCAGCAATGAGATGGAGATCATTCGTATGGGTATGGATATTCGGATTAAGTGTGTCGGATGTAAACACAGCGTGTTGATTCCAAGAGCGAAATTCGAGAAAAACATGAAGAAGGTACTGCGTTCAGCCGAAGATTCCACTGAATCCTGATCTTGCAATAATTCGGTATGCAGTATGCGTAATAACGTTTACATGCAGGCTCCGTAGGAGTGTTGCGTTCTGTAAATGATCATGCTATAATCAATATTGCTGCGGAAAGGTACCCAAGAGGCCCAAGGGGGCTGACTCGAAATCAGTTAGGCGTGTCACAGCGTGCGTGGGTTCGAATCCCACCCTTTCCGCCACTTCAAATGTAACTTACTCAATACACATTGAGTTTAATAAAAAGATCGATAAGAAGACTTTCCATTAGGAAAGTCTTTTTTGGTATAACGTTTTATTGAATATGTATTGAAATGTATCCATATCAGATGCATCATTAATGACTCGAACGAAAAACAAAGAGCCCCGAAGGGCTCTTTATCCGGCGGTGCATTTGTTTGTTAGGAAACAATCGGTCGTAACAATCAGACACTTGGTGTACTGCACGTAGCAATACGCGTGCTTCAGACGAAGGGCCTTACTACACATAACCACTTGCTTCTTAAATTACGTGATGAATCTCCAACAGCGAATGATCGGCTTCGTTGTCCAACGGAACCACACCTCTCTCGTGCACCGCCTGATTGTATTATGTGCTTTATTCCGTTTTATATACATGGATCGTAAAAAAGTATTGCGATTAATGGACGCGGGCTTTGGTCAGCTTCTTCCACTTGCGATTATGATTGCTTGTTTCGGGGAAAGCTTCACCTTTTTGCAGCGTAACACGCTTTGGGTTCTGAATTTCCGTGACAAAGCTTTTTTCCCCAACTTCTGTGTATTCTCCATCGTTTGGTGCTTTGTCTCCTGGTTCAAACTCGGTTTTTTCACCCATGATAAAACCTCCTCTGCAAATTATGTTACTTTGTTACTTCTGTAGTGTGCTCCATAGCCGGGCTGATCATGTGCCAATATGTACAGGGAACGTTTGCTTGCACTTTGACTCGGTATTTGTTATATTAATATAGTTCGAGTTTGTGCTCGTTCCTTGCTCTCAACCTAGATTGAGGGCCAGAGTCCATAAGGAGGTGAAAATTATGCGCAAATATGAAGTGATGTACATTATTCGTCCTGACATTGAGCAAGAAGTTGTTCAAGCTACAGTCGATAAATTCCAAGGCATCATCTCCAACGGCGGTGGTGAAGTTACAGCTCACGACGTTATGGGTAAACGCCGTCTTGCGTATGAGATCAAGAAATTCCGTGATGGTTTTTATGTTCTGGTACATTTCACTGCTGAACCAGCAGTTGTAACTGAACTTGAGCGTCTCATGAAGATTTCTGACGAAGTAATTCGTTATCTCATTACCAACGACGTTAAGTCTGCTTAAGACTACTCGTGATTAACGCACCAATACGCTCTGAAGGAGGGGATTACATTGTTGAACCGTGTCATTCTGATCGGACGGTTAACCCGGGATCCTGAGTTGCGTTACACTCCAGCAGGAGTAGCAGTTACGCAATTTACTTTGGCAGTGGACAGACCGTTTACAAGCCAAGGGGGAGAAAAGGAAGCCGATTTCATTCCGGTCGTAACCTGGAGACAGCTTGCCGAGACCTGTGCGAACTACTTGCGCAAAGGACGCCTGGCTGCAGTCGAAGGACGCATTCAAGTACGGAACTACGAGAATAACGAAGGAAAACGTGTATACGTGACCGAAGTCATTGCCGATAATGTCCGTTTCTTGGAGTCAGCTAACCGTGATAATAGCGGTGGCGGCGGTGGGCAACCAATGCGTGAAGAGCCTTCTTATGGAGGCGGCGGACGCGCGAACAATAACAATAATTCGCGTAGCAACAATCAGGATCCTTTTTCCGATGACGGAAAACCGATTGATATATCGGATGATGATTTGCCATTTTAACATGAACTGATACTCCTAGGAGATATGGGTTACATGATAGGAAAGGACTGAAAAGCATGGGCTTCAAGCAAAGAGAAGGCGGAGACAACGATAAAAGACCGGCACGTCGTGGCGGCCGTAATAAACGTCGTAAAGTGTGCTTCTTCACAGCTAACAAAATTACTCACATCGATTATAAAGATACGGACTTGCTTCGTAAATTTATCAGCGAACGTGGAAAAATTTTGCCACGCCGTGTAACAGGTACTAGCGCTAAATATCAACGCATGCTGACGATTGCAATCAAACGCTCCCGTCAAATCGCATTATTGCCATACACAACTGAGTAGTTTTTACTCAGCTTGCATACGAAGCAGTCGGCTTATAGCCGGCTGCTTTTTTGTATATATCAATAGAAGTAATAGAAATAACAGATCCACTCTAACAAATGGAAGAATTCAATACTGTGGTGATAGAAGCATTCAAGGCTCAAATGAATTATAATAGAGTCTAATCTACTGAAAAGGTACAGGCAGCAGGAATAGCTGTTTATTTCAGAATAAACACTAGGAGTGGATATGAATACATCAAAACGTAAAGGCAAACAGAGAAAAAAGAGAAGTCTAAAAACCTGGATTATAGCTACTCTTTTACTTTCCATTATATATGTGTGGTTACAGCAAAAAGGTGATATAGATAATATGTGGCCCGGGACAACAATCCAAGAAGCTCTGCCAATCACCGGCCTACATCCTGTGGTTGCAGAGAATGAGAAATTATTGGTACGTAAGGCAGCGAGACGTGGAATAGAGATTGTTATCACCCACGGTTACCGAAGTTCTGAGGAGCAAGATGCACTATTCAACCAAGGACGCTCAAGCGCAGGCAATATCGTTACTAATGCGCGTGGTGGTGAGTCATATCATAACTACGGATTAGCAATTGATTTTGCATTGAGGACGCCTGAGGGTGATGTGGTGTGGGATATGGAACGGGATGATAACGGCAATGGCAAGGCAGACTGGATGGAAGTTGTGGACCTCGCCAAAGAGTTAGGTTTCACTTGGGGTGGAGATTGGGCAAACTTTCCGGACTATCCTCACTTGCAGATGGATTTTGGTTTGAGTATTAATGAGTTAAAACGTGGTAAAAGACCTCCTGACTCTCAGTAAAAGGTGTTATATATACACTTAAATGAATAATTATTAGATAAGCTCTGCATTTTGCAGGGCTTTTTTCTTTCTTTTGTAAAATAAATGATAAAAGATGACAATTTGGTCTTTACATTAGCAAATAAATAAAACTATACTAGATTAACTAGATTTTTTACTCTGATCGCACATATTATTTCAATTGTAAGCATAACGGCTCCGGTTCAATAAAATTTGGCTATAGATCGAGATATAATCATCACTCATATATGTAACATTTACCTCACGCAAAATTAAGATTGTCTACTTAATTTAAAGCATACACATACACTAGATGTAACTATTATGTTATGTATATGTTATTTTGACCAATTGCCTATGTATACCTCACAGCCAAAAACAAGATAACGCCTCTCAAATTCCCTGCTATAAGCCTTTATAGTATTACTAATATCCAAATCTGTAGTATAAAAAACATTTATACCAAAAATCTCAAAATAAGCATTGACGTTAGCTAAAATTACACGTATGATTACATTAATTATTTTGATATATAATTCCGCTAGGAATTATCAACATTAATTGACCAATGGTCTAAATATAAGTCTCTTAAACTTGTTTCTCCTAACAATTTGGTATTTTGTATAAGCTATTGTTCGTTATCTTCAAGAACTTGGAAATATACAGTGGATGCATTTCTACACACGAATACAATCTACGGAAATTATGGGGTTAGGGTGATTGATTTGAATACAGAGCTATTGGAAGTCAGAAATCTAACAACATCATTCAGAATTGAAGATGACTATTATGCAGCAGTGGATCACGTTAACCTTACGGTGAAGAAAAATGAAGTGTTGGCGATTGTAGGTGAATCCGGGTCAGGTAAAAGTGCTTTTGCATTCTCTCTTATGGGTTTGCATAACAAAGCAAAAATAGAAGGCCAGATTCTTTATAAAGGACAAGATATTGCCAACATCTCCCCAAGCAAATTAAACAAGCTACGCGGCAAAGAAATGGGCATGATTTTTCAGGACCCATTGTCCGCACTAAATCCTCTAATGATTATTGGTGAACAGATTGAAGAGATTCTCACACTTCATCAGTCCAAGCTGTCTTCCAGAGAGAAGAGAGAAAAGGTCATTCACTTATTGAATCAGGTAGGGATTCCACGTCCCGAACAAATATACAAGCAGTATCCCCACGAACTATCTGGTGGTATGAGACAGAGAATTGTTATTGCCATTGCGATTGCCAACAAACCGGAACTACTCATAGCCGATGAACCAACGACGGCGCTTGACGTTACGATTCAACTACAGATTCTGGAGCTAATCCGTGATCTGAAGAGTGAAATTAACGCAGGCATTATTCTGATTACACATGATCTGGGTGTCGTAGCTGAGATGGCTGATCGCGTAGCAGTTATGTATGCAGGCGAAATTGTTGAAATCGCAGATATCTTCACATTGATGAACGATGCGAAGCATCCATATACCCGCTCACTGTTGAACTCTATTCCCACCCTGTCTGAAGAAGGATCCAAATTGCATGTCATCCAAGGTATTGTACCATCACTCAAAAATCTTCCTCGCAAAGGGTGCAGATTCAAAGCCCGAATTCCATGGATTAGTGAATCGGCTCATGAAGAGAACCCACAGATGCATGAAATTGCACCAGGTCACTTTGTACGGTGTACCTGTTACCAGCACTTTCATTTCCCTGACCAAAGCTGAGGAGGAATAACATAATGGCATTACTCGAAGTAGAAGGGCTCAAAATACACTTTCCGATTCGCGGTGGATTGCTTAAACGGGAAATTGGCAGTGTAAAGGCTGTTGATGATGTTAGCTTCTCCATTGAAGAAGGACAGACCTATGGTCTGGTTGGCGAATCAGGTTCAGGAAAAACAACAACAGGCAGAGCCATTATTGGGCTAAACCATGTCACTGACGGAAAGATCCTCTTTAACGGCAAAAATCTGGCTACGGAGCGACGTAAGAACAGGCAGCTCCAGCGGGATGTACAAATGATTTTTCAAGACCCATATTCATCACTGAATCCAAAGAAGCGGGTTATCGATATTATCGCTGAGCCGTTTCGTAACTATGAGCGTCTGACAGCTACCGAGGAGAAAAGACAAGTAAGAGAATTACTTGAAAAGGTTGGCCTGAGTCCGGAATCAATCTACAAATATCCTCATGAATTCTCCGGCGGACAGCGTCAACGGATAGGCATCGCACGGGCTATTGCCCTGAAGCCGAAGTTAATTATCGCTGATGAACCTGTATCTGCACTCGATGTATCGGTACAGGCTCAGGTACTCAACTTCATGCAGGAAATTCAAAAAGAATTAAATCTGACCTATCTGTTCATCAGTCACGATCTGGGTATCATCCGTCATATGTGTGATGAGATTGGAATTATGTATAAAGGTCGATATGTGGAACAGGGCACAACAAATGATATTTTTGAGAATCCGCAACACATCTATACCAAACGTCTCATTGCAGCCATTCCGGATATGGACCCAACCAAACGAGAGGAAATGGTAGCCTTCCGTCAACAGGTCAAATCCGAGTATGAACATTCATACCGAAATTTCTTTGATGAGGAAGGACTTGCATACTCGCTCAAATCCATTTCCGATACTCACCGAGTAGCTCTACCTCAGAAAGGTTGAAGGCCATATGTGGAAAACGATAGTACGCAGAATTATCATAATGATCCCTCAGATCTTTTTACTTAGTCTTTTGGTCTTTCTGATGGCCAAGGCCATGCCGGGCGATGCACTAACCGGATTGCTTGATCCAAGCGTTGATCCCAAAGCATTGGAAGCCCAGCGAGAGAGATTGGGATTGAATAATCCTTGGTATGTGCAATATTGGGACTGGATCAAAAACGCCATCCAAGGTGATTTTGGGCAATCCTTCCGTTTCAAAATGCCGGTTACCGACTTGATCGGTCAGCGTGTAGCAAATACATTCTGGCTCGCACTGGCGACACTTGTACTGACTTACCTGATCGCTATTCCACTGGGTATCATCAGTGGTCGTTACAACGATACCTGGTCTGATCGGTTGATCACGGGATACACTTACCTGGGGTTTGCCGCACCATTGTTCATCTTCGCACTGGTGATGGTATGGATCTTCGGATTCCACTTCGGCTGGTTCCCGACAGGAGGTAGCGTTGCGCCGGGTCTTACACCAGGCACATTCAGCTACGTAATGAGTAAGTTCTATCATCTATTATTGCCGGCATTATCCATGGCACTAATTACAACGGTATCTACGGTTCAATATTTACGTAGTGAAATCATTGATATCAAGCATAAGGAATTCGTTATTACTGCCAGAGCCAAAGGCGCCTCGGAATCCCGGATCTACAACAGGCATATCTTGAGGAACTCATTATTACCTATCGCCGCGTTCTTCGGATATGAGATTACAGGGCTTATCGGAGGTACGGTATTCATCGAAAGTATATTCAGTTATCCAGGTATGGGGCAGTTGTTCCTGAGTTCCATCTCATTGCGTGACTTCAGCGTTGTGACTGCACTCGTATTGTTGTATGGCGTAGCTTCCATTCTCGGGGCATTGCTGTCTGACATAATTCTGGGAATTGTAGATCCACGTATACGGATCAAGTAAGAACTTGAAGATTTCGGGGTGAAAACAAGATGAGCAAGGCCAACGAGGTAGTTGTAACTTCACAAAAGGTTGATAAAAGCCCCTCCAGCTTGAGTATTTTATGGAGGGAGCTTGTCAGAGATAAGGTGGCACTAATCTCGCTCATTTTCTTGGGCTTGGTCATGTTGCTGGTATATGGCACGTCTCTCATTCTGAATCAGGATGATATCGTACGCGTGGATCTGTTTGCCTTATATGAACCACCATCCGCGAAATATTGGCTTGGAACGGACTATGGAGGTCGTGATGTATTTGGCCAACTGGTCATCGGTACACGTAACTCCCTGACCATTGGAATTATCGTAACGTTAATGACTGGCTTCATAGGTATCTTAATTGGCCTTTTATCCGGTTATTTCGGTGGAATGATAGACAACCTGTTTATGCGTGTTGTTGATTTCTTCATGATCCTTCCCATGTTGATGATTGTTATCGCGTTTGTTACGGCAGTACCGAAATACAATATCATCTCGTTCTCTCTAATCATGACCGCATTTCTCTGGATGGGTATCGCCAGATTGATTCGCTCCAAAGCATTACAGGAACGGGAACTGGATTATGTAAAAGCTTCAAAAACATTGGGCTCTTCTCATCTGAAGATTATGCTCTCACAGGTTCTTCCGAATCTGAGCTCCATTATCATCGTAACGATGACATTGAATCTCGCTGCCAACATTGGCCTCGAATCCGGGCTGTCTTTCCTCGGGTTTGGTTTTCCCGAAAGTACGCCTAGTCTTGGAACACTCGTAAGTTATGCACGTAATCCGCAAACCCTGGAATCCAGATGGTGGATATGGCTACCCGCATCGGTACTGATTCTGGTATTGATGTTGAGTATAAATAATGTCGGTCAAGCCCTAAAGCGTGCGACTGATGCAAGACAAAGAAGAGGTTAAAAAAAGGGAGGAAAGGTTCATGAAAAAGGGATTATTTTCACGGGGACTATTTTTCACGATGATGTTGGTCTTTGTATTGGTGCTCGCAGCGTGCTCTGAGAAAGAGGCAGCTACTCCAGCTCCAGCTTCCAACACAGAAGAGGGAAAAACGGAGGAAAAACCTGCTAATGAAGAGGGCGTTTACTCCATTGATGACTTCAACAATGTCAAAACGAATGAGGGTACTGCGATCGAGGGTGGATCGATTACATTCGGACTTGTATCGGATACTGCTTTTGAAGGTACACTGAACTATAACTTCTATTCCGGTAACCCGGATGTTCAGGTACTGCAATGGTTCGATGAGCCATTACTTACATGGGACAAAGACTATGTGTACACCAATGATGGTGCAGCAACATATGAGACATCTGAAGATGGCAAAACGTTCACACTGACCATTCGTGACAACGTAAACTGGCATGATGGCAAGCCGGTAACGGCTGAAGATCTGCAATTTGCTTATGAAGTTATTGGTAACAAAGCGTATGATGGTCCACGTTATGACTCCAACTTTACTAGCATAGTAGGTATGGAAGAATTCCATGCTGGAAAAGCAAAAACAATCTCTGGTATTAAAGTGCTGAGCGACAAACAAATCAGCATTACGTATAAAGAATCCACTCCGTCCCTGCTGACAGGTGGCGTATGGACGTATCCACTGGCTAAACATATCTTCGGCGATATGGATGTAGCAAAAATGTCTTCTTCCAAAGAAGTACGTGAAAAACCAATTGGTTTTGGTCCATTTAAAGTGGATGTAATCACTCCGGGTGAGTCTGTAACTTATGTTAAGAACGAAGACTACTGGCGTGGGGCTCCGAAACTGGACAAAGTGACTCTGAAAGTTATCAACCCGACAACGGTTGTTCAAGAACTGAAATCTGGCGGGGTAGACCTCGTGGATGCATTCCCGACAGATCAATACAAAGATAATGCTAACCTGTCCAACGTAGAATTCCTGGGCGCAATCGATCGTGCTTATACGTACATCGGTTTCAAACTGGGTACGTGGGATGAAGAGAACGGAAAAGTTGTAAGCAATGCCGAAGCAAAAATGGGCGACAAAAAATTGCGTAAAGCAATGTGGATGGCTGTAGATAACGATCAAGTTGGTAAACGTTTCTATAATGGCCTGCGTTGGAACGCAACAACCTTGATTCCACCGTCTCACCCAGAATTCCATGATTCCAACAATCCGGGTGTAACATATGATCCAGAAGCAGCGAAAGCATTGCTCGACGAAGCTGGTTACAAACTGGATGGTGAATTCCGTACGAATCCGGATGGAACACCACTCGAAATCAACTTTGTATCCATGACTGGTGGAGACACAGCTGAACCATTGGCTCGTTATTATGTTCAATCATGGGCAGCTATTGGTTTGAAAGTAAATCTGGAAATGGTTGAGTTCAACAGCTTCTATGACCGTGTAGGTAACACAGGTAAAGATGATCCGAACATTGATGTGTATCAAGCAGCATGGGGCGTTGGTATTGACGTAGATCCATCTGGTCTGTATGGCCGTGATGCACTCTACAACTTCTCCAGATTCTCCAGCGAAGAGAATGACAAATTGCTGGCACAAGGTATCTCTGCTGAAGCATTTGATGTAGACAAGCGTAAAGAGATCTACAATCAATGGCAACAATACATGGTAGATGAAGTTCCTGTATTCCCTACACTGTATCGTGCAGTTGTAGCACCCGTTAACAAACGTGTAATGAACTATGCGATTGGTGATGGAACAGGCGTTTACCTGAGCGACCTGCAAGTTAATGCAGACAAAGCAGTTGTAGCTCAGTAAAACATTCTTAAATTAGCAGCTGTAAGGATTGGGGTCCTTTAAGAAGCCGGTTGCTAGATTATTAATGAAGAATTCTCCTGGAAAAATGAATAAAAAGTGTCTTTAAAAACATGGATTCTGTACACTCTGGCATGGGTGTATGGGGTTCATGTTTTTTTTGTAACCAAAAAATAAAAAAAATTTAACTTTTTTTCAAAAAAGTGCAGACAAAATGCCTCTTTACTTCGTCTATATAGGTAAGAGGTGATCATCTTATGAAAAAATGGTGGAAACGGGCAGGTATGCTGCTAGCTCTCTTGCTTATTATATATTTGGGTGTGAAACCGGACATGCTGGTAGGCAAACCGGGAATTAAAGCTGAATCTGCGGTATTAATGGATATGAACTCTGAACAGATCTTAATGGATTTTAACGGCTCCGAAGAGATTGCTCCGGCAGGCGTCAGTAAGTTGATGACAGAACTGTTAGTAATGGAGGCCGTGATCAATGGTGATATAGGCTGGAATGATCTTGTTAATGTGAGTCTGTATGCCAGCTCCTTGGGGGGCAGTCAACTGACCCTGAAACAAGGAGAGCAATTCACCGTTCAGGAGTTGTTCGAGATCATAGCTGTCTATTCAGCCAATGATGCAGCGGTTGCTCTGGCTGAACATATCAGTGGTACAGAGCAGAAGTTTGTGCAACAGATGAATCAGAAAGCAACTCAGATTGGACTTTCTGAGGATACACAATTCACGAATTCAACGGGCCTCAGTGAAAAGCTGCTTGGTCCTAACCGTCCGATGGATATACAAGGGCAGACCTTAATGACGGCTATAGATGCATGCAAGCTTGCGCGATATCTGCTGAATAACCATCCCGAGATTTTAAGAATCTCCAGTCAAATGCAAGTATCAATGCACCAAAAAGGGATGTACATGAGTAACACGAACTGGATGTTGTCCTCTATTGGTGGACCGTATGCTTACGATGGGAATGACGGATTGAAGACCGGGTATGATGAAGATTCCGGATATCATTTTGTGGGGACAGCTGAACGTGATGGCAAAAGACTGATATCAGTTGTATTTGGAACAGATACTCGTGAAGGGCGTTTTGTGGAGACTCGGAAGTTATTCAACTATGGGTTTTCGGGAAACCGAGTCAGACCAGATTATTGAAGCATTACGCAAGCGTTAGTACGTTAGATAAGATATGAGGGCTGTCCGCAGGTTCGACTGAACATGTGGTAGCTCTATTTTATCGAATCTGAGGTAAATTGATCCATATAACCATATTATTAAATTGACATATGGTTTTCTTTTGTTTTAAAATGACCAGTGAGTCATTATTATTCATCTCGGTTTAATATATATGTACCAAACCAACTGTACGATACTGAATTTACGATCTGATCGGGAGGTAACTTGTGATGCAAAAACAAATGAAATGGCCGCTAGTCCTGTTTGCCATAGGGGTATTTATGGCTGCGCTGGATAATGGGATCATCACCTCTTCACTGACCACCTTAAATGCATCATTTGGTGTGTCGCCAACATGGGGAGCATGGACGATTACGCTTTACACGCTTGGGCTTGCGGTGAGTGTACCTATTGCAGGCAAACTGTCGGACCGTTATGGTCGCAAGAAACTATTTTTGATTGAAGTGGCGTTGTTTGGGATCGGGTCCCTGCTTGTCGCGCTGAGCACATCGTTTACCTTTTTCCTGATTGCTCGTGTCATTCAAGCTTTGGGCGGTGGTGGGATTTTTATCATTGCCAGCTCATATGTATTAAGCAAGTTCCCGGCGGAGCGACAAGGTACAGCCTTGGGTCTGCTGGGAGGGATGAATGGTGTTGCCGCTATCTTGGGACCCAATGTCGGTGCTTTTATACTGGATCTGACTGGCAACTGGCATTGGTTATTCCTGATTAACGTGCCTATCGCCATTCTGCTATTCATAGCAGGTATTCGATTTATTCAGGAAGAGCAGGAACTGAATCGTGCAGCAGTGGACTGGAGCGGTATTGCTGTCCTAACGTTGGGTGTACTCAGTTTAATGTATAGCTTTAGCAATCTGGACGGTGTGAACATGCTTCAAAGCCTGGGATCACCGATGTTCTACGGCTTTTTCTTGGCAGGTGTGATCATTCTGGTGCTCTTTTACTTCATGGAAAAAAGGCTAGAAGGATCTGAACGTGAACCTGTTGTATCGACACAGCTTCTGGGCATTGCGTCCTTTCGCTGGACGCTGTTGATTGCCTTTTTCTCCGGAGCCATTCTGGCCTCGGTGATCTTTATTCCCGGATTTGTTGAGCAATATCTCGGCGTATCCAATACGGCTTCCGGGTACTGGTTTACTCCGCTTGCGCTGGCATCTGGCATCGGGGCAGGTGGAGGTGGATACCTCGTTGACCGCAAAGGGCCGATCTGGACGTTATCGGTTGCGGGGCTGTTATCTGCCATTGGATTCCTGCTGTTCCCGCTATGGGTGGAGCATATCTGGCAATTTGTCATCGCGAGTACACTCGTAGGTATCGGTTTCGGCATGATGCTTGGTGCGCCAGTTAACGTACTTGTCACGGAACAGGCGGGGGAGAACAACAAAGGCATCGCGGTAGCGACCAGTTCGTTATTCCGCCAGATGGCGATGGCTATTGCACCTACGATTTTCGCTGGATTCCTGGCACGTTCTTTCATTAATCTGGGGTCCAACATTCAGGCAGGATTCGCTGACAAAGGAATTCAGGTGCCTCCGGAGATGCTGGAGCAATATGCATCGGGTGGAGCAGCAGGGAGTGATGTCTCCAGTCTGACAGAGGGCCTGTCCCAGATTCCTGATGAAGGCATCCGTGATGTGTTGCTCCAGGCAGTGCATCAAACGACAGGGCAGGGTTATAATGGCCTTTTCTGGTCTGCGGTGGTATTCAGTGTGCTTACGCTGGTAGCTGCGCTTATAACGGGACGTCTGCGTCAAAAAGAGAAAAGCCAACATGTGGAAAGTATATCCACAAACTGATTCGATAACGTTAGAAATGAAGAGAACAGTGTACCTTTTGTAGCTAAAAAGGAGTCGCTGTTCTTTTCAATTTAACCGGATTGTAACTTTTCTTGCTCTCGCAATGATTACAATAGAACGAGCGTAAGCGGTGTCTTGATTCCAGAGAGAGAAAACTTCAGAGAACACCGAGTCACAAGACATCTCAGACGTTTAATTGGTATTATGGATTATCATTTCGATAGTGAAGAAGGAATCGATGGATGAAAAGCAGAACTAAGGATAAGAAGAAGAAAAGAAGAAAAGGCCTATATATAACGCTCGTTTCGCTTGTTGTTTTGTTAATCGGAGGGTATTTGTTCCGTCAGCAGCTGGCTGTAGCGGCATTTGATCTGTTTCTCGCCGGTTCGGTAGAAGATCAGTTATCCCGCTCTTATGTACCGCAAGAAGGCAACAACACGCCTGATCCAACGGTATACCGTAAGGAACCATTCTCCGTGTTACTGCTCGGTTCGGACAAACGCGCCTATGAGAAGACGCGTGGACGTTCGGATACCGTCATCTATGCTGTAGTACGTCCGAAGGAATCCCGTGTGCTTCTGGTATCCATTCCACGTGATACGTATGTGCAGATTGTAGGACGGGATGCCAACAAGGACGGCGAAGATGATTATGATAAGCTGGCGCATGCCTATGCTTTTGGTGGGGAGAATATGTCCATCAATACCGTGGAGAAATTTCTTGATGCTGATGTGGGTTATTATGCAACGATCAACTTCGACGGAATCAAAAAAGTGGTTGATGCGCTTGGTGGTGTAAAACTGCCAATCGATGAGGACATTGTGAACAAGAATCCGGATCACGTGCAATTCACGATTGAAGGTGGTAAGCCGATCTATGACGGGCAGGAAGCACTGTATTATGTAAGATACCGTGAGGATAGCGATTTTAATCGTACCAAGCGGCAGCAGATTTTCCTGAACGCGATGGCGAATGAGATGCTGAATTTGAATCAAATCGCCAAAATTCCGGAATTGATTCAGATCATGGGAGACAGCTTCCAGACGGATATGCGAGCATCTTTCATTATTGATCTGGCCAAACAAGTGCTTACTCAGGAGAAACCGCAGATTTCAAGCTTCACCATTCTGGGTGAGGGGATGAAAAAAGACGGTATCTATTATGGTCAGGCTGACGAGAAAGATGTCCAATATGCCAAAGAGCTGATTAACAACTGGATGGATCAATCGACCCCAGCCGGTGAAGTCATGATCCCTGACCGGCAAAAGATTGAATAACCAATTCCATACCAATGATGTGTTGTAGACCACAATCAGCAGTACGTTTATTCGCGGGCTGCTGTTTTTTTTCTTTGTATTGAGAACTATTATCCTTTTGGAACATCCTGCGTTCTGATCCGTATAATATAAGTTGAGCGAGATAAGTTGAACGAAGAAATTCACAAGGAGGATACACAAGGGTATGAACATCGCATTTTTTTTGCTACCCAAACAAGAGGTTACGTGCGTGACGTCGGATTCTACGCTGCGGCAAACGTTGGAACGGATGGAATATCATCGTTTTACGGCGGTACCCATTTTGAATAAAGAGGGCAAATATATTGGTACGGTTACCGAAGGCGACTTACTGTGGTATATGAAGAATGCCGAGGGAAAGATTTCATTTGAAAACGCTTCAAAGTTCTTGCTCAAAGATGTTCCCCTTCGCTTGGATATTAAACCTGTATCCATTAACGCCAACATGGAGGACCTGATTAATCTGGCTAAAGTTCAGAACTTTGTTCCTGTGGTCGATGATATGGATCGGTTCATCGGTATTGTCAGACGGAGTCAGATTATTGAGTACTGCGAGGGCATTGTAGCCAAAGAATCGATCAAGGCTAAGTAAGGCTGTTACGAATTTAAACATTATTGTGTCATGAGGGATAATCACAGCCGTCCGGTATCATGTTAAACTTAAGAAGTCCTGAACCAGGGGCGCATTCGAAGTTTTTTACAAATATATAGGTCGATAGGATGTACGGAGGACTCCGCATAAGTACCTGACATCAGTTTCGGAGAACTTCTCCGTTTTTTGGGGTAATTTTGCGGGCCCTCTTTTTATGCTATAATCGAGAATAAAGCTTTTTCGGGGGAGAGTGACTTTCGCCAATATGCCTAAAGAACTGGATGTAGCCAAACGCGCTAAAGTGATTGAATGGCTGAAAACCGAAGTGCTTGATCAGGTATCCCGATTATTCAAGGCGTTATGGGAAGGCAGTACAACTCGAATCGGGGACAGTCTTGCCAGTTTGATTATGAGTAGTTACATATTGGGCCGCAGGCTCGGTATTCCTTTCAAGGATCTGGATGCACTGCTAGTTGAGAAGTTGAAAAAGCATAAACAGGAAGGTCACCAGCTTGAAGACTGGTACCAGGATATTTCCGCGCTAGAAGATCATATGCGTAAGAGGTGAATTTGTTGAAATTTAGCTTTAAATCAGCTGTTTGGAGCGCAGTCTATCTGCTCTTGCTACTTTCGCTGTTAACTCCTTTATCGGTACTTGCCATATTTTTTATGATGATTCCGGGAGTTATTTTGTATGCTTCATTATCTTTAAAATCATTTATATGGCATCTCGTTCCAGTAGCCGTTATTTTGGTCGTATTCCACCCCATCTATCTGTTACTACTGCTCATCTTCACCCTGCCTGCAATCGTTATGGGTCACGCGTATAAAACACGCAAATCGGCCCTGTTCGCCCTGATGGCGGGAAGTGGCATGATGTTGGCAGAATACTTGTTGTTGCTCTTGGTCGGCAGTGTCATTTTCCAATTCGACCTGTCCAGTTATATTGAAGATGTGGTCAAATTGACCATTGAACCGTTAACCAATACATCGAATCAGATGATCAACGGATTTGCATGGACACCTGAGATGACCGAGGATGTTGCCAAACAAACACAGCTTATGATTCCGTTTGCTCTCGTTGTCACGTCTATGGTAATGGCCTTCATTACACACGCCATTGCTCGTCCGATTCTGAACGTGATGGGTGTGGTGGTATCGAAGCTTCCACCAGCGAGAGAATGGCGTATGCCGCGTGCGTTGATCTGGTATTATTTCCTTGCACTGTTGATCGAAGTGATCTCCAGACAAAGTGATGGAACATACTGGACCATGATTGCCATGAATCTGTCGCCGCTAATTAATCTGGGCTTCATGATTCAAGCGATCGGTTTCTTCTTCTTTCTCTCACATACAAAGAAATGGAATCCGGTTATACCATATTTCCTGGCGGCAGCGGTCTTCTTCATTGGTCCGCTTCGGATTATCGGAATTATCGATCTGGCGTTCCCGCTTCGTGAGGCAATATCGAAATCAAAACGATAGGGTGATGAGTCATGCCTAAATTTCTGAAGAAACGCTGGCACGGCTACTATACCGTATGGGCGTTCATACTGCTGCTGTTGCTCGTTATGTTCGTTACCATTTATAACTGGACGCTTGGTTTGATTAGTCTGATACTGGCTTCGGCGCTGGGAATCGTCATGATTAAGGCGGAGCTCGCGTTCCGCCGTGAGCTTAACGACTACATTAATGGCCTTTCTATTCGGATCAAACGGATGGAGGGGGAAGCGGTCAGCATGCTTCCATTCGGAATTGTGCTGTACAGCGAAGATCGTACGGTAGAGTGGCATAACCGCTTTGTCGCGGAGATGTTCCAGGAGAAGACAATGGTGGGTAATCCGCTACTTAATTTGTTTCCCAAACTTCCCCAGCCTAAAGAGAAGAAGGATGGGACGAAGGAACATTCATCCAAGGAGTTGCATGACGAATTCCAGTTGGATGATCGGCATTATGGAGTTATTCATAACCCGCAGGAGCGGTATGTATATGTATACGAGATTACGGAGCTAGCCATTCTTCGTGATAAATATGAAAATGAACGCCTTGCATTGGGAATTCTCGTTCTGGATAATCTGGACGAGGCTGCCCAAGGCATGGACGATCAACAGCGTACAGCACTGATTGCCCGTGTGACTAGCGAGATTACGTCATGGGCCAAGCGGTACGAAGTGTACCTGCGCCGTCTGTCTTCTGATCGTTATCTGTTGATGCTGAATCATAAGTCTTTGCAGGAGCTGGAGCAGAGCCGATTTGTCATATTGGATGAAGTTCGGGAGATGACTGCTGACCTCAAAGTGCCAATGACACTCAGTGTTGGACTGGCGTTTGGATCGGATAGCATCAGTGAGATGGGAGAACTGGCACAGTCCAGTCTGGACATGGCACTTGGACGTGGTGGTGATCAGGCTGCCGTGAAGTCCGGACAACGCCTGTCTTTCTATGGCGGCAAGTCTAACGCAGTGGAGAAGCGGACACGGGTAAGAGCCCGCGTTATTGCGCACGCGCTGCGTGATCTCATGCAGGAGAGCGACCGGGTGCTCATCATGGGGCACAAAATTCCGGATATGGACGCGATCGGCGCATCCATCGGAGTGTGGAAAGCGGCCAGTCTGTACAATGTGGAAGCCCGAATTGTACTGGATGGAATTAATCCATCAATTGAACGTATGATGGAGCAAGTGAACAAGGACGAGAAGTTGTCCAAAGCATTTGTATCACCGGAACAGGCAACCCAGATGATGACCGAGCACACGTTGCTGGTGGTGGTGGATACACATAAGGCATCCATGACCATGGAGCCGAAACTGGTACAGTCTGCTACCCGCGTGGTAGTTGTGGATCATCACCGCCGGGGCGAAGAGTTCATCAATGACGCAGTGTTGATCTATCTGGAGCCTTATGCGTCCTCTGCTGCCGAATTGGTAACCGAACTCTTGCAATACATTCATGATAAGGTACAATTCACTCCGCTAGAAGCTACGGCTCTACTTGCCGGGATTACGGTGGATACGAAGCATTTTGCACTGCACACGGGGTCCAGAACGTTCGAAGCGGCAGGCTTCTTGCGCCGTAGCGGTGCGGACACCATTATGATCCAGCGGTTGATGAAAGAGGATCTGTCAGAATATATTGCTAAGGCAGAAATCATAAAGCATGCTAAAATGGTATATGGAAACATTGCGCTGGCGGTCACAGACCCTGGTAGCAAGATTTCACAGATGATGATCGCCCAGGTGGCGGATACATTGCTGAACATGACTGATGTGGTCGCTTCATTTGTGATTAGTGAGCGTCCGGATGGACTGATTGGCATCAGCGCGAGATCGCTGGGGCGCATGAATGTCCAAGTTGTCATGGAACGACTGGGCGGTGGCGGACATTTGACGAATGCTGCCGTGCAGCTTGAAGGAACGCTTGGAGAGGCAGAAAAACGGCTGACGAACGTACTGGCTGAAATCGAAAAGGAAGAGGGGCTGTTCGAATGAAAGTCATTTTTATAAAAGATATGAAGGGTCAAGGCAAGAAAGGGCAAGTGAAAGAAGTATCTGAGGGTTACGCACAGAACTTCCTATTGCCACGGGGAATCGCACGTCTGGCAACAGACGGCAACATGAAGACGCTGGACAACCAGAAGGCGGCTGAAGAAAGACTCAAACAGGAAGAGAAAGTGGAAGCGGAAGCACTTGCGAAAAAGCTGGAAGCAGAAGTAACTGAACTGAAAGCCAAGTCCGGCGAAGGTGGTCGTCTGTTCGGCGCCATTACTAGCAAACAGATCGCAGAAGCTTTGTCTAAAAAGGGTCTGAAAGTAGACAAACGCAAAATTGAGCTGGACGAGCCTATTCGTACACTCGGCGTAACACAAGTAACTGTCAAGGTTCACCCTGAAGTGAAGGCAACCTTGAAGGTACAGGTAACGGAAGAGTAAGATGGGCGGAGAAATGTTATTCGACCGGATTCCCCCGCAGAACCTGGAAGCCGAACAGGCCGTGCTGGGTGCAATCCTGTTGCAGGGCGAGGCCCTGATTACAGCGATGGAACGGGTGCAAACCGAGGATTTCTATGATAAACCCCATCAATTAATCTTTGAAGCGATGATCCAGCTTGGTGAGGGAAATCAACCGATTGACCTTGTTACACTGACTTCGCTTCTGAAGGATAAAGGTGAGTTGGAGGACATCGGGGGCGTTAGTTATCTGGCTAAGCTAGCCCATGGTGTACCTACAGCCGCGAACGTAGACTATTACGCTCAGATTATCGAAGAGAAATCGATGCTGCGTCGCCTGATTCGTACGGCAACACAGATCGTGAGCGAAGGATATACAGGCGGAGAAGATGTTGCAGCGATGCTCGGAGAAGCTGAACGTCGCATTCTGGAGATCTCCAACCGTCGCTCCAGTAGTGGTTTTATAGCCATACAGGACGTACTGATGGAAGTATTCGATCGTGTGGAAACACTTCATCAGAATAAGGGTACAACGACAGGTATTCCGTCCGGGTTTATCGATCTGGACAAGATGACTGCCGGATTCCAGCGCAGTGACTTGATCATTGTAGCGGCCCGTCCTTCCGTAGGTAAGACGGCCTTCGCCCTGAATATCGCTCAGAACGTAGCCATTCGGGCCCAGGAGACGGTAGCCATCTTCAGTCTGGAGATGTCAGCTGCCCAGCTGGTGCAACGTATGATCTGTGCGGAAGCCAACCTGGATGCCAGCGTAATGCGTATGGGTGACTTCAAGGGTGATGAAGACTGGCAGAAGCTGACGATGGGTATTGCAGCTTTGTCAGAAGCCAACATCTTCATAGATGATACGCCAGGGATTACCGTAGCGGATATTCGTGCCAAATGCCGTCGTCTGAAGAAAGAGAAAGGCCTTGGCATGATCCTGATCGACTATCTTCAACTGATTAGTGGACGTGGTAAAGCAGGGGAGAACCGTCAACAAGAGGTATCCGAGATCTCACGTACACTGAAACAGATTGGCCGGGAACTGGAAGTTCCGGTTATTGCCTTGTCCCAGCTGAGCCGGGGTGTAGAGCAACGTCAGGACAAACGTCCGATGATGAGTGACTTGCGGGAATCGGGTTCGATCGAGCAAGATGCCGACATCGTAGCGTTCCTGTACCGGGATGACTACTATAACCAGGAGACCGAGAAGAAAAATATTATCGAGATCATTATCGCTAAACAGCGTAACGGTCCGGTAGGTACGGTGGAACTGGTCTTCCTGAAAAACTTTAATAAATTCGTCAATTACGAGAGGGCGCACAATGACGCCTTCGCGATGTAACGGGCAGGTGCTGACGACTTCGATCAAGAAGCCAGAATCGTCTGTCCCGAAGATCAACCATTAGAGCAACTGAACGCAAACATGTGTTATAAATACCAGATATAGATTCACATTGAAATGGGTATCCTTGAACCGGTGATAGCAGTCAAGCAAGCTTGGACTGAAGTCTCCGGTTTTTTGTGTTGAAATAATGGGTAAATCCCGAACATTACGGTTGTACTATATCTAATTGTTCGCCATTTGATTTGACTTTGAAAAAGGGTACTGGTACACTAATACTGCTGCGTTAAAGCAGCGCAAACCTTCCCTTGAATGTAACGGAAGGACATTTTTACTGTCCGTTAGCACGCTTCTCAGTCGGTTTATTGCGTAACATGCCTGCCGGGATAGAGGACGGACAGACCAATACAAAGGTGCGCAAGGCACCCACGGAGGAATGTTAACTATGTCAACGGTAGTTGTAGTGGGAACGCAATGGGGAGACGAAGGAAAAGGTAAAATCACGGATTATTTGGCGGAGAGCGCTGATGTGGTGGCTCGTTATCAAGGTGGTAACAATGCGGGTCATACAATTCTGATTGATAACAAAAAATATAAACTGACGATGATTCCATCAGGGATTTTCTACACGGATAAAGCGTGTGTGATTGGTAACGGAATGGTTATCAACCCGAAGGCACTCATCGAAGAAATTAACTATATTCATGACAATGATTTTACAACGAAGAACCTGTCCATCAGTGAGCGCGCACATATCATCCTGCCATATCACATGGTATTGGATGCACTGGAAGAAGAGAGCAAAGGTCCGAACAAAATTGGTACAACTGGCAAAGGAATTGGCCCATGTTACATGGACAAATCAGCCCGTATTGGTATTCGGATGGTTGACCTGCTAGATGCTGAAGACTTCGAACTGAAACTGCGTCATCTGGTCAAAGAAAAGAACCGTGTCATCGAGCAAGTCTATGGCGGCCAGCCTGTTGATGTGGAAGAGATTCTGCAAGATTACCTCGGATATGCTGAAATTCTGCGTCCTTACGTACGTGATACATCGGTTGTTCTGAACGAATATATTGATGAGGACAAAAAAGTATTGTTTGAAGGTGCACAAGGCGTTATGTTGGACCTTGATCAAGGAACTTATCCATTTGTTACATCATCCAATCCGTCCGCAGGTGGCGTATGTATCGGTTCTGGCGTAGGCCCGGCTCGTATTCAACAAGTCATTGGGGTAGCGAAAGCTTACACAACCCGTGTAGGAGATGGCCCATTCCCTACGGAATTGCATGATGCAATCGGTGACCAAATCCGTGAGACTGGACATGAGTACGGTACGGTAACTGGACGTCCACGTCGTGTAGGTTGGTTCGATAGTGTTGTTGTTCGCCACGCGCGTCGTGTCAGTGGAATCACAGGTCTGTCCCTGAACTCTCTGGACGTAATGACAGGTCTGGAAACCGTAAAAATCTGCACAGGATACAAATTCCGCGGCGAGGTCATCACACACTATCCGGCAAGCCTCAAAATGCTGGCAGAATGTGAAGCGGTATACGAAGAGATGCCAGGCTGGAGCGAAGATATCACTGGAGCGAAGAAACTTGAAGACCTGCCAGTGAACACACAGAATTATGTAAAACGTGTTTCCGAACTGACAGGCATTCCAATTGCCATCTTCTCAGTTGGTCGTAACCGTGAGCAAACAAATCAAGTTCTTCCAATCTACGAGTAATCGAAGAAATAGAGAGATTGTTTCTTGAATTATAAAATAGGATCCTCTGCCGACTTAGGCATGTTGAGCCTCCAGTTGTTGCTTTTATAGCGATGACTGGAGGTTTTTTGTATTTTTTTCGGATATAATCCCGAGATTTCCGTCAATACTGGTTAACAGTAGAGTCACAGACCCCAGCATGCGTATGCTAGACGGGTGGGATAATCGGAGGGAGAGAACGGAATGAAGTTGCTTGTGTGGTTTGTTAAAATCGTGCTAACCGTGTTGCTGGTCAGTTCACTGACACTGCTCACGACCGGATTAATTGTACAGTCATATGCGAAGTCGCTACTCGCGAGTTTCAATATTCAGTGGGAGGGTCAACCCATGGGGTTAACCGCCATGTTCCAAGGTGCCTTGGGTGGTAAAACCAGCGAGGGTAATAAATCAGGAAATGGGACGACAGATCAGCCGACAGGAGCGGACGAAGAGCAGGTTCCGGAAGATGCTGTTTCAGTTATGGGGAATGGAACGGAGAGCGGTCAATCTGGCGTAGATGCAGGCAACAATGCGTCCCAAGGAAGTGGCTCAGGCGAGGGCACAGGGGAAGGTTCAGGTACAGATACGACCGTAGGATCAAACTCAGGCACAAGTGCAGGCAATGGGACGGATACGGGCACGGTTAATGACTCAGGAACAGATCAGGGTAGTGGTTCGGCTTCAGGCAATGGAACCGGAGCGGCCAGCGGCGGTGCTTCTTCAGGCAATGATGCCATTGTTGTATCACCGGATGACATTACAGGAGCGAAGGACAAGCTGCCAGCAGAGGAGAAAGAAAAAATCTTTAGCCTGCTCATGAATAAGCTTCCACAGAAGGAAATGCAACAGATCTCAGGTGCCATGGAAGGTGGCCTAACGGAACAGGAATTACGTGAGATTGAACAGGTGATCTCGAAGTACCTGACCAGTGAAGAGTACGACAACCTGATGGAAGTACTGCAAACAGAATAGGATGATAGGCAGGCAGGGAAGACAGGTGTGCTCATAGACGTATCGCCTGATTCATAATGTAATGGACTTGTCGAGGATGATTGAATATAATTTATTTATATAAATTCTGGAAATGCCTGTAGGAGGGAAAAGTGTATGAAATATAAAGGTAAAGAACACGACATATAAAAACGTTCAGGCAACATTGCAGAAACCTCCAGTCCAATTCGTGGACCTCCGTTCATGGGTGCTTTCAAGAGATCCGATGGACTTGTGTTTATGAATACACTAATTGGAGGTTGTATTGAACATGAACTTATATCATTCTAATTCAGAACCATCAGTAAAAGAGTTTGCCGAGGCGACGAAAGAGCGATACGAGCAAGGGCTGCAAGAGGCGGACCAGCCGTTTAGTGGCTGGGATTTTAGCTATGTAACAGGGAGTGGGCGACTCCAGAGCGGAATGTTGCCTTGGTCATATGGAACAATGGCGCGCCGATTGTTGAATCAAACAGAACGAATGCTCGACATGGGGACTGGTGGAGGAGAGATGTTGTCCAGACTCCATCCCCTTCCTCCATACACATGTGCGACCGAAGGCTATCTCCCCAATATACCGATTGCAGAGGAACGTTTACAGCCGCTCGGTGTGAAGGTGTTTCCGGTGACTGATGATTCGCATCTTCCTTTCGCAGAAGGGGAATTTGATCTGATTCTTAATCGACATGAGTCGTATGATGAGCAGGAAGTTAGGCGGATTCTATCGGTAGGGGGACTGTTTCTTACTCAGCAGGTAGGTTGGTCAGATTGCCGGGAGATCAATGATCGGCTCGGCATTCCTATGCCAGCGGATTACGCTGGATGGGAGCTGGATCGTGCTGTTCTTCAGCTGGAACAGTGTGGATTCCGTATTCTAGAGCAACGGGAAGCAACTCCCGCGCAGCGTTTCTATGATATAGGGGCACTGGTATATTATCTAAAGACCATACCGTGGCAAGTACCTGATTTCAAAGTGGAATATTTCTGTGAGCCGTTAATGGATATTCATATGGAGATGGAGCACAATGGATTCTGGGAAGTACAGCAGAAGCGATTTGTAATTCTTGCAGTCAAAGAATAGAGACATAAAAGTTAATTTCTATTGTGGCATGAGATGAAATCCAGTTTAAGATAAACCACAAACAGGTTGTTTACGTAATCCCTTATCAGAGTTGATCTGGTGAGGGATTTTATATGTATTTTTATGAAAAATAAAGCATATTTCACTGGGTCTTAGAACCTAGTCTTAATTTGCGAACAAAAGTACATAGTACAGCGGATGTTGAGGCATAATGGGTGATGGACCAGCCGTACTATCTTATGGATAATTCAGGGAAAGCAAGCGGGGCGTGGCTTTGCGGTGTGACGTGTAGAGTTGAAATGAGTGTAAAACCTGTGTTAAAGTATACGGGTGTGATAAAAGGTTAAAATTTTGACACTTTTACGAGCGCAGCTAAAGTCCTGATTTTGCGGACACCCAATACAAGTATCAACGAGCATGGGACAGACACGATGGGTGATGTCTTGACAGAAATGCGAACTGAGAAGTGCTGAAAAGGAGAGAATCATGAAAGGTTTCAGAGGCATACGCCAACCGGGCAAAGACCGGGTACACGAACAATCCGGGGAACACCGGACGGCCGAAGACAAAAACAACATGAGCATGTCCACCTTCAGTGTGAATAAGAAGCGCGTTCTGGCCTCGCGCAAATGGATCATTACAGCAGCATGTGGTGTATTCATCGCAGCATCGCTTGGGTTCGCAGGCAAACAATATGTTACTGCAAACACCGTACCGTACTATAAAGTAATGGTTAAAGGTAGCGAGATGGGTACCATTGCAGATGAGGCACAATTACAACAACTATTTACAGACAAAACTGAGGAATATCAACATAAATATCCGGATGCAGAGATGGTGCTGAACACGGATGGCATCACAACCGAAACGGTAAGAGCGTACAAACCTGAAGTGAACAGTGACGAGACGCTGGACAAACTGGGTGACATGCTGACAGCCTACGCCAAAGGTGTGGAGCTCAAGGTAGACGGTGAAATCATTGGTATTGTGAAGGATCAGGCAACAGCTGATGCAATCCTGGAACAAGTGCAGAGTAAATACATATCGGCATCGGCTGTGCGAAGTTCGCTTAAGACGAAGTCGGTATCGGCTAATTCCTCGAAGAAAGACGAGGGGCCAAGCACAACCCTGAAGTCGGTAGGCATCAAGGAAGATGTAGCGACAGATGTGGTGAAGGCTGATCCAAACAAAATATGGGATGTGTCCGAGGCGGTTAAAGCTTTAACCGTTGGTAAAGACGCGCCTGTAACTTATGTGGTTCGTGAAGGAGATACAATCTCTTCGATCGCTGCCAAGTATGAAATTACACAAAGCGAGATTCGCCAGCATAATCCGGGCATCAAGGAAACGTCACTTCAAATCGGAGACGAACTGACCTTGACTGTTCCAAAACCGGCGGTAACCGTTAAATCGGTTGAGCAGGTTGTTGAACAGATTGAGATCAAACCACAAGTGGAAGTGCGCAAAAGTGCCGAGTTGAAAGCTGGTACAACAAAAGTCGTGCGCCCAGGACAAAGTGGCTTGAAAAGCATGCAGTACCGTATAACGAAAGAAAATGGTGAAGTGGTTCAGGAAGAGTGGCTTGGTCAGGAAGTGATTAAAGCAGCTGTAACTGAAGTAGTCCTTAGCGGAACAAAAGTTGTTGGTGAGGGCACAGGTGAATTTGCTTGGCCGGTATCAAATGCAACGATGAGTAGCAGCTTTGGACAACGTTGGGGTCGCCAGCACAAAGGTGTCGATCTGGTAGGTAACCGCGATGTGAAAGCGTCTGATGAGGGTGTAATTACTTTTGCAGGACAGAAAAGCGGTTATGGTAATGTCATCATTATTAACCACCGTAACGGATACGAAACACTGTATGGACATTTGAACAGCATTGGCGTTAAGGTTGGACAAGTGGTTGAAAAAGGCGAGAGTATCGGCGTTATGGGCAACACGGGTCGTTCGACTGGAACACATCTGCATTTTGAGATTATTAAGAATGGAACGGTAGAAAATCCGTTAACGTATTTGAACTAATATAGAGCTTAAGTGGAGCAAGGTTAGCTATAATGCTGGCCTTGTTTTTTGCTGCTGTAAAAAATTTTCAGATGAAAGACCTTCCAAGCCCCTGATCGGGATGTGACGGTGCTTCAGGTATGTTAAACTAGAGAGTATAAACAACAAACTAGAGAAACAAATCAAGTAGGCTTGGTACAAGCTAAACATAGAAGAGAGATATAAACGCTAATGCGGATTAAGCAGGATATAGGGGTGAACTTAGCCGATGCAGGGGAAGATTTTGGTGGTGGACGATGAACAGCCCATCGCGGACATTCTGAAGTTTAATTTGGAAAAAGAGGGGTACGAGGTCATCTGTGCATTTGATGGCATTCGTGCGGTTGAACTGGCGTTATCCGAGAAACCGGATCTGATGCTGCTGGATCTGATGCTCCCGGGCAAGGACGGTATGGATGTCTGTCGTGAGGTGCGCGCTCATCTGGAGATGCCAATCATTATGCTTACCGCCAAGGATGGCGAGATCGACAAGGTGCTTGGTCTGGAGCTGGGTGCGGATGATTACGTGACGAAGCCATTCAGTACGCGTGAGCTGCTTGCACGGGTGAAGGCACAGATGCGCAGACGGCAAAAGCTTGCGATTACGGCAGAAGCGCATGAAGACGAAGAGAAGCAGGTCATGCGGCTATTTGATCTGGCTTTTGATATGGACATGTATACGGCTTATAAAGGCGGAGAACCGCTTGATCTGACCCACCGTGAATACGAACTTCTCTATTATATGGCGAAGCATTCCGGCAAGGTTATGACACGGGAACATCTGCTGCAAGCGGTATGGGGATATGAATATTTCGGTGATGTACGTACCGTGGATGTCACGATCCGTCGTTTGCGTGAGAAGATTGAGGAGAATCCGAGCAAACCGGAAACGATTCTGACTCGCCGCGGGCTCGGTTATCTCGTGCGCAGTGCCAAAAGCGTGGGGATATAATGGGCCGATTCGCGCGATTTTCGTTCTTCCGAACGATTCAGGCGAAATTGATAATTATCTATGTACTGCTGATTCTGATTGCGATGCAATTGATCGGGGTTTATTTTGTGAGCGCGATGAAGAACTCACTAACGAGCAACTTTACGGAAGACTTGCAGGCGCGTGCGGAGATGCTGTCGGTTCTCGTGGGGGAGACGATGGCTGGTGGAGAAGCAGAGGCTGGCGAGGACAAAACGGAAAATCTGCGTGTGCTGGTGAACAACCTGTTCAACATTAACGGTGCCGAGATTCAGGTGCTGGATGCCAGCGGCAAAGTACTGACGACCTCGCTAAGTTCACATTCGGACTATGTCGGGCGCAAAAACACCCAGACCGTCGTCAGCCGTGCGCTGCAAGGCATTCGGGACAATGAGGAATATATCGTGGACGAGGATAATGTTCGCAAAAAGGTCGTTGCCAAGCCGGTGCTGTCCGGCGGCAAGATCATTGGCGCGGTCTACATCGCGGCATCCATGAACGAGCTGTATTCCACGATGGAGGGAATCAACAAAATTTTTATCTCCGGCATTCTGATTGCCTTGGTGTTAACGGCGGTGCTTGGCGTGATCCTATCTCATACGATCACGCAGCCGATTAAGGAAGTGACGCGGAGAGCGACAGCGGTCGCAGAAGGTAACTTTGATCAGCAGACACCTGTATTTGGCACGGATGAGATTGGTCAGCTCAGTCGGGCTTTTAACTATATGACCAGCAGGCTTCGAGATGCACTCTCCCAGAATGAAGAGGAGAAGGAGAAGCTGACCTCCATTCTGACCAATATGAGTGATGGTGTAGTGGCTACGGATGAGTACGGTAAAGTCATTCTCGTAAACCGTCGTGCCAGCAGCATTCTGGGTATGCATCCTGCGGATATTGAAGGAAGACACTTCGCTATATTACTCGGCATTGATCCGGAGGATGCGGAAGCTCTCGCGAGTGGTTTCACAGGTTCAACGTTGCTGCAGATTGCACCTGCAGGACAAGAAGAACCTGTGGTCATTCGGATGACGTTTACACCGGTTCACCGGCGTGAACGGGGGATCACGGGAACGATTGCCGTACTTCAGGATGTTACTGAGCAGGAAGAGCTTGAGGCATCCCGGCGTGAATTCGTAGCTAATGTATCCCATGAACTGCGTACACCACTGACCACGATCAAGAGTTACGCGGAAGCACTGGATGACGGTGCACTGGAAGATCCGCAGCTTGCCGGTCGTTTCGTGGGTGTTATTCAGAACGAGACGGAGCGAATGATACGACTGGTTACGGATCTGCTGCATCTATCTCGGCTGGATTCCAAAGAGGCCATGCTACGTAAACAGCCAACTGACATTCTGGAAATGCTGGAGGAAGTGACGGATCGATTCTCGTTCCAGATGCATCAGAAGGATATTCAGCCTGTGCTGTCTGTAGAGAATGATATTCCGGCTGTTCCGCTGGATCGGGACCAGATTGATCAGGTGCTGGATAATGTCGTATCCAATGCGCTGAAATATACATTGGAAGGCGGCACCATTACGATTGCGGCTAGACGCAGTGATGAACACGCACTTGCCATCTCGGTATCGGATACCGGAATGGGTATCCCACAGCGCGATTTGGATCGCATTTTTGAGCGGTTTTATCGGGTGGACAAGGCTCGTTCCCGCAGTATGGGAGGCACAGGGCTAGGACTGTCCATTGCCCGGGAAATTGTGAAGGCACATGATGGTAGCATCTCTCTGGAGTCTGAAGTAGATGTGGGAACGACAGTAACGTTCACACTGCCGATGCGTGAGAAAGGGGGTGAGCACCGTGAAGGAACGGATTAAATCCTTGGTGCTTGCTGCCCTTGTTGTAGCCAGTCTGGTTCAGAGTTATTTTCTGATCTACCGTTTGCCCGGAGGCGGGGATTCCATTGTGACGTCAGAAACGAACTATGTGAAGACGGAAAATATGGGTCAGGAACGAAATATTGAAGAATTGATCTTCCCTGATCAGATGATTATTCATCTGGGTGAGGATAAACATACGGTGTTTTACCCTGGCAATACATTCTATCAGTTAATCTATTCGCGGTTACAGGGGCGGGCGTTCGATGATTTTCAGCGCCGCAGTGTGCAATCGGTGAACTGGGATCAGATTCGCAAGGAGAACCCTGGGTTTGAGCTATCGTTCAAAGAAGGTATTCCCGTAGCATTGTTACAGCGGGTGATGAGGCTTGGGACGGATTCCTTGTTCCAAGGGGAGACCATTAACCGAATCTCGATCTATACGTCCAAAAATGAAACGAAGGCCCATGCGCTGTTCTTCAGCGCCAAGGGAGACGTGGTATACGAAGCAACGCAGGCGGACCTTACAGTACAAGACGTGCAGCAGCATGTTGACTTCGGTACGAACTGGACGCCATATACGCTGATGGATGGCGGGTATTATATCCCGGCCGAAGCTCTGGAGACGATTGAGGCAGATGTGCCGACAGGGCAGTTCACGGTTGAGCAGATGCAGCGTAGTCTGTTCTTCGATCCAAGCATGACCCGGAATATTCGGGAAAAAGACGGATCTGAGATCTACACGGACAGTAAACGTAGTTTGCAGGTAAAACAGGAGCAACGCTGGATCAGCTACACCGATCCGGCGGCACCGCCTGCGGGACAGATTGATCCTGCGAAGGATGCGTTGTCTGCAGTTGATTTTGTGAATCAGCATGGTGGCTGGAAAGGCCGTTCGCGCATGATGCTGGAGACCGCCGACATCAAGACGCAGCTTGAATTCCAACAGTATTATGGTAGCTATCCGATTATGGATTCCATGCAGTTCCGCTTTGGCACGATCAGTATGGAGATGCAGCAGGAGACGGTATCCAGCTATGAGCGATCACTGGAATACCTGAACGAAGGTGCAGAGACGAAGAAATCGGTAAAGTTGCCTGGCGGAGACAAGCTGAAGGCTCTTATTAAAAAGGTAGCAGGTGAGAATCGCCAGGTCGTGGACGTGTACCCGGCGTATCGTCCTTCTTCGATTGAGGACGGACTTAAGCTGATTCCGGTATGGGTGATCCGCTTTGGAAACGGGGAGGAAACCACCGTTTCTTGATAGGTTATAGTCTTTGAACCAAAGAGTAGCTGTACTTTATCACTACGCGTGCAGAATAACCTTCCGATCGCTGTTACCCCCAGATTTCTTGAATTCCCTTTTAACACGGGAGAAATCTGGTGGTAAAGGCGAACGCTCCGCTTCTTCAGGTTATTTCTGCCCTCTCCGTTATCGTATAGCTTTAAGTTCAAAGGCTATAAACGGCCAGTTCCGGTGGAAGGTGTAGGCAACTTGAGAAAGTATTGCAAGCAGCTAAGTTAGGGGGGGATGTTTTGGATTGGGGACGGGCGAAAAATGTGTTGATCTATGCCTTTCTGCTGCTCAATCTGGTGCTGGGATACCAGATCTGGATGGATGCGCGGGAGACGGCCGGAGCCAATCTGGACTTCACCTCACTGGCAGATAATACACAGCAGGCGATGGAAGAGAAGGGCATTCAGGTGCTGGCTCCGATTCCAAATGAAACGCCAAAGCTGCCAAAGTTGTCCTATGAGTTCATTGAAGAGGACAAGGCTGGCGTGGATATGGAACTGGAACAGCCTGTAGATAGCAAGTTAATCTTCTCTCAAAGTGAGCTGGAAGATGCATTAGAGCGTGAGATTCCACAGATCGGGACATACCGGCTGGATCAGTTGATGGCCGAGGATGGGGCTTTTGTGCTTCACCCACTGGTGGATGGCAAATGGCCGCTCTTCAATGTGAGTCTGGAGCTATTCTACAGCGACCAGAAAATAACGGGTTACCGTCAGACTCCAGTGCGGATTACGACCGCAGAGGAGAGCGATCAGCAGGTGCTTCCGGCGTCGAAGGCGCTGGGAACGCTGATCGAGAACTTTTTGCCAAATGATGCAATTGTCAAAGATATTCAGCTGGGCTATTACGGCCAGTTGTTCAATTCAGATATACAGGTAGCGATGCCGGCATGGCGGTTCGTGCTGGAAAGTGGCGAAGTGTTGTACGTGCAGGGCATCAGTGGGGATGTTTTCAGTCCCAAGACAGACAAACCAGGGGAGTAATGCGTTATGGGGATATATTTTACCGTGTTATCCAGCGGTTCGACAGGTAATGCCACAGTCATACAACATGGGGGTACCTCTCTCATGATTGACGCGGGTCTTAGTGCGAAGCGATTGGATGCACTGTTTCAGGAAAGGGAGATTTCTGGGGCAGAATTGGACGGGATTCTGGTTACACATGAACATTCCGATCACATTAAAGGACTAGGCGCGATGTCTCGGAAATATAATTTACCAATCTACGCGAATCTGAATACGTGGGCGGCACTGGAGAAGTCGGTTGGGGCGATTCCAGAGGAAAACCGGAGGGTATTTGAGACGGGTGAAAAGCATGATTTTGGTTCACTGCGCGTGGAATCCTTCGGGATCTCGCATGATGCGGCTGAGCCGGTAGGTTATACGTTCGATGATGGTACGGAGAAGCTGTCTGTTGCAACGGATCTCGGGTACATGAGCGACAAGGTTCGCGATGCCATCTCTGATTCTGACGTGCTGGTGCTGGAGGCGAATCATGATGTCGAATTGCTGCGTATGGGGCGTTATCCATGGAACACCAAGCGCCGGATTTTGAGCGACATTGGGCATTTGTCGAACGAAGCGGCAGGTGCAGCGCTTAGTGAACTGATGAACGGACGCATCAAGCGCACGTATTTGGCACATCTTAGCCGAGATCATAATATGATGGACTTGGCAAAAATGTCGGTGCGCGACGCGATGGAGAGCCGTGGATGCTTTTATCGGGACCATGAGTTCAAACTCTGTGATACGTATTACGACCGTCCTACGCCATGGGATAGGGTGGGTGAGCCATAAAGCTGTCCAGTTCGGCGGCTTTGCGCTCGACTTCCTCGCGGGTTAGGATGCCTTTATCAATAAGTAGTTCAATGATGGTGCTGAGTGCAAGGGTATTTCGATAGTGTTCTTCCTTGAGATCGGCCAGCTTGGCCGCCATATGAACTTCATCCATGGCTGTGAGTGTACGTGTGCGATCCATATATATCCTCCTCTATGAAGCTTCGAATTGTCTTTTACTATTATTGTAGTCAGGCTTGATGGAAAACATTCCTCTTTTTGCCGCTAACATTTGTGTGATGAGACGTGTATGCTGAACCTGTGACTATGCAAGGGTGAAAAAGTTCTTCAAATTTGCCAAAATGGCGCTTAGCGGACCGGATTTTGTGGTGATAGATACTATGGACCTTTATTGTTAAGCGCGTTATAGCGGAAATTTGCTTTAATTTTCGTAAATATGCAACTTTTTGTGATTTGACGTGTTTAGTATATGAGGAGCATTGTGATTTTTGCTGTTTTGCGTGTGAAATGGCATGTCATAGAATGCGAGAGCATGATTGATAGAGTCACTGACAGAATGGCGTGTCCGTTCTGTTGTACATAGACGCTGTATCTTGATTTGATGCCGGGATGCGGCGATATGCAAGACCATTTTTTAAAATTGCAAAAAAGCATGGGAAACCGTTGGAGTCTTCACGTAACGAAGACGACAGAAGAAACCTGAAGAAACAGAGTGTTCGCCTTTAGGAACAAATTTTTACCTTGGAAGAGGGGATCAAAAAAATTTGTGAGTAACAGCGATCGGAAGGTTCGTCTGTTGGCGGAGTGGTGTATGTGAGAACTCCATCGTTGAACCATGCGACAACTTAGGCGGCAGTCAGGGTCTTGATGCGTGACAACGAAGGGGAGAGGATCACGATGGGATTGTTTGGAGACGATTTTTATTCAACCAAAGTATCAAGACGCGCCGAACCTGAACAGAAAGGCAAACTTCAGATCATACGCCCTGGAGGCAGAGCACGTGGACGTGACCGCTGGAGCAATCCGCGCAGATCGCGTACGGGAATCAGTTCCACAGTGAAGGTAGCTGTGATTAGCTCGGTGATCAGCTCCATCGTGACCGTCATGCTGTTTAGCTTCATCACACAGCCTGCTTCGTTACCGCTGGCTAATGCTACAGGTAATGGTGGTGGAGGCGGTGCACAGACAGCGCAGGCAGCTGATCCATACGACCGGATTATCCAGGCAGCAGCCCATGTTCGTCCTTCCGTGGTGAGCATTGTGAACCATAAAACGGGTAGCAGTCTATCGATGGAAGATTCGGCGCTGGGCTCAGGGGTCATTTTCAAGAAGGAAGATGGCAAGGCCTACATTATGACCAACCACCACGTCGTGGAGGGTGCGAGTGATCTGGAGATTGTGACCGTAGATGGGGAGACACATAAAGCGAAGCTGGTCGGTAAAGACCGTGTAAGTGACATTGCTGTATTATCCGCAGAAGATAAAGGGCTGGGAGCAGTCGCGGAGATTGGCGATTCCAGCAAACTTCAGCGCGGTCAAACGGTGCTGGCGATCGGGAATCCGCTCGGTCTGGGCGGTACGCTGACATCCGGTATTGTCAGTTACACGGATCGTATTCTACCTGTATCGATTAATCAGGACGGAGTGTACGACTGGGAGCAAAACGTGATCCAGACGGATGCGGCGATTAATGAAGGTAATAGCGGCGGTGCTTTGGTCGATTTGAACGGCAAAGTGGTCGGCATCAACACGATGAAAATCTCGGATACGGGCGTTGAAGGTCTTGGCTTCGCGATTCCGATGAACGAAGTGATGAAAACGGTAGATTCCCTGCTACTGAACGGCAAAGTATCTCGTCCATACCTGGGCGTGTACACGGTCGATCTGAGCAACCCTTATGCACCACTGGATGACGAGCAGCGTAAGGATCTGAAGCTGCCATCTCATGTGGACAGCGGTGTGGTTGTGCTGGAAGCATCCGGTCCGGCATCCGAAGCAGGTATGAAGCTGAATGATGTCATTACGGAATTTGACGGGCAAAAAATTACCTCCACGCTGGATCTGCGGAAGTATCTGTACGATGAGAAGAAGATTGGAGATACCATTGAAGTGACCTTCTACCGGGATGGCAAAGCGGAGAAAGTATCAGTTAAGCTGACGGATAAACCGGAGTAAGGGAAGATCAACGAGCGAGCCCATACTGTTGCGTGGATTGAAATAGGGAATGCTAGAAGAGTGATCAGATCAACTGACCACTCTTTTTTAGTTGTTATGGGTGGATGTGCTCGTTCGACAGTAAATGAGTAGATCAACCATTTTTATATTCTCATGATCAGTTAGACCCGGAGCCAAAGGAGCAGATACATAAGACTAGGGCTGTGGTAAACTGTTGTCAATATGTTGGAGACGGTCGCTGATGCAATAACATCTGTTTGTCGATCTGATTTTATTTCAGAATGGAAGGGGTATTTTTGATGAAACATTTGAAGAAAAAGATGCTTGGGGGAACGAGCTTGGCGCTGTCGCTGTTTGTGCTGTCGGCCTGTGGATCTGAGGTAGCTACGACAGGAGCATCTGTAGATACAAGTGCTCTGCAAGAGAAGATTGCAGGGCTTGAGAAGAAACTGGTGGAGCAGGGAGCCAAGAGCGTTGAGCAGGAGCAAAAGATCGCAGCACTTGAGACCAAGTTGAATGAGTTGAGTACAAGTGTGATTGCGGTAGGTGAGGCTGGTGGTCAAACGCCTGTAACATCGGGAAACAACGGATCGGCTGGGAAAGGCGATGGGGTGCTGATTACCTTTGCCCAGTATGAGAAGCTTGAGGTTGGCATGTCGGTGGGAGATGTCATCGAGATCCTCGGCGGCGAAGGTGAAGCGCTGAGTGAAGCGGAGAATATGGTGGTTTACAACTATAAAGGCACAGCCGGCAATGGTGCCAATGCTGTTATTGCTTTTCAAGGTGGCAAGCTGTTGACGAAAGCGCAGTCGGGATTGAAGTAAAATTAGTATTGGACATGAAGAGTATGAATCTTTGGAATAAAGCGTATTACAGGGTTAGGGGAAGTTAAATGGGGGCCAATCAGAAAATTCTGGTTGGTTTTTTTGTTGTTTTGATAAAGTCTGTGAGTAGCGGAAAAGTTATTAGAAGTAGATTTTTTGAATAAATATCTTGACAGTCGCAGTTAGTTGTAACTATAATAATCACATTATATAAGTTGTAACTGTAGTAGTTACATATAGTGATTTAAAGGGGGATTTAGTCTAAGCAATTGTACAACCAGACTATAGGATGGTTTAAAAAATCAACGGAATTGGCTGCTGGATACATTGTTATGAATAAACGGCGGCGACATAAAGAGAGGGAGATCAATTAAATGTTTACGAAAAAATCATCAATGGGCATTATGCTCGTTCTATGTTTCATGTTAATTCTGAGTGCTTGTGCGGGTACAGCAAGTAAAACCGAAAATGCGGAAGACTCTTCATCCAATGCTGCTAGTGCTGAAAATACAAAGAGCGAGGAAACAAACACACCAGCGGTGGAGCTGAAAGTGACTACCTATAATCCTGGGGAAAACAGCATTTTTGGCGTTTCATCAAACCTGATTGAAGGTCCAACTGAAATCGTGCTCGTTGATGCGCAGTTCCAAAAGAATGATGCCGAGAAATTGGTCAAAATGATTAAAGAAAAGGGTAAAAAACTGACCATCGTATATATCAGCCACAAGGACCCGGACTACTACTTCGGTCTATCGGTGATCCGTGAGGCGTTCCCTGATGCAAAAATCGTTGCGACTCCAGCAACGGTGGAAGGAATCAAGGAAACAATTCAAGTGAAGAATGAATATTGGAATCCGATTTTGAAAGAAAATGCACCAACTGCACAGATTGTTCCGAACGTCCTTGAGGGTGCTCAATTGACCGTAGATGGAGAAACCGTAGAGATTATCGGTCTAGATGGTTCCGATCCGTCCCATACGTTCCTGTGGATTCCTTCCATTAAAACTGTTCTGGGTGGCGTTCCTGTCTATGAAAATTCGCACGTCTGGATCGCAGATAACCAAACGCCAGAGAGCCGTGACTACTGGCGCCAATTGCTAGACCAAATTATTGCATTGAATCCAGAGCGAGTGATTCCAGGTCATTACCTGGGTACCAGTGCCGGGGATATATCGAGTGTTACATTCACTCGTGATTATATTGCTAAATTTGAAGCAGAGGCAGAGACAGCCAAAGATTCTAAAGAACTGATTGCAGCCATGAAAAAAGCATATCCGGACTTTACGAATACAGGCGATCTGGATACGAGCGCTCAGGTAATTAAAGGCGAAATTTCTTGGCCTTAAGTATAACGATGGAATTCTAGAAACGCTATAAGTAAAGGGCGAACATCCTTATCCTGTTAAGTGGGAGGGATGTTTTTGCTGTCATTAGGCGTGTAGGGGTTTCTTTTCGGCGGCAGGTGTGATAGAACTGAGAAGTGGCTATCCTGTAATGGGGTACGCGGTTGTGAATCGGGAACATAGCTGGTTACAGAAAGGATGCTTAACGGATGTACGTTGTATGCAAAGAACACGTGGACATTGCCATCGACATGTTTGTCGATGAGTATGAGGACGCTCCAGATATCGTTGATCTGAAGGAGACGGAATTTGCCGACTGGGACCCGCCTGCTAAATGCGCCGAGTGCGAACAGCACGCGGAATTCCTCGTCGTTTAGCGTACTGTAGGACTTAGATGGCTGGAGGCGTGACTTAAGGTGGCGCTTCGGGCTGACTTTCCATCCGGTATGAACATCACAGCAAGAAGCCAAGGAGAGCGTGATGAGCGCTCTTTTTGGCTTTGTGTGGGGAATTGGTGGTGGTTGTTAGGCAGCGTGGAGCTGTAGGGGTTAACGTGGGAGTAGGCCGAGAGTAAGAGAAGATTAAGGTAGGTAGGTGCCGAGTTGGGAGTGAGCTAGGTTGTAGTAAAGGTGCAAGTTGTAGGTAATAGAAATGGAAGCCGCTGAGGCATGGGGGAAAGTGCCGTTGGGTAACAGCGATGTGGGTAGTGACGTGGGTGTGGCGGAGCGGAGTAACTCTAAAGAACCTGACGGATCTTATTCGTGGCAAATACCGCCTGGTTGAAATCTAACGAATCGTAGACACTTTATGTTACTGAAAAGGCCTCGAAAGTGGTGGGGAACGCTTGTTTTGACTGAGATAGTGTGTTTCAGATTCGTTAGATTTTAAAGTAGCCGAAATGGGGCTGAATAAGGTGTGTGAGGTTCGTTAGAATTGGAGAAATATGTAGTAAAGGTATACTACAGATGGAACGAACGATGCGATGAAGCATCTTACTTATAGGAAATCTCGCAAGACAATTTAGGAGGAATGGATTTTCATGTTTATTCAGATTATTGGCGTAGGCAAATTGAAGGAAAAATATCTCACGCTGGGCATTCAGGAATATGCCAAGCGGCTCGCCCCGTACATCAAATTTCAGATGATCGAGGTCGCAGACGAAAAGGCGCCCGATACCCTGAGCGAAGCTGAGGTTCGGGCGGTAAAAGAGCGCGAGGGCGAACGCATCCTCGCGCATGTGAAGAGCGAGGCGCACGTGGTCGCGCTCGCACTGGATGGCCAGCTCTGGAGTTCCGAGGAGCTGGCATTGGAGATCGACAAGCTCGGCACGTATGGGACGAGCCATGTCGTGTTTGTCATCGGAGGAAGCCATGGGCTCTCCGATGAGGTATTGCGCCGCGCGAAGCAGCGCTTGAGCTTCGGGCGCATGACCCTGCCGCATCAGTTAATGCGGCTGGTGCTGGTGGAGCAGATTTATCGCGCGGTGAAGATAAATCGGAATGAACCGTACCACAAGTAGGGCGAAATTTGCTTGATGTCAACATCTTTGATCCGATAGTACCCCGTCTCCTCCATGGAAGAGCGAAGTGTGGAGAGATACCTCGGCCAAGCACTCTCCAACTGCTCCTGTTCCTCTGGTGTGGGCACGACCAGCTCACTGTTCTCCAGGGACACCCGGTCGGTTTGTCACCTTCTCCAGAAAGTGTCCTTGCTGACGCCTCTCCAGCTTACGGATCAAGCCCTTGGCGTGTTGCTTGTCCATCACGAATTTGTCAGGGTCCGCCTTGTGTTTGGCATAGCGACGAATCTGCTTGTAATAGGCCATCGTATAGTGCTCCAGCATGGCGAGTTGGCGCTCCTGGTCGTAGCCAAGATGACGGCGGCCTAGCGCAATGGTTGCCGACATCCGCAGTACATCATACAGATAGGAGCCGAAGCAGCCTTCATCAAAATCATTCACATCATACACAATCTGGCCCGATTCATCACAGAATGCCCCGAAATTTTCAAAGTGCAGATCGCCCTGAATCCATGTCGGCTGTTCTACCGATGTGTGATAGAGAAATAATGACGTGTAGCATCATAATAGAACAGATAGGCACTTCCCCGGAAGAAGGAGAACGACGTTTGCATTATTTTCCGGTAATTCTCAGCAAGCTCCTTCTGATCCAGCTTCATAAACCTCTCATCGAACTCTTCCAGCACCGAGATGAGCGTATCCGGCGCAGCTTGGTACGTGTGCTAATGTCATTGTCGACAATGACTGGCTTTACCATCAAGATGCTCCCCTGTATATAAGAACCTGAATTATGCCTCTTATCATAGTGCACATCAGGGCCACAATCCAAGAGAGGAGAATACAGGCTCCTGCGGATTGTGGCTGGAATTTTATGCTTGATTTTGTAGACGTGATCAGCCAAGCAGGTTACACTCTTTCATATTATGAATTACTTTATCTGCTAAGGAGAACACCCTGATGATTCGTGTGATGCTGATTGATGATGAAGAAGATGCACTCGATTTGCTTGAAATATTGCTGGGACAGCTCGGGAATGTGCAGGTGATCGGGCGATATATGAACCCTGTCGAGGCTATTGAGGTAATACGGACACTTCAGAGCAACGGAAGAGAAAGCCCTATTGATGCCGTGTTTCTGGATAACCGAATGCCAGGCATGAACGGGATGGAGGTAGCACGAGCGATTAGACAAATGATCCCACAGATGCCGATCATCTTCACGACAGCTCATGCAGAGTATGCCGTGGAGGCATTTGAGATTCAGTCGATTGACTATCTGCTGAAGCCCTTTACACCAGACCGATTGCAGAATGCTGTTACTCGTGTTCAGCATTCCATGTCCCATTCTTCGCTTAGCCCCTCGTCCACCAACCCATCCCAAGCTGGACATGTTGAGAATTCGTCTGCTGCCATTCAATGTCTGGGTGGATTCCAGATCAGGCTGCCGGGTAACAGAGGCAGAGTGTTGTCCTGGAAGACGAAGAAGGAAAAGGAGCTGTGCGCTTTATTGATTCACGTTGCAGGGGAATCCTTAAGCACGGCGGCTATTCTGGAAGCCATCTGGCCAGGCTATGACCTGAATAAGGCAAAGACGTATCTGTATACATGCCTGTCTTATTTACGCAAGACCCTGACAGATCATCATATTCCGATTCGTATAAACAAGGTTCATCAGGGCTTTGTGGCTGAATGGGATGGAATGATACTCGATGTCGCCGAGTTCAAGCAATTGGTAAGCCAAATCAAATCGCTGAGCACCCAGTCAGACCACCTGACTAGGAGTGTAACTACTATAGAGATGGATGCCGAGCTTTATGACCAAATGAATCAAATGTACAAGGGTGATTATATGGACGCTTGTGACTTTAGATGGGCGGAGTCCAGGCAGCTGGATGTTAGAGGGGCCTATATTCGTGCGCTTAGAGTATGGTATGCGTATTTCCACAAGCAGGACAACGCCAGTTTGGCTGTAGATAGTATGCAGCGCATATTGAAGCTAATTCCGGATTCTGAACAGGACGGACGTGAGCTGATCAGACTGCATCTGAACATGGGCAATCGATCTGAGGCCCATCGCGTAGGCTCCCAGTTGGAGCAAGCGGTGTGTCTTCAGTTGGGAGCTGAGCTGGAGGCGAAGACCGTGCTGCTGATTCAGCAGACGAGGGAAAAGGCTGAGTGGAACAACCGATGAAAAAACAAGCTACCGCTGCATGTATTACCATATTTCTGCTGATTGCTGCCTACGGGATTTTCCTGACCTATGTGTCTATGCCCAAAGAACAGATCCCCGTCGCAACGAGCGGAGTGCTGGATCTGACCTCCTGGGGGTTCGCGGAGAACGGAGTGCTACCGCTGGATGGTGAATGGGAGCTGTACCCTGACAAGCTGTTCACTCAGCAAGACTTGATCCCTACTACTGCGGGGGAAGAATTAACAGCAGCAATGATTCAGGTACCGGGATCATGGTCGCAGCTGATACCTACGAAGGGTATGGTGACCTATAGACTACGGATTGAAATGGATCACGTGGCTGCCAGTACGGTATATGGACTCAAAACATCATCTATTCAGGTATCGAATCGAATAATGGTAAATGGCCAGGTGGTTGGCTCCAGCGGGAATCCAGGCAAACAACCGGATTATGTAGCCTTGAATAAGCCACATACAAGCTATTTCACACTTCAGCCTGGCTCGAATGAGCTTCTGATTCAGGTGGCCAACTATGATTTTCGCGCAAGCAGCGGAATCAATGAATCTGTCTTTCTAGGCACAGCTACGCAAATATCAGATCTGTATAATCAGGCCATCATTCATGATTGGATTACCATAACAGCCTTTTTGATGATGGGCTTATATTTTCTCGGCTCATTCTCTCAGCGCAAAAAGGACTTTTCCATTGCTGTAGTTGGTATCGTCTGTATGTGTTTCGCCATATTCACTAGCGTGAATGGTGAGCGGGTGTTGTTCGATGTGGTCGGACTGCTGCCCTTCTGGTTGTATTACCGTATTCAGATGGTGTCAGCGGCAGTTGTGGGGATTGGATTTTTCTTCTATGTCTATTCCGCCTTCCGGCCTTATTGCTCCAAATGGTTCGTTCGCGGCGCCTTGATCTTCGGGGTGATATTGCTTGTGTTGCATGTTCTGTTTGGTGCCAGAATTTCGTTGTCTCCATTTCGAGAAATGTCAACATTCTATACCACCTTTTCATTGTTGTATGCTACCTATGTATTCGTATTGGCCGCACTCCATAGAGTCGCAGGCAGCCTCTATCTAGCTGTAGCAGCCATGGCCTCGAATGTACAAGCGCTGAAGCAGAATATGAACATTTACTATGGAGTACGGATTTTTGAAATGGCGCCGATCGAGCCCTTTCTGATGTTGCTGATGCTGGCCTTGCTGATGTCAGTCCACTTCTCGAACGCCTTCCGTAAAATTGAGGAGCTCTCAGAGGAGCTACTGCAGGCGGACAAGGTAAAGGATGATTTCCTGGCCCGTACCTCACATGAATTCAAGACACCGCTGCATGTGGTCATGAATATTTCACGCTCGATGCTGAGTGATACCGTACATCCGCCAACGGCAGAGCAGCGGGAGAAGCTGCAACTGATGACAGACATGACCAAGAGACTGTCGCAACTGGTGTATGACATTCTGGATCTGTCCAAGCTGCGACAGGGCAAGCTTCAGATTACTGCGGCGCCAATTGATATTCGTGCTGTAGTCGAGATGCAAGTGCGCTTCTACTCTTATCTGGCTGTCGAACGGCAGCTTCAGCTCGTGAACCACGTCCCAGCACATTTACCTTTTGCACTGGCTGATGAGGGCCGTCTGAGTCAAGTCATCGGTAATTTACTGGATAATGCCATCAAGCATACCGAGCATGGAAGAATTGTGGTAACGGGAAGGCTACAAGGTGATCAGCTAGAAATTTCAGTGCAGGATTCAGGAAGGGGCATTGAGCCGGAGGATCTGGCGTTAATCTTCGATCCGTTCAAATCGCTTCATGGAACGCAGCCAGGCGGCTTCGGATTAGGACTGTCCATCGCAAGACAATTGGTACAACTGCAGAGTGGTACGCTTACGGTCTTCTCTACGCCTGAAGTTGGCTCGACATTCACGATTACGCTTCCTGTCGCCGATCAAGGCAACCCAGCAATTACACTTCCTCCAGTCGCCGAGGTCGATCCCAAGCAAATGCAGTATTCATTTGCTACGCCTTATTATTCGAATCACGCGGGCAAGCACACGGTACTCATCGCTGACGATCAGTACGAGAATCTGAAGGTCCTCATTGACGCACTTCAGGGGCTTGACTATCGGGTAATCGCAGTGAAAAACGGGTATGAGGTGCTCCAACAGCTTCAGCGAGCAGACAAGGTTGATCTGGTCATTATGGATCTGATGATGCCAGGAATGTCAGGCTATGAGGTGTGTCAGGAACTGCGAACACGGTACTCGCTGCTGGAGCTGCCGATTCTGATGGTAACGGCTACCATCCAGCCACAGCACAAGGTAGCCGCCTTCCAGGCAGGGGCGAACGATTATTTGCCCAAACCGTTCGATATGGAGGAGCTGAAAGCTCGTATCGGAAGCCTGCTGGCGATGAAGGAGTCCCTTGGACGTGCGATCCAAATGGAGATAGCTTTCCTCCAATCCCAGATCAAGCCGCATTTTCTGTTCAACGTGTTGAATAGTATTGTCGCATCAAGTTATACGAATATTGAACGGGCACGGGGAATGATTGTCGATCTGGCTGATTACTTGCGCGGCAGCTTTCGATTCAGCAATACGGACGAAAGAATCGCTTTTGAGGAGGAGTTCAAGCTCATACGTACGTATGTCGATATTGAGCAAGCACGTTTTCGCGATCGGATTCGCTTCGAATCAGATATTGCGGCAGGTGCGTTGGACTTGCGTATTCCCCCACTGCTGTTGCAACCGTTAGTAGAGAATGCCATTCGTCATGGCATTGGTGATCGCCTTGAAGGAGGCCTGGTTACTTTAACAGTGAGTGAGTCGGATGGATATTGGCAATTTGTTGTGGCTGACGATGGTGTTGGTATACCACTGGAGCGACTGCAGACACTGCTCGATCGTACTGTGACGGATGAATCGCAAGGGGTGGGCTTACTGAATATCAATAAGCGGCTAACCTATGAATATGGCATATCACTGCGACTGGAGAGCACTCTGGGGCACGGAACGAAGGTAACTGTGCGCATCCCTGCCTCGTCGGTGGCGATGTAAACGGCTGATGAGTATTGACGCGGGTGTTGACGCAAGCAACGGCTCACATGACAGGCTCCTATCCATGATGATAGGGCCTGTTTTTTGTTTTTTTCAGAAATATTCTGGCTGGTTATCGTCATTGTTCATTCAATGATTCATCTAACTGTGAATATAAGCGTGTCAGTAGGAGAGAAGTGCTGTAGAGTTATGTCGATTTTTAAGGTTTTTTTAAGGTGTGATCTTCTATACTAGGCTAAAAGAAGTGGGACAAAAGTAATAATAGTTGTGAGAGCGGCAGATTTGTGCTGTCAGGAGGGATCAAGAAATAGACGCTATGAATCAACCAAAGAAAGGAATGAACAGAACGATGAACAGAGGAATGCTGACTGCAAGAAGGGTTTGTTTCATTCTAATTGCATGTATGCTGTCAATGGGGTACATCCCTCCATTCCAGACATGGGAAGTGAACCGCGCCTATGCGGCGCCCGAGAAATGGACAACCGTAGGCAACCCTGGCATCTCAGATGGATATATGCAATATCACCGACTGGCGGTGGAGGATGGTACGCCCTATGTGACCTTTCAGAATCAAAATGGCCAGCTGCGTGTGATGACGTATTCCAGCACAGATGGCTGGAGGACACTCGACAACACAGGGCTCAACCAACAGACCTACTACACTACCCCGATTGAAGTTCGGAATGGCGCTCCTTATATCGTCTATCCCGATATGGCGCATGAGGGTAAGCCAATGGTCATGAAGTATATGGAGGGCGAAGGCTGGGTACCTGTCGGCAATCCGGATTCACTGCCGCCAATGGGCTATAATGCTGGACTGACTCTAGACCAGGACGGTACACCTTATATTGCTTTTACGAACAATCGCAAGGTATTTGTCATGAGTCTGGATTCTACAGATGACAATTGGAAATTCATAGGCAACATTATTTACACCTCAAGCAGTCCTTCAGATATACAGCTCAAGATGGATAACGGCGTCCTCTATCTGACCTACCAGTATAACTACAATGGTTATAGAGCTGCCGTCATGAAGTATACAGAAGGAAGCAACTGGACTAGCCTCGGGGATGACATTTTTAATAACAACCTGAATTATTTCTCCGCATTTGACGTCTATGATGGTCAGCCTTACCTCGCATTCGGAGATCGTTCCCACAGCAATAAGGCAACCGTCGTTACGTATAGCGAGCAAAATGGCTGGACACCTGTAGGTACAGAGGGCTTCTCAACAAATGGGGCCTATAATACGAGTCTGACGATCGATGAAGACGGTACACCCTATGTAGGCTTCCGCAATGGTTCCTCTGCAAAGGCTACTGTGATGAAATACGGCACAGACGGCGTATGGCAAACGGTGGGCAATGCTGAGTTTTCCGAAGGTTTAATTAACGATACCTGGCTTGCGGTAGACCATGGCACTCCTCACATTGCTTTTCAGGACAGTGTATATGGTCAGAAGATGACGGTCATGAAGCTGGGTGAAGCTTACACCGTGTCTTATAACAGCAATGGCGCAACCGCCGGTAATGTGCCTACAGACAGTAACCTGTATGATAATCAGGCTACTGTGACGACAGCGGGTAATACGGGGAATCTGGAGAATCCTGGCTATGCCTTTTGCGGCTGGAATACGGCGGCGGATGGTAGCGGAACGGATTATAAGGCCGGAGACACCTTTACGATCCGTAATTCCAATGTACTCCTATATGCGAAATGGGCCTCACTGAACGTAACAGTCGATTATGCGCCAGGCGAGCATGGGACGATCAGTGCGACGAACGAGACAATCGTGAAAGGCGGTCATCCAGCGGCAGTACCCAACGTCACTCCGAACAGCGGTTATCGGTTCACAGGCTGGAGCAGCGATGGGGGTGTAACGAAGCTGAGAACCGACGAGTTGAAGACAACTGTTATCACCCAAGGGATCACTTACACAGCTTACTACACCCAGATTATCAAAGGTGATACCAGCGGCGACGGCATCGTGACGGCTGCGGACGCCCTGATGCTGACAAAGTATCTGAAGGGCAACATTCAATTGACACCTGAGGAACTGGAAGCAGCAGACGTCAATGGTGATGGCGTTGTGGATGATAAGGATGTCAAGGCGATTCTGGCGATTATTACAGGAAAGGGTTGAGCACATGAAATTTTTTGACACGAGGAAGCAACTGACTGGATGGAGAAGATGGACGTCGATATTGCTGGTGATTTGTCTTGTATTGTCCATCACTCCTGCGATTCAAGCCGATACTGCACTGCCTGCGGTTGAAGTGGCCGATGCGGAGGGCAAGCCTGGAGATATAGTAAGTATGGCGGTATATGTTGATCCTGAATTCCTTATTCATAAATTTAACATCTCGCTCCAGTATGACACCAGTTCACTCGAATTGGTGACATTGGTTAATGAGCTTGATGTAATTGATAATTCCTACTCTTTCAATTTAAGCCAAGGAATCATTAATCTCGATTCTCCAACAGATGATGTCGTAGCTATCATGGAAAAAAGCAAAATTGCGACATTGAGGTTCAAGATTAAGGAAAATGTGCTGCCTGGTGAGGTGAAGGTAACTGTTACCAATCATGCGCTTTATGAAGGTGATGACCCAGCAGATCCATCCTACGCGTTTGATGGCACGATCACAGTCTCAGCAGCGCAATATACAGTAGCATTTGACACGCAAGGTGGTAGCGCAGTAACGAGCATCACGGGTGTAAGCAGCGGAACCACCATCAGCGAGCCACCTGCTCCGATCAGAGCAGGCTACAGCTTCACTGGCTGGTACACCGATGCGGCAGGGACAACTGCTTGGGATTTCTCCTCAGCAGGAGTTACGGCAAATACGACTCTCTATGCCAACTGGCTGCGCCACACTGCAACGGTTGGTATTGGTAGTGTAGCAGGAATGCCGGGGGAAACGGTAAAAGTTCCAGTAATGGCAAGTGGTTCCAACTATGGAATCGGATCCTACAGTCTGCAGATCGACTTTGATGCTGATGCATTGGAAGTGATGAGCATTGAAGGTGAAGCGGGCGACTACTTCGATTCCAATTATGATAATACAGCAGGCTGGCTCAAGACAGCCTGGGCAGACAGTGACGGTGGAGATTCGCCGATTGTTGTTGGAGACAAGCTGTTCACTGTAAGCTTCCTGATCAAGAATGAGGCAGCAACCGGGGACAAGCCTTTGACGGTGCAGACGTCAAGCTTGGACCATTTTACGGTAACAGATGCTTCCGTGGCTGAAATGGAGAAGACGCTGAAGGCTGGTAAAATAACGGTCAGCGACATTCTGGCTGTTAACAGTGTAAGCGTCAGTCCCACTACGATTGGCGTACTGCCAGGAGGCAGTCAGCAGTTCCATGCTACAGTGGACGCTTCAGAAGGCGCCGCTACGACCGTAACTTGGTCCATAACCAGTATGAATGACAAAGTAACTATTGATGATACAGGCAAGGTTGATGTTGCGACGGATACCACACCAGGATTGTACACCGTCACGGCTACTTCCACAGCAGACTCCAGCAAGCAAGGTACAGCGACGTTAGTGGTACTGCCGATCATTCCAATTCCAGGATTCCCAGGTGACTCAGAAGCACCTGCAGCTCCCCAAATTCTTACTGCAGTTGAAGGAGATCAGCTGGTAGATCTCAGCTGGAATACCGTTACGGGAGCAACATACTATAACATCTATATGGCAACAGAGCCATGGGCATACAGTAATCAGGAGATCGCAAGTGTAACAGACTCAACCTACACAGTCCGGAATCTGAGTAACGGCCAAGCTTATTACTTCACGGTAAAAGCAGGCAATACTCACGGCATAAGCGTTGCTTCGATTCAGGCGGGCGCAACCCCAAGTAACGGAGGTGCTCCAGGAACTGACACACCAACGCCTCCTACGGTATCGGCACCTCCAACGAACGTAACAGCAACTGTAGGAAATAGACAGGCGACAGTCCGCTTCACAGCACCGACAAGTGACGGCGGTAGCCCGATTACCCACTACGAGATTACTGCTGAGCCAGGCGGACAGACTGTGACAGGAACAGCAAGTCCAATCGTCATGACGGGCTTGAGCAACGGCACTAGCTATACATTCACGGTGAAGGCGGTGAATGCAGTCGGGGCAAGTGAACCCTCTGCTGCATCCAATGCCGTGGTCCCAAGAAGCTCTTCCAGTAACGACGACAATAGTGGCATCGGAAATGGAAGCACAGGTAGCGGTACAGGTGGTGGCAGTACGCCATCAACACCAGCGACACCCCCAGCCTCTAACGGCGTGGAGATTCTGGTTAATGGCAAGGCTGAGCAAGCAGGTACAGTTGTCTCTGAAGAGCGCAATGGGCAAAAGGTGACGACGATTCAGGTCGATCCACAGAAGCTGGAGCAGAGACTTGCAACAGAAGGTCAAGGAGCAGTCATTACAATTCCGGTCAGCACAGAGTCGGATATAATTATTGGTGAATTGAATGGACAAATGGTCAAGAGTATGGAAAGCAAGCAGGCAGTGGTCGAGCTCAAGACGGCTCAAGCGACATACACACTTCCTGCAAGCCAGATCCAGATCAACGCGATTGCAGACAGGCTAGGCAATTCCATCTCACTGGAAAATATCAAGGTACGTATTGAAATTGCTGCGGTGACAGCGAATATGCTGAAGGTCGTTGAAGATGCCTCTGCACAAGGTTCATTCACACTCGCCGTACCGCCACTAGAATTTACGGTGAAAGCTGTGTATGGGGATTCTGTTGTTGAGGTATCAAAATTCAATGCTTACGTAGAGCGGAGCATCGTGCTTCCAGCTAACGTTGATCCGAACAAGATCACGACAGGTGTCATTGTTGCACCAGACGGAAGCGTGCGACATGTACCAACGAAGGTAGTGAATAACGGCGGAACGTACTATGCACAGATTAACAGTCTGACCAACAGCATCTACTCCGTAGTATGGCACCCGACAGAGTTCAGCGATGTGGCTTCACATTGGTCGAAGGGTGCTGTGAATGATATGGGTTCACGGATGATTATTGAAGGCACTGGCGATGGGCAGTTTAGCCCGGATCGGGACATTACCCGTGCAGAATTTGCAGCTATCCTGGTGCGGGGATTGGGACTCGCCTCAGAGCAAGGAAGAACAGCCTTCTCTGATGTGAAGCAAGGAGACTGGTATAGCCAGGCCGTCAGCACAGCACAGGCATATGAGCTGATTGGCGGATATGAGGATGGTACATTCCGTCCGAACGACAAGATTACACGTGAGCAGGCCATGGTCATGATTGCCAAAGCAATGAAGCTGACTGGACTGCAGGACAAGCAATCTGGTACCTCGACATCCACAGCTACAGTGCTGGGTTCATTCAAGGATGCAGCAGCCGTATCAACATGGGCACACAGTAGTGTGGCAGACAGCGTACAAGCAGGTATCGTATCCGGTAGAGGCGTTGCCGAGCTGGCACCCAAGCAGCATATGACTCGCGCGGAGGTAGCGGCAATTATCCAAAGACTTCTGCAGCAATCCGGCCTGATTTAATTAGTTTAGGGGGCAAATGCCCCCTGTTGTATTTATATATCCTAGGCAGGTACTCCTTAAGCGGGCATGCAGGCTAGCGAAAAATAGGTTACCTTTCGGAGGATATTTGGCCTAGTACACATTTTCATATTTTCGAGAGGAGAAAGAACAGCTTATGCTTAAAAAAGCAGGAAAGGTCACTTTATGCCTAGCACTGATCTCCACCTTGTTGGGCAGCTTGTTACTCCCTAAGGACGAGGTCCAGGCCAATGGTTCAGCTACACCTCCGCAGTATAAATACAAGCTGCTCAAGGATAACATAGGTGTTCCTATGAAGCTCTATTACAACAACGATACCTTTTACTACAAGTCACAGTTGACTGGTGGCCACAACATCGCACACCAATCCACGGACCTGCAGACATGGACCAAAATCATTGGCTCGGATACCTTCAGTTCAAGCACAACTTTTAATCTGGACTACCTCTCCTTTATTGGAGATAGAGTCTTTGCGACGGGATATAACGTATCTATGATGATGTTTCCTGATTTCTCTAATACTACTACTTCTTTTTTGGGCTACATGAATAATACATCCAATGCCAGCAATAGCTGGACTCCATCAGCCTTTCCTACGGGGCAATTCTTGCTTGGGCCTATTGTTACCGACGGAAGTAATATTGTAATGGGAGCTGGCAATACCAATGTCATTTATCGACAAACCTCATCCACTGGAAATATAGAAGAGAAGGCATGGACCAGCACTAATTTCAGTGGTGTGCGCATTGTAAATGCTGTATATGATCAGGTTAACAGTCGATTCATTTTAGGAGATCTTAGAAAAAATATTTATTACTCGACTAACGGAGGGGCTTCCTGGAATACCATTCAAGTGGATTCTTCGGATCTGGACTTGAACGACCTTGCTCAAGCTGGAGGGACAACTTATATTGCTGGTAGTAACGGTGTATGGAAGCTCGTAGGCACTACAGTAACCAGATTATTGCCCACAGGCAGCAATTACCGCGCTGTAGCTGTTGACGAAGACAATAATGTGTACGTGCTACGCTCTGACGGAACCGTGCTCCTGTCATCCAATAGTGGAATAACCTGGACACCCGTAGCGGCAGCAGACAGTAGCGTTATTTCCACTACATTTGGTGCTATGGAATATGGTAACGGGAAGTTGCTTGTCGGTGGTAATAAAGGACTGTACCAGTTAATAACCGACACAAGCATTACTAAGCAGCCAGAAAATACGCAAGTAAATATTGATGAAGCGGCTACCTTCTCTGTATCTGCCATGGGAGACAGCCTTGCCTATCAGTGGCAGGTGGATACGACAGGCACAGGCAACAGCTTCACGGATGTGAATGGAGCAACAAGCAGCAGTTTGACAGTTAATCCAGCGTCAAAGAATATGGACGGCTACCTGTATCGTGTCGTCATTACCGATGCCTCCGGGGCACAATTCATCTCGAGTACAGCTACCCTTTCCATCCTTATCGTGAAGGCGAAAGTAAGCTACAAATCTGGTGACCACGGAATGATCAGTGCAACGAGCGAGGATGTCGAGGTGGGGATGAAGCCAGAGGCTGTACCAACCGTTACTCCTGACCCTGGCTATCGGTTTACGGGCTGGAGCAGTGATGGTGGTGTGACGAAGCTAAGTAGCGACCAGTTGAAGGCGACAGTTATCACTGGGGCGGTCACGTTTACAGCTAATTATGCCCAGATTGTTAAGGGAGATCTGGATGGCTCTAATGGAGTATCGGCAGCGGACGCTCAGCTGCTGGCGAAGTATCTGAAGGGTGCGATCACCTTGACCGCGGATCAACTGGCAGCAGCCGATTTCAATAATGATGGAGTTGTGGACGAGGCTGACGTTAAGGCGATTCTTGCCTTTGTAACGGGAAAAAGATGAGGCATATTAGTTGTCGCTGATGAAGTGAAAATAGCTCCATGTAAAGCCTAATGGCTTTGCGTGGAGCTATTCTTTTATACTGAAGACATAGCGATAGGGACATCGAGATTTGTATAATAAATGAACTGGGACATCAGCAGAAGTCTGCTGAATGTAAATAACAGGCCACTGCCAGCTTGAAGTGAGATGCTCTTTGGGTCTGCTCCATGTGATGCTTGACTTGATGCCCACTTTGTTCATTAATGAGTTTTTCATTTTGTTTTTCTATCTGCTCTTTATTTCGAGCTTCCTCCTGTGCCGTCATTCTCAACTCCTGCCGTTCTACTTTATATAACAATCGACAATCACAAAATCGGCCTTTTCCTTGATGCTTCTTTTTGCTGGATTGGTTGTCAGTATTCACTGTTATTTTACTGATGATCAAATGTAGTAATTCTCTCTGTTTCTCTGGTTCAATTTTCGTTATGATCTTAGAGAAGCCATTCAGAAGTAGCAGGAAGGAGGGGGGCTCTTGCAAAAAAGCAATCATTTCAGAAGAGGTTTCTAGCAATTCGAGAAAAGATATGGAACGAGTGTGGGATATAAGACAACCTTACTGGTATCCATTATTCGATTGCAGTAGAGAAGACCTGATATCTTTTGATTCCGAATATATAGAGAGTGAAGAAAAGCTAAATGATATTATTACTTTGCTTACGCACCATGAAGTTGAGCAGGTGATTGAATTTCTAGAAACAGGTGAGACTTTTAATATACAGGTTTCCAATCTGTATCCTTATTATGGCTGCAATGGCGAGCTTTCAGGTGGTGAGGGGTTTTGGACTTCACACAAAATGGACTGGATTATTTATGTTTCACACGAAGGAACAATAGCTTTTGTGGAGAGTGGCTAGTTAAAGGATTAAAGTCATTATGGTCTGATTGGGGAAACCATACTGCTTGGGATACAAAGAACTAATATTCTATAATAGAGAAGTTCTATGCAAAGAAACCACTCCATGTACGGAGTGGCTTTGTCTTTATATTTTGATCCAATCACCTGAAATGACTGGACCCTCAATCATAAACTAAATTTCAAAATCAATCGTACCCTTTTTGGTTAATTCAAAGGGACCAGGTGTGACATCTGCATCGGGTCTCTTTGATCCGAAGAAATCGGAGTCCAAATGATATGGACTACTGTCCGGCTCCTCAAACTTCATGTTGGCGTGATAAGTCTTTCCAAGCAGATCCGTGGTAACTAACATTGCAGAGATTCCCCGAAGCAATTCGGGATCATGGATCTGAATGTGCACTTTGCCTAGTGCAGGATCCATCTCAATTTTTACGCCCTTCTGTGCAACTATCTTCGCATCCGATTCGTGACGACTTGGAACCGCATCGTTGAGAAATGCATTGCCACCCATAGCCACCGGAAGAACGGCATTGCCTATAAAGAAATCCTTCGCGGCATCGCCAAGCTCAAGAAGCTCCTCTTTGGTGTATTCCCACCATTTCTTATCTTTCACATTAGGATGTTGATCGTAGCCGCCAAGTCCAACAGCATGCAGATAACATATGGAATTATCCGGAACCCCGTCCATGACCGTCTTCCCGTCCTCTCCAACTTCATCCCTTGGTTTAAGGGGAAGATGTTCAAAGAAGGTAATAGGAACAGGTTCTTTATTCGCATCGTTATCACCCAAGAAGATATTGTTGTAGTACCTGTCATCGCCCCCAGTGATATTAGAGTATCCGGCCATGGCCGTCTCGTGAGGGAAGTGATATGGCGTAATACGAGTAATTTCGGAACGAACGACAAATCGGCCTGCAAACAAATTATGAGCAAATGCCCCGCCCTGAGCCATATTTCTGAAATTCATCGGAGAGAGAAATAGATTGTGATCGACCATATATGGACCATGGCAAACCTCAACGAAGAGGTCCTCCGAAAGACTGTCAAAAAATACATTACGGCTGATGCGAGTGCCCTGTGCCTGCCAGTCCAGCCAAAGCGCACGGTAACAGCTATACATTATATTTTCGCTAATTTGAGTATCCAGTGAAGCATGAAGCTTAATTCCCGCAACTTCGGCACCATGTCTGAGTCGTTTGTGGTGAATATTATAAATGCGGTTCTGATAAATGTGGCTGAAGGCTGCTCCCATATGACCCACAATACCTGCCTGTTCACAATCATGAATTACATTACCTCGAACAATGTGACTGCCGATGTTATCCTTATGCCAGCCGGAGCGTAATGCTCGTAAAATAACCTCCTGCTCCCGTTGAGTACCGCCTTTACTATGCTTCTCCAAAGACTTGCTGTGACCTGTACCGATTTCGGTACCCAGGCTAATACCAACGCATTTGGATTCACTGATGATATTGTTTTCAATAATCCAACCCTTGCTCCAGTGAGGTCCAATCAAACCTTCCTGGTAGTCGGTAGGCGGTGCCCATTGGGGGGAGGCCTGACGAAGAGTAAAACCGCTTACGGTGATGTAGTTAATTCCCGGTTTCTCAGGCCAGAAGCAATAAGGACGTACATTAATTTCTACATTTTCCGTACGAGGGTCTTTTCCACCAAAGTTGGCCCAGATTTTGGTTGTCGTAGAACCAACCTCGGCATACCATTTTAACAATGAATCCTTGGGATACTTGGCTTCGGGCCAAACTTCAGGATTGTGAACGCTTTCAACACTATTGCACTCATATAATGATTTGCCATCCAGATAGACATCGCCGAGATGAACCGGGAAAGGCCCGTCAAACAACCAGTCTCCACTGAGCTCCACCTCAAAGGGATTACGAACGGAAAAGATAGAGTTGAGCACTTCTGTGCTCCAAACATGGTCTCCTTCAGACTTCCAGTTGGTAATCCGCTCAGCTCCTGTAATCACAACTTCCCCGTCTCCTGCGGATCGATATACGATTCGATGCTCCGCTGTTCCTCCATTCGCCGGGTTAACCCATTCCCTGTATACTCCCGCATGAACAATAACGGTATCACCAGCCATGGCATGAGCCGCAGCGCGTGATATGGTACGAAGGGGTTGATCTGCTGTTCCTTTTCCTTGATCATTCCCATGGTTGGATACATGATATTCCATAACAACTCTCCTTCTATTTAAAAATGTTTGTTGTATCTCGTTATTATACTAGAAAATAAATGTATTGGGAGAGATAGGAAGTCAGGTGTCGGGCTAAAGGTATACTGATATGAGGTAAACCATATCTAGTACCCTATGAGGTTGTGATTTTTTTGCTTTTTGAGAATTTAGCTATTGTTAAAAGCTATGACTAGCCATGCTTTTTTCATATAACAAGCATTCCATTTCATCATGCTATACTCATTAGAATAAAAAGTTAGAAGGAGAAATTCTTATGATACCATTTCGTAATGATCATGTAGGCAGCTTTCTACGCCCTGCAAACTTAAGTCAGGCACGTGAACAATATAAATCAGGCAACATCACATATGAAGAATTAAGAGCTGTAGAAGATCAAGAGATTATTCGAATTATTGAAAAGCAAAAGGAAAATGGCGTATTGGCAGTTACGGATGGTGAGTTCCGCAGAAGCTGGTGGCATTTTGATTTTCTGGGCGGCTTGGATGGCGTAGAGTTGTATGAGGAAATTGATGGGCCTCAATTCCATAATATGCAAACTCGCAAGGGTGGAATTCGTGTTTTTGGTAAAGTTGATTTCTCGAGTCATCCTTTTGTTAAGGATTTTGAGTTTTTGAAAAAGCATGCAGGTGATGCAGTGGCGAAACAGACCATTCCAAGTCCCAACATGCTTCTATATCGGTTGGAAAATGGCGCCAATATCTATACGGACCGGGAGCAATTTCTTCAGGATACGATTGCGGCGTATCAAAAAGCCATTCAAGCTTTCTATGATGCGGGATGTCGATACCTGCAATTAGATGATACCGCTTGGGCAGACCTATTCTCAGAAGCTGGTCATGATAAGCTGCGTGCCAAAGGTCTGGAACCGGCAGAAGAGTTGAAAACGATGCAGCGCATGATTAATGAATCCTTGTCTCATAAACCGGCGGATTTAGTGGTGACGATGCATATTTGTCGTGGTAACTATAAATCGAATTATTTCTCAACGGGTGGTTATGATTACGCTTCTGAAGTTATCTTTGGAGGCTTAAACGTAGACGGATTATTCTTAGAATTTGATGATGAGCGTTCAGGTGGTTTCGAGCCATTAAAATATGTGAATCGAAAAGATTTGAAAATCGTGCTTGGTTTACTCACATCAAAAACAGGCGAGTTAGAGGATAAAGAACAAATTAAAGCTCGGATTGCAGAGGCGGCAACCTATGTACCACTTGAGCAACTTTGTTTGAGCCCACAATGTGGCTTTTCGTCTACAGAAGAAGGCAATATTTTAACGGAAGAACAACAATGGCGTAAACTTCGTTATGTGAAGGAAATTGCAGAAGAAGTTTGGAATTAATCCATTTAAATAACGGAGGGGATGTAAAATGACGATACAAGCAGACCAAGAGACAATTATAGTTGAAGCGTTCATTAATGGTCAAAATGTAAAATCCCTTTCGCAGTTAGCCAAAGAGAATCCGACAAACCCAACTGAGATCGTAGGCTATTTCCCTGTCACTACGAAAGAACAAGCGGTTGAAGCGATTGAAGCGGCGGCAGGGGCTTTTAAAACATGGAAGCAGACCTCCATTGATGAACGCATTATTATGATGCGCAAGTCGATCGAGAAGATTAGAGCAGCTGAGAATGAAATTGTTCATTTGCTGTCTAGAGAGCATGGCAAGCCCCTGTATGATGCACACGGTGAAATTTATGTTTCGTTAATGTGGATGGAGTTTGCTTGTAATGAAGCTAAATCGGCTCTACAGGAAGAGATCAAAGAGCATGAGAATGGTAAAACTATTCTTTCCTATGATCCAATTGGTGTGGTGGCAGCGATTAGTCCATGGAACTATCCCATTGCATTATCTACGATTAAGATCGCTCCTGCCTTACTTGCGGGCAACACAATTGTGCTTAAACCAAGCCCATATGCGCCACTGGCGGCAGCGAAGGTGGCAGAGATTATTGCGAGTGAGTTCCCGGCTGGGGTAATCAATGTCGTTCATGGTGATGCGGATGTGGGCGTTGAACTGACTAGTAATCCTCTTGTTACTAAAATCGCTTTTACAGGTGGAACCGCAACAGCTAAGCATATCATTAAAGCTGCGTCGGAAACGATTAAGGATATGACGCTTGAGCTTGGTGGTAATGATGCGGCTATCTTCTTGGAAAGCTTTGATGTTCATGATGAGCGAGCAATGCGCCGGATTGTCATTTCTAATTTCTTGACAGCAGGCCAGATCTGTATGATCGCCAAACGTGTGTATGTACACCGTTCTATTTATGATGAGTTTGTGGAAAAATATATAGAGGCGGCTAATCGCTGGATTCGAATTGGTGATCCATTTGATTCAAATACGACGGTAGGTCCGGTTAATAACCTGAAGCAGAAAAATTATGTGCTTGGTTTGGTTGAAGATGCGCAAAAGCGTGGGGCTAAGGTCATCCCTCTCGGGCAAATTCTTGATCAGAAGCTGTTTGACCAAGGTTACTACCTACAACCTACGCTTGTCTTAGGTTGCGATGTTCATGATCCGATTGTAGTGGAGGAACAGTTTGGCCCTACGGTTCCGATTCTTCCATTTGACGATGAAGAGCAGGTTATTCATCTACACAATGAAAGCATATATGGATTGACGAGTTCTGTCTGGGGGAAAGAAGAGGATGCCATCTCCGTTGCACGTCAACTCGAAGCTGGAACGACAATGATCAATACAGCTGCTGTGCAGGGTCTCGACGTTCGGTTCCCTTTCGGTGGAGTTAAGCAATCTGGTATTGGCCGTGAATACGGTGCCGAAGGCATCCGCACGTATACAGAAAAACATGTCATCAACGTTCCAAAGACACTGGATCTTCCTTATATACCAGAATAAATCTTATAGTACACAACTTCGCATCGTACAGGAATGTACATGTGAAATTGAATGTAGGCTCTAACTTTGCGCTTTGTTTACTGATTTTTAAGAATCAGTAGACAGGGCGTTTTTTTGTCAGATCAGTTTGACAGTGGTGACTTTTTTAGAGAAAAAATAACCCCACATCTGATGGAGGTGACGCTGAGAAAATAAAGAAGCCACTCCATTGATGGAGTGGCTTTATATTCAGCTATTTTACGGTGAACGGCGGTTATCTTCTACCTAGTGTCTCCCAAATTCCATGGAGCCAGGAATCGAAATCAGCATCTTTGTCGCCCTCGTAAGTATCATAAATATCCAGACGTGTCTTTTGCAGTTTTTCCTTGAATTGCTCGAATGTGTGACCTTCAGGAAGGCTTTTTTTAATCCGTAGCAAAATTTTGTTAGTACCTTTAAACAGCTCACCTTTGTTTTTGGCAGGCATTTGTACATCTTCATCCAACTGCTTGAGCTTTTGATATGCGGCTTCGCGCACTTGAAACACTTGATCATTTTTCAAAACATGCTGCAGCAACTTAATGGTAGGGGCTGTATTCCAGTTCCCCAATTCGTTCACGGCATTCAGTCTTTCTCTCCAGCTCGACGTCCGGTTAGCCGCTCGTTTGAGCTCTTCAAAGTTCTCCGGTAGTTCGTTAACTGCTCCAATATCATGGTTGTTCGTCAAAATTCAATCTCCTTAATCATCGCCATCTCGGCAGAATGATGAATGTTATTTATGTGATCACTATTATAGCACGAACCTGACTAAACTACTCCTATGAAGCCGATTGGTTAGCCTTTTCCTTAATGAAGTCCACCATATACACCCAACCAATTAGTCCACATAAGACAAAACCAAACGCATGCAGAGATCCATAAATGGGAATAAAATCGAGTATGGTTAAGGAGTACATATTTTTCAGTAACGGATAGAAGATGGAAATGACAACAACCGTGTAAAAGGCTAGACAAGAAAGGCCTAAGAAAAAGGCTGCCTTAATATCCAAAGCATTTTTCCTCAAGTAAGTAAGGAGATAAGCGGTGTAAACCACAATATTACAGGCGAACAAAGTGACACCAATGTATTCAATTGGCTTGGAGAAAATCATACCAATAGCAATCAAGATTGGTCCGATGATATCGATGGCAACGACCCAAGGATACCAGCTTTTCTTCGTCATGATGCGTCCCAGTGCACCAATAAAAATCGGAACGATCGCAGATGAGAAATGGAAGTGGAGCGAGCTTAACGCGTGCGTTGAAGGATTAGCTTGGAACAGGTTCAATTGATATTGATATAAGGTAAACCAAATGCCCCCGATAAAAAAATAAACGAGCCCCGCACCAATCGCTATTTCCGCTGCTTTTCCTTTAGAGATCACAATCGTGGTCAAGCCATAGATGCCAAGCAGCAGTGTGAACAGTAGCCATCCAAGAGACAGAATTCCTGGGATTTCCGTACTTTCTAACCCCCACATCTTATTACTCATTACCGAGGCCAGGGTAAGAAGCGCAGCGGGAAATTGAAGCCATTTCATAGCGGCATAAATCATTCGTTGATGTTTATTCTTTTCGTCATGGTTCAAAAGTGAAATCACAAGAGGTACAATGACAAAAGCCGCAAAAAGCAGAAATTTTTCAACAAGTTCGATTTGGAAGTAATCAAGGGAAAATATCAGAATGGTTATGATTCCACCGGGAAACACGGGTGCTAATAATGATTTCATTCGTTGCTTCAAGGAACTATTCATGGGGTTTCCTTTCTAACTACGTTTATCGTAAGAACTGCCTGTATCCAGTTGTGTAGCATTCTTTAGTATAGATTGGCAATTCTTCTTTTAGTAGTCTAACACATTTATTTGTCAATATATGAAAATAAGCTTATCTTACTGCGGTTGATGGAGTCATGGGAAATAGCCCTTTCGCTCTTCAAAGACTTTCGCCATAAAGGAGCTGTGGTATCAAATGAATAAGGATAAAAGTATAGAAATGAAATACTCTTCAAAAGCAGGGGACATTCTACAGCAGATCAATAGTAAAACTAAGCTAGGCGAATTACGAAAAATCGCAAAGGATATTAAAAAAGATCACGAACTAGCTATGGAACTTTGGTCGACCGAAGCGTTTTTGCCCAGACTATTAGCTATTTTAATTATGGATAAAAAACTTCTCTCACAAGAAGTGCTTAATAAGTTTGATAAGGATATGCAGACTCACACTTTTGATGAGCGAAATAACTTAATGGATTGGTTAATGGCTAATCAGCTTACCAAAGACAAGAAGACCATTGCATTGATGGAGTCATGGGAAAAAAGCCCTTCTGCTCTTCAAAGGCGAGCTTTTTGGTATTATCAAGCGCGATTGAGATGGACCGGACAAACGCCTCCTGATAACACCGAGGACTTACTATCTGCAATTGAAGCTAATATTACGCAGGAAGAGCCGGCAGTTCAGTGGGCTATGAATTTCATTGCAGGCTGGATAGGCATTTATGATCAAAAGTATCGTGCACGTTGTATAAAACTTGGTGAGAATACAGGTCTTTATAAAGATGAAATGGTATCAAAGGGCTGTACTCCTAATTATTTGCCAGAGTTCATTGCAATTGAAGTTAACAAACGAAATAAGAATTAGTTACCTCTGCGAATCCCTATGTGGTTCGAACTAATGGACCTCCCTGACTGCATCCATTAATAATAATGATGCCTTGCCCAATGAGTAGGAACCAAACCACAGGTTTATTTCTTTCATTATTCTTTCATAGCACTCTGTTATAATTTCAAAAATAAGTAATCAAAATGGAACAAACCGGCTGGGAAAAATGAAACGAAATTCAATAAGTTTTTGACTGTACATTAAAGCCAATAAAGATGAAAGGATAAAAAGAATAGATATGAATATAGCGATAGAGAAAGAGTTGCAAAAACGGCTACTTGTTCCGTGCGAGCAAAGATTACTGTCACTCCTATTTAAGGAACACGTGAATATAGAAGAAATAGAGGATCAGCTTCAGGGTCTGAATATGGATACGGGTAATCATAATTATCTGCTGATGTTAGCTCATTTTGGGTATAACGTCGATTGGATGGGATTTCCGAAGCATGTCATCCCACAATTAAAAGGCATCTATCGTTATTATCAGGTGGAGAATGCCCTGATGCTACAGAAACTTTTTATGAGTACACAGAAGTTGAATGAAAAGAATATATACCCTTTGCTTTTAAAGGGAGCCGCGATGCGTCTACATTTTGCCTCAGGAGTATCTAGAATGATGGCTGATTTAGACTTTGCGCTCGAGGGTGAACAATATGAAGAAGCGGTTTCAATTTTTCAAGATATGGGTGCGGAGTATATAGTAGAAGCTAAGCATTCCATTACATATAAGTTGGGAAAGACGGAGTTTGATATTCATCATGTCATATTTAAGAACAATCTTGAAAAGGGCAGTGATATTTGGGAGAGAGTTGAACAGGTTGAGGTGAATAGCTGTAAATTCAGAGTATTATCACCGTTAGACATGTTTGTCCATATATTAGATTCGCAATCCAGATGCATATTTGTTGATGAGATGCCGGAACGACGGATGAAGTGGTTATTTGATGCAAAAATGGTCTTGAAAATGATGCCTGACACGGATTGGACAGCAATAGCAAAGCGCGCGAGTGAACTGCATTGTAGTTATCGGGTTCACTTGATGATGAAATTATTCGCAACCTGTTTTCCAGAGGACATTTCGTTAGAGGATGCAGAAAATTTATTTGCAGTGGATAGTGGATATGGCAAATGGCTAAAAGACGCAATGGATTTTTATGAGACGATTGTGCCTTATATGAAAGAACGCCGTGCGGACGAAAATAGTTCAATCACGCTGCGGGTAATACATTTAAGAATAAAATATAAACCTATCAGAAAGGAGTATAGATATTATTCTCATGAATTAAAGGAAGTAGAATCTGGTATGTGTTTTGCAAAATATGTTGCCGAACTTTACCACTTAAATAGACCCGTGAAATTGTATCAGAAATTTCTCTCACGGTTAAGACTTCGTTGATTAGAACAAATACTATGCGAGAAAAGAGAGAATAATGGATGGATAATAAAAAAGCTACAATTTCCACTTTCTTCGAAGATGTTAATAAGCGAATTTTGAAGAAAAACGGGATGCATTATAAGAATATGCAAATCAGATTAGCAGATAAGGTTCTCGAAATTCGATATTGGGATGACATAGAGGTTTCATTAATACGATCATCTCTTTTGGGAAGAGTCCTTTCAAATGAGCAGTACGTAGTGCCGGGTGCAGTAATCTGGTGCTATACGGATGATGTTAATGTCTATATTCCCGATTCGTTTCGCGATAAGCCGCTGCAAGAAGGAGCAATAACCGATGTATATCAGGGAAAGGATGCAACGGGAAGCATCAAGGTTACTAGAAGTACGGAGATGGAGGGTGCCGACTACATCAGGAAGACCTATTATTTCTGCAGACAAGCAGGCACTGATTATGATGATTGCATGTTGGGACATCCACTTATAAGATGTTTTTATTTTTGGGCAGAGCAGGAGAACATATTGATTCTGCATTCCGCTGCAGTCGGATTTAATCATAAGGGTGTATTGATAAGTGCGCGGGGTGGTGCTGGGAAGTCAACTTTATCGGTAAGTTGTTTGCTTGAGGGGTTAGATTTTGTGGCAGATGATTATGTTATGATGCGTGAAGTGGGAGAACGAAATGCACTGCCACTATATACAATGGTTGGATTGAATTCGGATATGTATCAGATTTTGAAACCGAACATGCCTGTTATCAAGACGGAGGAAAAGCGAAACGGGAAGAAGTTCTTTGATGCATCCGCCTATCCTTTTCAGGAAGAATTACCGATTAAAGCTATTTTGTGTCCAACTGTTACAGAGGGAAGCGATCCAATGATTGTGCCGACGGACCGAGGTTCAGTATTGGTAAAATTGGTTCATTCCAGTGTAAGTCAGATTGGCGGACGAAGAGATACAGAAATGGTTAAGAGAATGATGGACAGACTGAAGGATTTACCCGTTTATGAGTTTCGTTTAAGTAAAGACCTTAAGAAGAATGTAATCGTATTGCAAAACTTTATGGAGGGACTTTAACATGTATAAATTAAATGATGAGAAGATGTTTTATGATATTGCTGACGGACAAGCCATTATAATCAATTTTGTTACTGGAATGTATTATGGAGCAAGTGCTCTTGGATCGATGGTTTTAGATGCGTTGATGCAAGGCAAGGACCCGAAGCAGATTGTCGATACAATTAAAAATAATGAGGACTGTGTAGTGGATATTGATCAGCGTGTAGAGCGGTTTATTGCTGCGCTTACGGAAAAGGAAATATTTATTTTAGATGATCAACCTTACAGCCAAGAATCATTGGGCGATTTTGTCGTGGTTCATGGAGATTACAGCCTTGAGTTGAATGAATTCGCGGAGGTTCAAGATCTTCTGTTGGCAGACCCTGTACATGATGTGGAAGCAGATATGGGATGGCCTAAGCTAAAAGAAGAGGATTAATACAATGAGGCTATCCATTATTATGCCTGTATATAATGCGGGATATTATTTAGAAGAAGCAGTGGAATCGATATCGAACCAGACCTGGAATGGCGAGAAGGAGATTATTATTGTAGATGATCAATCAGAAGATCATTCCTTTGCGACTGCCCAAAGATTAGGTGATCGTGTGATCTCGGTGGAACATGGTGGTGCAGCAAAAGCAAGGAATGTCGGACTCAAGATGGCTTGTGGGGATTATGTATTATTTCTGGATGCAGATGATGTTTTGTCTCAGGATGCATTGGATAATCTTTTTACTGCCATGGAAGATGAATCGAACTGTGTTGTTGTATATGGAAAGGCAAAAGATTTTATTTCGCCGGAGTTATCGAGTGAACAAAGTATGAAACTGAAGGCAAGAGAAAACGGTTATGGCGGTGTATTGCCGGGCTGCGCGCTTATCAAAAAATCAGTCTTTGATCGGAACGGATACTTCGATGAAAATCTTTCAAGTGGAGAAACGGTAGATTGGATGATGAGTTTGAAGGAAACAGGAGCCGTGGTTCGTGAAATCAATCAAGTAACGTTAAGGCGACGCCTTCATATGACCAATACAGGACGTTTAAAACGTGAAGAAGAAATGAAAAATTATGCAGCTATTTTAAGGAAAAGGATGTCAAAAGAATGAAACCGTTAGTATCCATCATAACGCCAATCTACAATGCCATGCCATATTTAAACACTTTCTTAGATTCTGTAGAAAACCAGACCTATGCGCCGTTAGAACTTATTTTGGTAGATGACGGGTCTACCGATGATTCACTCTCGGTCCTTACAGAGCGGGCAGTTATAATGGAAGAAAAAGGTATATCGGTGAAAGTTCTATCCCAAAACCATGCAGGACAGGTGGCTGCTGTAAATCTAGCACTTCCGAGTGTCCACGGCGAACTATTAACCTGGTGCGATGCGGATGACTACTGGACGGATGACAGTATTGAAAAGAAGGTAGAGTGTCTTCTAACTCATCCTGATATTAATATGGTGCGAAGCAACGGATTAATCAAAGATGAGACAGAGAATCCGATTATGTATAGAGAAAAAAATAATCAGCCGTTTTTGTCCGATATATTTGATGATTTGTTCCATGAACGTATCTTGGAACTTGCGGGCCGATTTATGGTGCGAACAGAAGCCTTGTTTTCCTGTTATCCGAATCGTCAGATTCCGGCATCCACTGTGGATCAGAATCCGCAGCTGCTACTTCCAATCGCGAGCAGAAGCAAGTGTGCTTATCTAAACGAGGAGCTGCATGTATATTGCAGGAGAAGTAGCGGTCATTCTAGTACGAAGCGTAGTTTCACGGAGACTATGAAACGGATAGAAGATATCAAGCAGCTTTATTTAAGTATTTTGCCTTATTGTGAATGTGATCAAGAGTATTATCACAAAGAAGTGGAACATATGATTGCTGCATTTAAGAAGACCTTAATGCAAACTACGGCCATGATAGCAAGAAATAGAACGAGCAACGAGTGAAGACTGAAATTAGTGTGCAGTAGTTTTGATGGACTATACGAAGAAAGCGGCGACTTGCCTTGAATAAATCACTCGGAGTAAATTTACTTACATTATGGAATCTGTTTGGTCGAAAGCGACAGATTCAATTTGGCGTGCTTGTCTTTTTCTATGTGATCGGTGCAGTGTTAGAGACCGCAAGCATTTCACTTATTGTTCCTTTTGTTTCTACTATTCTAGAAGGGGATCATGAGAGTATTAGCAAAGTTGCTTTTTTTGCGGGAATTGTTTTTATATGTTTTCTAGTAAAAAACGTGTTTGTATATGGGTTAGGAATTATAAAGCGCAAATATATCGTTAGCCAATATAAGGATACAAGCAAGTCATTGTTGCGCATGCACCTGGATCAAGATTATCAATCTTTCACTGATGAAGATTCGTCGGCTCTTATTAATAATATTAACAAATACACGGGTTCCATCTTCCTGAGTATACAGAGCATGCTGGAGTTTATTGCAGAAGCTGTCGTCATTCTCATGCTTTTGGCTTACATGTGCGTCCTAAATGTCAATATTTCAGCGGCTTTGATTCTGGTGTATGTTCTTATCATGATCTTGTTCCATCGGTTTATTTATACTAAAGTGCGAGAGACCGGAAAACGTTCCAATCACAGCTTCGACCGAATGAGTGCCGTCACAAGAGAGGCCATAAATGGTATCAAGGAAGTGAAATTGTATCACGCAAAAGACGCAGTGGAGCATCTCTATGAAGGGTACATCGAGGAAAATGTAACCTTAGAAGTAAAGCAAACTGTCTATTCCACATTGCCTAGACATCTGATTGAATTGATTACGGTGGCTTGTATGTTGATGGCGTTTCTTGCTGTTTATGTAACGAATGGCTCATCCGAGGACGTCATGTCGAAAATGGCCATTCTAGCCTTGATTTTAATTAGAGTTATGCCAGGAGTGACCAGAATAAATGGTTATTTATCTTCTTTGTATGCGAACTCCTCGGTTTTGGATCGAATGGACGGGGGTTTCTACGAGAAGATCCAAGGGATACTAAAGGAAGACAAACCAAGAAAGTCGTATGCTGTAAATGATCAAGACAAAGATACACATGCTACAGGCAGGTTTAATCAGGGCAGTAAAATTGTATGTAGTAATCTATCTTTTTCCTATGAGAATGGAAAAGAAGTTTTGAAGAAAATAAACGTTGAGATTCCTTGTGGTGCTATTGTCGGTTTAAGGGGCCCCTCCGGAATAGGCAAAAGTACACTGTTAAATCTGTTGACGGGTCTTCTTGTGCGAAATGACGGAAGACTCGATATCGAGCATGGAGATGGAACGACGGAGCAACTTAGCGAGGCAAAGCTTCGTTTCGGATATCTTCCCCAAAAAGTATTTTTGTTGAATGCAAACCTGAAGGAAAATATTGTTTTCTATCGGGACTATGATAAAGAAAAAATGACGCATGCTATATCGGTGGCTCAAATAGCAGATATGATTGCAGGGTTAGGTCAAGGTGAAAATACCAATCTTGGTGAGAACGGAATCTTTCTTTCCGGGGGACAGTGCCAACGCGTAGGCCTAGCGAGGGCGGTGTACGATTCTCCGGATATCTTGGTGTTGGACGAGGGAACATCCGCATTAGACGAATGCCTTGAAGAGGAAGTGATGAGAGCAGTGTCTAGATTAGATAATCAGACTGTTATCATTGCATCTCATCGAGAATCAACTCTAAAGTATTGTGATTTCGTTTATGAATTGAAGTGATTTGATAGAGTGAAATGTTGAAGCCGATTAGAGACAGCTGCAAGTAAAGTTGTCTCTAATCGGTTTTTTCTGCTTCCTGGGGGATCAGTTTGGTTCGAGCCAAGTGTATACGTTAGAAGTCGGGATGGATCGTGGTTCCATCATCGCTATGTTCTTTCATTATTCTTTCATAGCCCTCTGTTAATATCCATAGAGGATGATGGATCTCGGATCTGGGTTAAAGCTTGCTCTAGCAAGGCTATCATTCTGACGTATGCCGATAGAAAATAATCAAGGATTAGTTACCTAATCAAAGGGATGAAGGAGAGGATACATATTGTTATCGTTTAATTGGAGAAAGACGGTTTATCTTGTTATAAGCTTCGTATTGTTGTTCAGCATAATCGTTCCATTCGAGGTGCGATCAGTTTATGCTGCAGATCCTTCTTCACCTGTTAAAGCGGAGAAAATAGACGCAGGAGGTAATGCTTCAATGGCGTTAAAGTCAGATGGTACCTTGGTTAGCTGGGGGCCTGGTCAACTAAACGTCCCCGTAGGCTTAAGCGATATTATGGCAATTGATGTTGGGTATTTTCATATACTTGCATTGAAGTCAGATGGCACGGTGGTCGGCTGGGGGAACAACAGCTTTGGTCAACTAAACATGCCAGCGGGCTTGAATGATGTGGTGGCAATCGCCACAGGAAGCAGCCATTCGCTTGCATTGAAGTCAGACAACACGGTTGTCGGCTGGGGTAACAATACCAACGGTCAAACCAATGTACCAGTGGTTGTAGAAGGGGTAGTGGGGATTGCTGCAGGAAACATCCATTCGCTTGCACTGAAGTCAGATGGCACAGTGGTCGCTTGGGGAGGCAACAATAGGGGTCAAACCAATGTGCCCGTAGGCTTAAACGGAGTAGTGGCGATTGCTGCAGGAGAAACTCATTCACTAGCGCTAAAGTCAGATGGCACAGTGGTTGCCTGGGGATCTAATCAGGACGGTCAAACCAATGTGCCAGCGGGCTTAGACGGAGTAGTGGCGATTGTTGCAGGAGAATATCATTCATTAGCGCTAAAGTTAGATGGCACAGTGGTTGCCTGGGGATACAATAATAGTGGTCAAACCAATATACCAGCCGACTTAGAAAGAGTAGTGGCGGTCGCTGCAGGTCATTTTCATTCGCTTGCCTTAAAGTCAGATGGTACCGTAATTACCTGGGGATCTAATCAGGATGGACAAATGAATGTACCTGGGAATGCCAATCTGAGCGGGCTTAAGCTACAGGAAGGGGATTTCACAGAATCCTTTGATCCTTCAGTCATGGACTACACGTATTATTACGACGGTCAATCGCTGTCCAGTGTAGATGTAACGCCGACACTCGAGAGCACTGACCAGACAGTTATGTATGTGAACGGTGAGCTGCTGCCGTCAGGTAGCACGAAGATGATAAACTTTGCGGGAGCAACCACGGATACGGTTATTCCTGTTCGCGTGGAGCCCTACTTGTTACCCGGTAAAACGTATACCATTACGCTGGCGATCGATTCAACGCCTCCGGAAGTGCAGTTTGGTACGAATGGTGGTGTAGTGGCAGCGAAAACTGCAGCGAGTATCGTAACGGTCAGCGACCTACAAAGCGGAATAGATGATCATTCACTACAATATGTGTGGACGCAAAGTACGGCCGTTCCGGCAATGGGCTGGTTCCCCTTTAGAGACGGCGATACGTTGAGTCAGACTAGCGGGAATGGAAGTTGGTACTTACACATTCGCGCAGTAGACAAAGTGGGGAATGTTAAGGAGGCTGTTTCGAATCCGTTTCTACTGGATAACACAACGCCGGCACCAGCACCGAGCCCAATAGATCAAGGCGGTAATTCGTCTGCTCCGCCTGCAGTAACCTCATCTCCATCTAACCAGGCAGCTTTAGCTAAAATAAATGTTTATAATTCCGGAAAGGCATTGGAATTATCTCCTAAGTTCACGTCGGGGACTACGACGTATACAGTAGAAACAGACGCTGCGCAGGTTGAACTGGAAGTAGCTTCAGCCCATCCCAAGGCGGTTGTGAAGCTGTTGGGAGAACGGATAAGTGAGATGACGACTGTTCCTTTGGTGATGGGTGCTAATGTGTTAACCCTTACGGTTCAAGCTGAGGATGGAACGATCAAGACGTATACCGTCACCATTAACCGTATGACCCATGATGAACATCATGTTCCTTCAGCTCCGGTATGTCGGTTCACGGATATCGAGAATCACTGGGCAACATCAGATATATGCGAGGCAGCCGAATTGGGTATTGTGGAGGGGATGGATGCCCAGACCTTTGTACCAAGAGGCAACGTAACACGAATGGAGTTCGCCGTTATGCTGATGAGGACACTTCAGATCCCGATACGTAACGAATCAAGTGAGGTATCTTTCAGCGATGCAGAGAGCATTCCGGCATGGGCACACCTGACGATCCAGACAGCCGTATCTGAGGGCGCTCTGCAAGGATATCCCGACGGAACATTAAGACCGAAGCAAACGGTAAGCCGTGCAGAGATGGCTACAATGGTATCCAAGGTCATGGAATGGAAGGCTGGCAGTACGGATAGCCCCTACTTCTCTGATGATACACACATTCCAACATGGGCCAAAGCTTATATCGAAGCTGCTCGAGAGCACGGACTTCTGAAAGGGCAAGCGGGTAATCGATTTGTTCCGGAGGGACGAACAACAAGAGCCGAAGCTGCGGTTGTACTCTTGCGACTTTGGAAATCTATACATTAAGCAATAAAGGACTGACCCCTGATGTCATTAGATGACAACAGGGGTCAGTTTTTGTTGAAGCCTGATAGGAGATATGCTTGTAATCCATAATTCCCTCTACTATTATGGATAGAAAAGGCATAAGGTGTATATTTTCTTAATTTAAATATAAAGGGACCTGATGTATGAATTCCACTGTAGAACTTATCCTGATGATTGTTTCATTGATCATGACGGGTATCATCTTACTCACTGTGTACGGGTTTAGACGAGAGCGCGGAGTAATCTACCTCGTAGGTTTGATCGTATGCCGAATGATGTACTCAAGCAGTATCATTCTGGAGAGACATAGCGATGTATTTATGACTAAATTAATTTTTCGCAATATTCAGAATACGACCCAAAATGTAATGGTCCCTTTCTTGATCTTATTCGTTTATCACTTAGTCGGTCGAGACAAGCTGCTGAAGAACCAATGGAAGATCCTATTGTTTGCCGTATTTGTATCGTGGTCGTTGCTTATGTGGCTTGACCCAAACTTTCATATTATATATCTGACGATTGAGCTTTATAATGGCCACCTAGTCACAACAAAAACCCTCTATTCTAGAGCATTCAGCCTCATTTGCTATAGTGCAGTGGTTATATGCCTCTACTATTTATTTCAGTATGTAAGGAATATTAGGAGTGATTATCGTAAGCCGGGAATGTGGGTTCTCCTTCTGGCTACATTACCGTTTGTCCTGGAGATTATCAAATTTGTGAAGCCTGAGTGGTCATCATGGTTACTTCCATTAACAGTTTACTGCGGATCTACAGGGACAATTATGCTGGTGATTATTCTGAGGATTAAGTTCTTCTCTACCGTTCCGATTGCCAGGAATATTGTGCTCGATACGTTGCAGGAGAGTATTGTGATTGTGAATGGTTCGGGAAAGGTCATCGATAACAATAATCGAGCTTCACAATGGTTCTCAGAGTTGGGCTATACCAATATTTCGGGTCGGAATATATCGGAAATCCTAGCGTCCTGGCCAGAATGGTATAAGCTGAGCAAGTCTATGCAACCGGGCAGTGTAGAGATTGATAAGTGGCTGGATGGAGAAAGAAAAATATATAGTGTAAACGTATATCCATTATATACACTGGGTAAGGCACAGGGTAATATTTCTCTTATTTTTGATATTACAGAGAAACAACGGCATCTGGAGCAGATGGCACAGTTGAACCAGTTGAAGGATCAACTGTTTACAATTATATCGCATGATATTCGCAGTCCGCTAGCGCTGCAGTTTCAACTCGTGGAGTTACTGGAGGCGGACAGGCAATCCTTCGCTGCGGATCATCAGGAGATCATTGAGCAGCTGGGTGACCAGATTCGTAATACACTTGGAATGGCTAATAACTTGTTGGAGTGGTTTCGCAGTCAGGTTGAAGACATGACACTTCGTCCAGAGTTACTGGAGCTTTCGGAGGTTGTTGAGGACTGTTGTCATATGTTACACATTAAAAGTGAGAGTAAACATATCAGCGTGATGAATAAGATTGCTATAGGCACCCATGTATATGCAGACCGGGAAACAGTTGGTTTAATTATTCGTAACTTATTAACCAACGCCATCAAATTTTCCGAATTGGGTGGTTTAATCGAAGTGTACGCTCAGTTGTCAGGAGACATGGTGATCGTGTCCGTTCGTGATAACGGAGTAGGTATGGAAGAGGGGCGAGTTCGTCAGCTATTTAACGAGAAGCAACTCAACTCCATGGCGGGTACATTAGGTGAAAAAGGGGCAGGGCTTGGACTGCTCGTAAGTCGACAGTTCGTACAACTAAGTGGTGGAGATATGTGGGCAGAAAGCACGGTGCGACAAGGAAGCGTATTTCACTTCACTTTGAGAGGCGGAACAGAGAGATGAAAGTTCTCATCGTTGATGATGAGCCTGCCATGCTGTTGGCAATGAAGCGGATGCTGTCGAATATGCAAGATGTGGAGATTGTCGGAAGCTTTCAGAATGCGGCAGAGGCACTCGATTTCGTTAAGAACAGGGAAGTGGATCTCGCATTCCTGGACATCCAGATTGCTACGGACAATGGATTAGAGCTTGCACGCAGCTTGATCTCAGTTTGTAATGATCTTGACATTGTGTTTACCACTTCGCATGCAGAATATGCGATTCACGCTTACGATGTTTATCCGTTGGACTACATGGTTAAGCCGATTTCCAGAATGCGACTGGCTCAGACGCTCACTAGGGCGGCCAGCAGACGCAGATCTTCTTCTAATCTTGCTGACGACCTTGTGCCTAATCGGCTGACGGTTCATGGACTGAGTTGCTTCGAGGCTAGCAGCAAGCAAGCGGGTACAGTGAAATGGAAATCCAAGAAAAGCATGGAGCTATTTGCCTATCTGCTTGTTCAACAGGGTAGAAGTGTAGCCAAATCCCGAATCCTGGAGGATCTCTTCCCAGGGAGGCCTCTCAAGCAGGCAGAAGTGTACTTGAATACGATTGTCTATCAGCTTAGAAAGGTGTTATCCGAGCATGGGTTCAAGGAGATGATCCTATCAGCGCAAGAGCAATATCGGGTAGATTTAGATCAAGCCGATGTTGATTTTATTCGATTCGAACAGACCATGTTGGAGTTATTTGAATTCAATATAGCTAATGAAAAAGCGGCCATAGCGTTAGAGAAACAGTTCGTAGGCGAGTTGTTTGAGGGTAAATCTTTTGATTGGGCGACAGGGGAACGTGAGAGATTGTTAATTGTGTACGTTTCCTATGCCAAGCGTCTTGCAAGCTGGTTGCTGGAACGGAATCAATATAATGAAGCAGCACGCATTGCCAGAAGAATTGTATCCCGCAATGAGTTTGAGGAAGAGGCAACATTGCTGTTGTTAAGTATATTGGGAGCCATGGGAGATCGAAAATCACTACATAACCACTATGAGCAATATACACAATTACTGCTTCATGAACTTGGATTACAGCCTTCGCTGTCTATTCAACAGCAATATGAACAATATCAATGATATTCTCCTGATAAACAAAAAAGAGCCGCAAAGCATGCGGCTCTTCATTTTTTTAACGCCCGCCCGTATTGGAAGCCCAGACAGGAATCCAACTGTTCGGATAATTGCTATTGGTCAGGGTTGTGTTATAGAGAACTAAATTCCCATCACTTTGCATGACCAGTGTGTCACCCGTTGTGTTAGCAGGTAAGCTGCTCCCGTGATGACCTGGAATCCATGAGGTGGTATTGGGAGACCAGGCAGCTACCTGTACAGAAGTATCAATCATCAAAACTTTATCCCATCCCCAACCGGTGTAATATTCGAATTTACCTGTAGCCGGGTTGAAACCATAACGATAACCATATTGGTAAACGTCTTGATATTTCATGCCATATTTATACATGACAGGTTTCCCGTACTGTGATTCAAAATTGAACGAAAGAGCCCCACTGTTACTAGTTCCGCTACTCCAGAGAGAAGAACCGTTTTGATAGATAACAAAGTTCCCGTCATTTTGCCAGATGGCTGAGAACCTGCCATCTTGGGAGGTGAGATAGTCACCCTTAGCCATGCTTTGGCCGATCGTGAGTTTATCTCCAAGATAGCCAGCAGAAGCTGTTGCTGGTACGGCAAATGCAAGAATCAACAAGCAAGCCATAAGAACTCGAAAAGATCTGGGAAAAAGTCGTTTGTTCATTGGACACGCTCCTATTTTTCTTATAATGGTTAAAGTTAAATGCATAGAACAACAAATCCTTACAGCTATTGCATGTTTCTACGTTGTATTCAGTCAGGAGCGGTGAGGTAACACGTCCCCATCTGGTGTAAAATGGGAACTAAGATCTAAAATGCTCCCAACGGTCACCTCCTTTAATAGAAGTGTGAAAATCTTTGATACATATTATGTAATGGGATGTGTGTGTTTTAGGAGATGGAAGCTAAGTGTTTTTTAGTAGAGGAGTTATATCATCAAGTGAAAATGCATACTTTATTTTCCATTATAGCAACAAAAAATATAAAAGCCATATTTTTCTATATGAAATTTTGAATCTATTACTTACAACCAATGCGTTATAACTTCTCGTCTCCTGAGCTAGAAAAAAACCTGTTATTCGATTGAATAAATTGAAGCTAAACACTAATTTTGGTGCAGATCGAGATATAGGTATTCATCTCCTCTATCAATCTCTCAACTTTTTACACCCATTTTATATATTTAATGATTTTTATGAATTGAACTATGGTAAAATATCTCAGGATCTAAAATTGGAGAGGGGTTTTTTCATTCATGTTTTGGAAAAAAGTTTTGGGTAAAAGCACACTGCGTGTAGCTACCGCTGCACTATTACTCACGCAACTATTGGGCGCAACAGGTTCTGTCTCTGCCGCAGGTAACGATGTAGAAGTACACTTGATTGGAATCAATGATTTCCACGGTCAGTTAGATACCACATCAATCGTGGGTGATAAGAAGGCAGGAACGGCTCCAATTCTAGCAACCTATCTCAAAGAAGCTCAAGCCAAATATGAACACTCTCTACTCTTCCATAATGGGGACTCTGTTGGTGCATCTGCTCCAGCCTCATCTTTGGATCGTGACGAGCCTACCATGGAATGGATGAATATGATGGGCTTTGATGTAGGTTCCTTAGGGAATCATGAATTCGACCAAGGTGTCGCTGCTTTAAAGGCACAGATCTTTGGTGGCCTTGATCCAAAAGAAGGTAAGGTAACACATGCCGGTGCAAAATTTGATTACGTCAATGCAAACGTGATTGAAACTGCCACAGGAAAAACATTGATTAAGCCGTATGTGATTAAAGAAGTGGGCGGAGTCAAAATTGGATTTATCGGACTAGTGACGAAATCAACACCTGCCAAAGTATCTCCATCTGGGACAGCTGGCGTACGTTTCTTAAGCGCAGAAGAAGAAGTGGAAGCCGTTAATAAATATGCCAAAGAATTGCAAGACCAAGGTGTAGAAACGATCATTGTTTTGGCACATGATCCAGCAACAACCAAAGAAGGTGTAACCACTGGAGAAGCAGCTGATCTGGCAAAAGCTTTACCGGCGGACTCCCCTGTTGACGTTATCGTTGCAGGTGACAATCATGCTTTGGCTAACGGTGAAGTGAACGGAAAGTTGATTGTGCAAGCCTACTCATATGGTACGGCGTTTGAAGATATCAAGCTGATGATTGACCCTGCTACCGGGGATGTAACTGAAAAATCAGCGACTGTTACAACGACTTTCCAAGAGGGTGTAAAAGAAGACCCTGAATCTTTAGCTATTATTAAAAAATCATTAGACAAGCATCCTGAGCTGACGAAACCAGTAGGTACAACGGATGGTTCTGTTACCCGTACAGATGCTTATAATAACGAAGCCCCTCTGGGCAACCTCATTGCAGATTCAATGCGTGAAGCAGACTTTGGGGATAAGGCCAGTGCTGCTGACTTTGCATTTATGAATCCAGGCGGTATTCGTGCGGATCTGCCACAAGGCGATGTGACCTTTGCTGATCTTGCCAAAATCCAACCGTTTGGTAATACTCTAGTAAAACTTGAGCTGACTGGCGAACAGGTTAAAACCTTGTTGCAGCAGCAATGGGGTACCAATGCTGACGGTACACCTAATACCAAAACACTCCAAATCTCTGGTTTGAAATACACTGCAGATTTCAATAAGCCAGTCGCAGAACGCGTTACTGGTCTTAGTCTGGAAGATGGAACAACGATTGATCCTGCAAAAACATATACGGCTGTAGTTAACAACTTTATGGCTGCAGGTGGAGATAACTATAAAGTGCTGCTGGATGCTAAATCATCCCTGGCAGGTCCTATCGATCTGGATGTATTCTACCAATACATCGTAGACACGTATAAGGGCGGTAGCATCGAAGCTAAAAATGAAGGACGTATCACAAACCTGGCTGCATCTACTGAGCCAACAGAAACACCTGTAACAACAGAAGTCATTTCTCGTGCTGAATTTGTAAGTGCTCTGGTCGACATGTTGAAACTTAACGAAGTAGCTACAGCACCTGTATTCAAAGATGTTGCGGCTAATGCTGCATATGCAGATGCGATTGCTGAAGCTATGCATGCTGGATTCATTCAAGGTTTTGGTGGAAACTTCTATCCTGATCGGGATATCACGCGTGAAGAAGCTGCTACCATTCTTGCTAAATTGGTAAAAGATCAAGCGACTGATAAAGACGCTGCTACAATTATTGCTAGTTTCGAAGATGGTAAATCCGTGTCTGCCTATGCAATTAAACCTATGGCAAAACTGATTGACAAAGGTATTTTTGCTGGAACAGATAAAAAATCACTTCAACCTAAACTAGGTCTGACTACTAACGATGCAAAAGCATTAATTGAAAAAGCTGTTGCAGCAAAAGCTTCATAATGTAGAACTTATTCAAACTTTATATTAAAACAGAGAAACACATCCTATCGGGCGAATGAGCATTCCTCTACGGATAAACCCTCTCATCAAGTAGTTCTTTAATTGGTGAAAAGGGTTTATCCAAGAGAATGCCATATCCCAATTTAGGATGTTTTTTTTATGCTTAAAATCCACGATTCTATGGAGAAATCTATGTCTGAATTGGCTCTATGGTTTGGTTACCGTTTAGTGTTCAGAATTTGGTAAGGGCTCTACAGTAAAATGGTAAGGCAAGCCATATGAACTTGATGAATTTTATCAGTTTCTGTTGTAAGGATGGAATGGCCAAAGAAAAGGGAAAAAGTTTCTGGTTGCTGCAAAAATTTTAGAAGTGGAGGAGATTTTCGTTTGAAACAAAAACGCAATATAGGTAAACCGATATTGTCTTTATTTCTGGCAATGTTGCTCGTCTTGCAGACCGTGATATACTCCACCGCCGCATATGCGGAGAGTGTGCCAACCGATTCCGGAATGGAAGCCGTCATTGAATCTGACTCACCGAGTGCCGACGAACCACTTTCGGTACCTGAGGCAGTGTACGATGCACCGAATAATTTCGTAGCGATGGTGGCAGTCCCAACGGACAAAACAGCGGTATTTATGGAATCCAATTCAACCTTTCCGCTGGAAGTGACACAGGGGAATGCTGTTATTAATCCGAACGGTATTATTCAGGGTAGACAGCCCTTTACGCTCAAATCGGAAGGTCTCAAGGTACCAGTGAATGGTGATGACCCAAATCCCACTAATGCAGATCCTGAGAAATACATCCAAAAGGGTGACTGGATCGAGCTGAAAAGAGAAGATTACTTCAAGGAAGTGGTGCTGCCAACAGCTACTAAAACCTTGAATGCACAGACGGAATCAGGTACAAAACAGCTGGGCACCGCCTATTTCACTCCAAATAGCATCAAGATTGTATTTAACGGTGAAGATAATTTTTTCAATGGTGTTGGACGAGGTATTGCCTTCAGCTTTGAATCTACTGCCAATGCAGATATAACGGGACTAGCGTATGGCGATAAAAAGCCGATCAACATCTTTGGTGGTGCATATCAGCTAGAGAACCCAGATGTTACAGCAGAGTATAACATTACTTTAAGCTCACCTGGAATGATCAGGTGGGATCAGTATGGTTACCGCGGGATTCAGCCAGCGCAATTGGTTGAAGGTGCAATTACTTGGGAGTCAAACGTCTCTGCATTCGATCAGTTTGATAAAACAGTCAAATTGCCGTTAGACGGGAAGACATTCTATACGAATCCAGCCACTTATAATACGGGTTTTGGAAATGTCCGTGGTATCTATAAGGAGGGTTCATTCAAAGTAAACGGCCAAAATGTAACGCCAGTCATTGGGGCCGACGGATCGCTGACTTACATATTTCCAGAGGGAACAGGTCTAGATCCAAAGGTTGAATATAAAACATGGATTCCAAAGGAAGCTTATTATTACGAACATCGGAATCCGCCAAACAATCTTGGTCGCAGCTACCGGGACATGAATGGCAAAGTGGAACTGAGACAGGACAACAACATGTTGGTACAGGCAGGTCAGGAGATTTCTTTTGCTCCCGACTGGATTCAAGCCAGCGCTTCGTATGACCATGCGAATGAAACCATTACATGGAAGATCGCGGTTAACCAATATAATAAAAAAGAGTTAAAGGACTTTACCATCACAAATGTATTACCGGCTGGGCTGGAATTTGAATCGGCTGCATGGCAGACATGGGTAGATGGCGCTGTATCTGAAGAAACGCCAATTACACCAGATTCAAACGGCGTGTATTCCTTCGGGGATATTAACGGAAAAGTCGAATTGTTGATTAAAAGCAAGGCGATAAGTGGTTCCAGCTTCCAAATTGACCCTCGTGCCAACTGGAATTTGGACACACCAGGGGTTATACAGAACAACGATGTAATGACGGGTAAAAGACCTATTGCGGTGACAGATGAGGCAGTCGTCAGCATTGGCGCACACACGTTTACAAAAACAGGCGCAGTATCAACCGAGGATTATAACCTGGGCAGTATCACGTGGACCGTTAATCTAGCACCACAGTATGCCTTACCTAACGCGGTAGTATACGATGTCCTTGTGCATGGCGGTGACTTGAACGTCTTGGACAACGCTGTAGATGAAACCAGCGAGGTGAGTGCGGAGACAATTGCGAAAATTAAAGCAAATATCACTTCTGCGCAGCTTTGGAAGCAGTACAAAGCGGGAACTCTGAAGTCGAATGCAACCGGATTGACGATGAAAGCTATTCCATTAACCGTGGACGGTAAAGTGGTGGCGGATTTGATCAAGGTGACCGGATACACCGAAGAAGCGGCATCCTTCAGCTTCCGTGCACTTGAGACCAACCCGAACATTCTCTTCAGACAGGAAATTAACGCAGGGAAAATAAGCTCGAATCGGGCTTTGCTCATTGATGGCGAAACCGTAAAAGAAGCAAATAGTAGTGCCAACCTACACCTGCGTATGTTGAACAAGGATATGCTCTTTGCTTCGAGGCCATTAAAAGTAGATGGTAATTTTGAAAATGTGACGCCGAATAATGTTAGCAGTTACATTAGAGATGATAACAATGAAGCATGGACGATTTCTGGCTATGACAGGACAACCAAGACGGTCACATTCCGTTTAGGGGTTAATATGCCTGGATATAACACAGAAGAAATGGCTAAGGATGGCGGTAATCGAGTCATTAGTAATATTAAGCTAGTGGATACACTTCCCGAAGGGTGGGAATTTGTTCCTTTCTCTGAAACTAAGGATTTTGAGCTTTGGAAAGGAATTTCGAACAATGGTTCAGGCAATGAATATGGTGTTAGAAACGATGCTAGAACTCTAATTGAACCAGGTACTAGTTCTCATGTAGTCCATTTTTCACACATTGGAAACGAGGGTACCTTCACCTTCTCTAAGTTGGAAAGTCCTTATATCATTCTGGTGAAGGCAAGACCTTCCAATGATGCTCTGCAGAAGTATTTAGAGGAATACACTATCAACGGCACAGACAAGCAGGTGCTGTATAACAAAGCCGACCTCCATATGACATGGGGTGGAGTGGAGAAGGTTGTCACCGAACAGCGCAAAGTTATTGTACCTATTCAGACCCTTGGAAAGTCGGTAACTAAGCCAGTTCCAGGAGTGCTGGAATGGACGGTGAACTATACCCCGCCATTTAACATGAAGCAGGGTGTTTATTTGCAGGATACCTTGGGTGCAGGCATGAATTTGCGTTATGAAGAAAACGGAAAGCTTGTGCTGACATCACCTAGTATGGCAGTCTATCCTGCTAAATTGACCGCAAGCGGCACTCTTGAACGAGAGGGCGCAGCACTTGACCTCAGCGACCCGAATGCTGAAGTTCAAGTAGAAGCTGCACCAGGCACGGGTGGCGCTACGGTTCTAACATTTAAAATGGACGACCCTAATCAGCTTTACCAGTTTGTGTACCAAACAGAAGTTGATCCATCTAAAGCGAAAGCTGGAGACACAATGGGCAACGAGGTAAAACTGGAGGGCGATGACAATCTGAAATCTGTCAGTGCCAGAAGCGAAAGTACGCTGGACAGTTCGGACGTGGCTGGCAGTTCAAGTTCCAATGCTCTGTTGCCTCTGAAAAAGGTAGATCCCAATGGCAATCCGCTAAAAGACGTAGAGTTTACACTCTATAAGAAAGACGGCGGAACTATAATCACCAAAGGAAAAACCGATAGCGGAGGGAAACTTAATCTGCTATTCCCTGATCCAGGGTATTATGAGCTGAAAGAAACTTATATTGACACCAATACTTGGCTGCCAACTACAAGAGTATACCAAGTATATGTAGGGAATACGCCAGGGAAGCCCATCTGGGTTGACGGGGTGAAATTAACCTCTGATAATCCACTGATCGTGCCTACACCGGCCCAAGGCAAGCTGACCATTACCAATAAGGTGGAAGGCAACGGCAGTGATCCGGACAAAGAGTTCGAGTACAACGTGACCATCACCGGCGAAGGTAAGGACAGAGAGTATACCTATAAGAAGTCGGATGATACGTTCGGCACGATCAAGAGCGGAGGCAAGATTACCCTTAAGCACGGGGAATCTGTGACGTTCCCAGCCTTGCCTGCGGATCTGGTCTATACCGTAAACGAGGCTGATTATACATCCGTTGACGGTTATACGACGATACCGGGTACGAGAGAGCTGTCTGGCTCAATCGTGAATAAAGGTGATCACAAAGCGGACTTCATCAATGAACGGACCGTTAACAAGCTGACCATCAGCAATACGGTCATGGGCAACGGCGGCGATAACACGAAGGAGTTCGAGTACACCGTCAACTTTGAGGATACAGGCAAAGAGGAAAGTTACTCTTACTTGAAGACGGACGGCAGCACAGGTTCGATCAAGTCCGGCGGTACTTTCCGCCTCAAGGATGGAGAGACACTGGATATTTTGGGCCTGCCTAAGAATCTGAAATACACAGTTACCCAACAAGATTACCCAATCGATGAATACATGACTACTCCTGAGGAACGGTACTATACCGGGGTCATGAAAGGTATTGATGAAGATGCCCCATTCACGAACGTGCGAGTCTTGAAGGGCGGCCTATTAATCAGCAACACAGTTAAAGGCAAAGATGAAGACAAGAAGAAGCTGTTTAAGTACACGGTTGCCTTCACCGGCGAGGGATCGGACGAATCCTACGTCTATGAGAAATCAGACGGCAGTAAGGGTATGATCAAGAGCGGTGAGAGCTTTGAGCTTACAGATGGCCAGACGTTCATTGTCCAAGGGCTTCCAACCAATCTTCAGTACAAAGTGACCCAAGATGATTATACGGAAGATGGCTATGTGACTGATCCAGAGAGTCTCATTCACATGGGCACTATTCCAGAGAAAAAATTATCTGAAGCACATTTTGCCAATACCCGACCGTATCTGGAAGGCGTGTTGCGTAACAATAACACAGGAGAAGTCATTCCGAATGCACCGATTACGGTAACTGATCTGAAGACAGGCGAAGAGATTCAGACGCAGACGAACGAGAAGGGTGAATATTCAATTCCAGCCGTAGCGGATACCGATTATACGATCAGATATACGAAATTGTATCGGGTAGGCGGTAAGGATGTACCTGTTGAATTTACGCAGAAAGCAAAAGTGAACAGCAGTGTAACGGACGAGACTGTTCCAGCGGACATTACGGCCGTGGGGATCATTCTGTTCAAACAACTGGATGGAACAACAGTGCTATTCAATGATTTGTTGACTAGCCAGATGCATATCTATTTGAAAGACAAGGATGGCAATTATGTTAAGGAAAACGGCCAACCTAAAGCATTCCCTATGGCTACGAATGGAACTTTCTCTGTGGAAGGGCTAAGCGAGCAGAAGTACACAATGGAAGTTCGCTATCAAGCTGAGACCGGCGAGGAATTGCTCCTCAAAGTGGCGCAACTTGACGTTAAAGCTAACGGAGAGCTGAATATTTCAGAGGAGTTAGTCGACCCTTACGGTACGGTCTATGATGAAACGACAGGAGATGCCGTCACTGGCAAGAAAATTGATGGAGCCAAAGTTACACTGTATTATGCGGATACGCAGCGGAATAGAGATAACGGCCGCATTCCGGGTACGAAAGTAACGCTTCCAAAGGTTCCAAATTTTCCGCCGTACGACAACGAGAGCCCGGAGCAGAGTAGTGATGCAGATGGCTTCTATGCGTACATGGTGTTTCCTGAAGCGGATTACTATCTGATCGTAACGAAAGACGGATACGAAACGCACACAAGTGGTACCATTTCAGTCGATTTTGACATTGTCAGGTACGATGTGCCAATGAAGCTAATTAGTTCTGGTGGCGGCAATGGTAACAATGGAGGCGGCACCATAACGCCTGGTCCAGGGACAGTAACGCCTGGTCCAGGCACCGTAACGCCTGAACCAGGCACCGTAACACCTGAACCAGGCACTGTAACGCCTGAACCAGGCACCGTAACGCCTGAACCAGGCACCGTAACGCCTGAACCAGGCACTGTAACGCCTGAACCAGGCACCGTAACACCTGAACCAGGCACTGTAACGCCTGAACCAGGCACCGTAACGCCTGAACCAGGTACCGTAACGCCTGAACCAGGCAATGGTAACGATCAGCTTAAGAACGATAGCAACGAGTTGGACGATGCTCCGAAAACTGGAGATAACAGCGTATCGCCATTCTTGTATATGATTTTGGCGCTGATGTCCTTAATGACGATTGGGTTCTGTCTACTCGGGTACAAGAAGAAAAAGCACTTCCAGTAATGGAAGGGAAGGCGGTAAGAAAAATGAGCAAAACTAAAAAAATTCTTATCGCTGTTTCCTTGCTTGTGTTGGTATTTTCACTTGTCAGTCTTGCGAGGACTTTCTTGCGAGACTATGCCGAGAAGCAGAAAATCGAAGAGTTAACAAAGGTTTGGAAAGAAGGATCAGAACAAGGTGGAGGGGATGCAATCCCCTCCCTTTTGTTCAATAAAGGCAATGAGCCGGTTATGCTTCCCGAATTTCGAGATCTTTACGAGAGGAACTCAGACATCGTCGGCTGGCTGAAGATTGACGGTACCCGAATTGAGTACCCGGTCATGCAGAGGCCACAGGATTCGGAGTACTATCTCAATCATGATTTTGATAAAAATGGAAACCAAGGTGGTCTTCCTTTTTTGGACGAGTCTAGCCGGGCTAATAGTTCGGACATTTTGCTGATTCATGGACATCACATGAAAAGTGGTTGGATGTTTAAAGATTTAATGAAGTACAGGAACGAAAGCTTCTATCAAGAACATGCGACGTTCCAGTTCAGCACGCTTTACGAAAAGGAAGAGTATGAGATTGTTGCCGTTATTCTGTCAAAAGTTTATCGCAAATCGGACGACGTGTTTAAATACTACCAGATTGAGAATGTAAGTACGCCCGCCGAGTTCGATTCATATGTTCAGAATATCAAACAACTCTCTCTTTATGACACAGGTGTAACAGCACAGTATGGTGACAAGCTTATTGTGCTGTCCACATGCGAGTATTCAACCGAAAACGGTAGGTTAGCGGTGGTGGCTCGAAAGCGTTAATTGACGATGCTGAAACACAAAATCAATCTGCTTTATCTCGCGTTCTCTCCTTAGAGGACGCGATTTTTCTTGTCCCCGAAATAAGGTGCTCATGGACATGTGGATTGAGGAATTACGCAGAATGATAAATTCTGACGAATCCAACGAGTATCGAGGATGTATACATTTGAGATGAGGACATGAAGGCCACTCCATCGTTGGGGTGGTCTCTATGCTGATCAACGACGCAGACTGGAAGGAGACGCTTTTGATCATATTATGGGGTTAAATCGACAAATCTATGTTTCTATGATAGGGTTGAATCATCCCATAGGCATTCTACTCTTCGGAGTAGAGTGCCTTCATGTATATTATGGGTGCTTACATTAAATGTATTTTAAAATTAATTGGATCGTATATGGAGGTGGTGATGCTATGTTTCTCTCTTTAGCCCCAACAGGGGATGGTTGGATGAGTATGAAAAATGTGAAAATATCATTTAATAAAGAGGAGCGAACATAGCATGACTACTAGTTTTCAAGCGGAGAACCGCATTCCATTAAATACATCCCGACTTAGGGATTTACGTAAATCCGGGCGTTTGCCAGGTATTGTTTTTGGCAAAAATACGGAGAATGAAATGATTCATATTCCAACAATACAATTTCAAAAATGGTTGAAGCAGGGTACGTCTGGTTTTATCGAACTGCAGTTTGAAGAGAAAGGCTCATTGACTGTATTGTTGGAAGATCTCCAGCGTGATCCAGTTACACGGGATTTACTTCATGTGGATTTTCAGCAGGTGCAGACCAATGAGATCCTGCGTACTAAAATTCCTGTCAAGTTCAACGGCACACCGATTGGCACAAAACAGGGCGGAGTCGTGCAAGTTCAATTATCTTCTATTGAAGTGGAGGCATTGCCGAGACACTTGCCAACGTCGATTGAATTTGACATTAGTACTATGGAACTTGGAGAAACGATACATGTAAGTGATGCTAAGTTTGCACCAGATGTGACGGTGATCTCTGAGGGAAATGAGTCTCTTCTCTCTGTAGTTAAACCTTAACAATTCCAAATTCGCAAAGCTGAATAATTCAAAATTAGCCGTACGGGTGATCATCCGTACGGCTAATTTGTGCTGATTACGAGATGTTGGCGTGATCCCATCCTCACAAGGCGGGTAGTCTGGAATTCACCTCACGTATGTCTTTTGCTCGCGTACAGGCGTAATGATCCTGATATTTCGCTACCTTTTCAAAGTTCATTCGCAAAATTCAGGTGTAAAGTAGGTAGACTCAGGAAAGGTAATCACTATAATGGAAATAAGATACATATATAGCTGAACCTGACCCGCTAAGGTCATTGGCATAACATTTCTAAACAGGGCGGTGAGCGAAAAGAAATGGACAAATTAAAGAATAGCGGATTCTATAAACTGAGATTCTTCATCACTCCTGAAGAGTTTAAAAGCCTTTTGCAGCTTTTGGAGCATCGGCAAGCGCAATTCTATCGTACCAATGCTGCCCGAACAGAGCATGATTATAATCAGGTGTACGAGGAGTATCAGACGTTCTATCAGTATTTTGTGGCAGGAGAAAAGAGAGATGACATCCATCCCTTCTTTGTTTACTCTATTTCTATTGCATCAGAACAAGAAAGTTCAGGATTTTTTGTAAGAAATGAAGAGGTTTCTTTTCCATATCACGGACAATGGGCAGAGGATGAACTGCCGTGTATCTTGCTTTCATTTCCGAAAGGTTTTCAAGTTGATTTGGAAGATGAAAAAGGAAAGTACTATATTTATGAGGATATCCGTGAACATAAGCCGGCAACTTATGCGTTTTTCGATGAAATAAGAGATTCTATCAAAAAAATGACCAAACCCCTTCGCTTCTCAGCCCTTGATGCAGATGCGATGAAGGAGCAAAAGCCCTCTGTGCGTATAAGCCATGATGCAATGCACGAATTGAGCCAATCGTGGATCTTCAGTAAATATGGACTTGTGATTCATGGCAAATAGGAGGGGCTGAAATGACGTTCGCCCTAAAGCTTATCTGTACCTGGGTACTGCTAGTTGCCTCATGTTCAGCGGTATGGTGGAGCTTCAGAACAGAAAAGCTTATAACCGTCTCTTGGCTGGCGTTTCTGCTACCGGCTGTCTTCCAGCTTGTTACGGCTTTCCGGATTGGTCCAGGCCAAGCAAAGTCACTCATCGTGTTCGGCTGCATCAATCTAGTGTTTGCTGCCCTTGTGGGTGCGGGTGTCTGGTATCTAGTCCAAATAGCCAATTCATATCGAAGGGGCAAATGATCAACGAATGGAAAGGGGAACTCTAATCGTGAAGCCAATGCAAGAAATAGAGCCGCTGGCCATAGAGATCGCTGCTGCCGCCAGAACGTCCTTTTGTACTCTTTTTGAAAATGGTGAACGTTACTATTATTGTACGTTATACACTACTGGCGAGGGACATGCGCCAAGTATCTCTGCATGGTCGTGGGAAGCTTTGGCGTTAGAATCGGCTAGGCAAGCAGAGGAAAGTGATACGCCGGTATCCACGATTGCGGATCTCATCAAATGGTCGTATGCGGATTCGCCCTATTGTTGTTTTGGGGATGATCACTTTGACGATGTCAAACAACGATATAACGAGCGTCCTTTCATTGCGGAACTGGAGAATGATGATTGGAATCGCGAGTTGGATGTGAGGCTGCACGCCATGGAGCTGGCGATGAAAATGCTCGATGATGAAGGCGTGTTTGCCTTAAATCAACCACGAGAGTCCGTATGTGTCCTTGTTGAAGTCATGCCGCCGGATAAGATCAATACCGAAATTGCCTTACGTTTGAATCGGGCAGAATCTCCGGCTATGCAAGCATGGTTGGCGGAGGCGGCAGAATAGAAGCATCAGGAGCGTTACTACGATGCTCGCAAGGCATACATACGACTTAATCTCGACAATCTTACTGAATCGGCAAATAGTAGACGATCAAATTTCCCGAACTACCTTTGTACATTAAAGGGTGGTTCTTTTTCGTGTTTGAGCTACGACATCAGAAGCTACCAGTTCCCCCTCTACCACTGTACAAACACACTTTTTCTGCCTTGTCCACATTTATACCTCACCAAAACTATTTAATTGCATCTAATAGATTATCAATAAAAAAGGAGGTTTTGAGAATGGGAAATAGAAGACCTGGAGCACCTAGTGGTTATGACCCTGTTCAGATCTATAACTCGACTTCGTTTAATGCGAGTGGAGTAGTGGAGTATGCATCCATTTTTTGTAGCAACGATAGATATAGTGTTCAGCGTGACGAGACTTGGAGATCTTCCGACCGTGGTGTGTGCCTGGTAACTAGAATCACCGCGACGGTTAGAACACCGAGTGGAAATATTGAGGCTGAACCGTATACCTCTTCTGGTACTTCGTACAGCCAGTTCGCCATTATACAGGTAGGGGTAAATCAGTTCCGAGTGACACGTGTTACAAGTGCGATTAGAAAATGCCGGAAATAACCGAAGAGGGTTAATATCGAGATTAGGTACGAAACATGAAGAGACGACTTGCCGGGCTAGCAGGCAGGTCGTCTTTTTTCGTTTTAATGTTCTTTGTACCATAATATTCTGCGGTGCATCGAGGAATCTTTCAAAAGTCGGAAAGGCCGTAAGGCTGGTTGATAATTGCCTTCGATAATCCAAATTCGCCGTTTCTTGTCGATGGCTATATCGAATCCAACTTGTCTAAGCATAGGGTAATGCTCTCCCAATCGTTTGGCAGCTAATCGTGCAACTTGTTCCGCTCTGACAAGTAAGCGCCGATCTCCAATTCGAGCTAGTCTCAGTGCTTTAAAAACGGGAATGGGGCGGTTATTCACATTGGTGACTTGGTATCCTTGTGCCGCAACTTTAGCATAGGAACCTGTCACGTTCCAAGTGGACGAGGAACTCTTTTTGCGCTGAACCATGATCCGAATGTCGAACGGCCTGTGTTTAATTTGAGCAAGCTGCAGACGCTTTTGGACAATATATTCATCACTTTTGATTGTTTGTTCGAACCATTCGAGTAACTGCTCGTTGTCTCTCATGGTGACTGTGTTATTTTCATTTTGAATACGATAAGCATTTGCACCGCTTCGTTTAATGAACAGGATACCCCTTCCGTAACTGCCATTACGAGGTTTCAGTACAACGCTGGGATACTGAAGAAGCATCTTTGTTAGCGTATCCTTCTCAAGCAACTGTGTTTCTGGCAACCGTTCAGCGAGAGAGGGCTCATCGCGCAGAATGCCATACTGCAACCATTTGTCTCTTTCGAATAACATTGGAATCACAGCCTTTTTTTCAATCGTCTACGGTAATTCTAATTCAAATTCGTGATCCGCATAAGTGGCCATTCGTCCAGATTTGTAAGTTGATGCATGTCCAATTGGTCGATGGAGACAGAAGATGAACTTTTGCGAGAAATGACTGCATTCTGGGGAGGTGTTCATTCACGCTTCGAGTAGCTTCTGGATACGAAGGTTCACTTCTAACACCACCGTGGATAACGGCATGCCATGCTGATGCACGTACTGAAACGAGAGCCAAATGTGTAATGGATTGAGCAGTGCTAGACTAACCCTATACTAGTATTTTTCGCCTATAAACTAGCTTATAAAAGAGTGCAACTTTTTTACCAATATATATACAAGTTATTCGTTTACTGTATGCCTTTTCGATGTTATACTCACAATATTCAAAAAAGAATTTGTGAAAATATGTCGAATTGAGGCTTATCAGGATGATTATAGGTAGACAAAACGGCGAAACGATCATCCTCATTCCATCGCTTGAACCGGATGAGAGACTTCCAGCCTATGTACGGCAATTGCGAGAGTATGGATTTACTAATATTGTTATTGTAGACGACGGATCTGGTGAGGCCTACCAGTCGATTTTCGAGGAGCTTCGTGAGAACGGTTGTGCTCTGCTGACACATACGGAAAATCAGGGGAAGGGTGCGGCACTCAAGACCGGATTTGAGTATATTGGGAAGCAATTCGACGCATCTTCCTTCGTCGTAACCGCTGATTCAGATGGACAACACGCAGCTGAGGATGTATACCGCATAGCCCAAGAAGCAAGGATTTATCCGGACTCATTGGTGCTCGGGGTAAGGAATTTCAGCGAGGGGAACATACCTCCAAAGTCCCTGTTAGGCAATCGAATGACCTCCTTTATTTTTGCCATGCTCTATGGTAAAAAACTGTCAGATACCCAGACTGGGCTTCGTGCCTTCGGTCCAGGGTTACTTGCGTTTATGCAGGATGTTCGCGGCACTCGATTTGAATATGAGCTGCAGATGCTCATCTCGTGCATTCAGTCTGGCATACCGATTCATACGATGCCAATCCAAGTCATTTATGAGAATGGCAATGCAGGCACTCATTTTAAAGCGATCCAGGATAGTGCTCGGGTCATGGGGGTGTTGTTCTCCAATTTCCTGCGGTTCATTTCATCATCGGTGGCCAGTTCTGTTGTGGATTTAGGCATCGCCTGGTTTTTGATCGACGCGTTGCGGCCCGTGTTGGGTGAGCAGCACTATTTAAGAATTCTGCTTGCAACCGTGATTGCGAGAGTGATTTCCATTGTGGTCAACTATGTACTGAACAGACACTTTGTATTCCGCAAGGAGGATAGCCAGGGCAGTCTATGGCGCTATCTGACGTTATGCGGAGTAGTGATCTTGCTTTCCAGTACCGGTGTATATATATTCCATACCGTTCTCTTCGTAGATGAGAAATTGGCGAAATTCGTCTGTGATGCCTTGCTGTTCCTGCTCAGTTTCCAATTGCAGCGAAGATGGGTATTTGCAGCAAGGAGGAAGCAGTTGTAGTGCAAAACGAAAAAAGGCAGAATATCTTTTTTGTCATCACGATGATCCTGATGTCGATTTATTTGGTATGGCGTACGTTCTTTACGTTGCCATGGGGTGAGGGCGTTCTGAACGTCATTTTTGGTATGCTGCTGATTGTGGCTGAAACGGTCACCGTACTGACAACCTTTGAATTATTCTTTCAAAAGATGCAAAAAGAACGTACACAGCTCGACTTTCCAATCGTTCCGCCGGAGTATTATCCGGATGTGGATGTATTTATTGCTACGCATAATGAGCCTGTTGATCTGTTATATAAAACCGTTAATGCCTGTACGTTCATGGATTACCCGGACAAGCAGAAGGTTCATATCTATCTCTGTGACGATGGAGCAAGAACTGAGGTGGAGGAGCTTGCCAGACAGTTTGGCGTGGGGTATCTGGGGTTCCCCGGAAACAAGGATGCCAAGTCTGGTAATCTGAACAATGCACTGAGCAAAAGCTCTTCGCCGCTCATTGCAACGTTTGATGCGGATATGATTCCGCAGCACACCTTTTTGATGAAAACGGTACCCTATTTCATGCTCTCCACGTTTATTAAGGAGAATGAGGTATGGCGTCCTCGCCGAGAGGACGAGATGGACCCTAAGTTCAAGCTTGGTCTGGTACAGACCCCGCAAAGCTTCTACAATCCGGATCTATTCCAGTTTAACCTGTATGCAGAGCAAGGTATTCCGAATGAACAGGATTTCTTCTCCAGAGAAGTGAACATCCTGCGTAATGCCTCCAATGCGGTAGCCTATACAGGAAGTAATACGATCATTTCGCGGCAGGGCATGGAAGACATCGGAGGTTTTCCACTCAATACAATCACCGAGGACTTTGAGACAAGCATCCGCTTGCAGCAGGAAGGTTATATTACCTATGCGACTCAAGAGGTTCAAGCTGCCGGGCAGACAACAACAACAGTGAAGAGCATGATTAAACAACGGATTCGTTGGGCACGGGGTATCATTCAGAGCCTGCAGAATACGCGTGCACCCTTATCTGGCAAGCTTCCTTTCTGGACGAGAGTGACCTACTTAAGCAGTTTCTTATACTGGTGGTCCTTCTTTAATCGGTTGATTTTCATTTTGGCACCTATTTTGTTTGCGTTGTTCGACTTCCAGATTGTGAATACAACCTTTTGGCAAATCCTAATATTCTGGCTTCCATCTTATTTCTTCTATAGTGTATCCATGCGATATCTGTCCAGTAATATTCGGAATCAGCGATGGAGTCAGGTTATCGATACCATATTTATGCCTTATCTGATCTGGCCGGTTCTCCTGGAGACGCTGGGAATTCGCGAGAAAAAATTCAAGGTCACCAACAAAAGCAGAGCAAGCGGTCGACAATGGATGTCTGCTCTGTTATATGCACTTCCGCATATCTTCTTGCTGTTGCTTTCCATTGCAGCCGTGATTCGGTATGTGAATGGCAAGTACGGCATTGCGCTGTTCTTCAGCAGTATCATTATTTTCTGGCTGATTCATAACATGATTGCGCTGTGTTATGCCCTGTTCTTCATGGTTGGCCGCCGTGCGTATCGGGAGACAGAACGGATTCGGGCGCAGGAAGATGTCACTATTCACGACCAAGCCAACAATCTACGATATCAGGCCAAGACGGTGGATGTATCAGAGCAAGGTATTGCCTTCTATGTCCCTTATCCCATTTATTTGGCTGAACAGAAAATCATCTCTTTGGTCGTCAAAACCGACCGCTATGAGGCCAATCTCGATGCAGTCATCGTTTATGTGAAACAGGATGGAGAGGGCTGGCGTTACTCCGCAACGGTTCAGCCGATTGATGAGAATGATAACCGACAATACATGCAAATTATCTACGACCGTAAACACTCATTGCCAGAGCAGATGAATCTGTGGGATACGGCTTATGACGATATGTTACGTAATGTGAAAAAACGGATTGTTCAACCCAGATCGGATCAGCGAAAAATGCCGCGGCTTTCCCTTCAGCTTCCAGTTCATTTCACCAATGATGCTAGCTGTACGCTGCGCAGCTTCAATTATCGTTTCTTCTCCGCGACGGATTTCCATGGTGATATTGCGGCAGGAGCGGTCGTTACTTTTTATACAAAGAGTAATATTGAAGTCATTTTGCAACATACGGGAAAAACGACAGCCCGTGAGCGCGAAGTGCTTCTCTCGGTGGAGAATATCGATGATATTGTGGAGAAGGGCCTGATCGACCAATTGCTGACTGATTTGATTCAGCCACATTCTGATCGTGCCACCAGAGAGGGTTAGGAGAGATAGAGATGCTCATTGTGCTTCATTTTGTGATGGGAGTTTTATTGATAATCTCCTTTGTTGGTTATATGCAGTTTGTTCGGAAGACACTTGCACTACGGTGGGAGTTTATCCCTGTATTTGTGTTTTCCTCGATTGCCTGCATCGTATATTTCGCTGGCTTGGCAGGTCAGCTCTTTATAGGAAGTATTATCGTGATGATACTCGGCTTGTTTCTTTTTAGAGATACGCTGGTTCGAGCTGTCCGACGAGGGACCAAGCCGAATGTATTGTTCTCGTTATTTCAGTTTTCTTTTCTGGGCGGAACGTTCATCTTTTTGCTGATTCTGTTCCAAAATCAATTGACACACTACGATAATTTCTCGCACTGGGCTATTGTATTGAAGCAGATGTTGAGTACAAATGCCTTTCCGACGCCAGACTCCAATCTGATTGATTTTAAAAACTATCCGCTGGGGACTTCGTCATTTATTTATTATGTCTGTCGCTTCATGGGGCATTCCCAGTCCGTGATGCTTTTGGCACAGGGTCTGCTTATCTTTTCCTGTTTTTATTCCATGTTTGGCATTATTTCGGAGAAGAAACGTTTTCTTCTGTACGCTTTTCTCGGACTCGGGTTATCTACACTTTCGTTTTTCAATCTTACGATTCGGATCACTAACCTGCTCGTGGATTTCTTGCTTCCGATCTACGCACTCGCGATCCTGGCAGTGATTTACCAATATCGTAATGAGATCATGAAGGCATGTATTGTTGTTCTTCCGCTTGCCGGATTGCTGACCATCATCAAAAGCACGGGTATTATTTTCGCCGCGATCGGCCTGATCTTCCTGGTGTATACATGGTTGAGAAATGGGCAACGCTCGAACTGGAAAGTCGGACTGGCTGTGCTTGGTACCATTGGTGGTTCACTACTTCCGTATTTCGGCTGGAGCTGGCGAATGGCGACGGTGTTCCAAGGCATTAATAACAAGTTCGAGGGAACAGCCTCGGTGATCAAAGCGGGCAAGACGGGAGAACAGAAATGGGAGATTCTGACGCTCTTCTTGAAATCAAGCATAGATATCACGTCCAGGCCTGTGCTCGGCATTGTACTTTTTCAACTTATCGCGATTGGAGCTTCGGTATTTGCTATCGTTGTGCTCAAGAAGAAGTGGAACTTATGGAAAGCATTAATTGCTTTGGATTTTGTACTGTTACTGTATTATGCAGGTATTCTGGCGTTGTATCTCTTCTCCATGCCATTGGATGAAGCCATTGTCCTGGCAGGCTTTGAGCGTTATGCATCGAGTATCGTGGTGCTGTTCGCCGGTGGGCTGGTGTTGTGCGCTGCGATCGACCTGGAGCGATCATTCCACTATCGGATCGGTGAGGTGCCTGATTATCAATCCTTTAAGACGGTCAAGACGAAAGGTCATTATCAAAAAGGCATTATCGGCTGTATGGCGGTTGCGGCGACCATCCTTTTATCGGAATACAACGGGATCGTCTCGATTGCCAAAACCTACGATACAACGCTCCCTTACAAGATTCATGCGGTTACCGGTGATCGGTGGTACCCAGGTGGGCAGGTGGATAATAATAGATATCTCTTCTACGCCTCAGACAGGGACCAGCAGGTCACGAATTATTACATGCAATATGTAGGAAAGTATTTCTTGTATGCTCCACATGTGGACGGGATCGTGTTGTTCTATGAGGATAATATGGATAACCTTCTGAGCGGCTACGATTATCTGGTGGTCGTCGAGACGGATCTCAACGCCAAGTGGTTGCTGAAAAAGCATTATGGTATCGACATGCAAGAGGGGATTTATAAAATTACCCGTTCGGGGGATCAAATCGTTCTTACGTTGACTTGAAATCATAGATGTTGAGATCCTGTTCCGGACATCCGGTCAGGTAAGATTGAATACATGATTGTATATAGAGTCTCCTTAAATATAGCCCGCTATAGCTAATACCTATAGCGGGCTATAACTCTTTCGTAGAACAGCTATTCCGATCGGATATGTTATATTTAATTCTATAATGATAAACGGGGAGATTAAACTATGAGCGTACAAACAGAACCTAAACAACGAACAGTCACTCCATTTCGATATGATATTGTGGGCAGTTTCCTGCGCCCGAGTGCATTGAAGGACGCCCGATTAAAATACCAGAACGGCGAAATTACCACGGAACAGTTGAATGAAGTGGAGAATGCCGAGATTGTAAAACTTGTACAGAAGCAAAAAGAGGTTGGCCTTCAGGCTGTAACGGACGGCGAATTCCGCCGCTCTTGGTGGCATCTGGACTTCTTCTGGGGACTGGATGGTGTAGAGCGGACAATCATTGAGGAAGGCTACCGATTCAACGGTGCGACATCCAGACCGGAAACAGCTCGTCTGAGCGGCAAAATCAGCTATAGCAGTCATCCATTTGTAGCGCATTATGCCTTCTTGAAAGAAGCGGCTGGGGAAGACGTTGTTGCCCGTCAGTCCATCCCAGCAGCAGCCCAGTTCCTATTCGAATTGGACCGGGCAGATAATAAGGAAAGCACACAGGCCATCTATCCGAACCGCCAAGAGCTTCTCTCGGACATTGTCGGGGCGTACAAAGCATCCATCCTGGCTTTTTATGAAGCCGGCTGCCGCAGCATCCAGATTGATGATTGCACATGGGGTGCATTGTGTGACCAACAGTTCATCACAGTGATGGAGCAGATTGGCGTTAATGTGGAAGAGTACGCAAACGAACTCGCAAAACTGAACGAAGATGTGGTATCTGGCCTGCCGGAAGACCTCGTGGTAACCACTCATGTCTGCCGCGGTAATTATGTTTCGACATTTGCAGGAGTCGGTGGCGGTTACGAGCCGATTGCGCAGACACTTCTGAGCATCGATAACTACTCTGGTTTCTATCTGGAGTTTGATACGGAAAGGGCTGGTGACTTCAAACCACTTCGTTTCCTGAAGGACAATCAGCAGGTTGTACTTGGCCTCTTCTCTTCCAAATTCGGAGAGTTGGAGAACAAGGAAGATATCCTGAAACGGATTGAGGAAGCTACACAATATGTTGATCTGGATCGAATCTGCCTGAGCCCGCAATGCGGCTTCGCTTCCACGGAAGAAGGCAACCATCTGACCGAGGAACAGCAATGGCGCAAGCTTTCCTTCATTAAGGAAATTGCTGAAGAGCTCTGGAAGTAACTTTTTCAACGTCATTCATCATTCACGCATGTGTTATGTATAAGAAAAAATCGCTAAAAAGCCGTACGGACCATCTTCCGTATGGCTTTTTGGTGTATCCTCACTTTTGAGTGGATGTTTGATCAGAGTCCATAACAGCCAAGAGAGTGAAGCAATGGGTAGAGATGAGAATAACGGATTAGGCAAACGGCATGACTGAGGAAGAGGTGTGGTGGACGAAATAAAATAGCGACACTTAGGACAAAGGGATCTTTGTCGCGACTGCCGCTATTTGTCTATCTCGCATGATATCGTCCTTTAGGCACCACCATCGGTGATCCCGAAACGGGGTCTTCTATGACCGTACATTCCAATCCGAAAATGTCTTTAACCTGTGGGGCGGTTATCACCTCTGCGGGCTTACCCTCAGCCACAAGTTTTCCGGTATGAAGCACAGAGGGTTACATTCCTTGATGAAGTAGTCCATTATCCGTTCTTAACGGAACAGTTATAGGATGAGAGCAGGAGGGGGTCTATTAAATTAGGATGAAAATAATATCCATGTATTACATTCCAGATCATGGTATATTTGTATTATTAAATAATGTAAGGAGATTCTACATGCATAATCAAATCATCAAAAAGTTGATCGTACTTTGTTTGGTTTTTTTATTATTACCGGCAACGAGCGTTTTGGCTGCGTCGTCGCTTATTAAGGACCCGGTCTTGGCCAAAGTTATTCGAGCAGATCTGAAGATGTCGGCTAAGAAGGAAATAAAGGCTGCCGATTTGAAAAAATTAAAATCTCTATATGCTATGGAATTAAAAATTAAGATTTCTAACCTGCAAGGTCTTGAACATGCCGTTAATATGACAGATTTATTTTTGCCTGGTCAAAATATAAAAAATATTAAGCCACTCAACAAGTTAAAGAAATTGACGTTCTTAGCTGTTGAAGGCAATCAGATTGCAGATATCTCACCACTTTTAGGTCTGACTAGTCTGCAAAATCTGGTTATGGACGATAACAAAATCAAAAGCCTGGCTCCATTAAAAAATATGCATAAGCTGACCAGTCTGCTCGCCAGTGGTAATCAGGTGACTGATCTAAGTCCTCTTCAGAAGTTAAAGCTGGAATGGGTCATTATGAACGATAATAAAATTCAGGATCTGACTCCTTTAAAAAATCATCCGACCTTGGAGTATCTATATGTAGAAAATAACCTCATTGAGGATATTTCAGTGCTCGAAACCATCCCACATCTAACAGAGGTATATTTGGTTAACAATCCGTTGAATGATCGAGCAGAGCAGGTTGTGAAAAAGCTGGAGAAGAAAGGTGTCCTTGTAAGTCTGGTAAGCGATGAAGCGGATCAGGCGAAGTAGTTTCGATTAGAAAAAATGTATATGTATATGTAAGAAGAAGTTAATCCCTCATTATATTGAACAAAAACAAAGAAGGCCGCAGATATTCTGACGGCCTTCTTTAATTATGTTGGACAGAAACGCTCGGTAACAACTTAACGCCGTCCCGCAACAATATTATTCCACTTCGATCTCCTTCACCGTCTCTCCCTCAACCAGCACCGGCTGATAGTAGGTGTTTGTTGGCAGATCCTTTTTGCCCTGCAGATTCTTGATCACCCAGTCGGCAGCATCACGGCCCATTTGCTCTTGGGGATGGGTTAGCGTTGTAAGCCTTATGTTGGCGTTCTTGGCGATGTACGAATTGTCTTGACCAATGATGGATAACTCATCCGGGATCGAGATGCCCAGTTGCCTGCAGGCGTTCACGACCTCCAGTCCTACCTCATCGTTATAACAGACGATCGCGGTGAGTGAATCCCTGTTTTCGTCCAGATACGTTGCTACATTAGAGGATAAATCCGGTTTCGATGCGGTATCAAAGGAAAGCACTTGCTCAGGATGGAACCGTAACTTCGCTTCACCCAGTGCCTTGATGTACCCCTTCATTCTGTACTTGCCTTGTAGATCATCCATTTTGGCAATAATGCCGATCTGGGTATGGCCTTTAGAGATCAATTCCCGTGTGGCAAGATAGCTGGATTGCACGTCATCCAGACAGAAGAACGGAACCTCCAGCTCCTCATAAAATGCATTAATCATCGTAAACGGCACATCCTGCTCTTTGAACGATAGGTAGTATGCAATGTTGGGATTGTAGAGATTACTTTTGGTCGGTTCGACAATCAGGCCATCCACGCCGTAGGAGAGCATCATTTCGAGGGCTTTTTTCTCCTGTGCTACATCATTATTAGTACTGGCCAGCAGTAACGAGTAGTTGTCCTCATTCAGACGACTCTCAATACCGCGGATAATGGACGGAAAGATATAATCCGAGATGTATGTCGTGATCACACCAATCGTTTTCTTAGACGTATTGCCACCTGATCGTGATCGATACTGATTACTAACGTAGGTTCCTGACCCTTTTTCGCTTCGTAAAAATCCTTCGTTCGATAACTCCAAAATAGCCTTCCGCACGGTCTGGCGACTTACGGTGTAGCTTTCCTGTAATGCCAACTCGGTTGGGATCTGTTCGCCTATGCTATATGTCCCCGAAAGGATATGACTCTTTATATCATCAATGATGACCTGATATTTTGGCTTCACGTAGTCCACTTCTTTCATCGTTACTCATCTATATCAACGTTGTTGTTCAAATAGTTGTACGTACATATTTTAGCATGATTCAGATAGGATGAAAATAAAACCGAACATTTTTCAAAATAAACCGTACATATCCAGCCTTTTTGGATGGAGGTGTACCTTACAGCATAGCCTTTTTATAGCCATATAAGACCTTTGAATGGTCAAAATGAGCACATTATGTGTCCTTTGTAAGTATAACTATTATATATTATTGACAAATGTACGTACAAAAAATATACTAAGGCTGTCAGAAAAGGAAAGCGCATTCTTTGAAAACACAGACTTTTTGAACCACCTCTTATACAAAATTCATTATTAGCTATTGTCATAAGTAGAAGCTTCACCTTATATATGCATCCTTTGGGATGTGAAATCGCGACCGGAGAGGGGATACACGTGATTATGAGTCAACTGGACTTGAAAGAAGCCATTACCAAGGGCGCTACTTCGCTCGGTATTGAATTTGGATCAACGCGGATTAAGGCGGTGTTGATTGACGAGCGTTTTGAGACCATCGCGTCAGGCAGTTATGAATGGGAGAACCTCCTGAAAGATGGATATTGGACGTACAACCAGGAGGATATCATCACAGGTCTGCAAACGGCTTATCGTGAGATGAAGCAAGATGTGGAACAGAAATACGGTATTACGCTGCGCACGGTCGGGTCTATCGGATTCTCGGCCATGATGCACGGATATATCGCTTTGAATAGCGCTGGTGAACTGTTGGTACCTTTCCGCACGTGGCGTAACGCTACGACGGGAGCAGCTGCAAGAGAGCTAACGGAACTTCTGCAATTCAATATCCCGGAACGCTGGAGCATTGCCCACTTGTATCAAGCGATTTTGAACGAAGAGGTGCATGTGCCACAGATCGATCACCTGACAACTTTGGCTGGATACATCCACTGGTTGCTGACGGGCAATAAGGCGATTGGGATCGGCGATGCTTCAGGGATTTTCCCAATTGACGAGTCTACACATAACTATCACCCATCCATGATCCAACAGTTCGACGAACAGATCGCAGGCAAAGCTTATCCGTGGAAAGTCGAGGATCTTCTTCCCAAGGTATATCTCGCGGGTGAGAACGCAGGTGCATTGACGGAAGCGGGAGCCAAGTTACTCGACCCTTCACAAGATCTGCAAGCAGGCATTCCGCTCTGCCCGCCAGAAGGCGATGCCGGAACGGGTATGGTGGCAACAAATAGCGTGAGAAAACGTACGGGGAACATCTCCGTCGGCACATCCGTATTTGCGATGATCGTACTGGAGAAGGAATTATCCAAAGTGTATCCCGAGATCGATATGGTCACCACGCCGGATGGTAGCCCAGTAGGGATGGTGCATGCCAACAACTGTTCCAGTGATATCAACGCATGGGTTGGACTGTTCCGTGAATTCTCTCAAGCAATGGGATATGAAGTGGATAACGCCAAGTTGTTTAGCGTGTTGTTTAACAAGGCTTTGGAGGCAGACCCTGATGGTGGCGGCTTGCTCAGCTATGGTTACTACTCAGGTGAGAACATTACGGGACTTGAGAAAGGCCGTCCATTGTTCGTCCGCTCCCCGGAAAGCAACTTCAATCTGGCAAACTTCATGCGGACACATCTGTTCAGTGCATTCGGTGCACTCAAGCTGGGTATGGACATTTTGACGGAGGAAGAGAATGTAGCCATTGATAGTATTTTGGCGCACGGTGGCTTGTTCAAAACGCCTGTCGTCGGGCAACGGATTGTAGCTGCTGCGATGAACGTACCGGTGTCGGTAATGTCTACCGCTGGTGAAGGCGGCGCATGGGGCATGGCGCTTCTGGCTTCGTACATGATCAACAAGGATCAAGAGGAAAGCCTGGATGTGTTCCTGGAGCAGAAGGTCTTTAGCGATGTTGAGGGAGTTGAAGTGGCACCGATTGCATCGGATGTGAAAGGGTTTGAAGCATTTATCGAACGCTATCGGAGTGGACTTGCGATTGAGCAATCAGCCGTAGATCATCTGGTAGAGGTTGTTCAAAAAGACCGCTTTTGATTACGAAGGATGCCTAGTGGCATCATCAACATCGAATATGGAATTCAGCCGAAATGTCCGTTGCTCACGTAGCTCTATCTACGCTCCGCTACTCCATTTCTAGCTTCATCCCATCTTCTCGGTACTGAAAACCGACTTTTTGAACACGCACTATTAGAGAACGGGAGGGAATAACATGTTAGAACAACTGAAAGAAGAGGTATTCCAGGCGAATCTGGAACTGCCAAAGCACGGACTTGTGAAATTCACATGGGGTAACGTCAGCGCAATTGATCGGGAAAGCGGTCTGTTCGTCATCAAACCAAGTGGCGTTAGCTACGATGTGATGAAAGCAAGCGACATGGTTGTAGTTGATCTGGACGGTAACGTAGTGGAGGGTGAGATGAGACCTTCCTCGGACACCGCAACACATGCCGTACTATATAAGCATTACTCGGAGATTGGCGGCATCGTGCACACACACTCTACGTGGGCGACTATCTGGGCGCAAGCCGGACTGGACGTACCTGTAATGGGAACGACGCATGCGGACACGTTCTATGGAGCGGTACCTTGTGCACGTTTCCTGAATCAGGACGAGGTTGATCGTGGATACGAAGCGGAGACAGGACGCGTCATTATTGAAACGTTTGAACAGCGTGGGATTGATGTTATGGCGGTTCCGGCTGTGTTGCTCCATGGGCACGCACCGTTTACGTGGGGGAAAGATGCCAAGTCTGCGGTGGTGAACAGTGTCGTGCTGGAGGAAGTGTGCAAAATGAACCTGTACGCGCGGCAATTGAATAACTTCGCGAAGGAACTGCCACAAGGCATTTTGGATAAACACTATCTGCGAAAACACGGAAAAGACGCGTATTACGGACAGAAGTAATTAGGTTATATAGCGATCGGTTGATAATAATTCAAGCGAATAGGTTGTTTGTTACTACTACCAATGAAGTTGTATCAAACTTTTACACGATAACGGAGAGTGCAGTACCTATCTGTAGAAGCGAAGCGTTCGCCTTTATAACCGGATATCATCCTTATTAAAATTGATCAAAGAAATCTGGGGATAACCAGCGATCGGAAGATGGTACTGCAATCGCAGTGTTCTAGTGTAAACCCAAATGTTCAACTATAAAATAATGAAATGAGGATGATTATATGTCAGCAACAGCAGCAAAAGAGTTCTGGTTTGTGGTCGGTTCACAGCACTTGTACGGAGAAGAAGCACTGGGCGAAGTAAAAGCCAACGCACAGAAAATCACGGATGCGCTTAATGCAAGCGGCGTACTGCCGTACCCGCTCGTATTGCAGGATCTGGCGGTAAGTGCAGATAAAATCACGAGTACGATGAAGGAAGTCAATTATCGCGACGAAGTAGCAGGTGTGATCACGTGGATGCATACATTTTCCCCGGCGAAAATGTGGATTCGTGGTACAAAATTGCTGCAAAAACCTTTGCTGCACTTGGCAACGCAATTCAATGAAAGCATTCCATGGGCAACCATCGATATGGACTTCATGAACTTGAACCAAGCGGCACACGGTGACCGTGAATATGGCTTCATTAATGCCCGTCTGAGAAAACAAAATAAAATCGTTGTTGGCTACTGGGAGCGCCCAGAAGTGCAACAACAGGTTGCTGACTGGATGGACGTAGCGGTAGCTTATAATGAAAGCTTTAACATCAAAGTAGCGCGCTTCGGTGACAACATGCGCAACGTGGGCGTAACCGAAGGTGATAAAGTTGAAGCACAGATCCAATTCGGATGGACCGTTGATTACTTCGGCATTGGCGACCTCGTTCAATACGTGAACGCTGTAACAGAGCAGGAAATCGATGATTTGATCGCTCAGTATGGAGAACTCTACGAATTCGATTACGGCACGAACAGCAAGGAAGCTTGGGAAGCCAGTGTACGTGTGCAAGCGAGTTATGAAATTGCGATCAAACGTTTCCTGGACGAAGGTGGTTACAGTGCCTTCACTACAAACTTCGAAGATCTGCATGGCATGAAACAGCTTCCGGGTCTGGCTGTACAACGCCTGATGGCTCAAGGGTACGGATTTGCCGGTGAGGGTGACTGGAAAACAGCTGCGCTGGATCGCTTGCTGAAAATCATGGCCCATAACGAGAACACGGGCTTCATGGAAGATTACACATACGAGATGGCTGCTGGACAGGAAGCGATTCTTCAATCTCACATGCTTGAAGTAGATCCGACACTTTCCAGCACGAAACCGAGAATTATCGTGTCCCCACTGGGCATTGGCGATCGTGAAGATCCGGCACGTCTTGTATTCGATGGTAAAGCAGGCGAAGGTGTCGTGGTATCCATGGCAGACTTCGGTACACATTACAAACTGCTGATCAACGAAGTATCTGCTTTTGAACCAACCGTTCCAGCACCTAATCTGCCAGTAGCACGTGTTCTGTGGAGCGTGAAGCCGAACTTCCAAGATGGAGTGAAGGCATGGATCGAAAATGGTGGTGGTCACCATACGGTTGTATCCTTGAACCTGACTACAGATCAGATCGTGACGTATGCGAAGCTAGTGAATCTGGAGTACGTTATTATTAAGTAAAAGTGGATTGGCAGCTACTGCCTGAACTCATACAAATTCTTTCTCTGCGGCCGGGGGTTAACCCTCGGCCATTTGTTTGTTATGCTGAGAAGCATGATGTGAAGCTGAGCAAGGATTTGCTTTTTCATCGAAAAGGGATAAGAAATGAAGGAGGAAGGACATGTATACAAAAGATAGCTTGATGCAGCAACTAAAGCAGCTTGGTGTGGATAGGCAAGGCACGGTGCTCATTCACTCTTCCATGAAAAGTATAGGCGAGGTTGAAGGTGGAGCAGACACGGTGTTGGATGCCTTTAGCGACTATATGAAAGAGGGATTGTTGGTGCTTCCCACTCATACGTGGTCTACCATTAATGCGGATAACCCAGTGTTCCACGTGGAAAATTCTACCTGTTGCGTGGGTATTCTGCCTGAACTTTTTCGTAAACGTCCGGGCGTAGTTCGTTCGTGGCACCCGACGCACTCAGTAGCAGCACTGGGACGGGACGCAGAGGCATTTACGAAGGACGATCATCTCTTCGATACACCGTGTGCGAGAGGATCAGCATGGGGGAAACTGCTTGATCGGAAAGCGACGATCTTGTTAGTAGGCGTTGACTTGAAGCGGAATACATTTATCCACGGGGTCGAAGAGTGGGTGGACATCCCTGGCAGAATGACGGACGAGCATGAGATGCTTTATACGGTTTTACCAGATGGAAGCCAGATTTCAGTACCATCCCGCAGACATTGTGGGTTGCCATGGTCGGAGCATTTCTGGAAAGTAGATGAGGTATTGGTTCGCGAAGGTGCGATGCGTACAGGAAAGCTCGGTGATGCGGTCGTAAGAGTGTGTGATGCGGCTAAGACAGCAGAGGTAATTACGGAGATGCTGAAGGATAACCCCGATCTATTCACGGACAACCTCCCTCTAAATGCAGTAACCGAATGATACAAGGGCCGTCCGATAGCCGGATGGCTCAATATCGATCACTTGATGATATCTGAATATCTCCCTAGCAGATGATCTCCTCTCCTGTTTGTACTCTAAACCTTCAAAAGCATTCATAAATAATCAGAAATAGATCAGCATTTCGATCAGAGGTTGGTCGGACTTCCAGTGTATGGGCTACTCACCCTTATGGCGGTGTGATAAGATATGGTTAAATTAACCAATAAGTTTGGCGTAGCAGAATTGTATAGGTGTTTATTGAAGTTTTATATAAGTATCACATAGAATCATGAACAACCACGTTGTCATTGTAGCATCTAAGAAGGAGAAGATTCGTGAACCCTTTAGTATGGTATGATCTCTTTTTATTTGTCCTTTTGTTTGGTGTAGGTGTATATGTGTTTGCTACAGTTAGAATTACGAACTTACATAAAGTGTACTTTTTATTTCACGGGTTGATGATGCTCTGGCCTTTCTGTCAATTTGCGAGTACGCTCACGGATGATTCCGGTCTGCAATTGTTCTACGTTACCTTATCTTTCGTTGCGGTCTCCTTGCTTGGGAGCGGGTGGCTTCTACTGACGATCTTTATTACCGGTTATTCAGAGCGTCTGAGTGCAAAAGGAACCTTCTTGCTATTTGTCCCTGCGGTGATCGGGGCTATAGGTGTGGTCGCAAATCCATGGAACGAATTCGTCATTCCACTGGAGGGCGGGTACATCGAGCGGGATTACGGCCTTTGGTTCTGGGTTGTGATGACTATTCTGGTGAGCTATTTCTTGACTTCTCTCGTGGTTCTATTCCGGGCGGTGTATTCTTCGCACACGTCTGCCATGATCAAAAAACAGGTGAGAATCACCCTGTGGGGCATCCTGGTCTTGGCTGTCTTTGCAACGATTGATGCGATTCTGAATGTCGTTCTAGCCCGGTGGTTGCCGATCATTCCTGGCATGACTTCGCTGGGGATCTTTCTATCGGACCTGTTCTTCGTCTATGTGATCAAAAGATACAATGTGTTCGATCTGGTCTCCATCGCCCATGAGGATGTAATCAATACCATTCCATATGGCATCCTGGTACTGGATGAGAATGAAGTCATTGTTGAAGCGAACAAAGCCTCACGATCCTTTATGGATCTGCATGTGGGGGATTCTTTTGATATGGAAGCTTTTCTGGAGTCTGTTCATGTCGTGGGCAGCTGCCGGGAGTTCGTCAATCATTATAAGAAAAAAGAAAATACCCTCTCTCACATTGAAGTGATCGTGGAGCGGGACAACAATATCCGGCACTATATCCTGCAATCGTCTCCGATTGTGGATTCGGCTCTTGTGCCGATCGGTCATATTCTCACGTTCCAGGATGTCTCGCAGGAGCGTTTCTACGTGAAAGAGATGAATCGCCAGAACGTAACGCTTCAGGAGCGAAATCAGGCGCTAGACCTGATCCGTCAGGAGTTATCCGAGGCCAATCGCAAACTGGAGGAACTCGCCCTGACGGACAGTTTAACCAACTGTTACAACCGTCGTTATCTGACCCAACATCTGAATCACGAAGTCATCACCAATATTCAATACAAAACACCATTTTCACTCCTGCTGCTCGATATCGACTACTTCAAAGCCATCAATGATCGCTATGGACATGTCATCGGGGATGAAGTGCTCGTTCGCACGGCGGAGGCCGTCAAACAATCGATTCGCAGCACCGATATCCTGACGCGCTATGGCGGGGAAGAGTTCATGATCTACCTTCCGCACACGGAGCATGATCTGGCGAACCAGATCGCGGAGCGCGTAAGAACAGCTGTGGAGTCCAACCACATCATGGTCGATCACGAGATTATGCAGGTGTCGATTACGATTAGTATTGGGATTCTATCCTTTGAGGATTTTGAAGTTGTGCATGTGCCGGACAATCCGGAGGGGTATTTGACTCAACTGTTCGCTGCGGTGGATAAGGCGTTGTATCAGGCGAAGCAGAATGGGCGGAACAGAGTGGAGTTTGCTGAGTTTGAGCGGGAAGTTATTTGAAAAGAGAAATAAGATAAGAGTGGAGACGTACTCCACTCTTTTTGGTGTTAGCGTATGATTTTGATGTAGAGATATTTATTCGGAATTTTTATGTGATTTTTCGATAGCATTTAAAAATTCTTTGCTAATTTTGGTCAATGATATGATTGTATCTGTACTTTTGCCGCTTATTAAAGTTATATGTTCATCCAAGGCTCTTTTGTACTCAGAGTCTTCTTTGAATTTAAAGATTTCTTCAGCAGTGACCTGCAATCCATTGATTATTTTCTCAAGAGTCTCCAAAGAAATGTTACGATCTCCCCGTTCAACTCCACCAATATAGCTGTAATGAAGACCTGCTGCTTCCGCCAGTTGTTCCTGAGTCCAGCCTTTTGCTTTCCTTAACTCACGTATTCGATTTCCTACGTCCTCTGGTAAACTCATTTGATCACCTCCACTTAAGGTTAGAAGAGGTTATAGAATCCTTACAGACTAATATGTGCAAAGGAAATAATTATTAAACAGTACTTATAAGTACAATTTATATTGATCTTCTTTTGGTTTATCTATACAATTATAAGAAAATCGATAATTAAGGAGGATTATCTTTGCGGAAATCTATCCTAAAATCACTCAAACCTGACATCATTGTTGAAATGTTGGAGATGGCTGTGGCTTTTGAAAATTGGAACAAGGTGATGGAGAGGGCGGACATGTTATATCAATGTGTGCAGTCTATCCATGAAGAGCGGCAGGAGTATCGGTCAAAGGGAGTGCCTGCACCACATATAAACATCGAGCGGCCCTTGGTCTACTATTACGGGTTCAGCCATTTGATGCGGGGTATGGCTCACCAGAAGATGGGACAGGTAGATCAGGCGAGGGCATGTATCGATCAATATGCAGAACTGGGATGGTTGGAGGATCTGGATGAGGTAGGTATGCTGGTGGTACAGGAGTTCAGACATAAGGCACTGGTGAATCGATATGCTCTTGAGATTGAAGCCGGGCAGGTGCAACTGCTGGAGGAGTTTGTGAACTTTTTGCTTGAGCATCCGGAGGAAGGGTTGGCAGGTCTGAAGGTGATTACTGAGGCAGCAGTGCGGCATAGGTGGCAGATTGATCGGCTTTTACATGTGTTCGAGGATCAGATGCAGGGTATTGGCAAAGACGATGGTTCTTCAAACAACGATAATATGTACCATTACTGTTATCAGCGGGCTCTGTACGAACATTGGATGGGAAGACCACAGGAGGCCATGGAGTTCATTTTACAGGCAATCTGGTTAGCCAATAAGCTAGGGATGGATCGGTATTTTATAAGGTGCACGGCATTGTTGGAATCATTGCGGGAAGAGGCGACAGCGGAGCAGATCGGGCGGTATCGGGTCATGTTGGAGGGGATGAAGTAGGAAGGGTATTTACTGAAACTGGTAGGATATGCCTTGAAGTGGGTATATGCATATAGGACCATAGCACCGATGAGGAGCACAGCTTGTGTTTTATCATGGTGAAATCAGGATGTTAGCCGGATAGTTTAGATATTACACTTCTGCTAACATAGGATAATCCTATTTCAAATGAGCGGAGAAACGTATGAGTACAATCAAAGTTACCCCTGAACAACTACATCACGTATCGAATCAGGTGGATCAGGCCAGACAACAGTTTGAGAGCATAAGAAATGATCTGACGAGACAGATCATGTTCGTTCAGATGATGTGGATGGGCGCGACGCAGGAGCGATTTTACTATGAGTTCGAGCAGTCACGTCCTATACTGGATAAAGCGCTGGAGAGTATGGTGAATACATCGAAGGAATTGAAGGATATCGCCACGCGTTTCCAAGATGCAGATGCTCAGAAGGTAAGTCTCGGTGGTGCGTTTGGAGCAGTTGGTGCTGCAGCTATGATGACCAAATCATCAGGTGATTCAAATTCGGGTGATAAGGGCTATCGGATGGCACAAGTCAATATGTTTGGTAAATTGGTATGGATGCCGGTCAACGAGAATGGTGTTGCGGATCAGGCTGCTCTTCAGGCTTATCAGAGGGATCAGGGAAATCTAGACTTTAATCGCATGCAAGCTGTGAACGTTGAACCGCCTGGGGAAGATATTTTTGCATTACAGATCAAGGCGTTTGAGATGGGGATTCATCCTACGACAGGAGAGCCTGTATCCGATAAGTATGCTCAGATGATGGTGACCTCTCTGAAGTTTAGTCAGATATTCATGGCGATTCAGATGGTTCGTGGGAGTATGCCGGGCGGTAAAGGGCCTCATCGATTGCCAGCTTCTAATCCTGCTGTGGCGAAGATTAAGCAGCATATTGAGGCTGCGAAGGCGAAGAATAGGAGTATAGAAAAAAATGCACTAGAGGCAACTCCAAAAGCCACAGAGCAGAGAGCTCAGTTGAGCCAAAATTTGATTGACCATGTTATTAATAGACATTCTGTTAATAGTACGAAGCAACAACTTCCATATCTCCAAAAGAAAATGTCCGATGAACAAATCAATGAAATGCTAAGTAGAAAGTCTTTCTTTAATAAAGAGTGGTCTGATAATAAAATAACTGATGCGTCTGCAGAGGCCGTTAATCAGTTGAAACAACAGGGAATAAAGGATGGATTGCATACTGTTACTGTATTTGATGAACAGATTAAAGTTTTCATTAGAAATGATAATGTTGATTCCGTTTATGGTACGCATATATATAAAATTAGTGATTTAATAGATTAGGGGTGTTCAAATATGTTCACTATTTCATATAAAGCAATTGATAACTTTGATGAAATTAAACAAATGTCTGCAAAGCAGTTTGATCTAACGAAACAAGATATCGAGGGAATTATTGAATTGGACTTTAACGGAAGTAAGTACGGTATGTTCTTTGACGATTGTCCGTTTGGTAATGAAAGACTTATTAGATGGTTTGTGGACTTACTGACTATAGTCCAGAAGATTAGAATACATCAATATGTTGCTTATCGAATTCCTGATAGCGCTAATTTGTGGCTGGAGTTTAAACAGCAGGGAGTGGAACTACAAGTTAGTTTAGTAGAAGATATTGATCGGGAAGTTATTCTGGACTTATTTATTACTGAACCACTTGAGGAATTTAGATACTCAACTTGGAAGGATGTTATTGTAAGTTCGGCTTCCTTTACAGATGAAATTATGAAAAATGCGCATCAGTTTCTGGATTTTGTTACTGAATTGAATCCTGACATACTGCAGAGTACGAGTATTCAAATACTTCAGGAAAAGTTAACCGATGTAAAGCGACTGAACTCATAGAGAACCTACTTTGCTGAAAATGTGGATTACGAAGGATAATTTCAAATCGAACTTTTAAGCATGTAGTCACTTTGAATACAGGATATAAGAACACTCTTATTCTATGGCATCATAAAGTTCCGACATTCGGTCAGCCAATTCCAACTGTGGCTGCATTCGCTGATGATTCATATCGGTAGGTGTCATATACAGCACTTCTTCTCCCTGCTCAAACATTGTTACATGGAACAATACCCCTGTAGCATCTTCTTGATCTGGATAAATTACAATTTCTAAATCGCGTACCTTTTCAATCCATTCCTGAATCAGCACTTGATCTGTAGTTGTTTTTTTAGTACCATCACCACCAGTCATCATTTCAATAGAGTCAACCTGTGTAATATCGCCAGGATAAAAGGTGTGTAATTCCTTCTGGACTTTATTTACTTCGACTTGATCGGGCTGATTAGAACTTTGGCAGCCGCTAAGAATCAGGACCATAACTGTAGCAAACATTAAGGCGATAAGTGAATATCTTCTCATCGTACTCCCCCTCTTTAAACGCTAAACGAATTTTGTATTTGAAATGTTCCGCATAAACTCAATTTTGTTTAATCCTTAAAGTACATCGAGGTTACTGGTCACATTTGCTGGAAGACTACGAAACTGGGTTTAACTCTTCTAGAAATTTTTGGATGGTTCTACCTGTAAACAATTCCGGATCGCAAAAGAAATGCCCACTAATAAAGCCCTCATATGTAACAAAAAACATGAAGAATCCGCTCTCATCCGAGAGTCGGATTCTTTCTCGTTCCAACACCAATATAACTCTTGTCAAAACGTAATCATTACGATATGATAATACTCATTGTTTAGATCATAATGATTACGATTAAGAGAGAGGGGCATTACCTTGAATAAAAAGACGCCACTGCTAGCGCTGGTCTCCTTGGCCTTGAGCGCTGGACTGTTGAGCGCCTGCGGATCATCTGAGTCCAGTCCCGCTGCGCAACCATCCACCGATAATAAAAATGTTCATTTCCTATATAACTTCTCCACGAGTTCGCTAGATCCACATGTGGATTCCAGCTATGTGCCGCTGCGCGCGGGCATTACGGAAACGCTGGTTCGTCTCGATGAAGAGAACTTGACGGTTGCTCCATGGCTCGCCGAGAGCTGGGAGAGCGAAGATGGGCAGCATTGGACGATCGACCTGCGAGATGATGTGACATTCCAGAACGGCAAGCCAATGACGGGTGAATCCGTCAAGGCATCCCTTGAGCGGGCGCTTGAGGAGAATGTAGCTATCCAGAACGCGCTTAAGATCGATACGATTGAAGCCGAGGGCGACAAGCTGGAGATTACCACAACTCAGCCGTTCCCGGAGTTCGCTTCAGAACTGGTGAACCCCAACACGGCGATTATCGACGTGAGTGAGCCGGACATTGTGAACAAGCCGATTGGTACGGGCCCGTTCAAACTGACCTCTTTTACCCCAGGCAGCAAGCTGCAACTGGATCGCTATGATGAATATTGGGACGGAGCATCGCCTCTGGATTCCATCACGTTCTCATTCAATGAAGATGCCAATGCCCGCACACTAGCGCTCAAATCTGGGCAGGTAGATATCGTATACCGTCCAGAAGTCGAAAGCCTCGAATCGCTCAAAGCGCTGGACGGCATGAAGGTTGAGTCCACGTCGACGTTCCGCGTGCATCAGCTAACGATGAACATGCAGCGGGAGATTATGAAGGACCTTAATGTTCGTCGTGCACTGGACGCGCTGATTGACCGTCAGGGTATCGTCGACACGATCCTGCTAGGATATGGCGAAGCAGCCATCGGACCGTTCCTGCCATCGCTGCCATTCGCACCAACCTATACGGATACAGCAACGGAATCCGGAGCTGATGTCGCTGTAAAATATCTTGGCGAAGCAGGGTACACGCAGCAAAACGGCGTGATGACCAAGGATGGCAAACCATTGCAGCTGACGCTGCTGACATATTCAGCCCGTGCCGATCTTCCGCTGATCGCTCAAGTGTTCCAGTCTGATGCGAAGAAGATCGGTATCGACGTGCAGATTCGTCAGATTGACACGCCAGAAGATTATATGGCGTCTAATCGCGACTGGGATATTGCAACGTACAGTAATTTGACGGCCCCTCGTGGAGATGCTGGTTATTACCTGAATGCAACATACCATCCGAAGGGTGCCCTTAATTTCAGCGGATCGGAAGATCCAGAGCTGACCAAGATCATCGACGAACTGAATCTCACAGTTGCACCGGAGAAGCGCGCAGAGCTTGCCGAGAAGGCAGCCAACTATGTGCATGATAACGTACTGAATTCATTCGTGCTGCATCCAGGTACGATCGTTGCCTACAACGGCAAGAAGATCAAGAACTGGGTTACCACTCGCAGTGAATATTACATGATTACCAATAAGCTGGATGTGATGTAATGTTTCGCATTTTGCTTCGGAAGTTCCTTGAGGTATTTATCTTTCTGTTGTTCATTATGTTTGTGAGTTTCCTGTTCATTCGTCTGGCTCCGGGTGATCCCGTGCTGACGATCCTGAATGTGGACGAACTGTCCGTTAGTCAGGAGCAGGTCGAAGCTGTACGCGAGGAAATGGGCTTCAATGATTCGCTTCCTGTCCAGTTTGGCAACTGGTTGCTCGATTTCGTTCGTCTCGACTTCGGTGTATCGTATTCAACAGGCCAGCCAGTTATGCAGACCCTGATGCGTGCGCTACCTGCTACGGCTGAACTGACGATTGGCGCTCTACTGGTCATGCTCGTCATAGCGATACCGCTCGGCTCGCTGTCAGCACTCCATCGTGGCAGTTGGATTGACCGGGGCAGCCGGATGCTCTCCATTGTGGGTGCGGCGTTGCCAAGCTTCTGGCTGGGTCTGATCCTAATCGACATGTTCGGCGTACGCTTTGGCAATCTGCCGACCATGGGCCGGGATGGATTCACATCACTTATTCTGCCATCTCTGACGCTGGGACTTGCCATCTCCAGCGTTTATGTGCGTCTTTTGCGTTCCAGCCTATTGGATTCTCTTAGCCAGGAGTTCGTTCGGTCCGCCAGGGCAAGAGGGTTATCCGAAGGCCGGATCTTCATGCTTCACGCCTTCCGGCACAGTCTGCCGCCTGTCATTACAGTATTCGGCGTCAGTCTCGGTAGCCTGATTGGCGGAGTTGTTGTAATTGAAGTGTTGTTCGCTTATCCGGGTATTGGCAAGCTTGTCGTTGATGCCATCCGCCAGCGTGATTATCCACTGATTCAGGGTTACATTCTGATCATGGCTATCGTGGTATTTCTCGTGAATACGGCGGTTGATCTGTCGTACCGTTATTTGAATCCCGAAATGAAACTGAAGGAAAAGGAGGCCCACCGATGAAAACCATACCCCTGCCCATTCCACCTACAAAATCTAAAAAACATAACTGGCAGGCGATCGTTGGTTTGCTATTTGCCCTGCTGGTCATCGCGGCCTCCTTATATGCCTTTTTAGTTCTGAAACATGATCATACATTAACCGATCTGCGCGGACGATTGCAGGGTGCAAGTGCTCTCCATCCGTTCGGCACCGACCATCTGGGCCGCGATGTACTGACACGTCTGCTGCTTGGCGGCGGCCAAACGCTTGGTTATAGCTTGCTGGCACTCGGTGCTGCACTGCTGATCGGTATTCCTTTTGGACTGATAGCAGGATACAAACGTGGCTGGGTCGATAAGCTGTTCATGCGCATCGCTGATGCTTTTCTCGCTTTCCCTGATACCATCGTGGCGATTGTGCTAAGTGGCTTGCTTGGCGCGGGAATCGGTAATCTGGTATTGGCGATTGTGATCGTAAAGTGGGTCAGCTACGCCCGTCTCGTTCGGAGTACAGTTTTATCGGAGTCCCAAAAGGATTACATTCGCATCGCCCGGACCAACGGATTGTCTGACGGTCGTATCATGAGAAAACATCTGCTGCCACATATCGCAGGTCATGTGCTCGTGCTGGCCAGTCTTGATCTGGGTAAAATCATTCTACTCATCTCATCATTGTCTTACATTGGCCTTGGCGCACAGCCGCCAACACCTGAATGGGGTGCGATGCTGAACGACTCACGGCCGTACTTCCAGTCTCGGCCGGAGCTGATGATCTATCCGGGTCTTGCCATTGTCTCGGTAGTGCTGCTCGCCAACATGCTGGGTGACTATCTAAGAGACCGGTTTGACGTGAAGAAAGAGGTGCAGCCATGATTCTCTCCATTGAAGAACTGAGCATCTCCAGTCGGGATCGTACGATTGTAGATCAAGTCTCTCTGGCTGTTCGCGAAGGTGAGTTCATGGCATTGGTTGGACAGAGTGGTAGTGGCAAAAGCTTGCTCTCGCAAGCAATTGGTCGTCTGCTGCCGCCCAACCTGCATGCGTCGGGGCGAGTCATGTTCGAAGGTAGCAACCTGCTCGAACGGAAGCCAAAGGAGATGCGCGCCCTGCGGGGAAGCCGCATCTCATATATTTTTCAAGACTATCAGGGAGCATTTACGCCCTTTCGCAGCATTGGTGGGCACTTTGATGAATACCAGAAGGTACATGGAGAAAAGTCTTCTGCCATCCGCAAGAAACGAGCGGAGGAAGCGCTGGAATCGGTTGGCCTTGGCGCTGAATTGCTGCGCCGCTATCCGTTCCAGTTGAGCGGTGGACAGCTTCAGCGGGCATCAATCGCCACATCGCTGATGCTGTCTCCTCGTCTGCTAATTGCTGACGAAGCAACAACGGCACTGGACAGTGTGTCTGGGCATCGCGTGTTGGAACTGCTGGCACGCAAACAAGCGGAGACGGGATGTGCCATTCTGTTTATCACGCATGATTGGCGCCATGTACGTCGCTATGCCAACCGCTTGGCTGTGATGAAGGAAGGCCAGATCGTCGAATCTGGCGGGAAACATCGCATTCTTGACCATCCCCAGCATGAATATACGCGCCAGCTGATTGATGCGGCTCCGGTTTTGAGTCGCTCACTGAAGTCGGGATTGAAGGAGGCAGGAACCGAATGAAGACAACCGGAGATGATGAACGCCGTGGACTCGTGCAGTCCGAAGAATCTGGTGTGCGAAGCCACGATTTTGCTAGAGATTTAAACCATGCAGACACAGACAATACAGTCATAAATACTACAGAAACAGATCATGCAGTTACAGATGCGGATATAGATACCACCGGTTCAGACAATGCTTCATCACTCAGCACCCCTGGCAATCCTGTGCTTCACGTGGAACATCTAAGCCGAACGTACGCGGGTGCAGACCGACCGGCTGTGAACGATATTTCCTTCACCCTGAACCACGGCGAATGCCTTGGCCTGGTTGGCGAGAGCGGGTGCGGCAAGAGTACGCTCGCCCGCTGTCTGCTACGGATTGAAGATGCAGATACAGGCTCGATTACACTGGGTGGACAGGATATTGCGCGGCTGAGCGGCCGACGGTTGCGGCCTCATCGCCGGAAGATTCAGATTGTTTTCCAGAACCCGATGGCTGCACTGAATCCAAAGCTCAAGATTGCCGATTCGCTCATCGATCCGTACGAACAGCTTGGACGGAACGCCGAGCTGTCCCACTTTACCTATACGTCGAAGGAGGCTTACGTCCAAAAGCTGCTTGAAGCGGTGGAGCTTCCTAGCGATTTGGCTGGACGTTACCCCCATGAGCTAAGTGGTGGACAGCGTCAGCGCGTCACGATTGCACGTGCTATTGGCATTGAACCGGACGTTGTCGTTCTGGATGAACCGACGGCCAGCCTGGACGTGATCTCGCAAGGAGCAGTTTTGCAGTTGCTCACCGATCTCCGGACGTCGCTTGGTCTTTCATACGTGTTCATCTCGCATGATCTGGCTGCTGTACATCGCATGAGCCAGCGTATCATCGTTATGCGGGAAGGTCAGATCGTTGACCGTTTTGGTGCAGATGCGTTGTTCGCTGAAGAACGCCATCCGTACACGAAAGAGTTAATTTCAATTTTCTGAGTACTCCCGGAAACGCCGGGGGTTGTAATCGTTGATTTATATATGAAGCCGCCTTACGAAGAGATTCGAGAGCGGCTTTTAGTGCATCCATTTGATCACCCAAGTCCCCCTAAATCCGGGTTCCTTTCTTTGTTTTGAACAAATATATCTTTCAGGCCTATAACCGGGCTAACGTTCCGATGTAAACTAGCGTATACTGATGGAATAGCAAATATCTTGAAATTGCATATTTAAATTGCTCTATATTATTGATACACTAGATCAAGGTTATAATCATTCAGAGAAGGTGCGATCCCGTTCAAGAATGGGCTTGCTGCAAATGCCAAATCGATAACGCTTACATCCTTTTGGCAAATATAGGATATAAGGACGGTAGACATGAGCCAGGGACAAACGAGTACAGATGTTATCTTGATTGGTGCCGGAATTATGAGTGCAACTTTGGGAACTTTGCTAAAAGAATTGGCACCAGACTGGAATATTAAGGTTTTCGAAAAGCTAGCCACTGCAGGAGAGGAAAGCTCCAACGAATGGAATAATGCCGGAACCGGGCATGCTGCATTGTGCGAACTTAACTATACCGTTGAACGACCAGACGGAACCGTAGATATTAGCAAAGCGATTAAAGTGAATGAACAATTTCAGATCTCAAAGCAATTTTGGTCCTATCTCGTCAATAGCCGTCTGATTCGTAATCCGCGGGACTTCATTATGCCGATTCCTCATTTGAGTTATGTACATGGAGAGAGCAATGTCCAGTTTTTGAAAAGACGTTATGACTCCTTGTCGAATCACCCGTTGTTCGCAGGCATGGAATTCTCGGATGACAAGAAAGAGCTGGCGAAATGGATGCCGCTGATGATGAAAGATCGTACCAGTAATGAACCTGTTGCAGCGACCAAAATTGACTCCGGTACGGACGTTAACTTTGGTGCTTTAACGCGTATGCTGATCAAACATTTGAAGGAACAACAAGTGGGCGTCCACTACCAACATAGCGTGAAGAATATGAAACGCACCAGCGATGGACAATGGGAATTATCCGTGAAAAACCTGAAGAGTGGTGCAGTCGAACGCCACAAGGCAAAATTCGTCTTTATTGGCGCGGGCGGCGGAAGTCTGCATTTGCTCCAGAAGACGGGCATTCCGGAAGGTAAACATATCGGCGGATTCCCGGTCAGTGGGATCTTTATGGTGTGCAAAAATCAAAAAGTCGTGGAACAGCATCACGCCAAAGTATATGGCAAAGCTTCGGTAGGAGCTCCGCCGATGTCGGTTCCGCATCTGGATACTCGATTTATCGACAATAAGAAGTCGCTGTTATTCGGACCGTTTGCCGGGTTCTCGCCGAAGTTCCTGAAGACGGGTTCCAATGCTGATTTAATCACGTCGGTTAAGATGCATAATCTGCTTACGATGCTCGCAGCAGGTGTCAAAGAAATTTCTTTGACCAAATATCTGATCCAACAACTAATGTTATCCAAAGAACAACGTATGGCAGAATTGCGTGACTTTGTTCCGGGTGCGAAGAGCGAGGATTGGGATATGGTTCTGGCGGGGCAGCGTGTGCAGGTGATCAAGGATACCGTCCAGGGTGGCAAGGGTACGCTCCAATTTGGTACGGAAGTGGTCACGTCTGCAGATGGAACGATTGCGGCTCTGCTAGGTGCATCACCGGGTGCATCCACGGCAGTTCAGGTCATGCTTGAGATTCTTCAGCGGTGCTTCCCGCAGCATATGGAGGCATGGGAGCCAAAGATCAAGGAAATGATTCCTTCTTACGGCATATCCCTTGTGGAGAATCTGGATCTCCTCAAAGAGGTTCATTCTTCAACAGCCAAGGCGCTGGGATTATCGGATGAAAAACATGTCCTGCACGTATAACGTTTAGTTTATCGTGTTAGATCATAATGAAGTCATAGAAAAGAGAGCTAAGCCGGGTCGAAACCCGTGCTTAGCTCTCTTTTGGTTTATTTGGTATGTCAGAACCTGAACTTGAACTCGAGCCTGGGCTTGAACATGTCCGCTATCCTCGCGTTCCCCGTAGACCTTACACAAAGCATACGGATATGGATCGTACAATATGCTGCTGTAGAGTCATAGAACGATCTTATCGCTCAGGCTCTCATGCTGCGGTCCAAAGGGATGACAAAGGAAACTTTCGTACCTTGGCCCGGCGAGCTGACGATGGTCAAACCTTGTCCGTACATCTGGGTCAACCGGCGATGTGTATTGGTTAATCCAATGCCTCCAGTTCCGCCTGGACCTTTCTTGGGCCACGCCAGTGCCCGTTCGATCTGCTCGGGCTGCATCCCCACACCGTCATCCTCGATTTCAATCAAGGTGGACGCTGTTTGGTTGATGATTCGGATATGCACGGTTCCACCCTCCACTTTGCTGAGAATACCATGTCGAACAGCATTCTCAATGAGCGGTTGAATGGTGAGTGGCGGCAGGGATAGATCAAGGTCATCAGGGATATCCCAGATGACGTTCAACCGATTCATGAATCGTTCCTTCTCAATGTAGAGATAGGCGCGGGATAGATCCAACTCATGAGTGACCTCAACCATTTTCTCCGAATTGACAAAATGAAAGCTGGTCTGAAGGTACTCGATAAAAGCATCGCCCAGTTTCTGCATTCGCTCCGTGTCCATCTCACTAAGAACCATGATTGAATTGAGCGTATTGAAAAGAAAATGGGGCTGAATCTGTGCTTGTAAGTAAGCAGCCTCCATGCGCAGTCGCTCATCAATGGATTGTTTCAGTACGATCAGAGACCCGATGCGATGTCTTAATTCAACGGCATCCACGGGCTTGGTGACATAGTCTGTAGCACCGGCCATGAATCCGGCGTATACATCCGCTGGCTCGTTACGGGCCGTCAGCAACAGGATGGGAAGCTCGGATACCGAATAACGCTTGCGTACGTTCTCGGTCAGTTCATAACCGGACATATGAGGCATCATGACATCGGCAATCAGTAAGTCCCAAGGCTCCTTATCCAATAATTCAAGTGCCTCAAGCGCCGAGGCCGCGGGTTGAATATGATACGGTTCATTCGCCAGCATGGAGATCAGTACTCGCAGGTTTACAGGATCATCATCGACGGCAAGAATTCTTGCAGCAGTCTTATCTTGAGAGACGGTCTGCTGCTGCGGCTCTGCAATCGCAATTTCATCGAAGCTGTGAGCGTCCCATTGCTGCTCAGTCTGGTCCGATAGCGATGCGGTGTCTTCCCGTGGAAGTGAGATCTGGAAGGTCGATCCTTGCCCAGGTACGGATTGCACGGTGAGTTGGCCGCCATGGAGTTCTGTGAGCTGCCTGCTGATATTGAGACCGAGGCCGATTCCTCCGCTTAAACGAGCCTCTGGGGTCCCCTGTTCATAGGCCTCGAATATTCGCTGTTGTATCTCCTCACTCATACCAACACCTGTATCTGAAACTTGAATCAAGACGTACTCTCCATGTTCCCGAACGGACACGGTAATTGTACCCTCATCGGTAAATTTGAGTGCATTATGCAACAGGTTGTAGAGCACCTGAACAAGTCTTCTCTCATCGGCCTGAATCAACGGCAGTGATTCAGGAATATCCACCTGCATATGGATGGGCTTGCCCTCTGCCATGAATCGGAACATACCGATCACGCCTGGAATGACAGATGCAAGAGATAAAGGTTTCTTCTGAAGCGTAATACGTTTTTCCTTCAAACGAATGACATCAAGGAGGTCATCCACCAGTTGGGACATGCGTCGGCCGATGGTAACTAACAGCTTCATGTCTTCTGCCTGCTGCCCACCTGATTTACGACGTTCACGAACCGCGATGCTCTCGGCGATATTGATGATCCCGTGCAGCGGTGTACGCAATTCATGAGCCGTATTCACAAGAAACTGATCCTTCTGGCGATCCTCCTCTTTGAGCTGTTCGTACAACTTCTCGATCTCACTTGAATTGCGGAAGTATTTTCTGAACCAATAGGCGGAGAAGCCAAACATGGCCGCAATCACATCGATCGGATAATACACGTTGGTAATTTCGCTATGTGAGTTCACAATTCCCCATAACACGCTTGATAGGCTGCTAGTAGCCGCAAAGAGCAAAAAGCTTGCGTCGCTTCGTTTCTCGGCTGCCATTCGGAAGAATAGGTACACAGACCAGCCGATGGCAAACAGATAGAGGAAATCAGAAAGCCCAATCTCAAGTACATGATAGATCAGGGTCACTGGTGCGACTAGCAAAAATAAACAGTAAACGCCAAGCACGCTGGCATAGATGCGGAACAGTTTACGCCATTGTAGACTATGGGAGAAACTTTTAGCCATTTGTAAAAGAAAGAATGCGAACAACGGATAGGACAACGCTTTGGCCTTAACGATCCAAGTGAAGTTGAGTGGAATCCAACTTAATAACAGATTGTCATGGTCGGAAGCGACCGTTAGGGCAGCTACTAGTGTTAGCATCGAGAACGTCAGCAGAGCTCGTTCCTTCCGGATAAACAGAAACATGACAAAAGCGTATAGGCTGTGCAAAAGCAGTATAGCGAATGTAATCTTTTGCAAGTCAATGGATAGTCCTCGTTCACTTCCAATGGCTTCTGGAGAACCAAAATAGAGAGAGCGTGTGATCCCTCCGCTATAAGGATCGTCAAAATTGGCTGTCTGCACCAAAAGATTAAGTTCGGTAGAACCGTCAAGCACATAGGAAGTTGTAAATGCAGTCCTTTCTGGTCGATAGGCTTCGGCATGAGTGGCAGGTTGGCCGAATTCGGCAACAATGGTCCCGTTCATCTCGATAATCGATGATGTCTGGATTTTCTGAGCCCAGAGAGAGACTTCCTCCACAGATGGATCTAAAAGTATGCGAAGATGGTATGTCCCATATCCAAACGACGATGAGGATTGTGGTAATGCATCACGCCAGTCACCGGGAACTTGAATCGGTGTGGATGGGTTATCCGCTATTTTCGCGTCACGATTAGAGATTAACGTCTGGGGATAAAACTCCCATTCTCCATCCAGGGATATGGGTGAAGTGTTGGCGAGGTCCCAGCCTCGAAGGTCTAACAAGCCTTCAATGGGTTCAGGATGTGCGGGTATAGTGAAAATCTCGGACCATATCCAGCGAAAGCCAAGCAAAATAGTCAGGAATAGAATCGACAGCACTACATATCGGGGTATCTTTTTATAGGTTATTGGTTTCATGGCAGACTTTAGTTTTCGACAGTTTACTTCAAATTCCTGCATGCCCTCTGCCAAAGATGAACATTTTTTTGAATACCGGAACATAGATTCTATATTTAAATGATAGCGGTCCCACGTCAGAATTTATGGTAAAATTATAGATTAAAGGGTGATCAGTGAGCCAGAGGAGTTGTGCATATGAGAGTGATTTTGGTAGATGATGAATATCTCGCTCTGAGCAGGTTGAACAAACTGTTGCAAGAGAGAGAGGATTGCGAAGTTATCGGCTCTTTTGTGACGGCACAGGAAGCCATAGATCAGATCGAAATTCATCTGCCGGAAATCGTCTTCATGGACGTTCAAATGCCGGGGATGAACGGGATCGAGGCGACTGAACGTATCCATGAGGTTTCTCCTGGAACAGAAGTTATTTTCACAACCGCATATAACGAACATGCACTGACGGCCTATGGGCTTGAAGTGCTGGATTATATTATGAAGCCTGTAACGCGTGACCGTTTGGAAAAAACGATGAAGATGTATCAACGCCGAACGGTGTCAGCAAGTCTGAATGTAGCAGAAGGGCCATCCATGTTGATCCGTTGTCTGGGGATGCTCCAAGTCCAAGTGCACCCCAATGAGCCGCCAAAACATATGAAATTCAGAACAACCAAGATTAGAGAGTTATTTGCTTATTTGCTCCACCATCGGAACAAACCGATTAAGCGTGATACACTACTTGAATTGTTGTGGCCAGAGTTGGATGAGCGGAGAGGTATATCCAATCTGCACAGTGGGATCCATCGCTTACGCAGCATGATGAACGAACTCATGGGTGAGGATAAGATGTCCATTCGCTATCAACAGTTTGGTTATCTATTGGAAACGGGTGAATTCAGGATTGACGCGGAAGAATGGGAGAGCCGTCTTAACCGATTGCCTCTATTATCTTCGTCTACAATAGCTGAACATCGACAGACCTCAGATCAATATGAAGGCAAATATTATGGTGAGGACGATTACGTATGGGCTGAGCTGGAGCGTCAGCGCTTGCATGCACTATGGCGAAACCATGCCATGCAACTTGCACAATATTACATTGATCTAGGACAGAATACGGAAGCACTCACGTTATATTACCGGGTACAGCAATTCGAGCCATCATTGGAGGAAGTCGGACTGGCCTTAATGAAGACCTACGATCGATTGGGTAATAAAGATCCTGTGGTCGCTCAATATAATCAGTTGGTTATCGCTTTAGAACAAGAGGCAGGTATACGTCCTGGCCTGGAAGTTGAGTTATGGTACCAACAATGGAAAAATTCGAATAGTTAATTGGAAATATACAGCCTTGCAGCTTCATTTGCAAGGCTGTTTTTTGTTGTATTTGCTAGTGAAAGGTTTGGTAAGAGTTTGGTAAGAGGCCATGTGTAGAATAAGCAAGATGAGGGTAGATATGATGTTTTGAGTCAGTAAGCAGTCCAAAAATAACATATTAAGTAGGAGGAAACTATGTACACAGCAAAAATCCGGAAGAAACCATGGCAAAGAATTTCCATGCTGGTTCTTTCCTTTATTCTGGCGATTGGAACGTTGCCCATGAGTTTGGCTCAAGCGGAGTCGACTAACCAGACTCCTGTTGGTCCGGGCGGAGTTGGATCCCCTTCACTATGGCTACGACCAGAGCGGGTAAACGGAGTTGCCAGCGGCGAAAAGGTGAGTATCTGGGAAGATCAAGGCAGTAAAATAAACAATGCAACCCAAAGTACTGAAGCTAATCAACCGACCTATTGGGATGATAAGAGTCATAATATCAATTTCAATCCGGTATTGGAATATAACGGCACGAGTAGTTTTATGAATCTGGATGTAAGTAAGCTTCCTCAAGGGAAGAGCCCCAGATCGATCATTACCGTTAGTAGAACCAATAAAACGGGAGGCCTCAATTATATTATTTCATGGGGAGTACAAACGGGTGGTTATACGGGTATGGGGATGCTTCAAGTTGACGCAAGGGGCGGCTTGACAACATTTAACAGTGACCCTAACCAGACTTTGTACACTCCCGACAAGTTCATGGGAATGACATTCCCGACAGAGCTATTTGTTACTTGGACAGGTGGGGACACTGGAACGAATAAAGCTAGATTGTACAGTAAAATGAAGCAGGTACAGGAACTGAGTGGTTGGGGAAAAGATAATGCTAAGGCATGGAATACTGGTAACTCGGACGGAGCCGTAGTTGGTAAGCTAATTCCGGCAACTGCGGCCAATAGTGGGCATTGGGAGGGTACGATTGAAGAAATCATCGTATTTGACCATGCTCTGACGGACGCAGAACGCCAAAAAGTCAGCACATATCTGGCGATCAAATACGGCTATACGCTTGATCAGACGACAGCAAATTCATATGTCGATTCAAACATGACTACGATCTGGGATGCCCAGGAGAACGAAGTCTATACCCACCGCGTTACAAGCATCGGTCGAGATGATCAGAGCGGCTTGATGCAGAAACAAGCCAAAGCGCAGGAAGAAGATTCGATATTGACGATTGCATTAGGCAACAGTATCGAGGATACGAATTCTGCTAATGAAAATAAAATAACAGAAAATTCTTCTTTCTTTACATTCGGTGACAATGGGGAGAAAAATACCGATTTCGTAACACCGATTACTAATGATAAAGAAAAACTGCTTATGATGAAGCGTATCTACAAAATACAGAAATCAAACTGGACTGAAACACAGATTACACTTCAACTAGACAAAAAAGGTGGCTCGACGGAGTTGCCTCGATATCTAGTAATTAGTGATGATGCAAAATTTGATGCTCCAAAATCGTTCCATTTAATTGAAAATGGCCAAGTAAGCATAAATACCTCCAATTTTGGTCTGAATTCATACTTTACGATAGCAGAAGTTGCTGCTCCTTTGACGGCGCCAGACATTACACTGATTGACGATGAGTTGAAATGGGAAGCAGTTGAGCATGCAGATAAATATGAAGTAACGATTGAACTGGAAGACGGTACGAAGCGGACGGAGGAAGTAACCGGAACGGCGCTTAACCTGTCGCAATTGGTACCATCGCTAGAAGTTGGAACTTACACGGTGACAGTAACAGCGAAGACGAACAATCCAGCCTACTCAGATTCAGAAGCATCAAATTCGAAAAGTTATGTTGTTATTGATAAGGCGAAGTTGAAAGCCAAAATCGATGAGATTAAAGATAAGATCGAAACAGGCGAACTGGACGAAGAGGAGTACACACCAGCGAGCTGGACAGTACTTGAAGAGGCAAGGAACGAAGCAAATCGAGTGCTTAATGATCTGACAGCGAATCAAGCGCAGGTAGACAAGGCACTTCAGGATCTGACTGATGCAAGAACGGGCTTAATCCCTACAACATCTGTACCTGTTGTAGATAAATCAGCTTTGCAAGCGAAAGTAACTGAAATTACAGGTGAAAGCCTCGAAGAGTCAGCGTACACACCAGCGAGCTGGGAAGCACTCAAAGTTGCGATGAATGAAGCAGAGCGAGTGTTAAATGAACCGACAGCGACTCAAGCGCTGGTAGATAAGGCACTTCAGGATCTGACTAACGCTAGAACGGGACTTACCAAAGTAATTGGTACAGATGAATCTACGTTGCAGACGCTGGTCCCTTCCGTGGGAAGCTTGTCCCCGGCCTTTGATCCGGCTAAAGACACGTACACCATCTCTGTTCCGAATAGCGTATATCAATTTCAGTTAACGCCAACGGCACTTGATCCACTTGCGAAGATTGAAATAGCTGTTGGAGATGGAGAATGGAACGAGGTTTCAAGTGGCAGTGTAAGTGAGAATCTACCGCTTCAAGTCGGTGGGAATAAGATCGTTGTTAGAGTAACCGATTCACTTGGAAATGTTACGGCGTATAAAATCAACGTGACTAGAGCATCCAGTGACAATGGTAACAATGGTGGAGGCAACAATGGCGGCGGTGGAAATACGGGAGGTAACGGCGGAAGTACACCAGCACCAGCACCTACACCTGCGCCAGTACCAACGCCAACTCCGGCACCCGTGAAGGATAATTTGGAAACAACACGGGATGGTAGCCATCAACCATTTGCTACATCCAAACCATCTAATAACAAAGAAACATTGGTTCAAGTTGATCCAGCCAAGCTGAATGTTGCCATGTCACAAGGCACAGGCCAGCAGTTCGCCATTCATTCACCGAATGATGGGGATATGAAGGTGGACGGTTTAACCCTCGAAACACTGAAACAATTGGTGGATCAAGGTTCCAAACTGAACATTAGCAATCCGCTGGCAATCTATCCGGTACCTGGCGGTAAAATGGACGTGAATGGTGTGTCCAGACAGCTTGGTAATGCAGCGTTGAATGATATTGATGTCCATGTTGATATCGCACGTTCCTCGGATGCTTTGATTGACAGCGCTGAGACAAGAGCCGCATCCCAAGGATACGAGCTACTTGTCACACCGGTTGATCTGGATCTGACGTTTACGAAAGATGGACAGACCGTGCGATCCGGCCAGCTGAACGGTTATGCACCGAAGTATATTGCACTTCCGGAAGGTATCGATCCGAACCGGATTACTACAGGCGTAATCATTAATCCGGACGGTAGCATCTTCCATGTACCAACGGTTGTCACGAAGATCAGTAGTCGTTACTACGCGCTCATTAATGACTTGCGTAGCAGCGGAAGTTACTCGGTTATCTGGAACCCGCAGGATTTTGAAGATGCCAGATCCCATTGGGGTAAAATTGATGTGAACAACATCGCTGCGAGATTAGATCTGCAAGGTAACGGAGATAACACATTCTCACCGAACCGTCAGGTTACTCGTTCTGAGTTTGCCGAGATTGTTGTGCTTGGACTGGGCTTAATGCGTCAGGATGCACCACAGAATCTATTCCCTGACGTTAACGATTCCGCATGGTTCCGCTCTGCGGTAGCCCTTGCCAATGAATTCGGTATCGTTCGCGGTTACGATAATGGGAACTTCAACGGTAATCAGGAGATCACACGTGAGCAGGGATTTGCCATGGTTGCTCGTGCGTATCGTCTGATTGAACCGGAAGCGGCAATTAGCCCGGATCAGATGAACTCTGAACTGGAACGTTACAGTGATGCAGCGGATGTATCGAATTGGGCGAAAGAAGATGTAGCCCAGTTGATTGCAGCCGGAATCATCCAAGGTAACGGGCCGGAGGTGCTGAGTCCAAAGACCACGATGACTCGTGCCGAGGTTACTGCATTGATTGCAAGAATGTTGAAAGTAACAAACTTGATTGATCAATAAACACAATCTAAAATGAAAAGCCTTTGCTGACATTGGGGGTCGGCAAAGGCTTTTTTCCATTTTTATTAAATTCTTAAATCCATGTCGTAATACTTTCGCCCTGTTGGCAGATCGTGGAATCTGAGATGATGGGTTCACCAGAGGTTCGGGTGACAAACTTTGAACTGCTGGCCTTCAGGCTATTGCGATCCTTCCTTCTACAATCATTGGAGATCATAGGGTCGCAGCTCTCCTGAAGATTTTATTTCAGAGAGGAGGCGTCCAGGCTATCACATTCCTTCCTTCTAACCCTAACCTTTCACGTTATATAGGGATGTGGCTTTCCTGGACTCTTTTATCATGAACAATACAATCTATTTGCGCAGAGCGAACAAACTCATTATCGAATCAAACGAAGGGAAACAACAGTTGCCGAAGACATATCTGGCGACTGCCCTCAAAAATATTGAAGCACTCGGATACACCTTCTCGGATGAGCTAATGCAGGCGATGCGGCAGCTGTCCAAGGAACTGTTTGAAACAGTGTATCATCAACTCGTGGCTGATCTAAGAGTCATGGTCGGCGCACATGTGAAGTACACACCGATGTATGCAGGATTCCCGATGCAGGTGATGCAAGCGGATGAGGCCGAGTTATATCTCAATGCGATTATTCATTATCTGACCAACCTGACTGTGGTCTGTCCGGATCAACAATCTCTGGAGCGAATGCCTTTGCTGGAGAAGACGGACTTGAAAGTCATTGGTTTGGGAAACCAGCAAGCATTCCAGACACTCATCCGTCAGATCATTGAAGCAAAAGGTTCCATCTCGGAAACAGACAAGGCGGATATCGACACGGTATTGGAGCATGCAGACCCGGAAGACGTGGATGCGCTATTACCCAATGAGATTCCGTTCAAAGAAAATGTGGGCTTTGTGGTTGCCTCGCTGTTGAAGCATGAAAAAGCGAACATCGACCGGATCGGTCCATATTTCAAAACGGCAAGTGATGTCCTGCGTCTGGCTGTTGCCTGGTCCGATGGTGATGTTAGCCTCGCTGCGGCTTCTCCCTTCCGGAAATTCAAACGCCGCGAGAGACGCCTTTTGCTCGGATTATTGGAGCAATGTGGCTCCATGACGGAGGATATGCTGCGATATAAGGATCGCTGGATTCGCCTTGGCGAAATTCTGCATCCTTCGGAATATAAGCTTCGGTATCCACGATGCGAAGAAGCCTTTGATATTTTGCGTAATAATAAGCCTTATTCGACCTTCAACGGAAGTGTGGAGCTTGCCTTCCAATATCGGAATGTATGGAGTCTGATCGATCTGTTGTCACAGCGTCCAGGTGAATTCGCGAGAAGACTGGATCACTTGCTGCGGATGACCGAAGATGAAGCGTATGTACTGCTGGCATTTGGTGAGGTACTGGAGCAAGTATCTACCCCGGTGTTATTGCAGGTAAGACAGCATTTTGCCCACCGTAATGAACCGCAGGATCTGCGTGTCTTCTTCCCGAAAGGCAATGTAGCCAAAGCTTTTGCTGTTCCGAATGAGCTGCCAGAGATCGATGAAGCCACGTGTCAGAATGTCGTGCAATTGTGCGAACAGGCATTGGTAGAGCGCTTCGCTGCCCTTGCCCCGCTTGGAAAGACTTATGTCGATCCACAGCTTCATGATTATCTGGTGCCCTTTTCCCAGAGATCGGCGAGCAAGGCTCTGCATACTATCGTACGTGGGAGTCGTGTGCCGATGGCCGAGGGAGATACCATTCGATTCTTCAACTGGTGGAAAGAGGGGGACGTGGATGGAAAGTCTACAGGGCGCGTGGACATTGACTTGTCTGCGGTGATGTACGATAAGGACTGGAACTATGTGGAGCATATTTCCTATACGAATCTGCGATCCTCTAACTATAAGGCTGTCCATAGCGGAGATATCGTGACCGCACCTTATGGCGCAAGTGAGTTCATTGATCTGCATATTCCATCCATCGTGGCCTATGGTGGACGATATGTGGTGGCGACACTGCTATCGTTTACCAGTCATCCGTATTGTGATCTGCCGGAATGTTTTGTAGGGTGGATGATGCTGAAGAAGCCGGGGTCTGGCGAGATTTTCGAACCGTCTACCGTAGCGAACAAAATCGATATTACCGCGGATACGCAGATTGCGATCCCTGTGATTATGGACCTGGTCGAACGCACCGTCATCTGGACAGACCTGGCGCTGACCAGATATCCGGAATACTACAATAACGTAGAGGGGAATCAGAAAGGTATCGTGCTGATGGGTAAAGCACTAACGAATTTACGCAAACCCGATCTGCACGACTTGTTCATGCTCCACGCGAAAGCTAGAGGAGAACTGGTGGATACAATAGATCAAGCGGATACAATCTATTCGGTGGATCAAGGTATTACACCCTATGATATCGAGCAGATTATGGCGGAGTATCTGGTTTGACCTGTTTGACCTGACTACTGGCGATATGTGAATATCAAGGTTAGAAAAGAGTAGCTGATGCTGCTCTTTTTTTCTGGTTTGGGTGCAAAGAGCCTACAGAATGGTGCAGGTAATGTCGGATGCAAAGAGAATGACTTTGCTAAGCTTAAATTAACGTGGGAGGGATGATATGGATACGCTGAGGCGGTTAAATGAAGCCTTGAATCATATTGAGGAGCATCTGATGGATGTCGTGGACATGAAGGAGATTTCCCGAATTGCCTGCTGCTCGGAGTATCACTTTACACGCATGTTCTCTTTTCTTAGTGGTGTAACACTCTCGGAATATATTCGGCGTCGCCGCATGACACTTGCGGCCATGGAGTTAAGCCACAGTGACAGCAAAATCATTGATATTGCGCTAAAGTACGGGTATACATCGCCGGATTCTTTCACTAGGGCATTTCAAAGCATGCATGACACTACGCCCTCCGAAGCGCGAAACCATGGCCCATCCCTTAAAGCCTTTCCACGGATGACATTTCAACTGACCATTCAAGGAGGAAGCGAAATGAACTACCGCATTGAAGACAAAGAAGCTTTTCGAATCGTGGGTATTCGTAAAAGGGTGCCAATCGTATTCAACGGGGTTAATCCGGAGATCGCTGCGATGTACCAGAGTCTCACACCGGAATTGATTGATACGATCAAGGGGGCATCAAACGTCCAACCTATGGGCTTAATCAGTGCTTCAGCCCATTTCAGTGAGGGACGGATGGCGGAACAGGGAGAACTGGATCATTACATTGGTGCAGCTACGACAAAGGATACGCCTGAAGGACTGGAACAGCTGGAGGTTCCTGCTTCAACGTGGGCTGTATTTACCGTCGTGGGTCCGTTTCCAAGCACGCTTCAGGAGGTGTGGGGCCGGATCTACGCAGAGTGGTTTCCCTCATCGGATTATGAGCTGAGTGAGGGTCCGGAAATGTTATGGAATGAGCACAAGGATGTTACTGTAGAGCAATATAGAAGTGAGATATGGATACCTATTCGGAAGAGATGATACTGTCTCTAGCTTAGTATCTGCGGGCGCAGCTTTTTGAAGCTGCGTTTTTTGTTTTCAGAATTTGCTATCGGATATACGTGCCGTTTTCATTGCAAATTTATGTAATATAATGGTATTATTTTATTGGAATTGTAAGAATACTTGTATGTAGAAGAGTGATTTAAAAAGGGGGGGGGCGACGGAAGTGTCAGTTATTATATATTATAATGTAAGCGCTTTATTAAATGAGTTCCAAGGAGGGAATTACTCATGACCAAAAGTATAGTGAGAAAGGCGCTTGGTTTGTTTTTAATCATCGTTATGATCGCAACAGCTGTTGTATACCCTGCATCTACCGGACACGCGGCAACCATTAATGTGACCGATAACGGCTCCAGAATTGAAGTAAACACCGGATCAGGATTAGTCTATGTGGTGAACAAAACCAATGGGGATATTATCTCGGCCAAAATGAACGGTACGGAGCTGAACAGCAACAGAGGGTCGCATATCGGCTCAGGTTTGGGCTCATCTGCCAATGTGACTTGGAATACTTCTCCTTCAGGATCAACCGTGTTAATCACGGTATCCACAAGCACACTGACTCACTATTATGCTTCGCGTGGTGGGGAGAACATCATATACATGGCCACGCATATCACAGCTCAACCTTCGATCGGGGAGCTGCGGTACATTTTCCGCGGTAATGGTAGTGTGTTGACAGGTGTTCCGGCGAATTCAAACAACAGGGGCAACACCGGAGCGATTGAAAGTCAGGATGTGTTCGGGTTTGCAAATGGACAGTCGGCCTCCAAATATTATGGTAATGATCAGGCCAAAGATTTATCCGTTCGTGGAGTTACGGGGAATGGCGTCGGTGTATTTATGGCCTACGGCAATCGGGAAAAAAGCTCTGGTGGTCCATTCTTCCGCGACATCCAGTTCCAAAGTGGAACCGAGACGGAAGTATATAACTATATGAACTCGGGACATGCACAGACGGAGAATTGGCGCCTGGGTCTGCATGGGCCGTATGCTTTGATCTTCACCACAGGTGGTACGCCAAGTGTACCCGATTTCAGCTGGATGTCTGGTCTGAATCTGCAGGGTTGGGTATCCAGTCGGGGGAACGTAGTGCTTAATGGCCTCTCCGGGATGGATACGGGTTATGCATACACAATTGGGTTCGCCAATAACAATGCCCAGTATTGGGTGGGGACGTCTTCAAGTGGCGCGGCAGCCAAATACAGCATGATCCCGGGCACGTACACTATGACAGCTTATAAGGGAGAACTAGCCGTATATACGGAAACGGTTAATGTCACGGCAGGGCAAACGACGACTCTGAATACACGTACGATCAACAATGACCCAAGTAAAGCCTCTAACATCTGGCGAATCGGCAACTGGGATGGTACACCACGGGAGTTGCTGAATGGACAGACGATTCCGATCCGTCACCCTTCCGATAGTCGCAACCCAAGCTGGGGACCTGTCACCTATGCTACCGGTAGTGCGACCAATCGATTCCCGGCAATCCAGTTCCGTGGTCAGAATTCTCCAACCACAATAACGTTTAATTTGAATGCATCTCAAGCGGCATCTTCTCATACGCTCAACATCGGTATTACCGCAGCTTACAATAATGGTAGACCGAGTGTAACGGTTAATGGACATGCTTTAACCAATCCTGCTGCATCTTCACAGCCCAATTCTCGTAGCTTCACCATTGGTACGTATCGTGGGAACAACACAACCTTTAGCTGGAATGTTCCAGCATCCTACTTCGTGAATGGTTCCAATACCATCACGATTACGCCAATCAGCGGTTCAAGTGACTTGGGTAACTGGTTAAGTGCAGGCTGGGTCTATGACTGTGTTGAGTTGCTGAATTGAATGAAGAATTCAATATAGTGGAAGGAATAGAGGAGGTGGCCTGCCTGGTTTTCTTAACCGGGTTCAGGTTACCTCTTTTAGCTTTGTCATCCGAAATGAAAAGATATCGATTCATGAGATCCCTAAGGATTTTGCTTTGCTGGAGATGGTGATCCGGATAGTGGTATAATTTTCAAGACGTAATCATGAGTAAATGAACGGGAGGAAAAGAGAATGAGAGACGATCTGTTGGTTCAATTGCAAGAGTGGCATGAAGAAGATGAATTTCAGGAAATTGTAGATGCAATTCAAGCAATTCCTGTGGAAGAAAGAGATTATGAGCTGGTTAACCATTTGGGACGAGCGCTGAATAACTTGGAACAGTATGAAGAAGCGGTTGAACAATTCCTGACGGTTGCTAAAGAGGGCACAGGTGACCCACTCTGGCATTATCGGATTGGACTGGCTTATTATTATCTGGAGCAATACGCGCATGCGCTGCAGGCGTTTGAAAGAGCGGATGAATTGGACCCTGAGGATGAAGATACGCTGGAGTTTCTGGGATGGATTCGAAGCAAAATGGAGGAGCCGTCCGAATCTGAACCTGAAGTTGAAACGGATCCAGAGGCTGTTGGAGAATTCCATGTACCCGTTGACGTTGTAGCGACCTTTGAAGCAGTTCCCAGACCGGAATCCGGCGAATTCTGGAACGATAGTGAGCAGGCACTGGAGCACTATGTGTCCAATCCGCCAAGTGATGGTCTCATTGAGTCTGTGGAGGAGCAATTGGTGTTCCGACTCCCTGCCTCCTACATTGAGATGATGAAGCTACATAACGGTGGCATTCCGTACAATCGATATTTCCCTGTAGCCAACACAGATACGGGAGCTACGGATTATGTTGAAATTGAAGGTATACTGGGCATTGGCCGTGAGAAACCTCGCACACTAGCTGGTGTACAAGGCAGCTGGAATTTGATTGAACGTGAAGGTTATCCGGAGATTGGTGTGGTCATCGCAGTATCTCCTTCGGAGTCGGGGGTTATCATGCTCGATTATCGTTCATTCGGTAATGATGGAGAACCTGAGGTCGTTTATGTGAAGAGGGAGAATCCCAAAGAGATCATTCCGCTGGCACCGAACTTTGAGACGTTTATCCAAGGGCTGATGACTCCAGAAGTCTAGTATGAATAATATCATTGTGTTGAAGCGCCTCTATACTAGTGCTAACTAGACAATGTAGAGTGTGGTAAAAACAATACAAGCCGCGAGGGAGATACATTCCCTTGCGGCTTGCTTCGTTCTATCGGAATCTTTCCGGTTTACGCCGGATATCCGCCACCTGGAGGCGGCCATGCGCCGTAGAAGCGACGCAGCAGAACAATCTCCCCTAGATGGTACGAGTTATGGGATGCGATATTGCGCAGAAGTCCTGCTTTAGTTTCACCCGGGAAATAGAGCAGTGGATCATCTAATTGTGCAGTTTCTGCAATGGCTATGGCTTGATCAACTCCATCCAAGAATGCCTGAATATCTGCCTTCCACGTGGCTTCGTCCTGTGGACCCTTCTCCTCAGGCCAGCTCTCACTCACGTTAGCAGGGAGCTGTGGTTTGCGTCCTTCCAAGTGATCGAGCATGAATTGTTGCCAATAATGCATGTGCTTCACCAACTGATAGATCGTATATGGCATGGCATCGTGCGTACGAGCAGCAAGTGTGACATCGATATCGGGTAGAGCACGGGCGATGCGGATATGACCGCGTTCCCCCACTAATGATTTGACAAGGGCTTGCCCAAAGCTTTGATTAACATCTGACATATGGTACCTTCCTCTCTTCCAAGACCGGATCTGATAACCTGTCTTCTATTTAGTATTATACAATTAAATTGCTAAAAATTAAAAATGGATAACCAAGTACCCTCAATACTTAAAATGCCTATGATATAATAGTGAAAATAAATCTCAAGACCTCAGGGTCGAGGAGGAAGCTCCTGTGAAAGTGATATTGGTTGACGACGAACGTCTAGCGTTGATAGGCCTTCAAAAATCACTAGAAAAAGAAGTAAGCGGCATTGAAATTATCGCTACATATATGAATCCAACAGAGGCTGTGGCGGGTATTGTGGAGCACAGTCCTGATGTTGTATTTCTGGATATTCATATGCCGGAGATGGATGGTATGGATCTGGGAAGACAGATTCAGGCGGCAACACCGGGCACCGAAATTATATTTGTGACCAGTTACGATCAATATGCGGTGCATGCTTTCGAATTACAGGCTTTGGATTATGTGATGAAGCCCATCCAAAAGGATCGATTGAAGCAGACGGTGAGCCGCGTAAGAGAGAAACTGAGCGTAAAACGCGAGCAGCGGTCAAAGGATACAAACGTACCTTTAATTTGCTGTTTTAATCAGATTCAGTTTAAGCTTCCGGGAAAGGATATTCAGGTTGCCAAATGGCGTACAAGCAAGGCGCAGGAGCTGTTTGCATACTTGCTTCACCACCGGAACCAGGTCATCCATCGCAGTGTTCTGCTGGAGCTTCTGTGGCCGGGAATGGAAGAAGAGAAGACGACACACCAACTCTACACTGCAATGTATCATGTCCGCCAAACCCTGAAAACTTGCAATATGGATATGATCACGATTCAGAGCGGGCACCTGGAGGCAGGCTATCGACTCGAATTGGGTGAGGCTCAGTTGGATAGTGAGCAGTGGGAACGGGAAATCAGGCAATGGAAAGTCGTAGACGCAAGTACCGTTCATGCCTATGAGCAAGCGCTTCATCTATATAAGGGTACCTATCTTGGCAATTATGAATACATGTGGGCTGAACCTGAGCGAGAAAGATTACGCTATCTGTGGCTGTATCATATGAGACAACTAAGTCTGTATTACCAGCAGCATGGGCTGGCGGAGAAAGTGGTCGAGAGTACACAACGTATCCAGCATATGCTTCCGGATGAAGAAGAAAGTTATTTTATGCTAATGAAGTTATATGATGAAATGCACAACGATCTCGGTGTGGAGGAGCAGTATCGTCTCTTAACCACCAGAATGGAGCAAGATTTGGAGATACCGATCAGTGAGGACATTACCGAATGGTATCAGGACTGGAAGCTCGGTTTAACCAAAGTCATGAAAAAATAATTAATGAAATTACTTCAAACGAAACGTATGGACCGTTACAGATATTTGTTCATCATGCTAATCATTTTTGGAGTGTTAATTGGCATGCGCTCGGTATGGTCTGAGCTATTCCACACAGTAGATGAGCATCGCGCCGTTAACGGGGTGCTTGATTTGAGAGATGTGGATCTGGATCATTCCCCTGTCATGTACTTGAATGGGGAATGGGAAATTTACCCGGATGAGTTGCTGACCCAACAAGATATTGCGAAGAGGAATGGCGGTGCGAAGAGTGTTCAGGTCCCAGGAGACTGGGGGAGTGGACAGAGTCAGGAACAAGAGGGTTCGTACGGTTACGGAACATATCGCTTGCGTATTTTGACAGATCCACTTCAGACGCCTGTTACCTTTTGGTTCAAGGGGATTCGAAGTTCCTCCGAGATCGAGATGAATGGAGACGCGGACGGGGGCATGGGTGAGATCTCCGTGGATAGCAGTACATATATACCCCGAAGTACTTCGTATACAGCGACCTATGATCAGGAAGGAACAACATCCATTGAGTTATTGATACGCGTGGCCAATTACGACAGCCCTTATATGGGCGGAATTAGCAAACCTGTTCGCTTTGGTTCACAGGCAGCCGTTGATTTTTCGCGTTGGTATTCCATTGGTTTTCAGATGCTCACCTTTCTGGTTCTGCTCCTCCACGGCATGTATGCCTGTATTCTTTACGCATTTAATCGACAGGAACGTTCCTTGTTGGTTGGAGCCGTATTAACTTTATCTGTTGGCATCACGGTTACGATGGGTCATGACAATATATTGATGTTATGGCTTCCTATTAATTATACCTGGGGCATTAAAATTCGATTGATCTCATTGTTGCTGCAAAATGCTTGTATCCTTCTGTTATTCCAGAGATTAACGATGGTTCATGTACGAAAGGCATGGCTACAGTGGCATGTTGTCATGACCTTGATCTATACGGCCGTGATTGTGGTGGTGCCCATTCATATTACCTATGCCATGATCCATTACAACGTTATTAACCTGTTCTTTCTTGTATCCATGATCTGGTTTCTATACATCGTCGGAACGATGATCTTCAGGAAACAGGCGGACCGGGATATTGTTTTTCTGCTGCTTACTGCAGGAGGTATTACATCCAACCTGATATGGAGTGTGGCCGAGACAGCCAAAGATGTGACAACTGTCTATTATCCTATCGACATCATCTTTGCGATTACGGGCTTCTCTGCCTATTGGTTCAAGAAATACTTCAGGAATGTCAGGGAGAATATGAAGCTGAATACAGAGCTGCAGAAGGGCGACAAAATTAAAGATCAATTCTTGGCGAATACATCACATGAACTGCGGACCCCGCTGCACGGGATCATTAACATCGCTCACAACGTGGTCACCCGAGAGAAAAACCGGTTGGATGAACGGAGCCTGGAGGATATGGAGTTGCTGATTACGATCGGTCGACGGATGTCACATCTCCTTGGTGATCTACTGGATGTAGTCCGGCTGAAGGAGCACCGCATTGAGTTACGTCAGGGGCCTCTTTCCATACAGTCGGTTGTGCCCGGCGTTATCGCCATGCTGCAGTTCATGGCAGAACGAAAACCAGTCCGCCTTCATATGGAGATTCCGGAATCGTTCCCTCAGGTCATGGCTGATGAAGAAAGGCTTGTTCAGATTTTGTATAATCTACTGCATAATGCGCTTAAACATACAGAGGAAGGAACGATATCCGTAAGTGCCGAAATTCGTGAAGGACATGCTCTGATTCATGTGACGGATACAGGCATTGGCATGGATGAAGATACACGGATGCGCATTTTCCTCCCGTATGAACAAGGGTCGTATGGAATCAGTGATGGACAAGGCATCGGGCTTGGACTGAACATCTGCAAAGAGCTCGTAGAACTGCACGGTGGGGCACTTACGGTTCGCTCGGAACTCGGAAAGGGCTCGGCATTCAGCTTCGATCTACCACTCGCAGATGAAGCCGCCGATCAGGCTCAGTCACAACTTCCCCTGATATGGGAACAGGCCGCCGAGATGATGGAAGATGCACCTAGCGGATTCCTGTTACCCCGCCAAGGTATGGGGGACGCGGAAGCCTTGGCGACAGCAGAGATGGCTCCGTTGTTAAAAGAGGGGAGAGCTACCATTCTGGCTGTGGATGATGATCCGGTGAATCTGGATGTGTTGGTCAGCATTCTTTCGACGGAACCATATGATATAACTACAGCGGGTTCGGGTCAGGAAGCGATGGAATTGCTCGGCACACGTCAGTGGGATCTGCTCATTACAGATGTGATGATGCCCAATATGTCCGGATACGAGTTAACCCAGAAGGTGAGGGAACAATTCTCGATGTCTGAGCTTCCTGTGCTGCTGTTGACGGCACGAAGTCAGCCACCAGATATCTACACGGGGTTTGCATCGGGCGCCAATGATTATGTCACGAAGCCTGTAGATGCGGTGGAACTGAAATATCGGATACGTGCATTGACCATGCTAAATCAGTCTATCCAAGAGCGCCTGCGCATGGAGGCCGCGTATTTACAGGCTCAGATTCAGCCTCACTTCCTGTTTAATACGTTGAATTCACTTATGGTTTTAAGTGATATTGATACAGAGCATATGCGGAAGCTTGGCGATGCTTTTTCATCCTATTTACGGATCAGCTTCAACTATCTCAACACAGGGGAACTGGTGAAATTATCATATGAGCTGGAACTCGTTGAAGCCTATCTTTTTATTGAAAAAACACGATTTGAAGATCGATTGTCGGTGGTATTAAACGTAGAGCCGGACCTTCCGTTGCTTCTCCCGCCGCTATCCATTCAGCCTTTGATTGAAAATGCCGTCAGACACGGACTATTAAGCCGCAATGTAGGCGGTACGTTATGTCTATCCATCACTCGTCATGAGGGTTATACCCGTATTGAGGTGAAGGATAATGGCAAAGGCATCGAACCGGAGAAGGTTGCAGAGCTGCTACATGCTACGCCAGGTGGAAAAGGCGGAATAGGCATTGTGAATACAAACCGCAGATTGCTGCAAAGGTATGGTCAGGGATTATCGATTGTAAGTGAGCCGGGTGAGGGCACGATGGTATCATTTGATATTCCGGATGAGATATAAGGAAAAGGCCGCAGAAGTGAAAACTTCCGGCCTTTTTGTTTTAATTGCGAGTTCATTCCCTAATTTTAATTATTTCTAATGCTTCTTTCATATGTTAGTATATTTAACATTAGAAGCGCGGGTTCCGGCATTGGGCGCTAAACGTTGTTATAGTGGGTGAAGAGATCGATGCGCAATTGGGTCAAAAATGAGAATGTGCAGATGACGGCCATTGCCTTTACCACTGCGGTAGGGGCGCAATTCAAGATAAATCCGTTCCGGGAAGATTACTTCCGAATCGGGCTGGGGGTTAGCATCCTTTTATTTCTGCTGATGATCATGCCACACTTGTCTTATGTGAAGACAGGAATCCTGACAGGCATCGCGAATTTGCTGTTTCAGTCGGTAGATCTCATCAATCATGTACAGAGCGTGTCCATACTGGAAAGCATGCGGGACAATCTGGGTGCAGGTGTGTATTATGTGGTCTTTGCCTATGGGCTTAGCAAATTCAAGCATCGATTCCATGAGATGCAGCCTCTTCTGCTCGGCGGGTTAATCACATGTATCGATTTCTCCTCTAATCTTGTTGAGCTGCTTTTTCGCGGAATGTTAAGCGGGACCAATATCTTTTATATGAAGGAATGGTTGTATCTGCTTGTGGTAGGTGGTCTGCGAAGTTACTTTGTGATTGGGCTATATAACAGCATTGCGGTGAGGCAGATGAGGCTATTACATGCAGAGCAGGAGAAGCGGATGGAGCAGATGCTGAGTGTGAACTCGGGTCTGTATGGCGAGGTCTTTTACCTGAAGAAAGCGATGAATACGATCGAAGGCATTACAGCTGATAGTTATGATCTATATCGCGATCTCCGGGAGCAGGACATGAATCAATACAGTCAGCGCACCCTGGGCATCGCTCAGCAGATTCATGAAGTGAAGAAGGATTCACAACGCATTCTGGCGGGTCTGCTGAAGCTGTATGATAATGAAAAAGCAGTCAACATGAGCCTGTCTGAAGTGCTGAACTTTGCCAGTAAAGCAAACCGAAAATATAGCGAAATGCTGCATAAGCAGGTGGAGATTGACATCGAACAACAGTATGATTGTGAGTCTCCGTATTACATTCCTCTTCTAACAGTAATGAACAACCTGATTGCCAATGCGGTAGAGGCGATTGAGCATGATGGGACGATTCGAATTCGTATATATGAGCAGGAAGAAAACGTGCATTTCGTCGTGATGGATTCTGGAAAAGGCGTACCTCAAGCTAAACGGGATGTTATTTTTGAACCGGGCTATACAACAAAGTTCAATGAAGTTGGCATTGCCGCGACGGGCATTGGTCTGTCCCATGTACGTGATATCGTTCAGTCGTTGGCGGGACAAATTAAGGTAGAGTCGGCGCCTCCGGGAGCGAGAGGGACTACATTTGCTATAGCTATTCCCAAAATAAATCTGATCAAGGGGGCCGATGTCGATGACACTTTCTATCATGATCGTGGATGATGATGTGGTGAGTCGGAGCATGCTGCATGATATCATTGAATCCTGTGGTATCGGTGAGCTTGCGGGCATGGCTGAGGGCGGTATAGAAGGCGCACGGATGATCATGGATCTGCGTCCTGATGTGGTGTTGATTGATCTGCTGATGCCGGATCAGGATGGAATTGAGACGGTAGCGAAACTGCGGCACAGCGGATATATCGGGAAATTCATTATGATCTCTCAGGTGGAGAACAAGGAGATGGTGGGGGCGGCCTACCAGAACGGCATTGAATTCTTCATTCATAAACCGATTAATCGGGTGGAAGTGGAGCATGTGCTCAGCAAAGTGAATGACCAGTGGAAGTACGAACGTTACGTGCTGGAGATCAAGCAGTCGATGGCTCGATTGAATCTGGTGGAAGCGCCGGCCCCTGCCCAAGGTCGTACGGTGCGAGATGCGGCAAGAAGCATTCTGATGGATCTGGGGATCATCGGAGAAAGTGGTAGCAAGGACATCATTGCGCTCATGGAGTATGCGATTGATCAGAAGCAGGTCGCGGAGTGGCCGCCGCTGAAGGAGTCCTATGAAGCGGTTGCCCAGACTTATAAGTCTACGCCCAAAGACGTGGAGAAAGAGAGCAAGGCGATGGAACAACGCATTCGCAGAACGGTAATTGCCGCGTTAACAAACATGGCCTCGATTGGACTCACCGATTATAGCAACCACAAGTTTGAGCATTATGCGCCACTCTACTTTGACTTCCAGGATGTTCGAATGAAGATGAGATCCATGGAAGAAGATCAGGCAGGTGACAAAGGCAAGGTTAATATCAAAAAGTTCCTGCATGTGTTCTATATGGAGACGCTTGAAAAGATGAATAATTGAGGCATCATATGCCTCTGTCTGTTGGAGGATATGAAAACCCGGGAAGGTGACCATCGGCGGTGTCGAGGTCACCTTCACCAAAGACGGGAAGCTGAAGGGGTTACTATTTTAATCCAGAATGACTTCTTTATCTGGTTGTTCAAGAAATTCAAACATGATTTTAATTTGTTCCAACGTATTTCTTTCCAATGATAATTCAGGTAAAGCGTCGATAGCAAAAAAATCAACTGCGCTGGTTTCTACACCTGTTTCCGCATGCCCACCCACAATGTCACAGCGGATAAACATCTTATATACGTGATAAGGCTCAGGTGGGTGTCCATGGAATTTTTTGTCCAATACTGCTAACAACCGCATCGGTACAACATCAAAACCGGATTCTTCTTTAATTTCTTTCACAGCTACTTCTGATGGTGATAGGCCGATGTCACTCCATCCCCCTGGTAATGCCCATGCCCCATCTAATTTCTCTCGAACCAAAAGCACTTTGTTTTCCCTGAAAACAACACCGCGAATATCGACTTTAGGCGTTGCGTAACCTGAATCACTTGCAAATGTAAGTGATATTTTCTCTTTGTTAACAGAAGTATAGTTGCTTAAGATATCAATACTAATGCGCCTCAATTCCTCGTATCGCTCGATATCATAAACATCCTTGGCATAGGTTAAACCTGTTTGTGAGATAGCTTGAATCTGTTTTGCCCATTCTAGCCACTTTGTGTCCATGGACTCCTCTTTTCTTCGCAAGTCACGAGATTTAGTTTAGTTAGGAAATAACCCCATTATATCATATGAATTACAGTCTATAACTACTAAGAAAGGACAACTCAAATTTAGGGAATCACACTAATGATTAAACGCACTCTACAAATATTGCTTTTTAATATAGAACTGCGAGATATTATAAAGAAACGATGTCCAGAAGAGGAGAAAGTGAAATGAACATAACTATTGATCAACAAGGCAATTCCAAGGTCGCCATTATTGAAAGTGATGGCATCGTCATCAACAATGCTCAAGATGCACTGGATTTGATGGCTTCGGTAAGGTATAGCGATGATGCCGATAAACTCATTATCGACAAATCGAACATCACGGAAGAGTTCTTCGAACTGAAAACCAAGCTTGCAGGTGAGATTTTGCAGAAGTACGTGAACTATCATGTTAAGCTTGCTATTGTGGGAGATTTCGAAGGACATAACAGCAAGAGCCTGAGAGATTTCATCTATGAGTGTAACAATGGCAAGCATGTTTTCTTTTTGAAAAACAAAGAGGAAGCGCTTCAAAAGTTGCATAATATCCGTTAAGCGCACATCTGAAGCATGTAGAGAGCCTGCTTATAATCTGAGCCAAACGTAGGAGGTTTGCACCGTGATATCTAATGAGAATTTAAAGGTATATGCTCTGCCTGAGATCGGAAATCTTAAAGTGCATGGCAGATCAACTGGAGAGCGATCGCCGCTGACGTTATTTTGGACGGGGAGTGCAGTCGAACTCAATGTACGGGGCTCCGAACTATGGGTTGAGGTAGAGTCGCAGTATGACATGTATGAGTCATGGATCAGCATTCTGATCAACGGTGTTCCGGTGAGCAGACAGATGTTAACGGCGGGAAGGTACTGGGTCTGTGTATTACGAGGTATGAACGCAGATGTGGTGAAGAATGTACGGATCGTCAAAGATGTTCAAGCGATGAGTGGTGACCCGGGTTGTGCCTTGCAGATTCATGCGTTGAAATCCGATGGAGCGTTCCTGCCTGTGCAGGAAAAACCGTACAAGATCGAGTTCATTGGTGACAGTATTACATCTGGCGAAGGTGCGATTGGAGCGAAAGCGGAGGAAGATTGGATTCCGATGTGGTTCAGCGCCATACATAATTATACGTTTATGACAGCAGAGGCATTGAATGCAGAATATCGGGTCATCTCGCAAAGTGGCTGGGGTGTGCTGACAAGTTGGGATAACAATCCAAAAGGGAACATCCCCGAGTATTACGAACAGGTCTGTGGCTTGCTTACTGGTGAACGTAACGATGCGCTAGGCGCAGGAGATCAGCATGATTTTAGTTCCTGGCAGCCGGATGTGGTAGTCATGAATCTGGGTAGCAATGATGGGGGTGCATTTCAGTCACCGGAATGGAAAGACCCCGACACGGGCAAGGTGTACAAGCAGCGTTTGAATGAAGATGGTACTTATCATGAAGAGGATCTGGCTGCTTTTGAGAAAGCGGTGGAACAGTTCCTGTTCAAACTTCGGAAAAACAATCCAGATGCACAACTCGTATGGGCTTATGGCATGCTTGGTTTTCCCATGATGCCTGCCATCTACCGCGCGGTTGATGCGTATACAAAGGGGACAGGAGATCGTAAGGTCTCAATCATCCAGCTTCCTGATACAACCGAAGAGACGGTAGGGGCGCGTACCCATCCTGGCGATTTATCTCATCGTAGGACGGCAGAGGTGTTAGCGGAATATGTACGAGGATTGATAGGATAACTTGATACATGGTGATGGAAAGACCACTCTTTCATGAAATGTACCCCAATGGTTAGATGGTGTCTAACTTTATGAGGTCCATTTATCACAAGAATGGTCTTTCCCTTTTCTACTCATCTAGACATTCGAGGGTTTATCCGTTGTGTCGCTGTTTTGTACCTCGTAACGAATCGAAATAATCTGTCCGAGCGTCTGGGTTCGGAGCATTTTAAATTGACTTGGCACAGTGCCTGTCGGGAATAAGGGGATGCCTTCGCCAAGAATTTTGGGAATGATGGCGACTTCAATCTCGTCCAGTAATTTTTTTGCTAACACAGCTTGAACCAATATGCCGCCACCCACAATCCACACGTCTCCATCAGAAGTCTGCTTTAATCGGGGAATGAGCGTACCTACCTCCTCGGTTGTAAACTGTACATTCGAAGCGGGCGGCTGTTCCGAGCGAGAAAGCACATATGTTGGCCGATCTGCATAGGGGAAATCATCGGAAAGTGTGAGCACCTCTTCATACGTATAACGTCCCATAACAACGCTACCGATCGTTTCATAAAAGGCAGCATACCCGTTGTCTCCACCATCACCCTCCACATCAAATAACCAATCGACCGAACCATCCAGTCTTGCGATATATCCATCCAAACTCATAGCAATGTACAAAATTGTTTTGTTATCAGACATGTTCATCGCTCCCTTCTACAATGTATGATACACTTTAACTATGACAAAAGTTGACGTAGTTAGGATGTTGAATACATGAATCATCGGAAACTGGCGATCATGCGTCTCATGGATTCCAGACAGAAGTTCACTGCACGGGAACTGGCAGAACGGTTCGACGTTTCGGTTCGTACGATCCAGCGCGATCTGGATGCATTGCAGGCGCTGGGTTTTCCCTTGTACACAGAAGTTGGCGTGAACGGCGGATACCGGGTGTTGCCCAATCGGATTTTGCCACCTCTTCAATTAACGCAACAGGAGGCATTAGGGCTGTTTATGATGCTGGAATATCTACAGAAAGTCCCTGATTTTCCATATGGATCCATGCGTGAACATCTGGCTGAGCAGTATTTCTCTACTTTGCCCGAAGATGTACAGGATCTGATTATGCGAATGAGAGAGCATATCACCTTTGTCCAGCATCCTGGTGGGCATTCCGAGCCTTTAACAACCGAGATATTGGGTGCAGCGGTAGAAAAGAGAGAAATCGAATTTATGTATCATGCCCGCAGTGGTCCTAAAAAAGTACAGGTCTTTCCCTATGGCATCTACTATGAGCAGGGACATTGGTACATGCCAGCCCGGAAGAAGGATCGTGTATTGTTGTATCGGGTGGATCGCATGCAGCAGTTGGTTGTTATGGAATCAGTGGATAAATCTGTTCCAAGTCTAAAGGCATGGCTAGCTGCCAAAGAAGATAGAGCAAGCGTAGAAGTGGTGCTGCAATTCACGGAATTTGGAGCAAGGATTGCTGCGTCAGATGTGTTGTTCAAGTCAGTTGAAGGCCATGAGTGGCGCGGACTGATTCCGCCTGAAGAGTTTTCTTTTACAGCACGAAAGTTACTCTCCTATGGGCCGGAAGTGAAGGTGGTGTCTCCGCTCGAACTGCAGCAGCAGGTTAGAGGGATGCTGGAACGGAGTTTAAGCCAGTATGGTGGGGGATAAGAGCTTTCAAACGCTGGATATTAGGGTATCAAGGAAGAGATAAGAAAGGTGTGTAGACAAATGAGCGAAGTTTGGACTAAAGACATCATCCCGACTGTATCCGATAAAGTAGTGATTGTGACAGGTTCGAACGGCGGGTTAGGGTATGAAACGGCATTAGCGTTAGCTGAAAAAGGCGCAAAAGTTATCCTTGCAGTTCGTAATCTGGAAAAAGGTGAAAAGGCAGCTAATAAAATAAAGTCGTCTGTGCATGTAGCTGGAGAGGTAATCGTTATGCAGCTTGACCTTAGCGATTTAGCTAGTATCCGTAAGTTCGCAGCCGCTTTTCTTGAGCAATACGATTCTTTGTCCATTCTCGTTAATAATGCAGGAATTATGAACCCTCCATTCCAGTTGACGAAAGATGGCTTTGAATTACAGTTTGGTAGTAATCATCTAGGCCATTTTGCGCTTACGGGTCTACTATTGCCTCAATTGATCTCTACTCCGAAATCGAGAGTAGTCACTGTAAGTAGTATGGCAGCTCATAATGGTGCGATTGATTTTAATAATTTAGATGGCTCCAAAGGATATAATCCCATGAAGTTCTACAGTCAAAGCAAGCTAGCCAATCTGATGTTTGCGAAAGAGCTGCAGAATAAATTTAATTCCGCCCATATTGATTCCATGAGTATCGCCGCTCATCCAGGAATTTCGCATACCAACCTATTTTCCTTCGGTTCGGGGAAACAGACCAATATATTCATGCGCAGTCTTTTGAAAATCATTAGTCAACCGGCACATATGGGGGCATTACCTACCTTATATGCTGCAGCAGATCCGACGATCACGGGAGGGGAGTATATTGCTCCCAGCGGTATGGGCGGCACTAAGGGCTATCCCAAGAGCGCTAAGATCATCGAAAAATTATATGACGCTAACATTTCAAACAAGCTATGGAGCGTATCAGAAGAATTAACAGGGGTATATTACAGATTCGACGTGTAGATTTTGCCATTAAGGAAAGTAAACCTTATTATGGAATAGACAGTTAAAAGTTCTTCAGCACGAATAAGATTAACTGAATGGGGGGCTACCATGATTCGTTTCATAACAAGTTTCACGATCCGCTCTATGCAGAGTCCATGTGATGAACAACGGCGGTTGTTTGTATAGAGCGTGAAATCCATTTCCGCCATATCATTGTAGTGCATATCCAATGTGTTCATTGTACGACTCTGCTGCCTTAAAGATTTTAACTTTTAAGGAGTGGAGCAACGTGAAATATATTAATGCGGATACAATCTTCCCGGAAGAATTACTCAAAGAAATACAGCGTCATATCTCTGGTGGCTTGATCTATATTCCGAGGCCCAAGGATGCCCACAAGAAGTGGGGCGAGAATTCGGGTGGCAGAAGGGTTGTCCAGGAGCGGAACGACGAGATCCGCCAGCTTTTTGCTGCGGGGACAACCATCGATCAGCTTGCGGACCAATACTGCTTATCCATCGATAGCATCAAGAAAATTGTGTATTGCAAAAAGGGATGAAACTATAGAAGCTATGTTCGAGCAATCGAATGTGGCTTTTTCCTGTAAGAATAAAGAATAGTTATTAAAGCTTTTTTACATATTCGAGGTTGTTAATTACGCGTACAATTCATTTGACGGTAGAAGGTTATGCTGTGAGAGTTCATGAATTAACTCCTTAAATCATCTGGTAAGGTTGGTGAATATGAATATAGAAGTGAAATTAACGAATAAAGACGAGGCGTATGTGATTAAAAATATGTACCCGCTATACCTTCATGATCTATCCGGACATTATGGTCTGGGTGGAGAGCATACCCCGAACGAACATGGCATTTTTGAGCCAAGTCCTGATTATATAACTTTGCAGGATCAGTATAACGTCCAGAACATATGGTGGGAAAAACCGGAGTGTCTTTATCCGTTCCTCATGATTGTGGATGGCATACCGGCAGGGTTTGCGTTCATAGCTACTCCGCCATATTGTTCACAAGGCACGAATTTCTTTGTAAATGACTTCTTTCTGATGCAGCCGTTTCGAGGTGTAGGCGTTGCTGAACACGCGGCATCGACGATCTTTGGCATGTTTATAGGAAACTGGGAGTTGTTCACCAATCCATCGGAGAACAATAAGATTGGCCAATCTTTCTGGCGGAAAACAGTGAATAATTATACCAAAGGTAACTATCGGGAGATGTACGGGCAAACGTTCGATGGTTATAAATTGATTTTTCAATTCTCCAATATATAAAAAGAGAGACCGTCTCCCTTTGCGGAAAACGATATCTCTCTCCACTGCCTTTTATAAACTACCGTTGAAATAGTGATACTCAGAATTTACTTCAAAACCAACACTGCGGTACAGATTCAAAGCACGTTTGTTCTCGGTAACAACGGATAAGCGGATATCTGTGTAACTTTGTTTCCTTAGGAGATCAACCAGGATGCTAAGCGCAGTGCGCCCCAGTTTCTGTCCCTGATAAGCAGGCAAGATACAGAAGTTATGAATAAATGCGGTTGTTGCATTAATGGAGTTGACCCGTACCAGCCCAACAGGCAGTTGATTCTGCCATACAATATAGGTGACTCGGCTGGGTTCATTTGTTTGCATAAAGTACTCGCGTGTCCAGTCCTCCGAATCTCCAAAGGCTTGGGAGGAGCAAGTGACCATAAATTCCATAACCTCGGCTTCTGCCAAGGACAACGTTAGTTCAGGTGACTCCACAACCGAAAGGACCTCATTCACAAGTTGCATCGAGTACTCCGCACGATCATAAATGGCTCCGAGGGATTGGGCAGTATGAACACCCGGAGATAATCCCTGAGGAACGCGATAACTGAGTTGGTTGATTCCTTGTGGTTTCATATCCAGGATGGCCTTGTTCAGTAGGCTGCTGAATACACCTTGGCGACGAAAATCTGGGTGTACGATGGCATTAATATTTCCCGTTACGCCGTCGGATGGATACCAACTGAGGAGTCCTACCAAATCACGGTGGCGATAACAGAGGAGTGCATGGTCTCCGTCTTTTTTGCTAATATGGTCAAGGTCTGCTTTCAAATGAATGGAATCAAGCTGTTTACATTGTTGTTCGAGTAAAATAATAGCATCAATCTGTTCCTTGGAATCATAGATCATAGGAACGACTTGATAAGTTGACATAGCTTTCACACCTTCATTGTTGAAGGAAACACGCAGTTATTGGACCCGCAGGCGCTGTCCTTCGAGAGTTGGTCCAGTTGTAATTTTGATCATCATCATTATCTCCTCCAAATCACTTCCCGATGACTATAACACAATCTATGATGAAGATGACACCCAATGGATGTAATTCACTGGGTGTCTGTTCAGATACGCCCAATAACTGGACATTATATCCTATTGAAGGGATAATTGAGAGTAATACTGACGAGAAAGGGAGGGGTTAAGCATGCGCAAGTTGGCATATGTGATGGGTATATTATTTCTTTCCGCCGCCATGTTAATGGGATGTACATCATCTGAACCAGCGGAAAGCACTGAACCCGTCACTCCACCAGCAACGGAACAGCCAAGTGATACGGGGGACCAGAAGGCGACTGCGGAGGAGCAGCAACAAGCGCTCGAAATGTCGCTGGAGTATAAGACAACAGAACTCACTGTGGATGGCAAGGACTATGAGGATACGTTAGAGATGGAAGGGTTATTGGCCAAAGGAGAGACGATGAAGCCGTTCCTGACCTCCAGGAATTATGAGGCTTACATGGCTAATCGATATATTGTCTTACCTCTTCAGGTTGCACACATCGAACAAGCGAAACTGCATCCTGAAAATATACAAACCAAGATCAAAGATAACAAGAGCGACTGGATTCTGGTGGAATACACGCTTGATCTGAAATTTACAGACGAGAACGGCAAGGAGTTCAAGTCCATTCCGCTATCAGGCGATATCACCTTTTTGCAAGATCAGGGAGAATGGCGCATTCAGGATGATACGTACAACATGAAGCCCTTCACAGAAATCATTAATAATTCACTATAATGCATGAGTCATCTGTGAATCTGGCACATACAGATTGAGCTGGAATTATCCATTGCGAATATGCTCCTTCATATCAGTGCGCACTTCAAAGTGCGTACTTTTTTTGTGGCGGCGTACCCAGCTAAGCGCGCGTCGTCAAAAGGGTCTCATCGCGATGTTAGCTATCGACACCTGCTAGAAATTTGCAGGGTACATTCTCTTGTAATGATGATATTATTTGGATGATCAACTTACTTATTGCGCTCTTGTAGAATGGGGTTGGGTTCATCATGAGGGAGATTCTCCGAGTCGGTTCTCGTAAGGTTTGGTTGTATATCATTGCTGCTGTTATTGGTTTGGTTACAGGCTATGTCGTCCTCTCTTCGCCGGACTCTCCTAGGCTCCAAAGTGAAGAAGGTATTCTGGATTTAACGCAGGCTCAACTTAGTACGAATCCGCAAAAGTTAACAGGGAAGTGGGCGTTCTATTGGCAAGAACTGCTGTCGCCTGAGGATATGCGGGTTCGTTCGGCAAGGGAAGGAAATCAGGACCACTGGATTAACATTCCAAGCTCCTGGCTGGGCTACCCGTTAGAAGGTCAGCGGCTGACCGGTACAGGCTATGCAACCTTTGGACTGGTCGTTCATCTAAGCGAGCAGGATCGAGATGAGATGCTTGCTCTACGGCTGCCTAGCATTTTTAATGCGTACAAATTATGGGTCAATGGCGAGCTGCTGGCAGAAGTTGGTGAGGTTGGTCAGGACAAGCACAGCATGACCCCGCAACTGGAAACAAAGCTGGTGTATTTTCAGCCTGAAAGCGACACGTTAGAGCTGGTCATGCAAGTATCCAACTTCCAACATCATCGGGGCGGCATTACCAAGGATATCGAGCTGGGTGGCAGTGACGTACTAACGATCAAGACCAATCTGAATCTTGCCAGGGATATGTTCATCACGGCAAGTTTGCTAGTGATCGGTTTGTATAATCTGCTGTTGTTCATGCTGCGACGTAAGGATAAAGCTCCGTTATATTTTGGCCTGTTTACTGTACTGCTTGGTATTCGATCCTTGTTCAACGGCGAGCTTATCTTTACACAATGGTTGCCTCATTTTCCTTGGGAATTGCAGTTCAAGATCGAATATCTGATTCTTTGCCTCAGCGGTTATATCATCACCATGTATTTTGATTGTATTTTTCCGAATTATGTGTCGCGATGGTTTCGTCTTGGCACCCGGATCGTAACTGGTGCATTCTGTATCCTTGTAGTGGTAACCCCTGCAATTATATATACAAAATTTTTGCTGGTAATCGGTGTGATGGTAGTTCTACATATGATTTATCTGATGATCGGGCTGGTTCAGGCGGCTGTGCGACGTATGGAGGGAGCGCTGATCTTCCTGCTGGTGTCGGTGGTTACTTTGGTCACGGTTGTCAACGATTTTTTGTATTTTAACGGATGGTCGCTAGTTGGAAATACATCTCCGCTTGGCTTATTGATATTTACGATCGCGCAGCTGATTCTGCTGTCTTCGCGATCTACGAGGACGGCATCGAACGAAGAGAGAATTACACGTGAATTACAGGACGTTAATGACAAGCTGATTGAAATGAATATGAATCTGGAACAGACCGTTCAGGAGCGAACACGGGCCTTATCTACAGTGCATGATGATCTCCAAACCTCGTATGACCGACTGCTTCACTCCGAGCAAGGGAGGAAGAAGCTTCTTGCTTATATTACGCATGATCTGCGTATGCCGTTGTCCAGCATGCTTGGATATGTAGAAGCTATACAGGACAGGGTCAAGCCGGAACGCAATGAGCAATATCTGAAGTACATCCGGGAGAACACGATAAGGATTAACCGTATGATCGAGGAGTTGTCCTTCTTGTCGCATTTGGAGACCGGACAGGTCTCGTACCGAATGGAGCCGATTCAGATGATTCCTTTCTTGCATGGTTTTTTTGAACAATATGAGTTGGTAGTGCGAGACGCAGGATTAGACTTCATACTGGATATCGGAGATACCGAGGATAGACGAACTATTTTGCCAGTTGTCGAGATGGATGCGAAAAGAATAGAGCAGGCTTTATTTAATCTAGTGTCAAACGCCATGAAGTTCACCTCCAGCGGGGGGCTGGTGCGTATTGCACTAGTTGTGGAAGTGATGAATCATGCTCCCCATGCAGTCATTAGCATACGGGATTCTGGCATGGGGATTCCTCCGGATCAGCTTGAGCAAATCTTCGAACGTAATTACAGATATGATCGGCCGGGAATGGGCATAGAGGGCAGTGGACTGGGGCTTGCAATTTGCAGGGAAATCGTACAAGCGCACGGAGGCATGGTTCGAGCGGAGAGCGACGGCAAGATGGGGGCGACATTCTATGTAACGTTTCCTTGTACGGTGATTGAAGGAAAGGGGTGATGAGATGGACACGCACAAAATCATGATCGTTGATGATGATCCTCATATATGCGAGATTGTGCAGGTGTATTGTGATAGGGAGGGATTTGTCTCCACCTGCAGTCATAGCGGGTCAGAAGCGATGGAGCTGCTTGCATCGTTTGAGCCGGATTTAATTATACTGGATATATTGCTGGCTAATGAAAACGGTATTGACTGGTGCAGGAATGCGCGTAATCTCACCAGTGCGCCGATTGTGTTTCTAAGCAGTCAAGAGGAAGATGAAATAAAAATTAGCGCATTATCCTATGGTGGGGACGATTATGTGACCAAGCCGTTCAGTCCGGGAGTGCTCATGGCCAAGATCAAGGCTCACCTTCGCAGAGTGTCGACGGGTAGAAGGGAACAACTGCTGGAGTTACCGGGTTTGACACTGGATTTCTACACGCAGTCCGTCAACATGGGGAGTACATCTATCTCTTTATCGAAAAAAGAATTCAGTCTGCTGTCCTATATGGCACAAAACGTGAATCGTGTCGTCAGTGTCGATACGTTGTTTCAAATCATCTGGGGAATGGAAAGTCTGGAGGATACGAGAACGGTCGCTGTACATATCAGTAATTTACGCAAAAAAATTGAGTCTGACCCTGCCGACCCCGAGCGAATCATTACGGTTCGGGGGAGCGGATATATGCTGGTTTCTAACAGTACGTCACAAGCATGAATATAGCAGTAAGGGTAGTCTATTATAAATGGGAAAATGGCGTTGGAGCAGTATCTGACGCTATTGGCCCATTTTTTGTTCTTTCCACTAGCTTCGTAATCGACTCAAGATATTGAATCCCTCAACACCAGTCTGCGCTTTTCCATCCTCGTCAAAATGATGTGCCATCTCTCCGAAAAATTAAACGTTCCAATACGCACGGATTTAAAGTTTTCTTTAGATTTCTCAAGTAGGATAATCCATCATGATAAAATCACTGTGGTCGATATAACGACATATTTCATCAAATTGCAACTGATTATTAGCTACGAGGACGTTACATTCAACGTGAAGAAATGGTTGTCTTGCTGTCCCGCATTAGTACTTGAAGAGAAGGAAGTGGCTCCGATGGCACGAGTTATATGTATCACATCAGGGAAAGGTGGAGTTGGCAAGACAACGGTCACGGCTAATCTCGGGACTGCCCTTGCCTTATCGGGGAGCAGCGTTTGCCTGATCGACGCTGATTTTGGATTGAGAAATCTGGATATTCCGCTTGGTTTGAGTAATAGGGTAAGGTATCATATTTCTGATTTTCTGACGGGTCAATGTGCTTTACATCAAGTGATCGTCAAAGATAAGCGAATCAGTACCTTGTCCTTTATCTCCTGTAGTAACGACACGGTGCATCACGATGATCCGCAAGTTTTTGGCGAGGTTGTACAGCAAATAGCCCAGGGCTATGATTATGTGCTGATCGATTCGCCGGCAGGCATTGAAAATGGATTCTGGAATGCGGCTTTGGCAGCAGATGAGGCTATTGTCGTTACTACACCTCATCGTACATCGCTTCAGGACGCGGATCGCGTAATCGGATTATTAGAAGATATGATTCCGGCTCCGCCACAGCTCATCATTAATATGGCCGACGGACAGGAAGCTCGTTCCGCAACGGTAAAGATGCAGGATATGATCGATATTCTCAATATCGGTGTGATTGGCGTGATCCATGCCGATGTAGAAATTATACGTTCCGTACATAAGGGCATTCCGATTGCGCTTAATCCCGAGTTTGAAAGCGGGCTGCGCTTCAGGCATATCGCCCACAATGTGGCGAAGAATCAGCAGGAGCCTTTTATCTCATTGAAACCCAAGAGGCATATTAGTGTTTTTTCACTTCCTCCAAGACTGCGTTGGGGGAAGAGCAGTTCGTTATAGTCGCTTCTGGTAGATGAATCGTTGAGAAGAGAATCATCTGGAATGGACTGCAGACGAGCTAAAGAATTCATGAAAGAGTGGTGTGGGAGTTACCTTCCCTACGCCGCTATTTTTTGATGTCATTGATGTTCTCACTTGCGAGTAGTTGCTTACTTAAAGTTTTCTTTATAATTCACAAGCGCCCCTATCTCGCATGATAAAATACGGAAGAAAAAACGACATAATTTGCTGTGTCGGTGTCACAATTCGACTGCGACTGATCAGGAAGGTCGGTGAACGAATTCAATCTGTAAATTTTTTTCGCTTGATCTCCGCGTGTCGAGCGAACTGACTTGCAGGAGACCAATGATCCCGATCTGGGTCAGTGGTATCCGCTATTAGTCTGGCTTTGTTGATTAGCTTGATTAGAAACCAATTTTGGATGGTCTTAGTTTGATCTATACATAGAAGGGATGAATGAAAGTGAAGAAAGTAAGACAGGGATGGAAGGTGAGCCGGCAGATCCTAATGTGGATGCTGGTGATCAGCTTAATAGTTTCTGCCGTGCCCCTATTACCAGCGCAATCGGCAGTAGCGGCTGAACTGCCGATGCAGATGACAAAAGTAACCACATCCACTGGATTCCAGGATGTGAGTCCCACCGACTGGTTCTATGATGCAGTCGTCCATGTGCAGGAGAAGGGCATATTCAGCGGAACGAACGCGAGTAGCTTCTCTCCTAAGGGGACAATGACACGTGCCATGTATGTAACGGCACTTGGACGGATGGCCGGAGTCGATGCGGGGGCGTACTCTACTTCGAGCTTTGCCGATGTACAGGCGGGCAGCTGGTATGCGCCATATGTCGAATGGGCGGTTAAGAAGGGAATTACCGATGGCACAGGAGATTGGAAATATTCGCCGGATGCTACCGTATCTCGGGAGCAAATGGCGACGATGACGTTGCGGTATTTCGAAAGCGAACAGATCCCTTATCAGACCGAGAATCCGGTCACGACAGAACCGGGCGATCTCGGGGATGTATCGCCTTGGGCGGCTGATGCGGTCATCAAGCTGTGGCAAGCCGGTGTGTTCACAGGGGACGAAAAGGGGAACTTCAATCCGCGTGCGCAAGCGACTCGCGCGGAAGCAGCGGTTCTCTTCATGCGCAACAACGCGGTTGTAGAGGCGTGGAATAATCAGAATCAAACGCCGGTTACGCCTGCTCCGACACCGATACCAACACCAACACCAACGCCATCAGCAGGTGGTAATAGTGGCGGCGGAACGTCTGGAGGCAGCGGAGGCGGTAACACCGGTGAGGCTACATATACACTCACCTTCGAGAGCAACGGAGGTACGCCAGTCACTGCACAGAAGGTGCGGAAAGGGCAAGTGCTAAGTGCTCTGCCTGCCCCAACAAAGGAAGGTTACATTTTCCAAGGGTGGTTTGTGGATAGTGATCTTTCACTTATCTTCGCAAGTGGCACTACCTTGACTGCGGATACGAAGTTGTATGCGAAGTATACCGATAGCATAGATCGTGCCGTACAGAGCGTACCAAGCTATTCGGTACTGGATGTCGCGCCGAACTTCACCATTAAGGTGCAGGATTCATCGGGCAGTCTAACGGAATCCCAGGTCAAAGAGGGGATGACCTTCGTGGATACGGCGAATCCCGAATTCGAAGGGGTTACCGTCTCTGGCGGGAACGGAGTTTTCACGGTATCGTCAGCAGCCGAAAATGGCAAGTTCGTTGAAGGTAACACATATCAACTTACGTTGACGGATGACAGTTTGTCCTTCCAAGGCCAAGACGCGACGACAAGTATTTATGTATTTAGCGTTGCTAAACAAGAAGTCATGAATGTTCCACTCAATCCGAACATGATCTACATTCCGTTCACGGATGTCTCGGATATGGTGATAAATGGAGCAGATGTCGATTCGCCCGCGATTTCAGTCGTTACTACGACGGTAGGCGGCGAAAATGCACTCGCCGAAGTGAATGCGAGTAGTGGAACGTTCAAGTACACCGGAAGCACTGGCACGGTGATTCAAGTTGGTGATACCGTAGCCATCTATGAGGGAATTAGTCCCAAACTGCGCACAGTCGAAACGACTGGTGAAGACGATGGTGATGTGGCCTATGTCCAGATCACGTCAGTAGATGCAAGTGTCTACACTTATGATCACGCAGATGCCAAACAAGTGTTGCTCAAGCCAGATGTGCTACCGGTGAGCGTAGAGGCAGATACGGATGGAGATCCCAGTAACCATTCCATCACGGTCGATCATACCGCGATGAACTACAGCGACGGCCTGTACGAGCCCTTTGGTTTGGATCAACTGACCACGGTCGATGTGGGAGACTTTATCGGGTTCTATGAAGGTGAATTCGCCGAAGAAGGTTCTAAGGTAACCGGTTATGGACGTATTACGTCGATTACGCCTGAGGCAGAGATGGACGTCATTACGTATACCGATGCCACCATTGAAGATATTGAAAATGTCTTCAACATCTATCAGAAGCAAGCAATTGATGGCGAAGATCTGTTTTCGAAAGAACAGATTGCACAGCTCGAAGAGCAAATTGAGCAGCAAGCGAGAGACAGCGGATTCGTCAATGAAGCCGCGGATTATCTGTCTGACATCGCCATGGAGACAAAGGAAATTCAGGAGATCAAGGCTCAGTCCTCCCTAGCGTCCGGTAAAGGGAGCCGGGTAAGTGTGGAGAAGCTGACCGTTGTTGCTTCACTCGGCACGAGGCTGAAGAATATTGACGGCCGAACCTCAGGCGTAAGCGCTACATTACAAGTGGGTGCCGATATTGTTGTCAATATCAATGAAGACAGCGATCTTGTCATCCATATGACGGGTACATTCGTGCAGGAGATGAGCCTAGACCTCGGTATCAATGGGGATATGAAAGGGCACTGGCTGAAAAAGTGGGGAATTCCTTACTGGTACAGCATTGATGATTATGTAATTACGGCGAATCTGGATGCTTATAGCTATACCGGGATGAACATCACGGCAGAGATAGCTCTCGTCGAACACGATAAGTTAAATGATGCACTGAATGACTGGGTGGGCGAGAAGAACGCAGGCAGGTTGGGAAAGGTTCAGAACATTGCGACACAGATTAAAGCGGTAATGGCGGGTGTGCAGGATACTGCCGTAGATGCGGAATCGTTGAAGGAAAAGTATCAAGAGATGTTGGAGCAAGACACGGAGTGGGTTCCGTTAATCAAGAAAGAGCTTTTTGAAAAGAGCGTACGCGTGGCTTTAGGTATTGTGGAAGTCAAATTTGAAGCGGAGTTTGTGGTCAGCGCCCAGGTGAACCTGACGGTGGGGGCAGATTTCTACTATAAGATGGCGAAGCGCTACTCGGTTAGCTTGCGCGTATTGAGTTTCAGTGGTTCGAGCAATACGGTCAGCTTGCCGGGAGACGGAGATTACCAATTTACCTTCTATGTGATGGGGACGATCGGTTTACGAGCTGGTATTCATATGGAGGTCAAAGCGGGGATTGGAAGCGTCAAGTTGAATAGTATCGGGCTTGCTGTAGAACCCGGTGTGTATGTGAATCTTTGGGGCTACTTCTATTATCAATTGAAAAATATTAGCGGGGTGAAGACCACGAAGTCTTTAGGTGCCCTGTTCGTCGAGATTGGGATCTATTTGGAGGTCGAACTCGGCGCTCAATTAGGAGATGGAGCGCTTTCCGGCGGCGTGGAGCTGGTCGATGAAGAGTGGCCACTGTATACGATTGGAGAAGAACAGAACGTCTACGACTTCGCCTATCCACAGGATAAGTCGCTCAAAGTGAACATGGCGGGTTCTGCGTCATCCATCGCTGTACCGGAGTTGTGGGTCACGATGAATACCTTTGATTTGAAGACAGGCGATACGGATGAACAGGCGTATGATCGCTCGAATTTCGATATTCAGGTGGACAATCCAAACTTCAAGTATGACGCAGCAAACGGGATGATTGAAGTGGTGGACAAGAACATTCAGGTGAGTGATGGCAATCTGGTTATCACCTGGAAGGGGGCACCGGCGTCGTTCATGTCCGAGCCACTCAAGCGTACGATTCAGTTAAGCTGGCTTGCCAGAGTGGGTGACTACATCCTTCAGCTGGATCCACAGAACAGCGGAGTGACCCAGGTTGTGGCGGCTCCTTATAACGCGCCAATCAGTGTGGTCACCCCGGTATATCCAGGATACACCTTTGACGGCTGGTATACGGCCGCTTCCGGCGGCACGAAGATCACGATTCCGAACCGAATGGGTGCGGAGGATCGGAAACTGTACGCGCACTGGATTGCGAACAAGAATACGCCGTATACGGTTGAGTATTATGTGCTAGACCCGAACAGCAGAATACAGGCTCCGCCTGTGGATACTGAAAATAGGACTGGAACAACGGACACAGAGATTCGAATCAGCTCCGACAGGTTTAAGGAGCAGGGCTATGCGACCGGAACGGTAAGCGGCGTATTAATCAAGGGAGACGGCTCGACAGTCGTAAGAGTTAATTACTATCCGGAGAATCGAAAGATGACCTTCGTTGGGGGTTATGCCGGTGCGCCCCAAATCTCGCTAACGGAAGCCGTTGGCAAGAACATTGCTGCTCGTATACCTGTGCCGACAAGGCAGGGATATACGTTTGCCGGTTGGTCGCCAGAAGCTCCAAGTACAATGCCGATTGAGGATACTACGTATACAGCGAAGTGGACGGGGAGAGAGGGTACGCCTTATCAGGTCGTGTACTTGCTGCAAAATATCGGAAGTGACACCTATACGGTTGCAGATACGGAATCGTATCGTGGAGTTACGGGTACCGAGGCGAATTTGGCGGATGTCAAGCCGAGATCCTATGATGGCTTCGTGCGGGACGACAGCATTTCGGTACTGACGGATCTAATCACGAGCAACGGCAAAACGGCGTTGAAGGTATATTATAAGCGTGATGTATACCAAATGACGGTTGATTATAACGGTTCTGGGGCAACAAATAAAACGGATAATGTTCCTTTCGGAGCGACGATGCTGTTGCGTCTAGGCACTCCGACATGGCAGGGATATAGCTTTACGGGTTGGTCGCCAACGCCTCCGACCACGATGCCTGCTGAAGATGTCCAGTTTACCGCTCAGTGGGCAATTAACGACTACACTGTAAATTTCGACAGTAACGGTGGGTCCGAAGAAGTGCCGGCTCAGACTGTAGGGTTTGGCGCCACGATTAGTACGCCGACTGAACCGACGAAAGATGGTTATGTATTCGGCGGTTGGTACAGTGATAACACGTTGACGAATGCTTACGACTTCGCTACAGCGGTGACGGCGGATCTCACACTGTATGCGAAGTGGCTGATCCCTTACACGATAAGCTTCGAGAGTAATGAAGGGTCGGTAGTAGATGCCCAAACAGTGAATGAAGGCGTCAAGGCTATGGCTCCTGCCCCTCCGACGAAAGACGGCTATGTGTTTAGCGGCTGGTACAGCGATAGTGAGCTAATGAACGCCTACAATTTCACGACTATGGTGGTTACGGGAGACCTGACATTGTACGCGAAGTGGACGGTATATGTACCGATTACCTACACTGTAACTTTCGAGAGTAACGGCGGATCGTTGGTCACAGAACAGACTGTGAATGAAGGTGCCGTGGCTACTGCTCCTGGCGCTCCGATGCTGGAAGGGTATACGTTCGATGGCTGGTATAGCGATAGCGAATTGATGATACCTTATGGTTTCACAGAAGGTGTAATTGCCAATGTGATGCTGTACGGGAAGTGGACAAAGAACAGCTACACAGTGAGCTTCAACAGTAACAACGGATCGTCGGTGAGCAGTCAGTCCGTGAGTGAAGGTGACACGGCAGTAGTTCCTGACGCACCGACCCGTGCAGGGCATGTATTTGAAGGCTGGTATAGCGATGCTGGTCTGAATGAATCTTACAGCTTCATGACACCTGTGATGAATAACCTCACATTGTACGCGAAGTGGACGGCTATATATACGGTCACCTTCAACAGTAACGGCGGATCACTGGTGGCTGAACAGAATATGCAAACCGGCGGTAATGCTACGGAGCCTGCCGTACCGACGAGGGAGGGTTACGTGTTTAACGGTTGGTACAGCGACGCTGGACTGAATGAAGCCTACAGCTTCACGACATCGGTGACGGGTAACCTCACGCTGTACGCGAAGTGGACATTTAACAGCCGCACGGTGGACTTTGACAGTAACGGTGGAGCAGCAGTAGGTAGTCAGACGGTGGTTACTGGCGACAAAGCTGTGGCACCTGCTGCGCTGAAGTGGGCAGGGTATCGATTTGAAGGTTGGTACAGCGATCGCGATCTGGAGATCGCCTACGACTTCATGACGCCGGTGACGTCAAACATCACCCTGTACGCGAAGTGGACGATGACATCGTGGCTGCAAGTAGGTGACTTGTTGGATTTGAATAGTAAGTCCAATGTCATCTTCGACAGTCAAGGAACTCCTTACGTGGCTTATATAAAGGACAATTACGAAGTGTTTGTGATGCAATTTAAGGGAGGCAAGTGGCAGTCCTTTGGCAATCAAAGCGATCTTGAAAAAGCGGGAGGATTAGGGAGCTCAGCTATATCGCTCGGAATAGACAGTAAGGACAAGCTTTATGTTGCTTATAAGAATAGCTCAGGTAAAGTAAGCTTTAAGAATTATAATGATGAACATAAGTGGTGGAGACCAGTATCTACTATCTCTGATTTCAGTTGGAATGATGGAAAGACGAGCAGAAAAGTGGATAAAGTTAATGATAGCTTCTTCATTACCTTCGATAAGGATGATAATCCTTTTCTGATGTTTAGAGGTATTTTGGCCGGTAATGCTGCGGAACCGTCAATGCTTATGTCATGGAGTTATCATGAAGGTAGTGGATGGAAACAAGAAGCGAGACTAGAGGCATTCGCAGGTCTAAGAGCCTTCCTCGCACCATTACCAAACAACGGCATGTATTTATTTGCTCCATTCAGGTTAACTGGTACCCCTGTGGCAACAGGATATAGCTTGGTAGATGGATCATGGAAACAATTGGATCGTAAAGCATATCTAATAACTGCGAATATGGATGCTGCATCCGCGCTTGATCCATCTGGCGTACCTTATATGATCTATCTCAGCAGCTCCAACGTTGTTGAAATGTGGAAATATCCGCACACCATTCCGTCAGAAGATACAGCATGGGAGAAGGTGAGTACTCCCGAATTCTTGGTCGGTTCATCTCAAGAAGGAAGCATAGATATGGCCTTTGACAGCGAAGGAACGCCTTACGTTGCTTATCGAGATGCAGCAGACGGCAACAGGGTGACTGTGATGAAATACGAGAATTTGGATTGGAGACCCGTAGGGTCTGCCGGATTCTCCGCTGGTGATGTTCTTCAGCTAGACATCACCATAGACAGCACCGATAACATCTATGTGAGTTATAAGGAACAAGGTAAAATGAACGTGATGAAGTTTGATCCTAATTTCAAATAACTTGGATAGATCAGACTGGCAGAAGAGCCTACTCCCATCGGAGTAGGCTTTTTTGCATATATTACATAACTCACTATATTTCATGCAGCGTTTGTGTCTCTGGGACGTTATGCACACCCCATTTGCAGATTTCCTCCAGAATGGGCATTAGACTTTTATCTCGGTGGGTTAAGTAATACTCCACTTTGGGCGGGGTTTGATCGTACTTAACTCGTTTTATCACACCTTCACGTTAACCGCTTCTTCAGTTTTGAACCCTGAAAAACGGCCTTTCCCGAGATCTAAATTGTAGATGTAGATGGCTCATCCTCATCTCCAATTATCTTGCTTAGAAATTGGTTCGCCCAAACGTGGCATCACTCTTCACTGTTGAGCTGCTGGATGCATTGATGGCATCGAGCTGTAACACGTAGTCATAATGACGGATGTAATATCCGGGCTGACTGTACGATTGAAGGGATACTTTGGTGCTATCAGCCCAACCAGGACTGCTTAGGAACGTAGCATCTCCCTTATAGGCGGCGGTGTTGGCGTAAGCTTCAAGTACAATTTTGTTGCTGGCATTACGCTTCAGAAAGTAGCCTGGGAAGTTAATGGACTCAAGCGAGATTCCTGTGGAGCTGACAAGACCCGGTACGACGCGGAACTGGGAATCCAGAACAGGGGAGACGTTGGCATCCACGCGAGCGGTGTAATTGGCATGACGGATGTATCGATCCGGAACGTTGTGTGAACTGAACTGGCTGAACCCTGTGGCTTCTGGTGTTGCAGGACCCAACATTTTGACCTCGTGCAGGGTTGGGGTGTACCAGTTCCCCGGATTATTCCACAAGACGGCGTTCACCATATTGATCCGTACATAACGGGCAGTGAAATGCACGGCATCCGTGGTGAAGCCATAGGTCAGATTATTGGTGCGATCCAAGGTGGAGTAATTGACACCATCGTTGCTAATTTCAATTTTGTATTTGTAGTACCCTTCGGAACCTTTATACATAAACCAGGACGTGTCGATCTCGGTGATCGTCTTTGGTGTGCCGAAGTCCACCTGCCACCAGGCAGGCCAGCTATTGGAGGAAGCCACCCATGAAGTCTGGTAGTTGCCATCATTGACACTGGATGCAGATGAGCCGGAGGCTGTGGAGCTGGCGGTAGCTGTTTTGCCTTGGGCATGATTGACGAGAGGAGGCGGTGTTACCACACCCGTTACTGCATCGATATTCCACGTTGTATACCACTCCAGTGATGCGGTTCCGTTCGAATCATTCAAGGTTAGCGGCAGCCAGATATGTTTGTGCTCTCCGAGGTTCATCGGATTCCAGCGATCCCCCATGTAGATGTAGGATGTGGAGTTGCTGCCTGTAATCGTAGCAATATCATGAATCTGCGAGCCGAAGGCAGATGGATTGCCATATGGCGTAAGCGCAGTCCATGGACCCGTCATGGAAGTTGCTGTAGCATAAGCACCCTGATTCGGATACCAGCCAGCGGCTTGGGAGGTGAAGAGGTAGTAACGGTTGCCTTTTTTCACAACAGCAGGCGCTTCACGATAGGCGTTCTCGAACAGCCAGCCCTCGAAGGATTGTATTCCCGTATAACTTGCATTCATTTTAAAAATAGCCATCGTATCATTGGCACCGCCATTCTTGCGGGAAGCAGTAACCAGATAACCCGTGCCATCTGTATCGACAAAGACGGTCATGTCACGGGATTCATAATCCAGCGGTCGGAAGCTGCCTTCATAGGTGAATTTGCCATTCGGGGTATTGCTTGTTGCGACCGCTACACGCCCGAGGTTGTAGTCCGTTCCATTCTCATAGTGTGCCCAGAGCACATACTGGTTGGTGGAGGCGTTATAGATGACTTTGGGGCGTTCAATTTTGCTGGAGGCCAGCTCGGTTGCGGAATCTTTTGTCAGAATGGCGTTGCTGAAAGTCCAGTTCTTCAGATCAGTGGAGGTGTAGACGTTCACGCTGTCGAACTTGCCGCCCACCGCATGTTCACCATACAGATAATACGTCGAGCCTACCTGCAGAATGTTGCCACTGTTCGCATGGATGGGGTTACCTGCGGTGTCGAGCCAATCGGTACCGTTGGTTATCGTGACACTTGCTGCGCTTGTTCGTTCAGGATGAAGTCCAACCAGGGTGAACGTGAGTGCAAAGACCAGAAACCAGATGGCTTTCCTGTTACCCATTACATACACCTCCCGAAAGATATCAGATTAAATGTAGCGCTTTCATTTATATTTTAGTTGGGTCAGACTCTTTTTCAAGTGAACAATCCATCCATTGCTGAACAAACCTTCATTTCATCGTGGCTGAGCGGTGAGAGCGGAGGAAATATTCCTAAATATCAAGTACGATTATGTAGAGTGGATCAAATACACACGTTAAAATAAAGCTAGACTGAATTCACATCATGGTTGGAGGGTGGACCGTCATGAACAAGTTTATTGTAGATGAAGACCTTCAGGTGATATTGCATAATGACGAGGATGGAACGAACACTCCGATTAAGGGAGGCATTACTGCTCAGGATTTTGAAGTCATCTCTACCTATCAAAAGGGATGGTTGACCTTCGCCTATCTGCGTGATCGTCAGGGAATATGGTGGTTCAATGCCCGCAAGAATAAGGCGAGTTTGTTCAGTCGGGATACGGAAGCTTTTCGTGTGATCGATGAAGATTACTGCTTCGACTCTCAGTATGTCTATCTGGAAGATCAGGTCGTGCCTGACTCCGATCCGAGCAGCTTTCGGCTGTTGCCGGATACGCCTTACTTTGCTCAGGACCAACGTTATTTATATGTAAAGAGCAGCACGCATTTTCATCTATTTGAGGATATTGATACGAATGCTGTGATTGCTCATCACGACTATTGCACCGACAAGGACCATCTGTTCCATCTGTCCAGTTCTCTTCGCTATGCGAATGGGGAAAAGGATGAGGTGAGGGCATGGCTGCAAGAACATCATCCCGACGTACATGGCTGGTGGCATGCGAATTATGCCCACAGTGCAGAGGGCGCTATGCAAATCAGAGGCAATTGGTATGAGACGGCGTCGTCCATTTTTTATAGAACAGAATGGGGCCGTACCCCACATCGAGAAGCAAAAGCGGTATTCAACCTTGTTCGTGGAGCAGACAGGTCTACCTTTGAACCGCTTGATGAGCAGTTTGCACGGGACCGGGAACGTGTTTATTTTCAGTGGCGTACTGTAAAAGGAGCAGACCCGGATACGTTCGAGCCGCTAGGTGGACCTTTTGGTCGTGACCGCAATCATGTGTATTACAACGGATACCGTGTCGACGAGGCAGATGCTCAGCATTTTGTAGCGTTTGCCGGGACGGAGCATCTTGGACTTTCCATGGATCAGCAACATGTGTATCGTGCGGAGGTTGTTCGGACAAGTCAGCCCTTCGGTCATCCTGACGATGTGCTTCAGATCATTAAGGGGGCTGACGCAGCGACGTTTGAGTTAATAACACCTTCCGGCAGTTGGGCGGTGGATGCCAATCGTGTGTATCTATGGGGTAAACCGAATAAACATATCGATCGAGCCAGCTTTACACATCTATTTGATGCTGATCCCCAGAGTTGGGCAATGGACCAGAAGGGTCTGTATAATGCCAATGGCAACCGTACGGTAAAAGGTATCAACGGAAGTACATTTGTCATGCTGAATCAATATTGGGGCAAAGACGACCGTGTGGTGTTCAGTTTTGTGACGGGTGGGGTTTATAAGTCGGGAGATGCAGCGACGTTTATGGTTACGGATGATATCGGGGGCGCCGAAGATGCGCTATTTCGGTATACGGTGGAAGGCGGTACAGTGCGGAAAAAGAAGAGGTAATGAAAAAAGGGATGGTAGACTTAGAAAAGAGTCCACTATCCCTGTTTGAATTCCTAGTTATTTGACCGTGTTTACCAAACTATTTATGACCTTTGCGAACCTTGAGCTGCATCTTTTTGATCGTTATGTTTTGCATGAGCTCCAGTACGAGAGGGCCTTTGCCGTTCAGGATCTCTACATCCGTCACATTATCCAGAATCGTAATGATCCCGATGTCGTCTGCGGTTACCCCTTCAAGCTTGGCGATGGTACCTACAAAGTCAACGGCACGAAGTTTCTTCTTCTTGCCTCCGTTGAAGTTCAGCTTCATGATCTGTTGGTTCAACTGTTCACGCTTGTCCTTCTTGCGTTCAGGTACAATCTTCAATCGCTTCTCAAAATCTTCTCTGCGGCGATCTACAGCTTCTTCGGAAGGTGCTTTCACAACAGGGATTTCGAATCCAATATAGGATTCAATCTCGGCGAGACGTCTGCCATCTTTCGGTGTAATCAACGTAATGGCTTTACCTGTTTTGCCTGCGCGACCCGTACGGCCTGTACGGTGAACATATCCCTCTTTTTCCAAAGGAATATCGTAGTTGATGACATGGGTAATATTCGTGATATCAATACCACGTGCGGCTACATCCGTCGCGATCAGATAGCGGAATTGTCCGCGTCGGAATGCGTTCATTACTTCGATCCGCTCATCCTGCTCCATACCACCATGGATACGATCTGCTGGGTAGTCAAGATCAGCCATAACCCGGAACAGTTTATCCACATTCTCCTGCGTACGGCAGAACACGATGCAGCTATCCGGATTTTCCACAATGAACAAGTCTTGAAGCAGTGCGGTTTTGTTCACCTCGGGTACGTTAATCACAGCATGTTCAATCGTGGCTGTTGTCAGTCCACTTGCCTTGATCTCGATCTCCACCGGTTTGTTCATGTATTTGCGTGACAGCTTGGCTACATCTTCAGGGAATGTAGCAGAGAACAACATCGTTACGCGCTCTTGCGGCAGTTTCTGAATGATGGACTGTACTGTCTCAATAAAGCCCATATTCAACATCTCATCGGCTTCGTCAATAACGAGATAGGCGATCCGTTCGAGTGGCAGCGTGCCGCGTTCGATATGATCCAGTACCCGACCTGGTGTACCAACAGCTACATGGGTTCTTTGTTTTAACTCCGCTTTTTGGATATGAAAAGGGGACTGTCCGTATAGTGCGGTTGCTTTAATACGCTTAAAGCGGCCGATATTCGTAATATCTTCGTTAACCTGCAAAGCCAGTTCCCGGGTTGGTGTAAGAATCAAAGCCTGTGGCTTATTCTCGTTCCAATCCACCAGCTCGCAGAGCGGAATGCCGTAGGCGGCTGTTTTACCACTACCTGTCTGTGATTTGACCACAAGATCCTGATTCTCCAGTGCTACCGGAATAACTTTAGTCTGTACCTCGGTTGGTGTCTCATAGCCCAGACTGTCCAGTGCTTTTACGATCTCTTCACCAAGTCCATAATCTTTAAATTGTTGCTTGCTCATCGTTTACCTCTTTTGCGTTAGTTTTTGTACAATTATTGCACCGTACATTTATCGTATACCTCTTCATTATACTCTATATGCAGGCAGGCTAACGGAGTAAATGCTTCGAGTGTGTAAATTGTTTTCATCATTTCTGATTTGAGGGAGCAACATTCGTTGCTATTCGTATGTGTATCATAACGTTCCACGTGAAACGAAATGTATCGGCGTATATGCTTGGTGTTAATGAATGACCATCTTCACAGCCGTGGTTTGGGGAGGGTAAGATTGATTGATAAATCCACCGATCCACACTTCTGCTCTTCGACCAACGAGTGTCTCATCCAAAGAGACGGTGACAATCTCTTCTTCGATGATGAGTTCGGCGTCCTTGCTGAGCGAGACCCAAATCGGTCCAGAATCAACACCGCCATCTTCTTTATTCTCGATGAGTACCTGACCTCTTTCTTCCTCAAAATCCGTAATAATTCCTCGCACATGTGGCTTCTCTTTCCCTTGTTCCTCGGATTTATCTGCGCATCCGAGCGTTAGCAGAAGCAAGATAAACGGGAATACGAATAATCTTCGTAAAATGGACATCGAGTTGCTCACCTCCTTTTTAATACATCTATAAGTATGGACGGTCTTAGAGACATCAAAGTTCCTTTACATCAATGGAATAAAGAACAAAAATCACTCCATTGAGGCTGGAACTGAAAAATGGGATATGGTAGCATATGGGTACCCGTAAAAAAGCTATAGGATAATCAATCGTATATTACACGTATGTCGCTAGTCATGAAAGAATTTTTATAATAGTGGTACTTTTATATACTACGTATTACCCGGCCGGAGCGAGTACAACCGAAATTTTAATGGACTGCACAGACATGGATGTCTGTGTTTTATTTTTTTATCAGGAAAAGGGGGATAAGATATGCCGCGAGTAAAGATGACATGTTGGTTGTTAAGTATCGTACTGGCTCTGGTCAGCCTATCCGGGTGCTCGTCCCCTTTTTACGAATCGTTTAATGCCGCAGGGGGCAGGTTATCCTCTGATCGAATGAATGAACTCCGCAAGGAATATCCGCTATCCACTGGCGTCCCCGCGACGATTAACATGAGAGAAGTTAGCTTCAATGAGGTCATGGCGTTTGGGGATGGGGTCGTTGTGGCGGAGGTCGTGAAGGTGTTGCCGAGTTTTCGTGTGGAGCTATCGACTAAACCCGGTACGCCTGAACGAAAGGTGGCTGATAAGGTTAGGGCTAATGGAATCACATCCTACCAACCTGAATTCATCTCTTATCAGGTGAAGGTAAATGAAGTAGTAACAGGAGATGATGTACCCGAGGATACTTTTTTATTTTACAACGCTGACTTCGCAGGTGTGGAGCCTGAACTTAAACCAGGTATGAAGATTATCGCTGTAGTCAAAAAGGGGACGACCGGAGAACAGCAGGGAGGATATTCGTTCACCCGCTACGGCACGTACTATATTGTCGATGATGACTACGTACTTGCCGCCTACGAGGGGGAATCGGAGGAATTGCGTGATTTTATGGAACAAACGAATGGCATCCAGCTGAACGCTTTTATGGATAAAATCAAGAACCAACCACAAGGCTAAATGACTTCATTCCCCTAGAGCAGTAGAGGAAGGGCCATACGCATAACCATTCGTTTAACATAACAAAGGGCGATCCCGACCATGATATTCATGGGAGAATCGCCCTTTTTCTTTTTCGTTAAGCGTGGTGCGTCACGATTGTATCTATTTCAAAATACTCACATATTTCCCATATACAAATGCTACACGTCCATCCAGCTTCACTTTTACCCAGCCATACTTGTCTGTACTGATCACCTCAAGCAGGGTGCCCTTTGGTACCGCAGCAACGACCTTCGCTTTGGATGAAGCGCCAGTGCGTACGTTCAGGTAAGCCGCAGTAACCTTGGCTTGTTTGCCTTTGGTGACAGTTCCTGGTTTACCCGTGCTTGGTGTGGATGGTTTACCAGGTTTCGACGTGCCTGGAGTTGGTGTTGGTTTTGGTACTGTTGGCGTTGTCGGCTTCTCAGGTGTAGGAGTAGTTGCTCCCTCACCACTACCTACTGCTTTGCGAGCCTTGTTCAGCTGTTGATAGAATGCTCCCTTGTTTTTCACGCCTGCGAATTGTGCTGCACTCACACCTGCTTTGGCAGATAGTGTATCAATCTCTTCTTGAGTCACCGCATCCAAAATGTTAATGGAGGCAATGTTGGTGTACTTGCCATCTTCCGTTGTTGGCACAGACATAATGCCATCGTTAATTAACTCCACCACATCTGCACGCTCCGGTGCAGTCAGGTCTACGCCGGTGATTTTCCAGTTGCGTTGAATCTTCGGTTCGTAGACACCTTCCATGACATCTTTCAGATAGGCGATGGACAGGTTGCGAATCGTGCCTTGAATTTCACCAAATGCCGAGGCGTCCTTGGAGGACCAGAGTTGCTTGAACTTACGCCCTTCCATGGCGCCACCTTTGGCAATCAGCGCTTCCATCCGGTAGGCATTCATACCGAGCTTCAGCGTATCGTCTTCTTTGACAACGGATCCATTGCTGTACTTGAGATTTGTAATCCGACTACCGTATGGCTTGGTCAGGTCAATCTCATATGTTACGCCGCCGAAGAAATCATCGGTGCTGTATTTGGAAGCACGTCGTTTCGGATCAAAGCTGACGGTCACATCACCCGGGCGTGCGGAGTTGAAGTACCCCGCAGACCACTCCATATAATCCATTAGATCGCGTCCGGTTACTTCATATACGGTCACTTCACCAAAGGTGTATTGGTAGTTGAATGCAATATCCTTTTTCTTAATAGGGCCTACATCCAGCTTGGCTTTGTCGTTATCAATCTGATGCGCGACCACGTCGGCATCACTGTAATGCAACATCACTTCGGTGAAAAAATCAGACAAAAGTGTTTCCTGGATCTGCACCGCAGGGATACCCTTAATCTCATCAGCAGGGACCAGGTTCGTTCCTTTCAGTTCAGCCACTTCAATGTTGGCATCGGCACGAGCGAACTCGTGGAATGGGTGCAAAGTCTCTTCCAGCGCAGGATCGGAGACTTCATATGTTCCGTCTGCTGCTTTTACAGCGAGTGCTTGAGCTTCTTTGCTTTTCAGCACAACTTTGTCGCCGTCTTTTTCAAATGTCAGATCGATTCGTGAAATATGTGAGCCATATTTATTCGGTTCGGAGATCAATACGCCGTTAACCGTTTGGGATTCAATCAAAGTATGCATGTGTCCGGCAAAAATGGCAGCCAGCTCCGGGTTGGCATTGGCGATATCCGTCACTCCGGTTCCCGGATTACCGTTCTCGTTGTCCAATCCCATATGCATGAGTCCAACCATGACATCGACTTTGCCTTTCAGCTCAGCAATGGCCTTTTTGGTCTCTTCCACAGGATCTTTGACGATGATACCGTCCAGGTGATCCGTCCCTTTCTCGAACTCGGTAATCATAGGTGTGTTCATTCCGATAACACCCACTTTGATTCCGTCTTTCTCGATAATCGTATAGGCAGGCATGTAGCGGTCGCCGTTTTCTTTGAAAATGTTACCCACGAGAGGCTGTCCATTGAATTGGGAAGAGATCTTCTCCAGTACGTCCAGTCCAAAGTTAAACTCATGGTTACCCATAACCCATGCGTCATATTTCATTTCGTTCATTGCAACCATCATGGGAGATTGAGGTTGATCATTGAACAACTCAGCCGAGTTATCCTGAATCATGTCTCCTGCATCCAGCAGGATCGTGTTGGGATTCTCAGCACGGACTTTTTTCACAATGGTGTAGAGCTGTGTCATGCTACCGGTTGGATTTGGACCGTCCAGAGCATAGTCCCACGGCATGAATCGACCATGTATATCCGATGTACCCAGCAACGTAATCTTGGTCTCCTTGTCTGCCTCAGCAGCCTGAACCGGAGTGGAAGCAAAAGGGGCGAACAAAATGGAGGCACATAAGAGGAACGATAAAGGCCATCCGGCGAAACGTTTCGTTGAAATTTTGCGCATGTTGTAATCTCCCTTGTTATCTAGTGTGTGTAAAGATATGTATCATTTCATACTAGATAAACATCTGGTGAATGTAAACTCCAATGTAAGAGTTATGTTGGATTTAAGAGAGTGAATCTATGAATAACTTCAGAAAAAGCATTTAAATCTATTTTTTTACAATGAAATACTATAATTTGACAGGTGTTAAAAACCAAAATTATCCAGTAAAATGATGTTTGTAAGCGCTTTACAAAAAATGAATTCTAAGGAGGAAAATCATTGATTAAGTCTAAGTGGTTCAAAACAGTCGGCTCACTGGCATTGGTAGGGATTCTCGCTGCTTCTGTTGCGGTTGGTAGTGTGAGCGCTGGTCTGGCGAAAGGTAGCAAATTTCTGGGCAATATTATTGCCAATCAGGTTCCTTCGAATTTTAGTCCATATTGGAATCAGGTAACTCCGGAGAACTCTACCAAGTGGGATGCTGTTGAAGGCACACGCAACGTGATGAACTGGGGCCAGGCGGACATGGCCTACAACTATGCTAACAACAACGGATTTCCGTTCAAGTTCCATACGCTCGTATGGGGAAATCAACAGCCAAATTGGATTAACAGTCTCTCAGCCGCAGATCAGAAGGCTGAAGTGACACAATGGATTAAAGCGGCAGGACAGCGGTATTCGAAGTCTGCCTTCGTTGATGTGGTGAATGAACCTCTGCATGCGAAACCATCCTATCGCAATGCTATTGGTGGAGATGGGGCAACGGGTTGGGATTGGGTTATCTGGTCATTCCAACAGGCGAGACAAGCCTTCCCTAACTCCAAATTGTTAATTAATGAATATGGTATTATCGGTGATCCTGCTAAAGCGGACCAATATATCCAGATTATCAACCTTTTGAAAAACAGAGGTCTAGTTGATGGTATTGGAATCCAGGCGCATTACTTCAATATGGACAACGTTTCTGTGAACACAATGAACACGGTACTGAACAAGCTTGCGGCTACAGGGCTACCAATCTATGTATCCGAGCTGGATATGACAGGTGACGATAATACACAATTGCAACGTTATCAGCAGAAATTCCCTGTGCTGTGGAAACACTCTGCTGTTAAAGGTGTGACGCTGTGGGGTTACAACCAGAATCAAACCTGGCAGGCTGGCTCTCACTTGGTCAATAGCAACGGTACAGAACGTCCGGCTATGCAATGGCTGAGAAATTACCTGGCGAACAATCCTTAAGCGTGCGTTTGCACGAATCTGAGCTTCCTTTGTAAATCCGGTAATCATATAACACCAAATAGCGCCTGTTCTACATGTTAAGCATGGGAATATGGCGCTATTTGTGTTAGTGCTTTCTCTCAACAGTGTTCGGCAATTTATGGTGCAGGGAAACATTTAATTTTAATCCAAACCAATACAAAAGCGATCAGTGCAAATATCATTCCGCTCCAGATCAGCTGATGTATTCCAAGGTTCGCGATGAACCAGCCGCCGATGGCAGTACCCAAGGTAATACCGAGGTTGGAAAAGGATACATACAAGCTGTTGCCGAATTCTGGCGCGTCCTGCGCTTCAGCGGTTAACCAGGTTTGGCTTACAATTAATCCTCCTGAATGCACGGATGCCCAGAGGATGACTACAATAACCATCCACATGAAGTGAGGACCGGCCCAATAGACGAGTGCGTAAGCTGCTACATACAGCAGGGGGAACATGAGGACAGTTCGGACCACGCTCTTACGCAGAAACTGTCCAAACCCCAAATTTCCGATGATCATGACGACACCAAAGACGGTCAGCATGACACTGATCCATGATCCGCTCATGTGGGTGACCTGTCCAAGATACTCGGCGAAATAGCTGTACACGGAGAACATGGCGGCGAATATAAAAATGACTGCGGCAACATTCAGCCATAATCCACGTTTGCGCAGAATACCGAGCTGCTTGCCATAGGACATCTTTTCCTTCACGGGCATCGAGGGTAGCCAGATCCATATGCCGATCAAAGCGACCACACTGACCATCGCTCCAAACAGGAAGGCGATTTCGAGGGATAGGCGTTCAGCAAGATACGATGTGAGTGGCACGCCAAAGGCAAAGCCCGCGGTAACTCCGGTGAATACTTTGGCGACGGCCTGACTGCTTTTCTCTGCTGGTACGAGTTGGGCACTGGTGACCAGGGCTACGGAAAAGAAGACGGGATGGAATAACGCGGGAATGATACGGAAGATAAGCATGGTATCAAATGTTGTGGCGTAGGCATAGACCACGTTTGAAATGGCAAACATCAGCACAGCGGCTAAAAGGATAATTTTGCGATTCATCCCGGATGCCAGCAAGGTGAGAAAAGGGCCCGCAATGGCTACGACTAGCGCAAATATACTGACCAGCCAACCTGCCTGTGCAGCCGTAATGTTGAATTTATTCGCAACCTGAGGCAGTACCCCCACAATTCCCATTTCTGTTGTAATAATCCCGAATACCCCGAGTGCCAGCATCAGGATAAGGAGTGGATTGACCTGTTGTGATTTCATGCAAAGCGTACCTCCAATAAATTTAAATATACAGAAAAGTAGATATGTTATGCTGAAATGAGCCTGCCTTGCCTCCTATAATATGATGGACATGAGAGTAAGTTCTCTGGATTACATTATATCTAGATTTATAGATTTGTAAATATAAAAGGTGAAACGTCATTTCTTTAAGTTGTCTTCTGCTTGTGTTCTACAGGAGTAATTATGCTGACAATAAGCATGGTCTGGCCCATAAAAAAATAGCGACGGCCCGGGGAATCCTTGGGGCCTGACGCTATTGATGTCCGCGTTTTTAACGATGTGTTGGATTAGTTATTTCGGTTGAATAACCATGCTGTTGAATGAATCAGCCTCCAGCTCAATATGAAGGGTCTGCCCTTCCTCGATGGTCAGATACAGGTCACGACGGTCCTGGAATGGATTGTTGATGACAATCACGAGACTGTTATCCGGGTTGCGGAAAGCGACGGATTTCCCGCTCCACGCGCCAGACAAGCCGACTCTTCGAGCACCAGGAACAATATGATGCGCGAAGTGTTTCATCACATAATACTCCGGGTTCCGAGTAACCTCCGTCGTGTCTGGATCTATCGTAATCATGGAGTTCTGCTCCCAGCCCCATGTGCTGCGGCCTTTGGGTTCCAGAACCATGTTCCAGTAGATGTACGCGTTCACTCCGTTGCTGAAGTAATGCTGGTAGAGGTTATATACATATTTGGCATAGTTCCATGAGTTGTTGCCATCACCGCATTCGTTCTCAGTCTGCATATAACGTAGCTCCGGATAACTCGCTGAGGTACGTTGAATCGCATTTTTGCCTGCCCACTGATATCCAACACCTTTGATATAGGAATAGGCTTTTGGATCACTCAGGACAAGCCCGGCGTACTCATCGAAGTCGTTTGTTTTTTTCTTGATTAATTCCTCCCATGGATCAGGGGCGTTGATCGTTCCCAGCCAGATCTCCGTATCCAGACCGTGTTGGTCAAAAGCCGGGCCCAGATAATCGGCAATAAACTCACGAAGCTGCTCGCCTGTCCACATGCAAGAAGGAAATTTCTGATCTGCAATCACTTCGTTCTGCACATGCACCTGATGGATCGTAATGCCTGCTTCACGGTAGGCCTGTACAAATTTTACAAAATACAGGGCGTAGGCCTCCAGAATATCTTTCTCCCAGCGCAGTGTCCCATAGTTATAGGCTTTGGGCGACTTCATCCACGTTGGCGGACTCCATGGCGAGGCGAAGAATTGCAGGTTCGGGTTATAAGTCAGAGCTTCCTTGATGTAAGGAATCAGATATTTGAAATCACGTTTGATCGAAAAATGTTCCATGGCCACGTCGCCGTCCACCTCGTTGTGGCTATACCACTGCTCTGCATAATCACTTGCGCCGATCGGCAGGCGACAGATGTTAAACTTGTGCTCGCCCTCGGGATGGAAAAGAGAGTGAAATACCTCATGGCGCTTCTCCTCATTCAAATGGGACAGAGCCATATAACCAAGCTCGTTGAAACATCCGCCAAACCCTTCCACAAGTTGGTGCTGTTCACCCGTGAGTTTTAGGTTAGCGCTTTCATTAATTGGCACAAAAGATAGCTCTCTCCACGGGCTGTCTTGGGTTGTGGAATAACCAGTGAGCGTGAATGTCATGTGAATTTCCTCCTCGCTTGAACCTCAGTTGTCATATATATTACGTTCAGTATAACAACTCCCACGGCAAAAGAAGATATGCTAAACCGTGTGAAATTTACCCTAATCGAAGATGGAGTATCACGAGTTCGTATTCGCATAGACAGATCGTATGCTGTATTTGCTTGTGATCAGCGATGTCCATATACCATTATCCAATGTCTTAACACAACTGTCATAACACAACAAAATCCCCGCTGATTATTCAGACGGGGACTTGCGCTATGTTTCTCATATTCTCTTATGGCTGCAAATGAACGTGAGACACAACTTAAGGCTGTACACTCTCACCAAGCTGTTTATTTTCAAAAATCAGAATCGTTTTGCTGCTTCCGATGTAACCAACAGAGGTATTGAATTGCTCCGAGATGAAGCGAACCGGTACAAAAGCTTTACCATCTTTCATCAGAAGAGGAGCATCATTGATCGCAAGTGTATCATTCACGACAACTTGTTTGTTACCCACGCTCCAGCGGATGGTCTTATCATTCTGTGTGATCACAGCTTCGCGCGTACCGCTGTTCCAGTTCACACGGGCGTTTAACTGCTCCGAGACAAAACGCAGAGGCACATAGGTCCGGCCTTCATCGATAAAAGGTGCAGCATCCAGTGCATAAGCACGATCCCCAACATAGGCGGTGGTAGACCCTTCGATTAGACGCTGAAAGCTGCCCTGGGGCGTTCGTTTCTGCTCCCGCACATTCATCCGGTTCAGAAGTTGCATCGTATGACTGCCACTCACAACATCCAGATAATTGTTCTGCACCGTGAGTCCGGCAGGCTCAACCTCTGAGACAGACGTCTGAATACCGGAGGATAACGAGGTAGACGCCGAGATATCCTGTATAACATTTGTCGCTGACTGATCACGGGTAAACGTAAAACCTGCGATCGGTGTCAGATCCCACACCCGGTTGTTGGATAATTTCAACACGTCCAGGCTGGAAAGCTGCCGTAAAGGTTCCAGATCATAGATCTGATTGGACTCTGCATTCAGCTCTGTCAGCCCAGTCAGTTCCTCAAGCCCCTTGAGATGCTGTACTTGGTTACCAGAGATATCAAGTGTCCGAAGGCGTGTCATATGCTCCAGTGGTGTCAGATCCGTGATTTGATTACCTGCCACATTCAGATTCCGCAGTGTATTTGGCAATTCAGCCAGTACGTCCAGCGTCTGAACCTGGTTGTTTGCTACATTGAGTTGTTGGAGCCGGGTTTTACCCATGAGCGGTGTCAGATCGTTAATCGTATTGTTCGAGATCTCAAGCCACTTCAGTGCATCCGCATCCGAGAGGGCCGCAAGACTGGCAATCTGGTTACCGCTGGCGTGGAACGTATGTAATCGGTTGAACCCACGTACAACCTCTATGGAAGAAATGGAATTGTTGCTGATATACAGCCGTCCCAAGTCTTTTAATTCAGTAAGTGCGTCTATGGATGTAATGTAATTATTGCGAACATCGATCTCGCGAAGCTGGGTTAGGTGCGCCAGCGGTGTGAGATCCTCAATCTCATTCCCATATAATCGGAGGTGAGTCAGATTGGTTGCATATTCGAGACCGGACAGGCTGTGAATACCTGCATTGCTCAGATCTACCACTTCAAGCTGCTCCAGATCCGTTGAAGTTAATGGCACATCCAGAGGTTTGTTCAGGATTAACTTCAGTCCGTCCTCCAAAGCGGGATCTTCAATGATTCCCTCGCCCAAGTCTGTAGTGGTGTAAGCCATGGCTTGCCCCGATGCCCCGAGACTCAGGATGAATACTAGAAATAATAGCGTCATTCTTCTCATTGCATGCATTCCCTCCGATTTTTAGAATTATAAAATCATCCGAACAGATTGAGTTAGTTAAGTATATTGAATCAATTTCATAACTCATTAAAATGAATTTTTGTAACTAGATATAGACAAATTGGACCATTTTGATCTATATCTAGCCTTGATTGAAGCAGCTAAAGGTATTATGAAATTGATTCTAGTATCTACACGATAACAGCGACCGGAAGGTTGTTCTGCCCACGGAGTGTTCAGTGTGAATTGAAGAGTTTAACATATGCAGGTTCGGCTCAAAGCACATCTATAGTTATTAACCCGTCAACGGGAAAAAGGAACAAGGAATTTCGTAATGGCTATTTCTCTACTTCTATTCTATATGAAACAAACCCTGCTCTGCACTCTTCAGAGACATGTTTATCAAAAAAAATAGAACATCTCCCGCAGACCCTATTCAACCCACCCTTGAAACGGGTAAAGATGAAGTAAAGATGCCATTTTGGAGGGGAAGATGTGAGTATGCGCCAAGCCATGATCATTAGTAATCCATCGTCAGGTAAGGAAGAGGCCGAGCAGTATGTGTCCCAAGTCAGAGAAATTCTGGAGTCACAGCAGTATGAGGTGGTTGTTAATGAGACGGCCGGGGAAGGTGATGCCACCAACTACTGTCTGAGCGCCTGCAAAGACGGCTGTGATCTGGTCATCTCCATCGGAGGCGACGGTACACTGCATGAGACGATTAACGGCATGATGGATCAGGATCATCGCCCCCGATTAGGCGTTATACCGCTAGGTACGGTGAATGATTTTGCGCGTGCGCTGAATATCTCGCTTGACCCGGAAGAAGCCATAAGGCAGTTACGTTCGAATCAGACCCATATCGTGGATTTGGGGGAAATCAATGATCGCCTGTTTGCCAACGTTGTGGCTGCGGGTTCTTTGGCAGAAGCTCTGTTCTCCGTATCCTCGGAAGAGAAGTCGAAGTTGGGATCATTCGCATATCTCAAAGAAGGCTTGAAAGACCTGGTGAATACACCAGCCAATCATCTAACCATTGAATATGACGGACAGCTCTGGGAGGGGGAATCGCCACTTTTTCTGGCGGCGCTGACCAATTCGGTCGGAGGATTCGAGAAGTTATCCCCGGATGCAGAGGTGGACGATGGTCTGATACATTGTTTTGTTGTTCGTAATATCAGTGTGTTCAACAGTCTGACCCTGGGCACCTCCCTATTATTTGGTAGTCTGAAAGACCATAAGGACGTGGACTATTTTACAGCCAAAGAAGTTCATGTTCGCTCAGACGAAGCCATTCGCACTAATGTAGATGGGGAAGAAGGTCCTGCCCTGCCGATTCATATCCGTGTCCTGCCAAGGCATATTGAGGTCATTATACCGGAAGAAGTATAGTTTATTCTTTTGGATCTATAGGCTGGAATGAAGAACCTATCATTTCTCCATATGAATGTAGGATAAAGCTATTGAAACCGATTGCAGATATATGTCACAATCAAAGGTAAGATACACGATAATATTCGAATATGGAGGGAAAACATCTTGAGAACGATTAAATTGGGCAGCAGCGCACTAGAAGTACCTGTAGTTGCGGTGGGCTGCATGCGGATTAATTCACTAGACGGTAAGGAAGCCGAACATTTTGTTCGTTCTGCAATGGAGGTTGGCGCAAATTTCTTTGACCATGCCGACATTTATGGTACAGGAACATGTGAGGAGATCTTCGCCGAAGCAGTACAGATGAATCCCCAAGTTCGTGAAAATATGATTCTTCAATCCAAATGCGGTATCCGCAAAGGCATGTTTGATTTCTCCAAAGAGCACATCCTGAATTCGGTGGATGGTATCCTTCAACGTCTGAAAACGGAATATCTTGACGTTCTGCTGCTGCACCGTCCTGATGCATTGGTTGAGCCGGAGGAAGTGGCTGAAGCCTTTGATCAACTGGAGCGCGAAGGTAAAGTGCGTCACTTCGGGGTATCCAACCAGAATCCGAACCAGATCGAATTGTTGAAAAAATACGTGAAACAGCCACTGGTAGCCAACCAGTTGCAGATGAGTATTACCAATACCACGATGATTGACAGTGGCATTAATGTGAACATGGAGAACGATGCCGCGGTTAACCGTGACGGTAGCATTCTTGATTACTGTCGTCTGCATGATATCACCATTCAGCCGTGGTCCCCGTTCCAGTACGGATTCTTCGAAGGTGTATTCCTGGGTAGCGACAAGTTCCCGGAATTGAATGCAAAGATTGACGAGATTGCTGCGAAGTATGACGTGAGCAATACAACGATTGCAATCGCATGGTTGCTTCGTCACCCTGCGCAGATGCAACCTGTGACAGGCACGATGAATATTGAACGTCTGCAAGACTGTGTAAAAGCAGGAGATGTTCATCTCACTCGTCCAGAGTGGTATGAAATTTACCGTGCGGCAGGTAACATACTGCCTTAAATCCAAGTTATAGTGAGCATGATGACTGCTGAGTCAGTTGAGAACACGAGCCCGTAGATGGCTCGTGTTTTTTGTCTATTTTCAGGTTTGATGTCAGGCGCGTTTTCGATATAAAATAAAGATAGGAGTGTCTGTTTTATAAAAGGATTAAAATGGTTTTAATACAAATTAGTTGAAATTATTATATTGACCGATACTTTCTAATTACATATAATTACTTTTGCATACCGATAATCCTGTTTGTGTTTTTTTATTTTGGAGGGTGGTGTTCGTTTGGAGTCGACAACCACGATACGCGATCACTTGGAAAGTTATCTGAAGCGTGAACAGATGTCCATTAGTCATTTTTCGGAAACGTCAGGGATTAATTCGGGTACGCTCAGCAATATTTTGAATAAAAATCGGCCGATTGCCATGCAGCAGTTGGATCGCATTACTTCCGCCATGAGACTGGAAGAAGGTTACTTCTATGAGTTATACATAGATGAGTGTTTCGTACACGCGACCCCGGACTGGCGAAGACTGGGACCCTTCCTTCATCGCTGTGCCGAGTTGGACAAGTTGGACTGTATTGAAGAGGTTATTCGTCTGATGATGGATAATCTATCCTATATTCCTTTATTATTTGATGTGGCTGAAGAATTCTTCCAAGCGGGTAAATTCAAACCGGCCATTCTTCTATATGAAAACATTGCTGAAAGCGAGAAAATGCAACATTCCGAGCGGCTTGCACTCTGTCAGTATCGGCTGTTCAGATTGGGACTGACCAATGATCAGCAGCGGAATCTGATTATCGCAGCCCGGTTCGAATATTATGTGGATCGGCTGGATGAGCGCTATCAATTGGATGCGCTTAACGAACTAATTAATGCATTTGGAGCATTGCATAGATGGAACAAGGTTCAGGAGTTATCTGAAAAATTGAAAGTAAAAGCGTCCATCCATTATGAGATGAATGGCCGAAGGAAACAAGAAGAGACCAAAAGACCAATTGTCTTCTATATTCTGTACTCCGATCTAGCTGCAGGAAGTGCCTGTTATCATTTGAAAGACTACACTGGGGCACTTAAATATGTTTCTTTATATTCGGATAATCGCTGGGTGAGGAACCCGGATAAAGATGAAATCGTTGTTATGAATCAGTTTCAGGAATGGGCTGAAGCTAATCGATATATATATCATTTAATGGGCGGTCATTTTGAGGTGTTACCTGATTATCTGGCGTATATCTCAACGAAGGAAAATGAGATATTCCCAGCGCTGTGTGATATTGTAACAGCGGCTAACCGTTATGATAAGGATATTGATCATGTTCTCAAACAGTATGAATCGTACTTCACTTATCAGGAACAGAGTAACCGAATTGGCAAAGTGAGCAGTCAGGTTACGGATGATCGATATTTACGACTTTTAGCAGATTTGGGTGCATATTATTTAAAGAAAGACGAGTATCATTTAGGTATAGAATTTGTGCTAGATAGTTTAAAATTTTCTATTGAAATTAGCAGTGGACGAGGTATGCTTAGAGGTGTCGGACTGTTCGAGCAATATCGGGAATTTGCATCTGAGACGGCGAAACAGCAATACAAAATGATAATTAGTGAGGTGCAGAAACTCAATGAAGAGAAAGTTGGCTTTGCTGATAGCTACCTGTAGTATCGTTGTATTCATCGTAGCCCCTGCTACGGAACCTGTCCCAGGCAAGGAAATCCCGAACCCCGAAATTATGAGACCCGCTGATCATGGATTTGGAACTTAATGAAAGTAAAGAACGCTTCTGATTTATTCAGAAGCGTTCTTTTTTTGTGTATCAAAGTGGAAGAATAAGTATGTCGTATCTCACATGCGCTTATGATTGGCATAATACACTAAAATATGACAAAAAGGAGGGGTACTATGGATCGCCTGGATTTGATATCACGGATCGAAGATGCCAGACAGTTGTTATATCGCATGCATATGGAATACGGCAGTCTGCTTCATCCGGAAGTGATCCAGCAATCCGTAGTCCTAGACGGGCTTATTAATCAATACAACAGAGCAAAGGTAGGGAAGGCGATGAATTAAGTTCGCCTATTTACATTTTCGTTTTTGTATACTATAGTTAGTTACATGAGTAACTAACCGACTAACTAACCGACTAACTGACTAATGAATACGTATGAAAGTTGGAAGCACATGAAATCGACTTTGGATGAATCTCAGCCTATTTTTCATCAGATTGCTACGATGATTATGGACGATATTGTGGAGGGCAGATTGAAGGTGGAAGAACAGGTTCCCTCAACCAATGAACTGTCACGCTTCTACAATATTAATCCGGCTACAGCCCGCAAAGGACTGCAGGAGCTCGTAGACAAGGGGATTATATACAAACAGCGAGGTGTTGGAATGTTTGTTGCAAAGGGAGCAAGAGAAGCATTGCTCGTTGAACGGAAGCAAGATTTTTATGAAGAATACATCAAGCCTTTACTTGAAGAAGCCAGACGGATTCACATGAATGAAGACATGATCATTGATCTGATTCGTGGCAAGAAGGATAAGGAGAGTGAGTTATGATTCATATGGAGCAGGTCAACTACAGCTACCAGAAGACGCCCGTTCTGAACCAGGTTACGCTACATGAGAGTGAGCCAATCATTAGTGCAATCTGGGGAAGAAATGGAGCGGGTAAAACAACCATGATGAGTTTACTTGCAGGGCATAACCGCCCGGACAGTGGAACCATTCAGATCATGGGTCAAGACCCCTATAATAATCTGGCTGCCCAAGAGCATCTGTGTTACATCCAGGAGAATCATCCCCTGGGGAAAAACTGGACAGTTAGTGATATGGTTCAAATGGGACAATATTTTCATCCGCAGTGGAATCAGGAGTTGGCGGAACGTTTAATCGATGTGTTCGAACTACCGGCGAAGAAAAAGATCATTAAATTTTCGAAAGGCATGAAGACTGCTGCCCAGATTATATTGGGTCTTGCCAGTAATGCAAAGATAACCATTCTGGATGAACCTACCAATGGACTCGATGCTGAGAAGCGTAAATTCTTCTATAATGCGCTACTGGAAAGTTATGAAGATAACCCGCGTCTGATTCTAATATCCAGTCATCATATTGAGGAGATTCAGCCTTTATGTGAGTCCCTTATTGTTTTGCAAGCCGGAGAGGTGTTGTTAAATCAATCGATGGAAGAGATGCGCGGAAAAGGAGTTCTTCTAACAGGGGGAATAGATGATATCAACCGAGTCACAGCAGGTGTTAAAGTTATAGAGTCTTCCCAGATGGGATCGACTGTGAAAGTCATGATTGATGAGCCCTACTCGAAAATGTGGAAGGATATCGCTCATTCACAGGGGCTATCCATTGAGAAAGCGACATTACAAGATTATTTGGTTAACAGGACCCGTAATCAAGAGGGGGTTAAACCATGAACGCAGTAAAAGGTACGAACCGACTGATTCGCGATGATATGCGTTTGTTTCTGAGCATATTTTCATCCATCGCTCTAATGCTCGCCGTTGTATATTTGGCCATTGGCTTCATATTTGATGTCTCGTATGCTACGCAACTGTTTGGTCCCATGTACGGAGGGATATGTGCGTTTGCCATCGGGGGAATGATTACACTGTTTCCGGTTGCGATTGGTATGGGCAGTACACGAATTCAATTCATGAAATCCTTCTATATGAACTCGGTATGGATGGTTGCAGGCACCATGGTCATTCTGCATGTGGCGTATTTCCTCATACACCTGCTTCAGGAAAAAGGAATTGTTGACGTAACCCTTTATCAACCAGGCATGTTGTATTCAAACAAATATCATTTTTTATCCTACCTGTGGATCGATCTGATGAGCGGCTTTCTCGTACTGGGAATCTCTGTCTTCCCAACGGTTTGTTGGATGCGCTTGGGGATGCGTAACTTCTTCATTATGTTCTTCGGGGTTGGCTTGTTCTTTACGCTGATAATTACATTGGGCGATCTTGGTGAGTTTATGTTGTGGATTGCTAGGATCAATCGCATGACATTGTTCACCGTTCTGGGATGTATTGGTGGTGCGCTACTTCTATCTACGTACCCCATGATGAAGAATGCGCCGCTTACCATGAAATCCAAAAAAGACTGACAGGAAACAGTTATAAAGGAACTGGGTAAGGAATCTAAGTGAAATCATTCCGAAATCAGAAAACACGAGTGCGAACACGCCTCGTGTTTTTTTGTATCATATTAAATCACTGAATATACCTATTCAACAATCTTTGTGCGGAATTCCAAATGAAGGTGCACCCTTAAGCCTGAGCCTGCGGTTTGAATCCTTCGTCTTTGAGATACTCGCCAGCTTCGCTACGCGTTTCAAAAGCCATATCCAGGTTATCACCGGAATACACATACCACATGTCATCTTCGTATTTTAAAGTAAGCGTATGTCCATCTTCATCGATCCACGTTCCGCCACCCGTAGAGATTGTAGACAATGCAGGAGCAGCAGCTTTTACTTGTTCTGGCTCTTGGAATTCAACTGCGTTGGGATTGTGAGACATCGCTTGGATCGTTTCATCTAACAAGGTGCGCAGATCTGCTTCGGAGTAATCACGAATATTGACGAATCCTTTAGCATCGGTCTCATAGTTAGGCAGTAGTCCTGCATAGATATAACCGTTTCCGTTAGGGTGAATATGGAGAGCAACAATTTTTTTATCATACGCACTATCCTCGTAGTGGAAATTAACTCGACCGAGAGAAACATCTTTGCGTTGCAGTTGGGGATACGATTGTAGTACTTCAAGCTTTTGTTCCACGTTAAGCATAATTGCCTCCTGTAAATGTTCAATAGAGGTGATTATAACATGCCCTCCTGTTAATTTCCCGATAAAATGTTTCTCCCCAGTTCTTTTAGGTGTTCCATAACTTGCAGATAGGGATATGGCCCGTAGCTTACACGTGCTACACCCAGTGTGGCAAGCTGTTTTGGTGAAGGCTCAGGAGACGTGACCATAACGTTAATTGGCAGCGGTGAACGCTCACACAATTCCTGAATCAGTTGGTGATCCTGCAAACCGGGTACAAACAGACCACTGGCTCCTGCATCTGCATAATGGCTCGAACGTATAAGTGCTTCCTCCAGAAGAGAGTGGTTATGGTGTTCAGGTGCATGTTGCAGAAAAATATCTGTGCGGGCGTTAATGAACAACGGGATGCCTGCCTGCTCCGCAGCTTCCCGGGCGGCGGACAATCTCGGGCATTGCTCCTCCACGGTGTACAATCCCAAGCCAGCGGGAAGTTGATCTTCAATGTTGATTCCTACAGCACCATGATCGATGACTTGCAGGATATTTCGCTTCACTTCTGACACAGACCTCCCATACCCTCCCTCTATATCGATTGTTACAGGCAGATCCACGCTTGCTGTAATCCGTGCGAGATTGGCAAGCACCAGATGGAATGGCATGGCTTCACCATCGCGTTCACCGTGGGCCGCAGCAACGGACCAGCTACCGGTAGCAATGGCCGTTGCTCCAGCGGATTGGATGGCTTGTGCGCTTCCGGCATCCCACACATTGACCAGAACAAGTAGTTTTCCTTTCACATGGTATTGTTGGAACAACGCTGCTTTTTCTTCTAAGGTACTCATATTATGTTGACTCTCCTTTGTTATATCATGCATTCCTTTGGACATTTGATGCGTACTTCATTACTTCATTCCGTTATTCGTAGCTATCCTGTTCCTGCCCCTGTTTCTCGTGAGTCAAAAGCCAGTTTTTGCGAGTTAATCCCCCGCCATATCCACCCAATTCGCCACTGGCATTAATTACACGGTGACATGGAATCACAATCGCAAGCTGATTGGCCCCATTCGCCTGTGCCACAGCTCGGCAAGCAGTCGGTTTTCCCAGTGCATTTGCAATCTCTTGATATGACCTCGTTTCACCAGCCGGAATGGCCAGCAACTCGTCCCACACACGCTTTTGGAATGGTGTTCCTAAACAGAACAACGGTGTGTCGAATGCTGTCCGAATACCTTGAAAGTACTCGTTTAGTTCACGCTCAATGGACTGGATGGGAGCTGTAGTGCCGGGTACAATCGCTGATTTGGTTCGTTTGCGCAGACGCTCAACTTCGCGTTCCAGACCTCTGCGGTCCACAAATTCCAGTAAATATAGCGACTCCTCATCAGCAATAGCCATCATCGGGCCGAGGCGGGTGTCAATCCAGGACGCTTTTAGGATATGTCCTTCATCGACTTGTGTAGGGGCAGCACCCATGATCCGTGAAAAGGCATCGCGGAAGCCGCTGCTTGATTCATATCCAGTAGATAATTGGCTATCAATCACGGTGCGGCCGGAGCGAATATTTTTCAGGGCAAGACCCATGCGTCGGGCGCGAGCATATTCGACAAAGGTCATGCCGAACCGCTTCTTGAACTGACGGCGCGCCGTGGATTCATCGATGGAGAGGGCCTTGAAATCCTGTCCTTTCCAGCGTTTCTCCGGATTTTTCTCCACAGCTTCCACTAATATGCGAACGACATCGGATACTTGGTTGGGGTGAGAGAGCGGGCGACAGCGCTGGCAAGGGCGATAAGAGGCCAGAAGTGCCTGTTGAGCCGTCTCATAGAATTCGCAGTTTTCGAATTTTGGCTTTCGCGCAGGGCATGTGGGACGACAGAACACACCTGTGGTTCGGACTCCAACATAGAATAAACCCTCGTATTCCGAATCCTTGGCCACAAGCGCCTCGTAATATTGTTCCTTCAGATCAGCAGAAATCATGGGGGCACGTCCTTACTCATTAGAATCTTTATCTATACCTATTATAGAAAAACGTTGCAGCAAGCATCGCCGAAAATCAGGCATGAATATTGGATAGATTAAATCTGATATAACATTGAAATTTGGTTGTTCAGAATTTGTTTAGAGTGAACTGGTAGTATAGACCTATCAGGGTAGGGTGACTTAGGCAAAGATACCTATATAGTGAAAAAGTGAGTTATTGATCATTCATTGTTATAGGAAAAATACATAGGTAAACATGAAATTAAAGATTAGCGGAATGAAAGTCTGGAGGTCGAATAGAATGAGATATTCTACGTACAAAAGTATTTATGAATCCGTTTATACCAAAACGTCCGAGTCCCGCACCATGTATGTCAAAGATCAATTCATGCAGCGTGTGAAGACGCCAACCTGGCTAATGAAGATCGTCACTATAACTCTAATTATAATCATAGGGTGTAGTGCTGTATTCACTGCATTTGCCGGAGATGAGCAATTGTTGTCGGGGGACCAGATCGTTGTATCTCAGGGAGATACACTGTGGGGCATTTCATTGGCACATAAACCTCAGCAGATGGACACTCGTGTGTATGTAGAAGCTATCAAGAAAGTGAACAAAATCGAGCATAACGCCATTCAGATTGGACAAGTGTTGGTCTTACCTGGGTTTGATCGATAAAATAAACGGTGCATGACGTCATGAACAGAGTTCTTTTTTTATTCATCAAGGTGCAGTTACATACTGAATTTATTAATCATTTACATATAATGGAGCTTCATGTGGGACGATATGGTGTAGTGATTAATAAGTGGTGTGCTGGATATACGTGCTGAAGATGGATGAAGGGAGAATTAGATGATGAAAATAAATATAAAGAAATCTGTACTTTGCATATCTGTGCTCTGTATTTCGCTATTCGTCAGTGCCTGTGGTGCCAAGAATAATAATGAATCGGTTCAGGAGCATGCCTATCCGCAATCGAAGCAACCCGTAGAGGAAGCTGGAGAAAACTCTGTACCGAATGCGGATGCGAAGAATAACAATAGCCAAGGCAGTGCCAGTGGTGATGAGGGCAAGCCTACAGCTCAATCGGAATCCACTGAACTGTCTGAGCAGATTGATATTGTCATTGACCAGTCGGAGAAACCGAGCGAGGGTAACAGTTTTGATTTTGGAATTAAAGAGGTTCCGAAGGGGTATACACTAACGGAGATGCGGTGGACGTCTAACACGGTGACGATTGTGAATTCACTACAGGAAGCCATTGAACATGGTGGAAATGGAGAAGATGGCTTTTACTTTAGCGGCAATGGACAATTCTCCGGCTTTATCTATTCGGATGAGATGAAGGGCGAGCGGGGCAAAGCCACATTTGTCTTCACAAATGATGAGGGGAACGAAATCATGTCCGAAAAAGAAATTACGTTGAAGTAGCAGGCACATCATGAAGGCTCCGTCTAGGGCCTGTTGAACAGGAAAAGCAGCCACTTGGGCTGCTTTTTTTGACATACATGACTACAAGATCGCCGATCTATCTGTTGCTACATAAAGTCAAAGAAATAACGGACCACGTGGAACATAACCGGCGAGGTATAGGTCAGGCTGTCGACCCGGCTCAGGTAGCTTTTTTTGAGCGAATCGAACTTGTTGTCATCTCCAATTAACAGATCGCGCTTCAGTACAGACACCGTCAGACTACCGAAGAATCCAGCCAGACTGATCAACACCCCGATGAACAGCGAGAATTTCCAATCAAATGGCGTCAGGTAGGGATGGATGAAATAAGACGTAGCTGTCGTTACAATGAACGCACACGCGAACCCTTCCCAGGTGACAAAAGGATTAGCGGTAGGCACCACTTTTCGTTTGCCCAGATAGAGAGAGACCAGATAGTGTACCACATCATTAAGCTGTGTTAACACGACCAAGAACAGCACCAGCTTGGAGCCGTACTCCGGTGAGGCAAATGGGAAATAGGCCAGGTGGCTCAGTCCAAACACCATCAGCATTAGTCCCCATTGTGTGGAGCTGACACTGCGCAGGAAACCGACCGTACCTTTGTTAATCAGGCGTGGCAAGGGCAGCACCAGGAACACATATAGTGGAATAAACACGATAAACATGCCATACCATCCAATGTAGATCCAGTAGAACTGAACCGGAATCGCCAGATACGCCCACAGGAACAGCCTACGGTCGGCTTTGCGTGTACTGCGAATCATGGAGAAGTATTCTTTGAGTGAGAAGAATGCAAGCACCATGAGGGAGATGAGCGACACGATGGGGTTAAAAAGGGTGGCGAGGCAGAAGATCACAAACATACCCCACCAGGTTTTGATTTTTTGGCCGATGCCTGAATAGTCTTTGCTTGGCTGAAGCTTTGCAATAATTTTGTACACGATATGTATCACAAGTAAAGCTGTGAAGATTAACGTTAGTGTAAAGAGTGAACTGCTCACGTACCAATCACCTGCTTATTCAAAGTAAGATTCCATTGTAGGGTACCTATGTTATTATGAAGGAATAGTGCCAACTTGATAAGGGGAAATTTTGCTATGACAGATGAACGCTCCATCTATATCCTGCTTACGAATACAGGAACGCTGTTTACCAAGGTTATTCAGAGCTATACCCGAGCGCCATATAATCACGCGTCGATCTCATTTGACCGGGAGTTGACCGAGCTGTATAGCTTCGGCCGCAAGCATCCGAGTAATCCGCTGAATGGCGGATTTGTGAAGGAAAATATTCAGACAGGTACATACAGCAAGTATCCCAATACCACATGTGTCATATACAAGCTTCAGGTGACGGATCGTGAAGTGGAAAAGATGAAACGTGTGCTGCACATCTTCATCCGCAGCCGCCAGAAATATATGTACAATCTGCTCGGCGTGATCGGCATTACACTCAAGGAACCGGTGGAGTTCAGCAACTCCTACTTCTGCTCCCAATTTGTAGCCGAGATTCTACAGCGTTCGGGAATCAAACTGTGGAACAAGCTGCCTGCGCTGGTGACACCGGATGATTTTCGCCAGAGTGAACGATTGCAATTGGTCTATGAAGGGAAATTAAGCGAGTATACGCTGGGGAATGCAGAGCAAGAGTAGGGTAGGTGTGTGTGCCGATGCTTGCCAAGGAAATCGAACCATGCAACAGCCTGCTGCCACGAATGACGAGGCAACAGGCTGTTTGTGTACTTCATATGGATGATGGTGAGGATGAGGATGAGGATCGGTCAAAATCAACCTCTTCAAGAAACTCGATCACTTCACCATTCGGACTGTGGACGAGCGCATTTCTAACCCGAAGTGCAGGTTCGCCAAGCGATATCCAATCCGGTTCAACGTAAGCCTTGGCTCCATGGGAGAGCGCTCGCTGATAGATAACTTCTACATCATGCACGTAAAAGGCGAAATGTAACAGTGCGCCGTGCCGGACCGCTTCAGGAGAGGTGGCTGGTTCACCCTCGGCAGGAATGACGGCTTTTGGGTCAAATACCTCAATACAGGTGCGCTGATCCGGAGAGATCAGCATACATGCCTCAGTAATGTGGAAGGCAGGCAAACTCCAGGAGTGACCGACCTTGAATCCCAATACTTTTGTATAAAACGCCAGAGTATCTTCGTAATTACGAGCCTGAATGGCTACATGTGCAAGTCCAATAACACTCACATTACATCGCTCCTTCTTTAGATTGTATTCTAAATTATAGGGTTGATATCGCATTGGAAACATACAATATCAAAGGATATAATGAGATGAAATCTAACTATTTTTAGCTAATTCATTAGAAAAACCTTATTAAATAAGCCGACGACTCGGAGGTCTTACAAATGGAACACATGATAGATGAAATTGATCAGCAGATTATGCGCTTGTTGCAACATCATGCACGTATCCCCGTTTCACAGATCAGCAAAGAAATTAACATGTCCCAACCTTCGGTTAAGGAAAGAATTCTGAAACTGGAGGAGAGAGGTGTAATAACGGGCTATTCGACCATCTATAATCTAGCCCAATTAAACCGTGGAACCACAACGTTTATTTTGCTCAAAACAGAGCATTGCGATGAGTTGGTCCAGTTCTGTGAACAGGCCATCGAAGTCACGGACGTTTATCGGATTAGCGGTGAGTATAACTACCTGATCAAGGTACAGACGGCGTCCATTGAAGAACTTGCCGAATTTCAGGATTCACTGGTGAAGCTGGGACCCTCCAAATCCCATATCAGCATGAAAAATATTATGGAAAACCGTGTTCTTCTTTAAGATATGAGAGAGACTAGAGAGAAGACATTTGTTCTGGCACCGGATTCGTTCAAAGAAAGCATGACAGCGAAAGAAGTATGTATCGCGATGGAAAAAGGGTTGCGTAAAATATATCCGACGGCAGACTATATTCATGTACCTATGGCAGATGGTGGAGAAGGTACGGTGCAGTCCCTTGTGGACGCTTCCGGCGGCGTCCTTCACCAGCACGAGGTGAGCGGACCATTGGGGCAGACAGTCACTGCACAGTATGGCATTCTGGGTGGCGGAACAACCGCGGCCATCGAAATGGCGTCGGCCAGCGGCATCCACTTGGTTACCAAGGACACCCGGGACCCGCTCCGGACGACAACCTATGGAACAGGCGAGTTGATTCGCGCATGTCTGGACCTTGGCATACGCAAGATCATCATTGGTATTGGTGGTAGCGCGACCAACGATGGTGGGGCTGGCATGGCTGAAGCGCTTGGTGCGAAGTTTCTGGATGCAGAGGGTCGTCCGCTTGCGCGTGGTGGCGGGGTTCTGGATCAACTGGCTCAGATTGATGTATCTGGTCTGGATGAGCGTTTGCAAGAAGTGGAGTTCATTGTGGCCTGTGATGTGACCAATCCCCTATGTGGGGAGCATGGCGCATCAAGGGTGTTTGGACCACAAAAAGGGGCTACTCCAGAGATGGTTGAGCAGCTGGATGCAAATCTGTCCCATTATGCAGATGTAGTGAAACGACAGCTTCATAAAGATATCCGAGATGTACCAGGAGCCGGAGTGGCTGGAGGGTTGGGCGCGGGACTCTTGATTTTTACACAGGCTGTATTACGTAAAGGGATTGAGATTGTCATTGAATATACTGAGTTGCGTAAAAAGTTGATTACTGCGGATGTGGTATTTACGGGCGAAGGCGGTATCGACTTCCAAACGAAATTTGGCAAGACCCCCTATGGTGTTGCTCGGGCAGCCAAGGAAGCGGGTAAACCTGTGATTGCCCTTGCAGGCTATGTGGGCGAAGGGATCGACACCCTCTACGCGGAAGGCATCGATGCCATATTTGGTATTGTGCCTGGGGCAGCAGATCTGGATCGACTATTGAGAGAAGGCCCGGAGAATGTGGAACGTACTGCCGAGAATATTGCAAGAGTACTGAAGCTGGGGTTGCTTTCTTAGGTCGGCGACCATTGAGATCGTATGGGGGCGGATTGGAATGTGATGTGACCAAGACGGGATACGGGTATGCCTGATATCAGGTGATCTGTCTCTCGTTTTTTTTGCCGTGAAGTTCCATTGTATAGTTGTCGTTCAGGTCGCTTCGTTGCGTTATTTTTACCCTTGATGGCACAATGAAGAAATTGCACATACAGTTACGTATCTGATGACCAATACGTTCACGACGGGCAGCACATTGTATGTGGATGGCGGGTACACCTTGATTTAAGAGTCGGAGCTATATAGGTCCCGAAGAATACTTTTTTTAAAATAAAATGATGAATTTTGGCGAAAAAAATTGAGATCTATCCTGTTTTTGTACTACAGGATGGATCTTTTTCCTTTTATTTGCTCTTTTTGTTTAGATTCTGTTTATCGCAGTGCACTACAATAGGCCTTACGTATCAGATGGATTGAATTTATATGTAAAAAACATGAGATAGGGAGGATCAAGTACATGAATTATAGGAGAATAATTAGTTTGGTGCTCATTATGGTGTTAATAGCTCCGTGGTTGGCACCAGCAGGGAAGGTTAGTGCAGGTGGCTCATATCCTGTACCAGGAAATGATGGGAAAATCACAGTCAAGCTTACTGATGATAATAACATAGAGGTGCGTTGGAGCAATGCTGACTCTGATTCCACTGCAACTTATGAGCTAAAATACCAAGTCTTCGTTTCCAATACTTCTAATCTGAATAACATGACAGAGATCAGGGACAATCTAGAGTATGGAGATGAGGATTGGGTGTTGGGTTCAGCATCTCAAGACGGTACGTTCTCCAAAAAAATTCTAGGTTTAGATACCAGCCAGACGCTCTATTATAATGTGATGGTTGTGGATCGATATGATTTAGAAGCCGCCTATCAGATGAAATCGTTCAACCCAAGCACACAGCTGAGCCCGTTGGAGCAATTCAACGATATTATACAAACGAAGGATCAGAATTCACAGATAGATCTCAAACCTGAACTAATTGAGTTACTTGGCAATAAAAATTTCATAGCCGATCCTGATTTCAAATTGTTGTCTGAGGAGGATCAGGGGGACATCATAGAATATTTATTGCGTATAGATCCACCGACTAGTGAAGGGTATGAGGATAAGGAGCAAGTTCAATATATGGTGCAATTGGCTCTGCAAGCACTTGAACTTCCTCGCAAAATCGGGGGATCAGACTCCAGAAAAATACTCGATGAATTTTATAATAAAAAAGCTGAAAGAAAACAACATTTCAATGATATGGAAGAAAATAGTGATTATTATAAATGGATTAACTTTTATTTCGATTCATCCGAGGTAGAAAAGCGTATGACCGCATTTTATTATGAGCATAAATTCAGAAAAAATCCTGATATTTTAGATATACTGGATTATACGGAGCAGGCTTGGGATCGTACTCCTTTTATAAACAAGGTAGAGACGTCAGAAGACATGTTGGTAATGATGGAAAGGATGTCATCCATTCAAGAGGGGATCGAGTCATACAATTCCGAAGATGATGTGGAAATTCCACTTGGAAGCTTCCCTTTGAATATTAGTAAATGGGAGGATCTTACGGCCGAGGAGCAAGAAGAATTAGCAGAACATATGCTTAGTGAAAGACCACTTGGTGGATATATAAGTTTTGAAGAAATTCAGACTGCATTTAATAAATTTTTCCCTGATGATAACGAAAGCAATCCATTGAGTGTCTTAAATACTGCAAAGAGCAACAGTAATATAGCGGCTATGCGAATGGCTATGGAAGATCCGGATCTGGGTATTACTCTTCCTAACGGATACGGTGCTTTGTCTTTGCAAGTTAGAGATTTCATTGCGGGATTCCTGATCGACTATGTAAATAAAGATTACAAAAACAAAGAACAGGTCCAATATATGATTGAACTTGGTGTATTGGCACAATCTGTTTGGGAGCAGAGGGAACTCAGTGTTCTTAGGAATAAACTGGATCTGCTCGCTCAGCAATTAGTAAATGGACCTAATCACTTTAATGACCAACAGACATATGTGTTACGCAGCCTTGGACAACAACATTTGGAACGTAGCAAAGTAGATAAAGGTGTACTGGCATATAATTACTTGCATCTAGTTGCATTCGAAAGGTTGGAAGGAGTGTCTAAAGGGGATATTGTTGATCCTGATATTGTCCTGAATCTCCTCTCTATGCCTATCGATTCATTTGAGCAAGCTACCTCTATACCGCGAATGGATCAATGGCTTGATAAAGCAATGAAAGATCAGAGTAAAGGTGAAGCATTCTTCAGCAAATACAAATTTAATCTTAGAGGCGCTCTTGATTTATCCAAAAGGGCAGAACTTAGTCCTGAAGGCCAGAAGGAATTGGCTGAATGGGTCCTAAATGAACAAGACAGTTACGAGGATGTTGGGAATCTACAAAATGTATTTAATCGATTCTTTACGGCTCCTAATGTGAAGGGGAATGACATCAATAACACCCTAACGGGCTTGGACAGCACGATGGAGATTTCTTTTGACAATAAGCTGCACTGGATTGATGTTGCCTTCATTCAAAAAATGGACCTTAGCGGCAACAAAACGGTATGGGTTCGTTACAAAGCAATCAGCGATGAACTGCCAGGCCGCGCCGTGAAGTTTGTCTTTACACAGAATGGTGATAGCAGCACAGATAATGGCAATACTCCAACGCCTAACCCGGGTGGAAACACAGGTGGTGGTGGCGGATCATCTACGACTACGCCAGTAACGTCTACACCTGCTCCAACAACGAAACAAGAGCAGATCGTGGTTGACGTTAATGGAACAAACGGCACCAACCTGACCAAAACGCCAATTACCCGTACAACCGAAACCAACGGCACGATCAAAGATCTGGTGAAAATGACTGAAGCCATTGCCAAGGAATCGGTGGAAAAAGCGAAGCAATTGAACATGAACACCGCACGCATTGTTATTCCAGATAGCAAAGATTCCGTGTCCGAGACACGCATTGAACTGCCTAAAGCAGCGGTAAAAGAACTGAATGATGGTTCACTCAAGCTGGAGATTTCCACTGAAAATGTAGTGATTTCCGTTCCGACAAATTCCATCGCCGGATTCGATCAAGACTTGTACTTCCGTGTTGTACCTTTGAAAAAGGAATCGGAGCGCAAAGAAGTTGAAGAGCGTGCGAAGAAAGAACAGTTGATTCAACAAGTTGCTCCGAATACGAATGTGCGTGTACTGGCTCGTCCGGTAGAGATCGACACGAATATGCAGAGCCGCGAAGTGACACTCACATTGCCACTGCGTGACAGTCTGCCAACCGATCCGGCTGCTCGTCAGCAAGCATTGGACAACCTGGCGATCTATATCGAACACAGTGACGGCACAAAAGAATTGATCCAAGGCAAATTGGTGAAACTCACGGATAATAGCGAAGGCATCGAATTTACCGTAACCAAATTCAGTACGTTCACCCTCGTTGTTGTGGATGGACTGAAAGCTTCACAAAGTACACATCAACCGTACATCCAAGGATTTGGTGCGGATTTCCGCCCGGATGCATTCGTAACACGTGCACAGATGGCAGCCATGCTAGCTCGCAATCTTCCAACTGAAGCGGCAGCAGGTTCCGTGAATAGCGTGAGCTACAAGGATGTATCTGCAACACACTGGGCAACAAGTGAGATTCAAAAAGCGCAATCCGCTGGCATCATGAACGGCATGAGTAACACCCAATTTGCACCGGAAGGCTCGATCACCCGTGCACAGATGGCAATGATTGCTTATCGGTGGATGCAGCAACAAGCGAGTAATACAACAGTGAATGGTCCAGCAGTTTCCTTCACAGATGTATCCGCAGACCTGTGGGCAGCAGATGCGATTGCATACGTGCAATCTGCTGGCCTGATGGTTGGTTACAACGATGGTACATTCAAACCGGACAGTAAGCTGACCCGTGCTGAAGCGGTGAAAGTGCTGAATGTATTGTTCAACCGCACACCACTAACTGGCGAAGTTACGCCAACGTTCAGAGATGTGCCAGCAACACACTGGGCATATGCAGATATCGAAGCTGCAGCGCAAAAGTAATATTTTTAAAAGAAAAAAGGGGTCATTAATGCAGTAGTATATGGAAAAGAAAACCCCTAAAAACGGATAGGATATGACAATACAATAGATAGAATAAAAAAAGAGCTGTTCCAAAAGCCATACATTGGCTAGGAACAGCTCCTTTTTGCGCTTTAGTGTGACTTAACATTGGTCTAGGTTGGTTAGCGCTTGATCACCCATTATTTATTCTGTTTACGCAGTTGTACTACTCTTTATCGGGCGTGTGTGCAACATTCTCGTAAAACTTACCATCCCGCAACTGATCCACGAATCCTTGTAACCAGACGTAGTATTGCTCCGCATGTTGGAGTTTGTGTAGATCACGCAGTGCATCATCTCGATCTTCAGAAGAGGTATGTTCCGAAAGGATCATTGCCGACAGGTCAGGAATGACCTCACGAATGCCTTCTAACATGACATCTACTTCCCGTTGGAGCTTGGCCCCGAAGAAATTCTGGAACGTACGATAGAAGTCGGTCTCAGCCAGATATTGATCCTGGCGCTCCTTCTTTTCCTCCAGTTTATAGATCATCTGTGATTCTGTAAGCGAACGAACCGCATAGCTCATGTTGCTCTTGCTCATATTCATCGAGTTTTTCATCTCTTCAAGTGTCATCGGTCGATCCTCAAAATACATGATGCCGTATAATTTGCCAAACGTATGATTAACCCCATATAGATCCATCGTATTGGCGATGGCCTCAATAACTCTCTCCCTCAGCGCATGCCGATCAGGTAACGAAGAATGATTCGGGTTCCCGGCGGTTTCTTTTCCCACAATGTCACCTCTGGTTTATGATAGCGTTCCCACTAGCTGCCTCATATTTTACATGACTTGCTCCAATTTTAACATAAGCCGGAATTAGAATTTTCAATACGAGTGTACAATGAATTTTGTACAGAATAAATATAAAGCTGATTATACTCAAAAATTCCCAATCATTAAAGAAAAATTGGACAGTAAGGAGTGGGGGATTTGCGTTTAAAACTATGGAGGGAGTCTGAGGCGGTACTATTCACGCTGCCAGCTCTAATCCCATTGCTGATCTTCTGGCTGGGGCCTCTGGGATATATCGTTTATCTCAGTTTCACCGATTGGGACTTTATGAGCCCGAATAAGCTGTTTGTTGGTTTGGACAATTACAGTTATCTGCTGACAAACTCTGAATTCTATCGGTCATTGAAAGTCACCTTGTTATTCGGACTGGGGAGTGTAATCCCAACTATTGTGGGCGGATTGGCGCTTGCGATGCTCATGAATAGCAAAATCAAATCATCCGGCATCTTCCGGACATTACTCTTCTCACCTTGGGTCACCCCGACAGTTGCGGTGTCTATTGCGTGGTCCTGGATCTTCGAGCCCGAAGTGGGACTCGCTAATCTGATGCTGGGCTGGGTAGGCGTATCTCCGATCGGCTGGTTGCGTGACGCGGACTGGGCATTGGTTGCTGTTCTGATCGTCACGCTCTGGAAGTCGATTGGGTGGGCAATGGTATTTTATCTCGTTGCGCTACGAAATCTACCTTCCGATCTGCTCGAAGCAGCTTCAATCGATGGTGCAAACGGTTGGGATAAGTTCAGAAGTATCACATTGCCGCTGATCTCACCAACGACGTTTTTTCTCTCAATTATTCTTACTATCCAGTCCTTGCAAGCCTATGACCAGATCAATGTCATGACGCAGGGTGGACCGGCGGGATCAACGAGAACGTTGCTGTACATGTATTACCAGTCTGCATTCGAATCCTTTAACGTAGGTGAAGCTTCGTCCATCGCCGTTGTGATCATTCTGATCTGCGTGTTGCTATCGGGCGTATCCTTCCTGCTTGGCAGACGTCTGGTGCACTACTAATGACAATGACATTGCCCAACAAAAAGTCTAAACGGATGAAGCGCAAGGAGTTGCAGAACGTGTCACAACCGAATTTTAAAATAAGTAAATTAATCCGCTACCTTCTGTTAGCCATTATCGCGCTGGGTACAGCCTTTCCCTTCTATTGGATGGTCATTAGCGGGTTCAAAACCAATGATGAGATCTGGCAGTTTCCGCCGACCTTCTGGCCGGAGACGTTCCTGTGGAGCAACTATGTGGATGCCTGGAATGCGGCACCATTTGCCCGTTACATCCTGAACAGTACCGGTGTAGCCTTAGCCATCTGTTTATTTCAGATCGTCAACTCCAGTATGATGGCGTACGCCCTGACACATATGAAATTCCGTCTCAAAGGTGTACTGACATCCCTGATTCTGGTGGGTTATATGATACCGAGTACGGCTGTGTATCTGCCCAGTTACTTGGTGCTTAGTGAGCTTAATCTGCTGGATTCCTACACTGGCTTGATTGTATCCAACTGTGTCAGCGTGTTCTCGATCTTCCTGATCCGGCAGGCGTTCATGCAGGTATCTCATGAATTGGTGGAAGCCGGACAACTGGACGGTGCATCCCACTTCCGGATTCTCTGGACGATTATTACGCCGCTTGTTCGCTCAAGCTTCGCCGTGATGGTGCTGATTACGTTTATTGAACAGTACAACAATTATTTCTGGCCTATGCTCATCACCAAAGACCCTGATTTACAGCTGGTATCGGCGGGTCTGCGTAGCTTCTTTGTAGAAGGCGGGGCATATGGACTTGCTTGGCCACAGATTATGGCTGCGAGTGCCTTCACCATCGCACCTCTACTTATTCTCTTCCTGTTCACCCAGAAGACGATCATGCAGAGCGTGAATATTACGGCTGGTGTTAACAAGAACTGATATGCACTACCATTCACCTAAAACGGGAGGAACAACAATGAATTGGAGTCAGGCAAGCATGACATGGAAAAAGAGATTGAGGTTGAACTGGAAGGGTGGCATGTCGCTGGTACTTGCGACCAGCTTTGCACTGCTGACCGCTTGTGGAACACAAGCACCCGCAGAATCAGGCACGACGGCTGCTGCCAGTGGAACCGAAGCTCAGGCGAAAGATCCGGTGGAGATTGAGTTCTGGTATGGTCTGGGTGGTAATCTGGGCGATAACATGAAAAAGACGATTGATGCGTTCAACGCCTCCCAGAACGAAGTCGTTGTAAAAGGGATTGTACAAGCAGATTACACGGAAACGGAACAGAAGCTGCAAGCAGCAATTGCTTCCAAGAAGGTTCCAGCCGCTGTACTCAGCTCCAATATAGACTGGGCACGCAAAGGATATTATGCACCCATGGATGAGATGATTGCCGCTGATCCGAATTTTAAGAAAGACGATTTCATTCAGACATTCCTGAACCAGGGACAGGTGGATGGAAAGCAATACTTTTTGCCAATGTACGGTACAACTCAGATCATGTATTACCGTATGGATACGTTCAAGGAGAACGGAATCGACCCAGCGAGTCTGACGACTTGGGAGAAGCTGGCTGAGGCGGCAGCGAAGATGAGCAAGCAAGAAAATGGCAAGACCACCTTCTACGGTTGGGAACCGATGTGGGGTAGAGACAATATGATAGATGCCGTGCTGGGTAAGGGCGGACAGATTCTTAGCGACGATGGCAAAACCGTTATGATCGACTCTCCGGAATGGATCGAGACATGGGACTTATTCCGTAAATGGATTAACGAAGACAAGATTATGGGCATTCATTATGGAGGTCAGGGCTGGGAGTACTGGTACAAAACGATTGATGATGTGATGAAAAATAAAGCAGCAGGTTATACCGGATCTAGTGGTGACCAAGGCGACTTGGACTTTAGCGTAGTCGCTGCGATGCAACAACCAGGCTGGGAAGGTATTGGTGAAGGAAAACCGGTAGCAAGTGCCATTTCGGCAGGTATTCCGTCAGCTGCAACGCCTGAACAACAACAGGCAGCATACAAATGGCTTACGTATTTCTCTGAAACTTCGAACACAGCTTCATGGTCCATGAACACTGGATATATCGCAGTACGTCAATCGGCCCAACAAGATCCAGAGTTTATGAAATTCAGTGAGGAAAATCCACAGATCACCGTACCACTGCAACAGGCAGCTCACGCTTCGGCTCCATTCCAGGATCCAACGGGTGGCAAGATCAATGATGCATTGAAAGATGCAGCTGATCAGGTACAGATCAATAATATGCCAGCAGAACAAGCGCTGAAGGAAGCGAAAGAGAAAGCACAGAAGGAACTGGATAGGGTAACGAAATAAGAAACGTATACAGGCAATTGACCCACGCGATAAGGGCGGTACATGCTGTACCGTCCTTTCCGTTCATACAAGATCGCAGACAAGGAGTTTAACCAATGCAAGATGAAACGTATGTGGATGGATTACCCAATCCGATTAAAGCCGTTTTGTTCGACAAGGACGGGACATTACTTGATTTTACGGGCATGTGGGGGTTCTGGACCGATTGTGTGTTGAACGATTTCAGAGAACAGTTAGCGACCAGAGGACTCCGTATCGACACAGATGAATTCCCACAGATATGGGGTACATTCCACGATGATCAAGGCCGAATGAATGGGTATGATGTGCGGGGCCCGCTTGCGATGGGCACGATGGATGAAGTGTATGCCGTGCTGACGTGGCATGGATATCGTGCGGGTCTCAGCTGGGCGGAATCCAAGATTATGGTCCGGGAGTGTTTGGCGCGAGCGGAGGAAGAGATGGAGCAGCATCGTCCGGCACATCCGTTACCGGGTGTTCGAGAATTCCTTGAACAGTGTCGTACCAAAGGCGTGGTTATGGGTGTAGTGACGGCAGATGATACACCAAGTGCAATTAAACATTTACAGTGGATGGGACTGGATTCCTTTTTTGACGTGGTGATGGGTACAGATCTGGTGGAACGGGGCAAACCTTTTCCCGATATGCTTCTGCTTGCCTGTGAACGGTTGGGTGTATCAGTGCAGCATACCGTGGTCATTGGAGATACGGACGGAGACATGGAGATGGCACGAACCGCTGGTGCGGGGTACAGGATTGGCATTGGAGAACCGGGAAAAATCCGCTTGGCAGATAGAACGATTCAATCCTTCCATGAATTGCTGAATGGTGGGCTGAATCGATGACAAACAGTCACGCCTACTTGGGCTGGGTACTGTTGGCACTGGCTATCGGGCTGGAGCTGAGCGCTACCATTTTGCTAAAAGTATCGGATGGATTCTCGCGGTTATGGCCTTCGGTGTTGATGTTTGTCTGTTATGGCGCAAGTTTTACGTTTCTCAACTTTGCAGTGAAGTATATGCCGCTGGCTGTGGCCTATGCGATCTGGTCTGGCGTGGGTATTACGCTCATTGGCGTCGTGGGGCATTACTTTTTTGGTGAACGTCTGCGGCTCACATCGATGGTCTGGATCGGGTTTATTCTGATTGGCATTATTGGACTGAAATGGAGTGATTCTTGATGGGAAATGAACATACACCGGAGCAACCTCTTGTCAGCTTTCAGGTTATTACGGACACACATGTACGGGACGAGGCAGACCACATTCATAACCGACATTTGGAGTTGGCATTAGCCGACATAGCTACATTCTGTCAGGGGAGCAGCGGGATTATGCATGTGGGTGATGTGACAGATCGGGGGCTGCCGAGCGAATATCGTGAGTTGCAACGCATATGGAAGCAGCATGCGGAGAGTTTGCCGGACATCCGGTACACGGTAGGTAATCATGATATTGGAGCCGTGGTATGGCAAGATCCGCCGATCGTATTGCTTGAGATGAAAGAGGATGAAGTAGCCGAGTTGTTGGAGCAGGAGGCAGATATCAAGCTGGTCACAAAACAAACCGCTGCTGAATCAGCTGCACTAATTGAGCAACTATCCGGCGGGACCTATACGTTGTCTGCTGTAACTTCTGAGCAGGAGGGCCAAGACGGGGGACCGATCTCTTCAGGAGTAGACCCCATTACAGTCGCAGGGTTATGGCAGCGTCGATTAAGTGATTTTGAAGGGACAACAGGCATGAAGGGCGCATACCACGATCATTGGATTGATGGGTATCATTATATTTTCCTGGGCACCGAGCAACCTCACCCGAAGGATTGTGATATGTCGGCTGAACAATTGGCGTGGCTGGATGCGAAATTGTCTGAGCATGCAACACTGAATCAACCGATCTTTCTCTTCTTACACCAGCCGCTTATGGATACGGTAGCGGGGTCGTTGAAGGAACAAGGCTGGTATGGTGTGAATCAGGATGCGGAACTCAAGGCCGTTCTGGCCAATTACCCGCAAGTGATTCTCTTCTCCGGTCATACCCATTGGCAACTGGAAGCACAGCATACGATGTACGATGGTGCAGGCCACATGCCAACCATGTTCAATGCGTCGTCTGTAGGTTATCTATGGACGGATCAGGATGAACATCTGGAGGGCAGCGAAGGGCTTCATGTGGAGATTTATAAGGATCGAGTTGTTGTAAAGGGGCGGAACTTTGTTACGAGCGAATGGATTGAGGGTGCTGAATTTACGGTAAGTTATCCTGTAGAAGGGTAGTTATTTGGATGGTAAAAGGGAAAGGGTTATACTAAGGGTCAATGCCATTAAGACAAGTTAAACTTGATGACATTGCTTAATGGGTGGCCTTTTTGGTGTTCATCTTAAAGATATGTATCAGATCATCCACCCCATAAAGTTCCACGTGAAACGTAGCAGGGGAGGCTAGAGTTGGGTAAAGTTGTAAATGGGTATGATTACAAACTATACTCAAATAAGTACACATGATATGCACATACTCGTTAATTCAACCTATTTACGGAGAGGAAGTAGAAGTGGCATGAGAGAACTTCAAGTTCAAACGACATATGGCACCGTTCAAGGCGAACGTTTGCACGATGCAAGCGTATGGAAAGGCATTCCCTATGCGAAACCTCCGGTAGGTGAGCTGCGTTTCAAGGCTCCGGTACAGCCCGAGTCATGGGATGGAATCAGACAGGCCACTCAATTTGGACCTGAGAATATACAACCACGAAATCATCAACCAGAAGGCCAGACAGAAATTCCGAATGAGTCAGAAGATAGTTTATATCTGAACATCTGGGCACCTAAGGAAAAAGGAGCAACACCACTGCCGGTCATGGTATGGATTCACGGTGGTTCCTTTGTAACAGGTTCAGGTAGCCAGCCGATGTATGATGGTACACAGTTAGCGGTTCGGGGGGACGTCATCGTTGTGACGATCAACTACCGATTAGGACCTTTGGGATTCCTGCATATGGCTCCATTAGGTGATTCATATGTATCCAATGCAGGTCTGCTGGATCAGGTTGCGGCATTACAGTGGGTGAAGGATAATATCTCTGCTTTTGGTGGTAACCCGGATCAAGTTACGGTGTTCGGCGAATCAGCAGGCAGCATGAGTATTGCAGCACTGATGGCGATGCCATCGGCCAAAGGACTCTTCCGACGTGCCATTATGGAGAGTGGTGCTTCCCAGTTGATGCCGGCAGAGCAAGCCTCAGCGTTGCGGGAAGGGATGCTGAAGATTCTTGGGGTGGACCGGGACAACCTGCAGAAGTTAAATACAATTCCTGTAGAGCAGATTATTGCAGCGGGGGAAACGGTCAAACAGCAGAGCGGTGCAGGTATGGCATTGTTGTTCCAACCTGTATTGGATGGAAATACACTACCACAGGTGCCACTTCAGGCAGTGAGCGAAGGCTCAGCGCAGGATATTCCGGTGTTGATTGGTACGACATTACACGAGGGTGCACTGTTCATCCAGCCACATGTACCTTTTTCAAAAGAAATCGATATGGTTCAGGGCGTAGACTTTATGACGCCAGATCTGGATAACCGGGTAGCCATCGCGGATAGTTATCCAAAAACGGCAGATGGACAAGCCCAAGTCATGACCGATATGTTCTTCTGGCGGTCAGCGCTGCAATATGCTGCGGCACAGCAGAAGTATGCTCCGGTGTGGATGTATCGATTTGATTGGGTCATGCCGGAACATCCTTTGTTAAAAAGAGCGATTCACAGCATCGAAATGTTCTTTGTGTTTAATACACTGCATGTCCTCAAATTCATGAATGCAGAGCCGGATGAAGCTGCGGCGGCACTTGCCCTCAAGGTACAGGATGCCTGGATTTCCTTTGCCAAGAATGGCCAACCTGAAGTTGCAGGTGTGAACTGGCCTGAATATGAGCAGGATCGTGCGACACTAATCTTCAACCATGAGATTGAGGTCGTACATGATCCGGATGCAGCCAAGCGAGAGCTGTTAGGATTATAACCCAGGCTGATTATTTGAATGGATACTCTGAATAACTGCTATGCGCCCGATCAAAAGAGGACGTTCATCTCATAATGAACGTCCTCTTTTTGTAATCCGGCTGAATAATAAGCAGAACGTAAGCACTGAATAGAGGTACATTGTGCCGTTATACTCCATACATTATTTACGAGAGGCACGTGTGCGGGACACCTCATCGAAGTAGAAGGAACGTTTTCCACGGGAGAAGAGCACGATCAAGACATGAACAAAGAGTACGGCGTAGACTAACATATAGATACCGAATGTCCCCAAGGAGATCCACATTTGATAAGGTTGAAGCATAACATCCTGATGACCTGAAAAAGCATAATCGTTGACCAAGCGAATGATCGTAACGAGCAGCCATGGAACATAGAGTGCGGCAAATCTTTTGAATAACGATTCACTGGTGGGTGTGCCGGTCTGACGATTCACATAGCGGAATCGCAAGATGGCCGAGCCTGGAGTTACCCCATTTCGCACCCAAGGTATGAAGAACAGTACAATGACCATAGCAATGGATGTACTTAACGCATCACTGATCACATCAGATGCTGTGAAGATCGATATCAGAATCGAAAGGAAGACAACAATGATTCCATCAATAATTAACGCGAGCAATTGAGGCATAGTATACACTCGGTTTTGCTCCACGATCTGTTCACTCTTCGCCTGAATGCTTGCACGTGATGGGAATAAAGCAAGCAGGATGGGCGCTGTGAAGAATCCAATGACTGCTCCCGAAGTATTCAATAACAGATCATCTGCATCGAAAAGGCGGTAAGGACAATTATAATACCCGTAGAATCCGGTGATTTGAGTGATCTCGAAGAATAAGGAAAGCCCGAATCCACCAATCAGGGCGTACTTCCAGAATGATCTTTTTTGAAAAAAATAACGGATATATACACCCAGCGGCATGAGAAGCAGGACGTTAAATAGAACTTGCAGGAAGGCTCTGCCCTGAATCATGCTGAGATAGCTGGAAGGCTGGGTCCATACAATGGGTGTTTCCTTCATGATGTCTTTGACAAAAGTGAATGGAACCAGATTGTAGTAGATCGTGTCAGCGGCTTGCTGCGCACAGGTATCTCGCGTAGTTGGAAACGGGAGAATGACGAGGCAATAGGCGGCCAGAATATAAAAGATAAACGAAAAGCTGATGCCAAACCGTGACCAGCTGAAGAAACCGTCTTTACGATACCCATAGATCAACCACGGCACCAGCAAAAACATGGCCGCAACAACAAAGATCAAAAAAGCCATTTGCACAGGGAAAACATATGAGGACATGAGTAAGAACTCCTTTGGTATTAAATATAATAACATTCATAGAGACATTAAAATTCATGTATGTGTAGTGCGTATCTATTAGTTACATCATAAGTAGTTACCCTTAAAGTGAGGGATGCATGAACCTTAAATTTGGTTTAAATCCATCCATGCAGTGACCAAGCGTATGGAATATACCGTCGAAATCCCGTATACTTGCGGGAATGCCAATCGTAGAATGGAGAGTTTAATACATATGTCTAATTTGCCTAACTGCCCCAAATGTAATTCAGAGTACACGTACGAGGATGGTAACCTGCTGGTTTGCCCGGAGTGCGCGCATGAATGGTCTTTGGAAGCAGACAATGATAACGCAGAGGATGCAAAAGTAATCCGCGATGCCAACGGAAATGTGCTAAGTGATGGCGATACCGTTACCGTCATTAAAGATCTGAAGGTAAAAGGTAGCTCGCTCGTGGTCAAACAGGGCACGAAGGTGAAGAATATCCGCCTGATTGATGGGGATCATGATATTGATTGCAAGATCGACAGCTTGGGTGCGATGAAGCTGAAGTCTGAGTTTGTGAAAAAGATATAAGATCCAGAAACGTTCAGTTCCGCATTCAATGGGGAATTGAACGTTTTTTGTTTGACAGGAAATATTTAGTAGATATATACTGGTTGGAATTTAATTTTTTTGAACATGGATGAGTAGTCTACATATAAGAAAAGGCAGGTGTCAGAGCGATGAAGAGAGATCATATTATTGAATATTATTCCGGGTTTGATGAATGGGGCAGACTGGAGCGGGAACCAATTGAATTCATCATTAACATGCATTACATCAGGGAACATCTCCCTGCTACTGGTTGTATTCTGGATAATGGCGCAGGACCAGGGAAGTATGCCATTGAGCTTGCGAAGCTGGGGTACAAGGTCACTTTATCGGATCTGACACCTTCCTCTGTGGATACTGCGAGGCAAAAGGCTCAGGAGTTTGGTTTGACACAGCAATTCGATGGATTCCATGTTCTCGATGCGACTTCGCTCTCCGGTATGGCTGACGAGACGTACGATGCGTCCCTCATGCTGGGGCCGTTATACCATCTGCAGACAGACGAAGAGCGCACGGCTGCTGTACGGGAGCTGTACCGTGTGACCAAGCGAGGGGGCGTGGTGTTTGTAGCCATGCAAAGCCGAATGCGCATGAGTATCAATTCGCTGCAATCCCCGCAGCATTGGAAGCCGAATGATAACATGGCAGCCATCCGTTCTTTTGTGGAAAAGGGCATATTCGATCATCAGGATCAAGGACGATTTACGGGAGCATACTATTTTAATATTCAGGACGTTACACCCTTCATGGAGCAACATGGATTTGAAACCGTTGATTTGATTGGTTCATCTAGCCTTAGAGCGATGCTTACGGACGAGCAACAGCAATACTGGAAAGAGCGTGGCGAGTATGATGAACTCATGCAATATATGATTGAAGCCGCCAAAGACCCTTCCATATTGGGAATCTCGTCTCATTTGCTGTACATCGGGAGGAAGAAATAATAGACTTACAGGCAATGCTCTAAAAATCTATGTATTTTAGAATTTCAGCCCGTGGAATACTGTTTCCACATGATATAATATCTCTATCTAATGGTCTGGAGGTGTCACTATGCAATGGAAGGAAGTTCAGGAGCGATTCCCTAACGAGTGGGTCGTTTTTGAGGCAACCAAGGCGCATTCTAGAGAAGGCCAGCGTTATATTGAAGAGATGGCAGTGATTGATTCATTTGATGATTCTACAAAGGCACTAAAACGTTATGGTGAATTGCATCAGGAAGATCCCAGACGGGAATACTGCTTTTTTCACACTTCACGTCCAGAAGTTCTGGCAAGAGAACGATATGTTGGCATGAGAGGTCCTCGATGAAAATTTCAGATGGAACAACGATTAATGATTTTCAAGTTGAAATAGGAAATATGGATTATGGTTTGGAGATTGACGGAATTCTGGGATTTAATTTTATGAAACAGACCGGTGTTGTAATTAATGCCAACCTGATGGAACTAAGTATAGATAAGCTGTAATCTATAGAAAATAAACATAAATGTGCCCTCTGGAAACAGGGGGTACTTGTGTTTTTCATCAAAATAGTTCAATATTAAGATACATAACAAAAGGTGATCTACTTACAATAGGTAAGATGAACAACGGATCGCTTCATACCAGGGAGGAACAGACAATGGAAATCGGAATTAGTACATTTGTGGAGACGAATCCGGATGTAAAAACAGGAGAACTTATCAGTCATGCGCAGCGTATTCGGGATGTTGTTGAAGAGATTGTTTTGGCAGATCAGGTAGGTCTGGATGTATATGGCGTGGGAGAACATCATCGTGCCGACTACGCCGCTTCATCACCAGCTGTCATTCTGGCGGCCGCAGCTTCACAGACCAAGAATATTCGCTTGACGAGTGCAGTAACTGTGCTGTCATCGCATGATCCGGTACGGGTATATCAAGATTTTGCGACACTGGACGGCATTTCGAACGGACGTGCAGAGATTATGGCAGGGCGTGGATCATTTATCGAATCGTTCCCACTGTTTGGCTATGATCTGAACGACTACGATGAGTTATTCGACGAGAAACTGGATTTGCTTCTCAAACTGCGTGATTCGGAAAAAGTAACTTGGGAAGGCAAACACCGCCCTTCCTTTAACAATCTGGGCGTCTACCCGCGCCCTGTACAGGAAAAGCTTCCGGTATGGATTGGCAGTGGTGGTAATCAGGAATCCGTAGTTCGTGCAGGATTGCTCGGTTTGCCATTGGTGCTTGCCATTATCGGTGGCCGTCCGGTGCAATTCGCACCACTGGTGGAGCTGTATAAAAAAGCAGCTGCACATGCAGGACATGATGCTTCCAAGCTGACCGTTGCTTCTCACTCTCACGGCTTCATTGCCGATACAACAGACGAAGCCGTGGAGAAATTCTTCCCGCCAGCGCAAGCGGTCATGAACATACTGGGTCGTGAACGTGGCTGGGGACACTACAGCCGTGCGACATTTGATGCGGCGCGCAGCCTGGAAGGTGCATTGTATGTAGGTGATGTGGATACCGTAGCTCAGAAAATTATTTACCTACGCAAAGAAGTTGGGATTACACGCTTCATGTTACACACCCCACTCGGAACCATGCCGCACAACGAGGTCATGAGAGCGATCGAACTGCTTGGTAAAGAAGTCGCTCCTATCGTGCGTAAAGAAATTGCACGTTGGGAAGCTGAGAACGAAGAGGCACGTTAATCGACTGAAACCGTTACGGAACTAGATGAGTCAACAAAACAAAGGAGCATGCCCTAGGCGTATTACGCCAATGGGGCTGCTCCTTTTTGTTTATCTTCTAAAAGTATCTAAAACAGCACAGGTTTAATGCTTACCCATTCGCAGATGTACTCACAAGGGAGTGTATAACCATGGACAACGTATGATCATAGAGGGTTTTGGCAGCTTCTTCGCTCTCAATATGGCCTCCCAAATACAGATGAATAACACCGTGTAAGGGAGCCCAGATCATCCGAACCGCAAGCAGGGGATCTTGCACCTGAAGCATTCCCTGTTCAATCGCTACCTCAACCAAGGCAGACACTTGTTTCAGTGCAGTTGCTGTTCCCTGTAAGGTCTCTCCATCTGGTTTGAATTCGGAAAAAGATCCTCCAAACATCAGCTGATAGAAGCTGGATTGAGAAATGCCGAAGTCCCAATAGACATGGGCCAGATCACGGAAATATTGTTCGAACGATGCCTGCCGGGGCATAGCTTCAAAACGCTGGGCCATGAGGGAACATCCCTCTAGATACAGATGTTTGGCTAACCCTTCTTTTTTGCCAAAGAGGTTATATATGATTTTGGTCGAGCACTCCATGCGTTCAGCTACACGGCGTACTGTGACGGCTTCTGGTCCATGCTCTTGCAGTAAAGCAGCAGCAGCATGCACAATATTTTGCCGCAGATTATGCGAGTGCTGCAGTCTGGCTTCCTGAAAGGTTGTTACCGTATGTGCAGATTCCGTGGAACCCGAATTAAGATCCTTCATTGATTTCATCCTCGTAACCGTATTGTTGTTGAACAGAAACTACGTTTCCTTTTCTTAAGGTCATTCTACTGTTTTACGCCAGATAACGTCAATTTAATCCGAGTTTAGTAAGTAAGCACTCCGTTCTAGAATCAAATTTAACAAATGCATTTGACATCGTCATGGGTTTTGGTTACGATGATTCTATACAGAAACAGTGTTTCCTAATGAAAACGAGTGTTTAAATTATACACAGAGGATGGATGAGAGATGATAAAGGAACAGCATCAATGGGTACTTATTACAGGTGCTTCTTCAGGTATTGGGGAAATTTTTGCACTCGAAATGGCTTCTAAGGGTAAAAATATCGTGCTGGTGGCCAGAACAGAATCCAAACTGAATCAATTGGCAGAACGTATAGAACGTACATATCAAGTAAGGGCTGAGGTAATCGTATCGGATCTTTCCGAAGTAGAGGCACCTCAGAACGTATATGAGGAATGTCAGAATCGAGGAATACACATCGATATGCTGATCAACAATGCGGGATTTGCTACCCATGGATGTTTTGAACAACTGGATGGTTCCCGGCAACAGGAGGAGATTATGTTGAACGTGCTCGCCTTGACAAACATGACACATCTTTTCTTGCCAGGCATGTTACAGAAGAAAAATGGTGCTGTAATTAATGTATCGTCGACGGCTGCCTTTCAACCTGATCCCTATATGGCTGTGTATGGAGCAACGAAGGCATTTGTACTTTCTTTTACAGAGGCATTATACGAAGAAAACAGGAAGCGTGGCGTTCAGTTTTTGGCACTATGCCCAGGTTCAACCGAGACTTCGTTCTTTGATGTAGTGGGTGCTGATGAAGCCTCGGTGGGTAAACGTGATACACCTGAGCATGTCGTGGCGGTGGCCATGAGTGCACTCGAGTCAGGCAAACCTTATGCTGTGCCGGGGGCCGGTAATTACTGGACAGCGCAGTTCACCCGCCTCGTGCCACGCAAGTTGATGTTGCGAATCGTAGGAAGTATGCTCCGTCCACGTTCCAAGGATGGTAAAGCAGAAAAAGTACAAGCCTGATTAGGGGTATAGGGTAAAAGCTTTAGGCCAAAATGCCTTTGGCCCGAGCTTCCTTTATCCAGCCTGGAAATTCAGTGAGGAGACGATCATACAATTCTTCATCGCTGATCTTGGAGATGTCGTCGAGAGCAAAAAAATCAGCATTATCGATGAAACGTCCAGTCATGTCATCAAGTTTCTCGAGAATACCGTAATTGGCTTGGCCTAGGCCAACAAATTGCCAGAACAGGTTTTTGGTTGAACTTTCGGTAATAAGCCGCATGATTTTCCCTTTTTGACTGACTCCACCATCGCTAAAAAAGATAATATACGTTGGAATCTTCACATCGGGTTCCTCGATCGTATATTTGCGAATGACATCCTGCATCACAGGAGGTTCGTTATTGGTACCGCCTTTGCTTCCCAGCGTATATGTGCGTTCAATATAATTCTCGAAATCCCTGGCGGTGACGCTAGGTGCACGCAAGAAGTCTTTGGCGAAGAACCAGACGTCCAGCTCTCCGTTATCATCAAAAGCGGATGCAATCGCCAGGATACGCTCGAAGGCTTCTTGCACGATGCCTTTACGATATAGATGGTACATGGAACCTGATGCGTCAAACACAACGGCAACACGTGCCTGTATAGGTTCGATCTTTTTCTTTTGTAGAGACAGGGTTACTTTACGCTTGAGGAGATCGATCTTGGTCAGGTTAAGCGGCGCATGATTCGTGTTTGGTGCAGCATCAGGTACCAAGACTTCTGGAGAGGCCGCTGCCACTTCAGCTTGTGCCGTGAGAAGAACCTGTTCGGCTTCCGAGGTGTCGTTACTCTCAATTTCAACACCAAATGACTCTGCCAGCGGCTGCAATCCACCAAAGAAACCTCGTCCAATCGCACGAACTTTGAACCCGTCACGATACTTATAGATTTCAATGAGAATAAGTGCTGTTTCCGCAGTGACCTGTGTGATCTCATAGGTGATCTGCTGGGAACCAGCTTGTACAATCGCCTGACATGCCTGAACATCGGCGAAAGTCCCTCCCGCATCCAGAGTAGCGGTAAACACACATTTTTCCACAGAGGCCTGCTGTAATTGATTCGTATCCAGTACAAACGAGGATTTCAGTTCCTCTGCCTGTTGAAGAAGTACACTTTGATGGGGATCGGCCTTCTGATTATAAAATACAAAATAGTCGTCAGATGGGACCTTTCCCTCTTCGTTCACCATAAAGCAGCTAACATCCAAGGGAGAAGGAGATGATGTACATTGAATGGTTACCTGAAGTTGAGCACATTCGTTGATACTGATATTCTGGCCTGTGTTTAAGTGGATGAACGAGTCTGTCATAATCGGATGCGCCTCTCTTCTCCAATATAATGGTTGAAAATGTACAGTAACAAGATCGATTCTGAGACAAATGTTTCCATAAGTCAATCTTTTCACCGTTGATCCTACGCTTCATCAGACTCGTACTTTTCCCGATGCTCCTTCTTCATTTTCACATAGTCTGGATCGGTCTTCGCAATCTCCCATTGTGCTTTGAATATAGCCGCGGCTTCTGCCTTCACCTTATCATTCTGATAGGGTAAGATTGAGCCATCCTCTTTTGAGTATTTGCGTCCTCCTTTGTGATTTGTATACCGTCTGGCCCGTGTATAACCCATCTGGAGAAATTTACGAGCCATATCCATACCGACGAAATCACCCTTTTTCTTATACTCCAAAAATAGCTCATAGATTTTCTCCGATGACTCCGTCGCAATCTCGGGTGTTTTGAATCGCCAGTGTGGCAGAATCTCGCCCTTGTATGGCTCAACCATGAGAACGCCCTGCTCTCCCCGGCCTACGGTGTACAGCTCAGGGTGTTTGCGCAGATCCAACTCATCATAATTGAGACTGTAATCAAATTTTTTCATGTATACACCCTCCTTGATAGGGATTACCCCGATTCTGAACCAACAAGCACGGTTAATGGGGAACAATAGAAGGAATTACACAGGAGGGGTAGCGGTATGGGAATGTCCGGCAGATATCTTGTGGTAACAAAGGAGCTAGTTGAATCCATCAAGTCAGGCGAGGTTAGTGTGCATGATTGTGCAGTGGATCTGGATATCGATAAAACATGGCAGATGCTGCAGTTCACGCTGAACGGTAACCTGGTACAGGGGGAACCACCTCTCGGTTTTGTGGTGCCTCTCGCAGGTGAGCAATACGTGGGAAACTATTCAGACATGGATCTGTTTTTGCTTAGTAACGAGCAGGTGCTGGAAGCCTACATGGCATTGGAGCAGCTCACACCGGAAGAATTAAAGCAGCGGTATAGTCTGGACCAGATGATCGCTGAAGGCGTCTATCCAGTCATGGAAGATTGGGATGCGGAAGAGACATTTCAGGAGATCGTTCAGACTGTGGATGATGTCCAAGCCTTATTTCAGGCCACGGCTGCAAGTGGGAACGGGATCATCTTTTATGTTTTCTAAGTGAGCATTGAAATTATGATGGAAAATGGTTGGCCGACACAGAGCAGGTTTGAACTACGCCTATTCGGGTTATTGATAGACACAAGGCTCAGGCCTTGATGCATGACAATCCGGTAGAGAGAGGGAATGCGATATGACACAGGATCAGAACGAAGAAAACAAAGCGATTCAAGAGGATGAGCCGGATCAATTCGAGACTCCCCCAACTGCGGAAGATGAAGAAACGGATGAGAAACTTGCAGAAGATCAGGAGCAAGAATAACTCCCAGCATTGCACAATGAAGCAGGATGTTTTATCGAAACATACGATATGCTGAAATATAGATAGACCAGAGGTCGGACATGTTCCGGCCTTTTGGTTTATTTTTTTGCGTATCCGTTTACAAGAATTACCTATACCTTCATAATGGAAATGAACCATATTTTTCTAAGGAGGAGTTCATATTACGAATCGGAAGTTAGTCCAATGGATGGCAGTGCCACTAGTACTTTTAATGGTTGTTCTTACAGGATGTCAGGCTGTGGGTGGAGTAGACGTTGGCAAAGCAATGGCCAATGGCGCGAGTATCAAGTCCGGTGAATCCAGACAATCCATGAATATAAACATAGAACCGGCTAAGGAATTTGCTACAGAGAAAGACCTTGAAATGATCGAACTAATTAATTCCATTTCCCTGGATATTGATCAAGCCAAAATGAAAGATGCGAAGACAGCATCGATCAAAGGTACACTGAGCATGGAGGGAACGAAGTTACCTTTCCACGTGTCCATGAATGAGTCCCAATTGGTCATTGATCTGGACGGAGCCCAGAAACCGCTGTACATGTCTCTGGATACGTTCCAGGATGCACAGGCGCTTCCGATGGTAGATACGAAGGCTCTGGAGAAACAACTCGAGGAAATTTCCCCGAAACTGTTCTCTTTTGTCCTGAAGCATCTGTCCAATCCGAAGAACATCTCCGTAACACCGGTACAGGAATCCGTGAATGGCGAAGCACTTAGCCTCTCCAAGCTGCATCTGGAAGTTAGTGGTGAAGAGATGCTTGCCATGGTTAAACCGTTCCTGACGAGTATTTCGAAGGATGAGCAAGGACTGAAAGATTTGATTGGCGATCTGTACGATGTGTTCTACCCTGTACTGGAAGCAGTGAATGAGGTAGAAGGTGGGGGAGACGACACGCTGAATTCGATCGTTCCTGAATCGAAAGATGAAGCCGTTGCGTCTCTGTATGCCATCATCAAAGTAGGACTGGACAGTATGCTGGTCAATTATGATCAGGAGCTGAACAACCTGTTGAATGAGACTCCTGAATTCAAAACGGTCTTTGGCACAGAAACCAAACTGAAATTGGACTTTTATCTCGACAGCAAGCTGGATATTCGCAAGCAAAACTTTGAACTGAAAGTAGCACTGCCTGCTTCTGAGGATCTGCCGGTAAACTCTGTAACCGTAAGTGGAGACAGTGAACAGTGGAATATCGGTGGCACAGTTGCAGTTGATGAAGTGGATGTATCGGGTGGCGTTATGGATCTGATGAAGGATGATATTACGCCTGGACAGATGCTGCGCAATTTTGATTCCAATTCACTCGCATACCAATTGCTGAAAGATGAGGCTGGGATCACGAGTAAAAGTGTAGTGCTCTTCCCGGATGATGAATACGCTGGGGCGATCACTGTGAAGAACACAACATTTGTACCGCTTCGCTACGTGTCTGAAGAATTGGATGCTGAAGTGAAATGGACCAAAGGCTCGAACCAAATCGTTGTCATTGACGACATCACTGGTGATGAGATTGTCCTGACCGTAGGTTCCAAGAAGGCAACCGTTGCTGGTAAAGAAGTAACCATGGTGGAATCCGCTTATGTAGGCAAAGACGGCAAGACGTATGTGCCGCTGCGCTTTATGGCTGAATCCCTTGGAGCTACTGTAGATAAGGAACAAGAAACAGGCTGGATCTACATTGACCGTCCTTAATTTCTTATGACTTAAAATAATGAAATGCATGGGGAGTGCCTCTAGTAGAGGTTCTCCTCTTTGTCATTTCGTACCAGGTCAGAGGAATGGCAGGGCCCATACGGAAGAATACTAATCCGGTTGAGATGATGGTTGTAACAGATCCCCGTTAGATTAGAGCAAATGAAGAAATGGGTATTTACGTATGGAGGATGTCAAAAACAGCAAAGGGAGGTCTATGGATTATGACTGAACGATTTGCGGGTAAAGTGGTACTGATTACAGGCGGTGGCTCCGGTCTTGGACGATCCGCTGCTGTGGAAGTTGCACGTGAAGGGGCGAAGCTTGCCCTAGTGGATGTGAACATGAAGGCGCTGGAAGAGACCAAGCGTGTGATCTCGGAAGAGGTACAGCATGCCGAGTTTCTGTTAATTGAAGGTGACGTATCGGACGAAGAAGCTGTGAAGAAGTATGTTAGTGATACGGTCAATGAATTTGGGCGTATCGATGCATTTTTCAACAATGCAGGCATTGAAGGCAAGCAAAACCTGATCGAGAACTACGAGACGGAGATGTTTAATAAAGTTATCGACATCAATCTGAAGGGTGTATTTTTTGGGTTGAAGCATGTTCTACCTGTGATGAAAAAACAGGGCGAAGGCTACATCGTGAACGCGTCCTCTGTTGGAGGGATTCGCGCCGTGCCAAACCTGGTTGCCTACGGAGCGAGCAAACATGCCGTAGCCGGCATGACCAAAGACGCAGCGATTGAATACGCCGAGCACGGGATCAGCGTTAATGCAATTGCACCCGGAGCCATTCTGACAGATATGGTCATCGGTTCGTTCAAACAGATCAATCCGAATGACTGGGAGTCAGCATCCAAAGAGTTCGTGAAGGACAACCCGGCGAAGCGCTTGGGTGAACCGAAGGAAGTAGGGCGTCTCGTTGCCTTCCTGCTGTCTGGCGAAGCACCGTTTATCAATGGAGCCATTATTCCGATTGATGGTGCGCAGTCAGCCAAATATTGATCCCATATTCATCAAAAAGTATATCAATGTGGCATAGATATATACTGAGGAACGCCCTTTTTCGCCAATGTGTGGATTGGGGCGTTCTTTTTTTGATTTGATATTTAAGGGGGCGTATCCCGTATCCGGCAGGTTAAGTATGCTGTAGAATCTGCGGCTTTTTGCTAAAGCCGGTACTCCCGGCTGTAAAGCCCATCTGGCGATAGAATTCATGTGCAGCTTCACGTTCTGGGCGATTGCCACTGTTCAGAGACAAGGAATCCACGTTATGCGTGGCTGCCCATTGTTCGGCTTCAAGAATGAGCTGACGGCCGATGCCTGAGCCCCTGAACTGGTCGTGTACAACCAATGCCAAGATGCGGCAGTGTCTTCCGTTTTTTTCATACATATAAGAAGTCTGTAATCCGATCAGTCCAACTACGCGGCCTCGTGCTTCAGCAACGAGTGTAGTAAAGTTTGCGTCCGCAGAGATATGGGTATAGCGCTCTTCCATCTCGGCGTACGTGGTGGGATAACCAAGTTGGTCCATCAGAATGACCATATCTTGCAGATCGGTAGTGGAGCTATGTCTAATCGTCACATCCAGGCTCATAATGTTGTATCCTCCTTGGGTCTTTCCTTCAACGAAAGTTCAATAATGGTATCCAGCAGTTCTGCAAAAGAAATGCCTGCAGCAGCTGCACTTTTGGGCAGCAGACTGTTACGGGTAAGACCCGGCAGCGTATTCACTTCAAGCACATACGGCATGCCCTCCCGAATCATCATATCCACGCGAGCGTAGACGCTGCATTTGAGCACCTGATAACAGGCCAAGGCCGCGGCTTCGACGCGATTGTGAAGGTCCAAAGGCAATTGCACAACCTGCTCATCGGCCCCGTGGTCATCATATTTGGAGGCATAATCGAAAAACTCGGCGCTCGAACGAATGGAGATCACCGGCAGCATCTTACCATCCAGAATGGCACAGGTAATCTCCTCACCTTCGATATACTGTTCAATCATGACCGTATCATCCCAGGCGAGGGCAGCCTCTACAGCAGTTGGCAGGGCGGAAGCTTCCTTCACCACTTGGGTACCGATGCTGGAACCGCCTGAATTGGGTTTGACCACCACGGGGTACGTTAATTGTTGAACAGCAATAGAGGACAGTGCCTCCATATGGCTCACTCGCAGCCATTCTCCAGTAAGTACACCTGCATGCTGCATGAGCTGTTTGGACATGTCTTTATCCATGCATACACTGCTTGCAAGCACACCACAGCCTGTGTAGGGAATACCCAGAGATTCTAATGTGCCTTGGACCGTACCGTCTTCGCCGTATTTGCCATGCAGGGCAAGCAGTGCCACATCGATCCCCGCTGACTTGTCGATTAGATCGCGCTTGGTATTCAGCTCAATGGGTACAACCTCGTATTTGTCTCTATTCAGGTTTGCAATCATCTCCTGTCCGGTGAGCAGGGAAATATCCCGCTCTGAAGATGTACCGCCCATAATCACGCCAACTTTCATGTGAAATCCTCCTTATCTCATTTGAGCTGCTGTCTCGCCAATGATGCGAATGCCTTTACGTATATTCTCATCGCTGACTCTGGAGAAACCCAGACGCATCGTGTTTACACCCTGACCGGGTTCCAGATAAAAGGTATCCCCTGGTGTGAACGTTACACCTTTCACTTTACAGGCTTCCAGCAGTTCACGGGTTCTGTATTCGGACGGGAACTGCACGAACAGATGCAGACCACCCGCACCGGAAATTCGGCACATTGGCAGATACTGTTTCAGGCAACGCACAACCAATTCATATTTTCGCTTATATTCGGTGCGAGCTCGCTTCAAATATTTCTCGAAATTACCGTTGCTCAGATATTGATACAATAATGATTGGTCCAGCGTGGAGGTATGGATGCTGCGTGCCCGTTTCATACTCTCCAGATAATCAATCAGCGCCGCATCCGCAATAATCCAACCCACCCGCAGACCTGGGAACAGGACTTTGGAGAAGCTGCCCAGATACACCAGTCCATTGCCTTTGCCCATGCTGGCGATCAGGGGAGAGACATGCGAACCGGAATATCGCAATTCTTCGTTAAAACCGTCTTCAATAATCGGTACCTGATACTTGTTCATCAACCGGATGATCTCTACCCGTTTCGCAGGGGACGTCACAATCCCGGTTGGATTGTGATAGGATGGCACGAGATACGCCAGATCATATGGACTTGCCTCAAGTTCATGTTCCAGTTGCTTCAAGTCCAAGCCATCCGGCTCCATGTTCACACCGGTCAGGTGGAACTGGTGCAACTTTAGATTTTTGATCGCCGTGTGGTGCGTTGGATTCTCGCAGAGCGCTTTTCCGCTTTTTTTGCGTAACACTCCAAGCACCAGATCGAATCCTTCCGTGAATCCGTTGGTGATCAGGATGTCCTTGCCACGGAGGTCAACACCTTTGTTCTCCATATAACGTAGTAAATAGTTCATCAGCGGTCTGTATCCTTGCGCATATCCGTAATTCAGCAGTACTTCGCCCTCAAGTGACATGCGATCCAGAAAAGCCCGTTTCACGTTGTGCAGATCAAACAGCTTTTCATCCGGCGCTATGCTGGTAAACGATATCTCACCGCGCTCTGCTCCGGAGCCATGCTTCATCAGATCGTACTGCTCTGCCTGAATTGCATACTCGCTTACCTCCGTCGTCCAGTCCAGTTCCCAGCTTGCTGCTGCCTCAGGTGTTTTGATGGAGGTACTGACGTAATTGCCCTTGCCTTTGACTGCATAGATCAGACCTTCATCTTCAAGCTCGGCATAAGCGAGCAGGACCGTGCTGCGACTAACCTTCATGAGTGTACTGAGTTCACGGGTCGAGGGCAGTTTTTGTTTAGCTTGCAGGCCGCCTTTGAGCATCAATCGCTTCATATAATCTTTGACTTGTATATATACAGGGCGGTCCTCCGTCAGTTGCAGATCGGAATACATCCCATCACTCCCTCTACTGGTATCTTGTCATATTATAAACCCCGCAGAAAGAACCACGATACCTCTGTTTCCCTGAGCGTGTGGTTGGTTGTTCGCACAAACGCAAAAAAGCCCTGGCAGTATGCCGGGGCCTGGTGGTGAAACTTGATCCATTTTCTATAGTACTGCTGCTATAATTTCTACAGTTGTATTGCATGACTAGTCTCTCTAGGATCGATAGCTATCTGACCTTCTACGTGTGTCTATTAACTTCAGTACGACTATAATTGCAGGCTTTCTAGGTGATACTTAAAATCTACAGTGAATCATGAATCTAGGTCTTTCTAGGTTTGCTTGCTGCAAGGGTCGATTAGATGATGAATCCACAATCTATAAGCTAGGGTTCTTGCTAACTGTACTCTTGTCGTGATCACGTAACAGAATTCAGCATGAAAAAGAGTTTCAATCATAGGGTACAATAGACGGAGGTAGATATAAAGACGTATGTCTCAGTGCCCAATTTCTTCCTCATACCCCTATAGTACCACTTTGAATCAGGGAAGTTAACCTTTTTTTTGAAATATTTGTCGTAATAGCGAAAATTGCGTGAATTGTACTTCATATAGATTGAAATGGTGTCCCTTTATAATATGTGATAGGATGAAAACCTATAGATAATGAGGAAGTGAGCCTATTGATTAATATTACCGTGCCAACACCGGATGTAACCATCACAAAGCAGGCTGATCCACAGCTTAGCCACATTTATGGATTTACTGATTTTCACCTGATTACCCGGGAACTAGGCGGGATTTTCATGTTTTACAATGCCGCTGGAGAGTTGTTATTTGTCGGGAAAGCACGAAAATTAAGACCACGTATCAAAAAGCATTTTGAAGACACAGTATCACCAATTAAGAATCACCGCGAAGAAGTAACGAAGATTGAAGTATGCCTGGTTGAAGATCCTGTAGATCGTGAAATTTACGAGACGTATATCATCAACACGATGCGTGCGAAATACAATGTAGATAAAGTCTTGTACAAATAAGACGCTTAAAAAGCACATGAACATGCAATGTCTGGGACATATGTCCTAAGTGTTGCGCCAGTGGGTAAGGATGTGATCGAAGGATTGCATCCGATTCCTTCTGGTGCTATCCCGATCTTTTTGAGGGAGTAGCTTGTAGAATTTGAAACGTAGTAAACCCAAGCTTAGTATCATAGATATACCAAATACATATGAAGAGGTGATTGTGTTGATCGGTCGTAGCGGTAACCCTACACTTAAAGACAGCACGTTTGAAAACAGAGGATATGGAGAAGATCGGTATCAGAATTACATGACAATCAACGGCACGGTGAACAAAGCGTTTATTACGCTTGTGATTCTGCTGGGCAGTGCGTTTGCAACATGGATGATGTTCTTTAACGGACAACAAGTGATGCCGCTCGCTTATGGTGGATTAATTGTTGGTTTCATTCTGGCACTTGTGATTTCGTTCAAACCCGTAGCGGCACCGTATCTCGTACCTGTCTATGCCGTGGCAGAAGGCCTGTTCCTGGGAGCACTCTCCGCAACCTATGAGTCACTGTATAACGGAATTACCTTGCAGGCGGCTCTGTTGACCATGGCTGTATTCATCGCTCTGCTGGTGGCATACAAAACCAGATTGATCAAAGCTACGGAGAACTTCAAGTTGGGCGTTGTTGCTGCAACTGGCGGCATCATGATCATGTATCTGTTGAGCTTTGTACTGGGTTTCTTCGGCATTTCAATTCCTTATCTGCATGATAACAGCTTGATTGGCATCGGTATTTCGGTCGTTATCGTCATTGTGGCTGCCCTCAATCTCGTCCTTGATTTCGACTTCATCGAGGGTGGTGCTGAACGTGGTGCGCCCAAGTATATGGAGTGGTACGGTGCATTTGGATTGATGGTAACGCTGGTATGGCTGTACATTGAGATCATCCGTCTGCTTGGCAAATTGCGGAGCCGGGATTAGTCCTATCCATACGTCAGAGACGTAAACGGAGTGTGAATTTAAAGCTAAAAAGCTAACGCGTGATGCTCACGTCGTTAGCTTTTTTTGATTAACATTAGCAGAATTTCCTTAATGGCGCCTCTTATAAAACTCAACTGATTCCAACTCGTTGAGGCCCGGCACCACTTTATACTAACTCTGTATACAGATCCTCCAGAGTGATGATCTCGGGCTTGCTCGACAGCTCTCCCCCGGCTGAACAGGCTGCAAGCATATGCTGATCATCCAAACGCTGACTATAGAAGCGATGTGCTGCAGCCTGTTTGCAATGCCAATCTTCCCGCTCATTGGGAAGGATGGCGAAGGAGTCCAGTGGTATGGACAACCCCATACCGACTGCCTTGATATAACTTTCCTTCAGCGTCCATAGACGGTAGAAGGTTTCCAGCCGACGATCGTCAGGCTCGGCGACCAAGAACTGGCTCTCCTTAGGAGAGAAGAAACGCTCTGCAATCTGCATGTCAATTGGAGCTATTTTTTCCACATCCACGCCTAGTTCATCTGTACTCCCGGAGATCAGCGCAATCCAATCACCAGAATGGGAGACGTTGAATTGTACATCCGAATGGTGAATGAGCGAAGGTTTGCCGTAGGAATTACGGGTAAAAGAAAGCTCAGCAGGTCTCAGTCCAGTTAACTTGCTCAAAGTCACACGGGTCAATATCTCTCCCAGCACGGAACGATACGCGTCAGCCTGATGCACAAAACGCGAAGCTTGAGCACGTCGCTCCGCAGAAACTTGCGACAGCAATTGGTTCCAGTTCGCCTCGGGCAATACTTCTGGAACTTGGAGTACACGAATAGTTATCATCATTAATCACCTGAGGACATATTCGGCGTGGATCAGTAACTTTCCTTCATATGGAATGGGCCCTCAACTCTTCCTCCCAAATCATCACTATACGGATGCCCCTAAAAAGCAAGCCGGTTGTCTCGCTTTTTATGTTAAGGCCTCAGGTTGTGCATCTTCTTCATCATGCTTCCTGTACTCGTTTCCATTCTGTATGCGCAGACTGCACTCGCTCCCACATATCTTGGCATTCCAGTTCGTTGTAATTCACCAAGGGTTCATAGAATATTTCAGTTAATACGTTACGCCACTCGGTATAATCCCGGATCTCCTTTTTCTGGATTCCTTCGATATCATGTGTTCGGAGCATACATCCACGTAGTTCATGACTGCGGATCTCATCCCGCTGACGAAGCAAAAATACGTTATGCCAAGGTGATTCGACTGCCCGACTGTAGAATTCATGTTTGGGAATGAACTCTTCCAGGCTGGTAATTGCTTCAGGAGCATAGTCCACACCTTCACTTGGCCCATGCGGCTCGTACTCAAGCCGCCATCCCCCAGCCACAACAGATGATGGCATCAATTGGTACGTAAACGGAGCTGAACCATAGGTTCCATAACGAAGTGGCAGAGGTTCAAAGGGCATTCCGCCGAGACCTACATCTACAATCCAGCGTTCAACTGTCGGGTCAGCATCTGGCAGAAGCACAGATAGACCGAGATGGAATGAGTTCACACGGGGTTGTTCCCCATGAGGCTGTACTCCCCCGCGATGCCAATCAACCGTATAACCCAGCGAGCGGAGAAGAACACTAAATGCACCATTTAGATGAAAGCAGTAGCCGCTACGTCCCTGTAATATAAGCTGAATTGAATCTTGAAGACTGATTTCCGCAGGAAGACCTGCAAAAATATCGACCGTTTGCCAGGATAAATATTGCACATGTGCTCGCTGGAGTTCAAATAAGAATTCCAGTGTAGGTTCCTTTATATCATCTATGCCGATCCGTTTCAGATAGGCCTGTATTTCAGCTGTATTCAATAGTTCAATCATTATTCAGATCACCTCACGTCATATAGTGGGCTGCAGGCGATGGTTATAAACTTCTGCTGCCCTGTGTTCATTGTAAAAGCGAACGGATGAAAACGACATCATCAGTTGTGCAGATTGTAACGGTACAATTATTGAACAAAGCCTTGAAATTCATCTCAAGAGATGGGCATGGTTCTGATTTCATTGAAATACAATATATGGATGAGCTATTTCTTTTTCCGGGGTATGCTAACCCTTTGGAGTGGATATAGGTTAGAATATAGATAGATAGCAGGATTAGGAGATGGAAAAATGGCTAATGATGAAGTGATTTTGACACAGGAAGGCTTGGAAAAGCTGGAGGACGAACTGAAGGATTTGAAGACGGTGAAGCGTAAGGAATTGGCAGCTCGTCTGAAACTTGCGATCAGTTACGGTGACCTGAAGGAAAATAGTGAGTATCATTCAGCCAAAGATGATCAGGCCTTTATGGAGACCCGAATTTTGATCTTGGAGAAGATGCTGACAAAAGCAAGAGTCATTTCTTCAGACAATATAGACTCCAACAAAGTGAGCATTGGATCCACGGTGTTGCTTAATGACATTGAGTTCGCCGAGAAGATTGAATATAAAGTGGTTGGCCCTGCCGAGGCCGATGTTGCGGATAATAAAATTTCGTACGAGAGCCCGCTGGGCAAGGAGATAATGGGCAAAGAAGTGGGCAGCGTCATTCATGTCAATGCTCCGATGGGCGTTATCAAGTACGAGTTACTTCAAATTAAAGTGTAATTCAAAAAGAGAGGTGCTCCGCAGTCATCCAAATGGCTGAGGGGACACCTCTTTTTGATTCTATTGGGCTTTGAACAGTTGGGAATACGGATTTGTTGAAACTTCATACGGTTGGACTAACGGACTTTATCACATACTGTGTTTAAGGAACTTATGAGATGAAGATTTCCGTGCGTTTTATATGTAAAAAAATAACATTTCGACAAATTTCGAATTTCGAATGACCTGACAAGGTGAGTAGTATATAATTACGGGAAAACTTTAAAGTGATGGAGTAGATACGATGAATTTTAGTAAGCCTAATCTAGATCAAGACAACGCTGGCAAAGGAGAACGTTTCTCTCAAGCTGGATTTATCCTGGCGGCCATTGGTAGTTCGGTTGGTCTGGGCAACATGTGGAAATTCCCATACATTACGGGTGAAAACGGAGGGGCTGCGTTTTTCCTGCTCTTCATCGTTTGTTTGCTGCTGATTGGTCTGCCAGTGCTCCTGGCTGAACTTGCGATTGGTCGCAGTGGCAGAGGTAGTGCAGCTACGGCTTTTATCAAAGCAGGTGGACATAAAGGTTGGCTCGCAGCCGGTTTGCTGCAAGTACTGACGCCTTTTATCATCCTCTCTTTTTATGTCATTATTGCAGGGTGGACCCTCCAATACGCAATTACGTCATTCAGTGGAACACTGTTCAACAATCCGGATTATGCCGGACAGTTCGATTCCTTCATAGGTGGCTATATGCCGATTGTATGGCAACTGGTCGCGGTCCTAATTACAGGCTGGATTGTAGCCAAAGGGGTATCCAACGGAATCGAGAAATTCAACAAAGTTCTGATTCCAGCTATGCTTGTACTGCTTATTATCCTGATGATTCGTGCAGTTACATTGCCGGGTGCAGGAGCTGGGGTATCCTTCTTCCTGAATCCGGACTTCTCGCAGCTTACAACGGAATCTGCACTGGTGGCGCTTGGGCATGCCTTCTTCTCCCTGTCACTTGGGATGGGTATTCTTGTAACCTACGGTTCGTATGTGGATAAAAATCAGTCCCTCGGTGCGGCAACCGTCGCCGTCGGCGCGGGTGACCTGATCTATGCATTCATTGCGGGTCTGATCATCTTCCCAACAACATTCTCGTTTGGTATTGCACCGGACCAAGGACCTTCACTGATCTTTGTGGCACTTCCGGCGGCCTTCTCGGCGATGCCACTTGGTTTCTTGTTTGGTGGACTGTTCTTCATCCTGCTGGCTATTGCGGCATTAACGTCAGCAGTATCCTTGCTGGAAGTTCCGGTGAAATATTTCATGGAACGTTTGTCCTGGAGCCGCAGTCGTTCGGTGTGGGTTATCTCTCTAGCGGTCTTCATCGTAGGACTTCCTTCGGTATTGTCGCTCGGCTTGCTGCCTGAATGGACGATTGGATCGAAGAGTGTGTTCGACTGGATGGACTTTGTAGCATCCAACATCCTGCTGCCTGTAGGTGGACTGCTTGTAACGATTTTTGCCGGATACTTCTGGAAAACGGCTGCGGAAGCTTCCGGCCTGCGTTCCGGATGGTTCCGGGTGTGGCTGTTCATGCTGCGTTACGTGGCTCCGATCCTGGTTTTGCTGGTTCTACTGCACACATCCGGCATCATTCACTTCTAATGGTGAAGGCCCGATAGGGTTAAATATGGTCTGTTGTGCAGATTTACCATGGATAAAACCTCTTGGAAGAAATGCAAAAGCCCTTGTTTTCCCTCGTCAATTTTGGGACAATACGGAGTAGAGGTTTTTTGGGTAGGACCGATAAGCCATATGCTTTTTTGCGAAAAGAGGATTATACAATGAACAAATCATCCATATATGGATTAACATTAGAGCAATTACGTTCCTGGCTGCCGGAGCATGGGCAGAAAAAATCCCGTGCATCCCGGATCTGGGAATGGTTATATCAAGAGCGTGTACACGATTTTCCCGCGATGTCTGATGTCCGTCAAGAATGTCTGGATGTTCTTTCCGAGCATTTCACCATGAACTCGCTGAGCGAACATGTGAAGCAGGAATCGGCAGATGGTACCGTGAAGTTTCTGCTTCGGATGCAGGACGGCAACCTGATTGAGACGGTATTAATGCGACAGAAATACGGACTTACCGTCTGTGTAACCACACAAGTGGGTTGTAATATTGGCTGTAGCTTCTGTGCGAGCGGTCTGATCAAGAAGAGCCGTGACCTGACCGCTGGAGAGATTGTGGAACAGATTATGCATGTGCAGCGACATCTGGATGCAGCGGGTCAAGACGAGAGGGTAACTAACGTGGTTGTGATGGGGATTGGTGAACCATTCGACAACTTCCAGCACATGAGTGATTTCATCGAAGTCATCAAGGATCGCAAAGGACTGGCACTTGCCGCCAAACGGATTACTGTGTCCACGAGTGGCCTTCCGGACAAGATCAAGGAATTTGCAGACAGCAGTCTGCAGGTTAACTTAGCGATCTCTCTGCATGCACCTAATAATGAATTGCGTACACACATCATGAAGATCAACCGGGCTTTTCCGATTGAGCAATTGATGGATGCGGTGGATTATTATCTGGCTACAACGAACAAACGCATCATGTTTGAGTACATCCTGTTACGTGATGTTAACGATCAACGTGAGCATGCCGCGGAGCTCGCTGAACTGTTGTCCAGTCGCAGAAGTATGGTCAGTGTGAATCTGATCCCATACAACCCGGTGGATGAGCACAGTCAGTATCAACGGAGTACAGAAGAGTCGATTCTGGGCTTCTATGATACACTCAAAAAGAACAACATCAACTCCACTGTACGTATGGAACATGGTACGGATATCGATGCTGCCTGCGGACAGTTGCGCAGTAAACAAATGAAGAACAACACTGCCGAATCCGAGCCAGGCCGTCTGGCACTGGGATAAGACACAACGCGGAGCTGGCAAGTAAGTTAGGATACTTGGTTGTTATAATCAGTGCCTGTACTTTGTACGTGCCATCTACCGTTGTTGGATTCGCGAATGCGTTGCCTGAATGCAAAACGCCTCTGTATATCACTGAGAAGTGATAACGGAGGCGTTTTTTGGAGTTTCATTATTTCAGTTTTTTGGTCATCAGCAGATGGGGAATGCCGTCTTCCATAAATACTTCCGAAGCGGGTGCGTATCCGAGACGTTCGTAGAACCCGGAAGCTTGTACCTGTGCGTGCAGCTTGGCTTTCTCAAGACCATCAGCAACAGCCATCTGCTCCAGTTTGTCGATCAGCACACGGCCCAGGCCGTGTTTGCGGTAATCAAGCATGACACAGATCCGTTCCAATTTGGCAACTTGTTCCACAATGCGCAGTCTGGAGGAGGCAGCAGGTACACCGTCTACGTAGAGCAGAATGTGGCGCGCCTCCGCGTCTAATGTATCATAAGCATCGAATTCGTCCGCTGCGGATACGCCTTGTTCTTCGACGAAAATAGCCGTACGAATGGCGAAGCAGGCATCGAGCAATTCCTGATTAGTAACTTCAACAATCGTTGTATTCATGAATGTTTCTCCTTTGGGTGATCGTAATGTTATCCTGACGTGATAAACTGGTACATAACAGGAATATGGAACGATTTTCGTTCCATATATACGGTTTGAGCTATATGTTTAAAATTGAAACCAATTCAACTGTAGTTATACCATCAATTATGTTGCGAATGCAACAATTTTATAGGGGCGTGAGTGTGTTGACTGAGAAAAAAGAAGTGCTACGTGAAATTGGTATGATTGCCCGCTGTCTGGATTCAATCAGTAATGTCGAGTTTCAGCATCTGAACCTGTCCCGTGGACAATATCTATATCTGTATCGAATCTGTGAGAATCCGGGCATAATTCCGAATCAGCTTGCTGAACTGATCAAAGTGGATCGCACAACGGCGGCCAGAGCTATTAGCAAACTCGAATCCGATGGGTTCATTATTAAACAGCCAGCAATGGGTAATAAGAAGAATAAGGTGTTGTATCCCACCAAAGCTGGGCTTGAAGCATGGGAATTCATTCGTAAAGAGGGCGTGCATTCGGATCAGGTGACTCTGGATGGTCTGACGGAGGAAGAGATCGAGACCGCGGTCATGCTTCTCCGTCGAATGCGACATAATATCGAGGTGGACTGGAAATTTGTCAAAAAGGGTGGACGGCGACCCTACATGGATATTTCGGAATGAACAGAGGAACGATTCTTGACCCCTGCATCCCAGACTCTAGCCGAACCTATCCAAAGGAGAAGAGCCATTATGCCAGAGAAGCATCAGTACAGGAGGGAGTCATGAGACGGGTAAACCGGAAAAGGCTAACGTGGTGGATCATATTGGCAGTCAGTATCACAGCAGCGTTAATTATTTTTGTGAAGGAGCGGTTTGTGATGAATGAATCATCCCCTACGGTATCCTTTGTTCAAGATCATATGACTAATCCCAATGGTACACTTGCGACCTATTTGCAAGATGCTACCTCAGAGAGAGCGGACATCGTAGCAGGCAGAGAGGCTTTATCTGAGTCACTTGGTCTTTGGATGCAATATGCTGTAGCCAAGAATGATCAGGCGTTATTCGAGGAAAGCTATAAACTGCTGACGACCTATTTCCTCATGCCGCAAAAATATATTGCCTGGAAGCTGGATGACGAAGGTCAATCTCAAGTGACAACCAACGCGCTTGGCGATGATTTTAGAATTGTCGGTGCCTTATTAAAGGCAGCAGATCAATGGGAACAAGGAAGAGGAGCCAAACTGAAAACGGCTTCGGAAATATCCCGTACACTTTCACAATCGGTTCAGAATAAAGGATATTATGTGGATTTTCACGATTTTGCGAGTGGTCACTCCACAGATACATTAAGTCTGGTCTATGTTGATCTCCCGTCTCTTCAATTGATGGAAAAACATCAGTTGGTGGAACCGGGAACCTATACCAAGTACGAAGCTTTGCTGAAGAAGATGCCTGACGATGGATTGTTCTATCCGAAGACCTTCGATGTAGTCCGTAAAAAATATACGTATGATGATACGGTGAATCTGATCGACCAGTTGATCGTGGCGAATCATCTAACCGTGACCGACCGCAAACCGGACAAGCTCATTTCTTTTTTGAAAAAAGAGTTCAACACCCGGCATCAGCTGCCCGGACAGTATAAGCGAGAATCACGCACACCTGCCGTCTCTTATGAATCTTCCTCGGTATATGGCCTTGCCATTTTACTCGCTGTTCGTTCAGGTGATCCAAAATGGGCCAAACAGTTGTATAACCATATGACTACGTTGCGTGGTCAGGACTCTCGTTATCCAGGTGGATATGTATTTGACGGTAACACACATCTGTTTGATAATCTTTTTCCTTTATTGGGAGAAGTTAATTTACAGAAAAATATGAAAAAGTAATGATTTTGTCATTTAATGAATTCTTCAATGTGTTAGCATAGCTTTGTCTAAACATGTCATAAATTGTTGCGATATAAAAGAAGTGAGGTTGAACAAGAGTTCTATAAATTCAACGGAGAGAAGGAACTATGAGGAATAAAGCACCTACCCGCCGTATTGCGTGGGGATATGCCCTTTTAATTGGACTAGCCCTGATGCAGCAAATGATGATTTATCTTAAAGTGTACATGGATCAGAGCTACACTACAGGGGATTTGATTTTTAGTATCGTGTCGCTGGGTGCCTTGGTTTTTGGTCTTTTTCTGCCTGTTGGTGTATCCGTCGTGACGGGGTTTGTATATCTGGTTTCTTATTTTGTGTGGCTTGTTACTTATGCTGATGCAAATGTGCTTGTGTTCTCCTGGTGGTTGCTCATCCCTGCCAACGTTGCCGTGGCTGCGTTCATCAAGGCAAGTCTGCTGCGCAGTGCACGTGTAGTGGAACGTCTCCAGGATATGCAGGACCGTAACCCGGAAATCGATCTGGATACCACGCTTGGTAATAAGGGAGCGCTGGCAGATACGTTAATCAAACATAGTAACCTTGCGCGTCGGTACTCCGAAAAGTATGGATTCAGCATTGCCATGTTCAAGATTGAATTTTTGCCACTGGTGATGGAATCCCTCGGTTCTGTCCGGTATGCACAGTTCCTGCTTGAAATCTCGGGTACGATTCAGAAGCAGATTCGGTATGAGGACTATAAATTTTTCGTGGATCGTGGGCGATTTGTCATCATATGTCCTATGGTGAATGTGGAATATCTTCCACTTCTTACACAGCGGATCAAAAAAGCCATAATGGATCTTCATATTATCGATAAAAAGGGAAATGAGCTGCAAACGGTGATACGCTCTGGTGCTCTGGTATTCCAAAAGGAGCAATTCAGCAAGTACGAGGACATTGACGCGGTTATTGCTGCCCTTGAACGAAACACAGAGACCGATCTCATCGGAGAATATATATAACGGGAAGGAGAGAGGCGCTGTGGACTATATGTCCTGGTTCATCCCGATCTGTATCGCCGTCAGTTCTTTATTTGCGGTAATCACGATTTGGTTAACAATTGCAACCCTTCGCTTTCGGTCGAAAGTTATTCGCAAGTATGATCGGAGGAAAGTAAGTGGCTGATTTTATATTAATATTATCCATATTTAGTATCTGGATTGCCGTATTCGAGTCGATTGTTATTATGGCAGGTGCGATTCGTTTTATTAATAAACAGGACAAAAAAGGGATTCAGATCCCTGAAAATATGGATCATTATCCAACAGTCACGGTCATGGTACCTGCGCATAACGAGGGTCTAGTTATTGTTGCGACAGTAGAGCATATTCTGTGCCTGAATTATCCGGAGGATAAAGTCCAGGTCATCGTGATCGCGGATAACTGTACAGATGATACCGCAGAGAAGCTGAGATCATTCCTCAGTCAGACCAGTTATAGGCATCGCAATGTGACGGTAATGGAGCGTAAAGGAACAGGTGGCAAGTCCGGGGCATTAAATGACGGACTGGAAATTGCCACGGGCGACTGGATCTGTATCTTCGATGCAGATGCCGCACCTGAACGGAATGCATTAATGTTTTTGACGCAAAAATCGCTGGAGAACCCTGAACAATATGGCGTGGTTTTTGGTAGAAACAAAGCACGCAACAGAGGACAGAATTTCCTCTCCAAATGCATTAATCTGGAGATCATTACTTCGCAACGTGTGTATCACACGGGTCTGTGGGAATTGTTCCAGCTTGGTTCCATCCCGGGAACGAATTACATTATCAAAACCGAGTTGATCCGGGAGATTGGCGGCTGGGATGTGACAGCCATTACAGAAGATACGGCGCTATCATTTGAGATTTTGAATCGCGGACAGTTTGTGGCACTTGCGCCGCAAGCGGAAGCCTATCAGCAGGAGCCGGAACAGCTTAGTGTGTACATGAAGCAGCGCGAACGCTGGGCCAAGGGGAACTACCAGGTGGTACTGGATAATATCCATAACCTGTTTAACCGTTCCAGTTGGCGTAATAAGTTGCTGGTCATCTATTATGCCGTCAGTTATTTCTGGTTTATGCTTGCGATCATTGTATCGGATATTATATTTCTCGTGAATCTGGTCTATCGGGTCATTGCGATATTTAAACCAGAGGTAAGTTCACCGTTCCAGTTTGCCGGCGATGCGTATGTGTTCCTGGTCATTGGTTGGGCACTCATGTACTTTATTTACGTGTTACAGATCAATCTGGCACTTGCCGCAGATATTGGACAGAGCAATACTCGTAATTTCATCTATGCCTGCGTGTCCTATTTCACGTATGCACAGCTGTTCATCCTGATCTCGATCAAGGCATTCTACTCCTTGATTATGGACAAGATTCGGAAACGCGAAAGCAAATGGTACAAAACAGAACGTTTTGGCTAAGCGGCGAAATTTTATAAGTGTAAGGCAGAAAGGCTGTTTGCTGGATAACTCCAGACAACAGCCTTTTTTGTTATAGCCAGACACATCCATATTCTGTATACTCTTACAGGCTGTATATAGGAAGCATGCTTATCCAAAATGGAGGGTCGCGGAATGAAGGACAGAGGATCGGACTTTTACGATGATGAGGCGAACTTTGAGAAGTACATGGAACGTCGCCAGTGGCAGGAGAATGCCAATGATACGTTGGAGAAGCCGGTGATGCTGGAGTTGATTGGAGATGTTGCCGGCAAGAACATACTGGACCTTGGTTGTGGAGATGCAAGGTTCGCCGCAGAATTGCTGAGTAGGGAGCGCGAAGGTGCGACGTATACGGGGATTGAGGGTTCTGTGAATATGATTCAGGCAGCTAACGAATCGGTAAAAGGATTAAATGCCCGGATTGAGCAAGCGTTCATGGAAGACTGGACCTACCCGGCCGGAGCATACGATCTGGTTATATCAAGACTGGCTGTTCACTATATTGAAGATGTGGAGAGCCTGTTCCGCAACATATACAATACTTTGAAAGAGAACGGGACATTTGTATTCTCTGTAGAACATCCTGTGATCACGTCCACACTGCAACCTTCCGGGACGCGAACGGATTGGGTGGTTGATCAGTATTTTGTAGAAGGATATCGTGAGCAGCAGTGGCTGGGCGGTTCTGTGAAAAAGATGCATCGTTCCATTGAATCTTACTTTATGGCATTGCAGCGGGCAGGGTTCCATGTAGAGCATTTACGTGAGTCAGCACCACAACGTGCTTATTTTGTAAACGAGGAAACCTATCTGCGCAGGCAGCGTATTCCATTGTTTCTGTTTTTAAGTGCCCGGAAGTAGATAGTGATAAAGCGTATAGATAAATAGAAGGACATAACTAAGTTATACTCATAAATTAGAAAGTTCTACACAGAAAACGGTGGATAACACTAGATATAGCAGTGAAAAGCCCAAAATCTATCCACATGTGGATAAGATGTTGGGCTTTTACTGTTATGTTTCTACACCTATGTTACGTTTGCTGTGTATAACCCCGCAATTATGAATCCGCCGCAGCTCTGACATAGACACGATCCCCGTGCCGATCAACTTCCACAGGTGCCTCGAAGAAGTTACTCAGCACTTCGGTGTTCATCAGATTGTTAGTTAATCCGCTATGGACTATTTCACCCCGGCGAAGCAGGAGGCTGTGACTAAAGACAGGCAATATTTCTTCGGTATGATGGGTGACATAGATGAGTGAAGGGGTATCTGGACGCTGTGATAATTCACGGATGCTCTCCAGCAATCGCTCTCTAGAGAACAGATCCAGTCCATTGCAAGGCTCGTCCAGAATGAGTACGCGCGGATTGGCCATCAGTGCTCGGGCAATAAGAAGTTTCTGTTTCTCCCCTTGAGAACAGGTACGATATTCGCGATCCCATAGATGCTGACAGCCCAGCGTTTGCATCAATTCCTGTGCTTGTTCCAGATCATCCTCCGATAGCTTGTCATACAAGCCAATGGTGGCGTGTTTGCCACTGATCACGACATACTGTGTGCGATCCGTGCCGTACAATTTCTCTTGCAGAGACGAACTGACCCAGCCGATGGATTTGCGGAGCTGCCTTAGATCCACATCCCCATATTCATGGCCTAACACGGATATCTTGCCTTCGGTCGGCCAGAGATAACCGGTGATCATGTTCAGGAGTGTTGTTTTGCCGGAGCCATTCAGGCCAAGCAACGCCCAGTGTTCACCATCCTTAACCTGCCAGCTCACATCGTTCAGCAGGGTAAGTGGTCCCCTTTTCCAAGTGACATGCTGTACATCAATAATCATGCGTTATTCCTCCCTTCTGTTATCCTCGAGTGTCCTAGATGTATTGTAGTCACAAAATCAGTGAGGTTTCAACGGTTATCACGCTGTTCTTGGTTGGTCCTTGCGCAGAAATACAGCACACACACCAAGCAGTGGCAAAAACGAACATAACTTGATAACAAACGCAATGCTGGTCACGTCAATTAAGGAACCTAACACAACCGAGCCAAGTCCAGCCATGCCAAACGACAGGCCAAAAAACAATCCGGATACCGTTCCAATATGACGAGGAAGCAATTCCTGTGCATAGACAATGATGACGCTGAAGCCGGACATCAGGATGAGTCCAATCATTCCGCACAACACCATCGACAGGATGGGGCCCGCATAAGGTAGTAGTAGGGAAAACGGTGCAGTGCCTGCAATGGAGAACCAGATCATCGGTTTGCGTCCGTAGCGGTCAGCGAGTGGGCCACCGAGCAAGGTTCCGACCATGCCTGCAAATTGCAATATAAACAGACAGATCTGTGCCTGGGAGAGCGGCAAGTCATATGCATCGGCATAATAGAAGGCGTAGTATCCGGTCATGCCTGCAATATATACGAATTTGGAGAATAACAGCAGGATGAGAATTCCCATTGTAAAAGCGATGAATCCCCTGCTCACAGGCCGAGCTGCTGGCCCTGCGCCGCTTGATTTTAGAGGGAGTTGCTGACGAATGCGAGTCTCAGCAAGCTTGTCTCTGTACCAACGACTGACCATAGACTGAATGAAGATGCCGATCAGGGCAAAACCCATCAGCCATAGAAAACTACGCTGCCCATGTGGCAGCAGGATGAAGGCGACCAGTAATGGAGCAATAGCCTGTCCTGTGTTGCCTCCCACCTGGAAGATCGACTGTGCCATTCCTCGTCCACGGCCGGCTGCCATATGAGCCACGCGTGAGGATTCGGGGTGGAGGATGGATGAGCCTATGCCAATTAATGCTGCCGAAACAAGCAGCATCCATAACTCGGAAGACAAAGCTAAACCGAGAACACCGATCAGGGAGAATAGCATACCTCCGGGAAGCAGGATCGGCATTGGCTTGCGGTCTGACATATAACCGACCAGTGGCTGAAGGACGGATGCGGTAATATTCAGGGTGAAGGCAATCCAGCCCATCTGGGCGAAACTGAGCTGCATGGTCTGCTGGAATAGTGGAAATGCAGACGGAACCACTGTCTGCATCGCATCATTCAGCAGATGGGCGAAGCTGACTCCGGCAAGTGCCCAATTGGCTGAAGAGTTGATTTGCATTTTGCTTAAAGTGGCCTGAGCCATGGGAGATCACCTCGAATTATTTTTTTCAATGATAAAAGATGGGGGCAGATCATGTCTTTGTGAAAAGTGCTTGGAAAGTGAGCACGATTTGCTATAATGTCAGCAGGTGAGCAAACGATGGAATTAAACATGACGCTAAATGGGTTGGAATTATGGAAAGCTACCGGAGGGTTTGCGAATGAGCCGCATGTACATGACGACTGGTATCAGCTAACGCTGCCGGTCAGAGGCCAATGTCATCTGGTACAGGAACGGCATGCATACCCGCTAAAAGCAGGGATAGGGATTATTGCTCATCCCCAGACTGAGCATTATTTTGAGATAGGGTCGGATTCGGCTGTCATTGTGATCAAGTTCCGTAAACCGCCATTAGGCAGTTTCGAAGGTGCGGAGTTAAGTGGGGGGCGAGCTGAGTTTCGACCTACCCAGACATTTGATCCTGCTGAGATCAGCAGTCTGTTTCGAGGCTGGAATTCCATTTTGTTAGATGATGTGCCCGAAATGCTGCAAGTGCAGGAAACAGAAATGGCGATCGAGACGTATCTAAGACGTATGTTGACGGGGCAGGAAAATGGAAAAAGAACTGTAAATCCCGGTACATTCATTGACCCTCATCTCCAACGAGTGCTGGATTACATTCACAGTGCCTACACAGGTCCAATGGATATTGATTCGATGGCGATGGTTGCACATCAGAGCCGGTATCATTTTATGCGTTCTTTCAAGGCTCTTACGGGAACAACACCGTATCAATATTTGCTGAATTTGCGCGTAGAAGAAGCGTCCAGGAGGCTTCGCCATACAACGGATTCAGTGACCACAATCAGTTATGAACTGGGATTTTCCAGCGTCAGTCAGTTTTACAGAGCCTTTCAGCGAGTGTATGTTATGACACCGATGGAATATCGGAATCACATTTAGATTTTAACGGGCAGTCTCGCGCATGCGAGACTGTATTTAGTACGTTACAGCATGCCACTCATTTTTGTTGTTGCCAAACATTGAAGACTTTGCTAAGATGGGAAAAAGTTTATGTAAGCGTATACATTTAGATTAAAATTACAACGTTGTAATTATGGTTATGGCGATTATTGAAAAGAAAGAAATACGGTGTGAGGAGGATTATTTCTAATTAATTATCTCATTAGTACGCAGAATGATATAGGTTGTTACAAAATGTGAATGAGATGAATAACAAATACGTCAGTGGATTGATAGTTTTTTTATTCAAGAATTCAAACGTTGTAATTATGTAGCGAAGGGGAGTGTTTCACGTTGAAAAAACGCATGTCCACGCTGTTCAGCCTGATCAGACGGGATAAGTATTTGCTACTGATGTTTTCGCCTATCTTTCTGTATTACCTCATCTTCATGTACCTTCCGATGCCTGGCGTGCTGTTGGCATTTCGTAATTTCTTGCCGGGGCAGGGCATGCTCAGCGGGGAGTGGGTGGGACTGCGCTGGTTCGAACAGTTTGTGAATTCCATTTACTTCTGGCGACTGCTGCGTAACACATTTCTGCTCGCCTTCCTGCCACTCCTGTTTGGCTTCTCCATTCCGATTTTATTCGCTGTCTGCATCGTGGAGATCAAGAACCGGACATTCAAGCGATTTGCCCAGACCGTTACGTACCTTCCTCACTTCATCTCCACTGTTGTTGTAGCCGGTATGATTATTAACTTCCTGTCACCAACAGACGGTATCGTGAACACCCTCATCGCGAGTCTTGGCATGGAAAAAGTGAACTTCATGATGGATGCGAGCTGGTTCCGTACCATCTTCACAAGTTCCGATATCTGGCAAAGTTTTGGCTTCAGCTCCATCATCTACATTGCAGCCATTATGGGGATCGACCCCGAGATGTACGATTCCGGCAAAATTGACGGCGTCAACAAATTCCAGGAGCTATGGCACCTGACCCTACCCAGTATCAAACCAACCATTGTCATTCTTCTGCTTCTGTCGCTTGGCGGCATTATGAGTGTAGGTTTCGAGAAAGTATATCTGCTCTACAACGGAGCCACCTACGAAACGGCTGATGTCTTGTCCACCTATGTATACCGGATGGGGATTGAGGGCCAGAATTACGGCTTCGCCACAGCGGTCGGCCTGTTCAACTCCATCATCACCTTTATCCTTGTTTTTGCTGCCAATTCCATGACCCGCCGCCTGACCAAGATGTCACTCTGGTAAGACTATAACCCGGACCAAAGGAGACCTGTATGCAAAAATCGAGAAGTGACCGTTTGTTCTACGGATGTGTCTACCTGCTGACCATACTGGCGGTTGTTGTCACGTTGTATCCCTTTCTGTACGTCATTAGTATTTCATTCAGCTCGGTGGATGCCATCGACAAACAAAAAGTTGTATTGTGGCCCGTTGGATTTACCCTGTCAGGTTACCAAATGGTACTGCAATACAAGGAGTTATGGGTTTCGTTCTACAACACCCTCTGGTACACCGTGGTAGGCACACTGTTGAACATCGTGGCAACATGTCTTGCCGCGTTTCCATTATCCAGACAGCAGTTTTTCTTACGTCGCAAGCTGAATTTCTTCATCGCCTTCACCATGTATTTCTCGGGTGGACTCATTCCGGTCTACATGCTGATTACCTCGCTTGGATTGTACAATACCCGCTGGGTTATGGTGTTGCCTGTGCTGGTGATTACATTTAACGTCATGATCTGCCGCTCAGCTTTCGAAGGCATTCCGAATGAAATTTTCGAAAGTGCCAGTATAGACGGGGCCAACGAGATGACGATGCTGTATCGTCTGGCGGTTCCGATCATTAAGCCAACACTGGCTGTGCTCACGCTGTACTATGCGGTATTCCACTGGAACAACTTTTTCACGGCCCTATTATATCTGGGCAAACAGGATATGCAGCCCTTACAGATGTTCCTGCGAAGAGTGCTGATCATGGCTTCGCCGGAAGTGATGCAGAAGATGGGCGGTACGATGACATCTGGTGCGCTGGCGGTCTCCTCCCTTCAGGTTCGTTATGTATCCATTGTGGTCAGCATTCTGCCTATTGTTACGATCTACCCGTTTATCCAACGGTACTTCGTTAAGGGAATTACCCTCGGAGCCGTGAAAGGATAGCTTTACTTACTTAAGTGTCATGTCATTCAAGGGAGTTCAAAATGGTTCATACCAAGGAGGAATGATGGATGAGATTTAAAGGGGCAGGAAGAAAAAGTGTAATCGCAGCGATACTGGCAATCAGCCTGGCGGGATGTAGCGGCGGAACAGGGGCGGGAACCGATGCGGGGAGCACCCCGTCCAGTTCGGAGCCAGCCTTCAATTATACCGGAGCAGGGCCGGTGACGGATCAGCCGGATGCCAAGCTGTCTATTCTCGGCACCAACGCTTGGACGACCAATGTGGACTTGTCCACCGCAGCCATCGTGAAGAAAATTGAGAGCAACGCCGGTGTGACGGTGGATTGGGATCTGATTCCGCCGCAGAACTATGCGGATGCCGTCAATCCGAGACTGGCTGCTGGTACCGGCTTGCCCGATATCGTGTACCTGCCGGATCAGGATCAGCTGATGAAGTACATTAACAGCGGTCTATTCATTCCGATTAATGAACTGGTAGAGAAGTACGGCGTGAATCTCAAAAAAATATATGAAAAGTCGCCTTCCGTCAAAGCCAGTTTAACAACGCCAGATGGTAAAATGTATTATATCCCGCAGCAGACGTTAACACGCAACTACATGCCGGTATTTATGGTCAATGTGCGCTGGCTTGATAAACTGGGATTAAGCGAGCCGACCACGCTGGATGAATTCACGGCGATGCTGCGCAAATTCAAGACAGAGGATCCGAACGGCAACGGAAAAGCCGATGAGATTCCACTGTCCATGGAAGCAAAATTTGTATCCATGGCCTTTGGCCCCGCGTTTGGACTTGATTTGTCCAACCAGTTCTATGCAGACGATCAGGGCAAGGTACATTTCAGCTATTATGAGCCTACCTACAAGGAGTACTTGACCTATCTGAACGGACTGTACAAGGAAGGTCTGCTTGGGGTGGATTATGCGAGTACCACGAGTGATCAGGTCACGTCGCGCATCTCTCAGGATGTGACGGGAGCAACGTTTAATTTTAGCTGGTATATGTCGATGGTCTACAGTCCGTTGTTCAAGGATTACAACCCGGAAGAGCCAATCATCAAAGGCATTTTACCACTGAAAGGACCGCATGGGGATCAGTTCTATGTAGGACGTACACCAGTGAGTGGCATCTTTGGCATTACACGTGATAGTAAAAATCCGGAACTTGCTTTCCGTTTCCTGGACTATGCCGTAAGTGAGGAAGCACAGACGTATTATACGTGGGGCATCAAGGATGACACGTATACGGAAGAGAATGGCGTGAAGACATTTACGGACAAAGGCAAGGACAATGAATACATCCAGAAGCTTGGCATTGGTCCGGTGAATCTGCCGAACATCCAATCCACCGATTCTGCTGATTCCGTCGTAGCCCCTTGGCATGCGAAGATGGATAAAGAACTGGAGCCGTATGTGCGCGAACCGTTCCCGTTTGTCTATGCCCTGCCGGATGAAGCGAGTGTGGAGAGCATGGCGATGCCTGACATCACGACATATGTGGAAGAGATGAACTTTAAGTTTATTAGCGGGGACGCCAGTCTGGACCAGTTTGACAGTTATATTGAGACGTTGAAAAAGATGAATATAGAGCAGGTTATTGCGGGCAGACAGGCACAATATGATCGTTATAAATCTGCACAGAAATAAGAAATAGGGCTTCAGGCGTATGAGAGGTGTTGATTGATTTTGATAACCATTAAAGACATTGCCAAACTGGCGGGGGTGAGCTATAGCACGGTATCAAAGGCGCTGAATGATGATCCCCGAATCAAACCGGCAACAAAGCAGAAGGTGCTTGCAGTCGCAGAGAAACATCAATATCGGAAAAACATGCTGGCCCGGCAGCTCTCCACAGGCAGAAGCAACATCATCGGTTTTGTGCTGGATGAGCTGAGCAATCCGTTATTTTCGAACATCTCCGGCCGTCTGCACACCGAGCTGAAGAAGCGGGGATATCAGATGATCTTGGTTGTGGCGGATGATGGAGTGGATGTCTTCAGCCAGCTGCGCGTGGACGGATGTATTCTGTGGGACTATGCACTGGACAATCGGGAGATGTTCTGGAAAAAATTCGCAACACTCAACATGCCATGTTTTGTGCTGGGTACAGATGAAGCGCCGAACTCTCCTTACATCAAGATTGATCGCAAAGAAGGGCTGTTCAAAGCAGTGGAGCATCTGAAATCGCTGGGCCACAGCCGAATCGGATTCATCGGCAACTCCCAGCACGTCAAGCTGGAGGGATACCGGGAAGCGTTGCAGCGTACGGGTCTGGATTTTAACGAAGACCATGTGCTGCCAGCGCATTCCTCTTGGGAAGACGGGTATTTTGCCATACGTAATCATGCGTTTGGGGCGGATTCGCCGACAGCTTTTATTGGACTGAACAACCTGGTCACCCGAGGTGCACTACGGGCTTTACTTGAGGCAGGTTACAGTGTTCCACGCGATATCTCGTTAATCGGGTATGATGATCTGCCGGATATGCAATATGCGGAAGTGGCCTTGACGACAATTGGCCCGCCTCTGGATGAACTGGCCGTGCAGGCAGCAGAGCTGATTGTCTCGTTAATCCGTGATGAACAGGTCGATGTTCCGGTAGTCATTCAGCCTAAGCTGAACCTTCGCAATTCAACGGCAATGTGCCGGCAATAAGGACAGCAACCTTTGAAGAGTGAAGCGGTTATCCGTTAGTCATACATGTATGTATTAGGTGAGTACAACATTCAAGGAGGAATTGCTTATGCAGGTACAGACACAGTTATCCTGGTCTGAGCGAATTGCAGCAACGATCATCCAGCAATGTGACGGGGACGGTTATCATGCGTTCCCTTCGGGACGATGGGCATACGTGGAAGGCATGACCTTGATGGCGATGGCACGAACCGGGCAGTATTATGGCAAGCAAGAGTATGTTGATTTTATGAAAAAACATATGGACCTGTATATCCAGCCGGACGACTCTATTGGCACCTATACTTTGGAAGAATATAATCTGGATCAGATTAATCAGGGAAAAAACCTGTTTACATTACTGGATGGTGCTGAAGATCAGCGTTACGCAGAAGCGGCGCATCTTTTGGCAGCACAGCTCGCAGGGCAACCCCGCACGTCGGAGGGCGGCTTCTGGCACAAAAAAATCTATCCATTCCAGATGTGGCTGGACGGCCTGTATATGTCCTCTCCCTTTTTGTCCGAGTATGCGAAGACATTTCATCGTCCCGAGTTATGGGATGAAGTTGCACATCAGATTCTGCTGATCGAACGTCAGACCCGTGATCCGCGGACCGGGCTGCTCTATCATGGCTGGGATGAATCGAAGGAGCAGGTCTGGGCAGATTCATCTACAGGGTGCTCGCCACACTTCTGGAGCCGGGCGATGGGCTGGTATGCCATGGCGATTGTAGACAGCGTGGAGCATTTCCCCGTGAATCATCCAAAGCGCGGAACCATCATCGGTATCTTCGAACGGATGTGTCATGCTTTGGTACGCGTGCAGGAGCAGGAAAGCGGGTTATGGTTCCAAGTGCTGGATCAGGGCTTCCGCAAAGGCAACTATCTGGAAGCATCCGGGTCAAGCATGTTTGTATATGCGCTTGCGAAGGGTGTGCGGTTGCGTTATCTGGAGCCACATTTCAGAGAGGTGGCGGAGAAGGGATGGCAGGGACTGTCCTCCAGATTGGTGGAGGAGACGGCTGACGGCGTTCGGTTAAACGGGATCTGTCATGGCGCAGGACTAAGCCTGGATCGGGATGGCTCGTACAACTACTATGTAACCGAAGCGGTTGTAAGCGATTCCTTTATGGGTGTGGCTCCGCTTCTGCTGGCAGCACTGGAAATGGAGCGACTGCCATGACGCAGCAGAGATTGCCAAATACAGCATTGGAATCATCGGCTCCCTGTCTGACTGTTGCTTCAGATGGGACAGGGGATTATGTGACGATTCAGGCCGCAGTTGATGCGCTGCCGGAGAATGGCATCGGAATCGTTCCAATTCGAGTGAAGGCTGGTGTGTATTATGAGAAGCTGCATATGGAGAAGCCGGGCATCCACCTGATTGGTGAGGGGGCGGAGCAGACGATCATTACGTATGATGATTATGCACTCAAGAAGTTCCCGGATGGTTCGCCATATCATACGTTTCATTCCTATACGGCTTTCATTGGTGCCGATGATTTCACGGCAGAGGGAATTACCTTCGTAAATGCTGCCGGGCCGGGCAAGCAGGTTGGTCAGGCGCTGGCCGTTTATGTGGATGGAGACCGGGCTGCCTTTCGCCGCTGTCGTTTGATCGGTCACCAGGATACGATCTTCACCGGCCCGCTGCCGGAGCAGCCCATGGATCGCAGTTATTTTGGCGGGCCACGCGATGGTGCCGAGCGGCGCAAACTGCGGCAGTATTTCGAGGACTGTTACATCGAAGGTGATATCGATTTTATTTTTGGTTCGGCTACGGTGGTGTTTAAGGGCTGCGAGATCTTTACGAAGAATCGTCTGACTGAAGCGGAGGCTGCGGATGGACAAGTGAACGGTTGGATTACCGCAGCCTCTACGCCGGAGGATGTGCGTTACGGCTATGTATTTCTGGACTGTGATCTGACCAGCAATGCTCCGCCGCAGTCGGTGTATCTGGGTAGACCGTGGCGTCATCATGCCAAAGTCTGTTTTCTGAATTGCTGGATCGGCGCTCATGTGAAGCGGGAGGGATGGCACAACTGGAACAAGACAGATGCAGAGCAGACCGTTCAGTATGCGGAATACAACAGCGCCGGGCCCGGTGCCGGATGTGCTGCTGATCGTGTGCCTTGGGCCAAAATACTGACCGAACAGGAAGCGGCCGAGTACACTGTACCTCTGATTCTGTCCGGCGTGGATGGATGGCAGCCTTTTGAAGGGAGAGGGGAGCAGCGGCAGTAAGATACGCCCTCTTCTCTGCGCAATATCTAACACAGGTTTTCTTTCAAGTCTCCTAAGGAGTTGAAAGAAAACCTTTTTTGTGCGCTATATTACATTTTTCGCCCCCCATAGAACTATTTTATCCCTTATCTCTTTTGCATTTTACTGATTAAATACAGGGTGAGGATCTGTAAATTCCCTGTAAAATTTGGATGGTGTCTGCAAAAAAAGAACACGAGAGGGAAGGTCCATTTTGGTAAGGGAAGGGAGTGAAGTGACACGCAACATCAGATGGCTGAATGGGGCTGGTTCTAATCGATCACAGATCAGATGCAGGTGGACAATTGAAGTTTTGTTTGCAAGGTGAACGTATCCTTAGTACAGGAGGGATTTTGCTTGAATCAAGCTGTTCGATTCCGCCCGGTCATTACATTTGCTTTGGCATTTCTTCTTCTTATTTCGTGGTTTGCACCGAGAGCCGATGCCGCCGCCCAGTGGCAGGCAGGCACCGCATACAAGAAAGGAGACCTCGTAACATATCAAAATAAAGATTATGAGTGTATTCAGGCACACACAGCTTTGACCGGATGGGAGCCCTCTGTTGTGCCCGCGTTGTGGAAATACGTCGGGGAAGGTTCGGGAGGGGAAACGCCGACGCCAGATACGGCACCACCTTCTGTTCCTGCGGGTCTGACTTCATCCTCCGTCACGAACACCTCTGTGAGTCTTTCCTGGAATGCATCCACGGATAATGTGGGCGTAGCGGGGTATGAGGTGTACCGGAACGGCGTTCTTGTGACAAGTACTTCAACTACAACAGCTGTAGTCACGGGACTGACAGCCAGCACGACTTATGCTTTTACGGTAAAAGCCAAAGATGCCGCAGGCAATATATCCGCTGCGAGTACCTCCCTCAGTGTGACAACTTCCAATGGATCATCCAATCCGGGGCCAACCGGCGGCAAATGGCTGATTGGCTACTGGCATAACTTCGACAATGGTTCAACCAATATCAGACTTCGTAACGTATCAACAGCCTATGACGTTATTAATGTCTCCTTTGCCGAACCGATTTCACATGGCAGCGGAACGCTTGCTTTTACTCCATACAATGCGACGGTAGCCGAATTCAAATCCGATATTGCCTATCTGCAAAGCCAGGGGAAAAAAGTACTTCTTTCCATGGGGGGAGCCAACGGTACCATTGAGCTCACCGATGCGACCAAGAGACAGCAGTTCGAAGATTCGTTAAAATCAATCATTTCCACGTATGGTTTCAATGGTCTGGATATCGATCTGGAAGGAAGTTCCCTGTCTCTGAATGCAGGGGATACCGATTTCCGTAGTCCAACTACACCGAAAATTGTTAACCTCATCCAAGGTGTGAAAGCGGTTAAGTCACACTTCGGCGCCAATTTCATCCTGACGGCTGCGCCGGAGACGGCCTATGTACAGGGTGGATATCTGAGCTACGGCGGCCCTTGGGGAGCTTACCTGCCAGTCATCCATGCATTGCGTAATGACCTGACCCTGCTTCATGTGCAACACTATAACACGGGCTCCATGGTGGGGCTGGATGGGCGCTCTTACGCCCAAGGAACAGCTGATTTCCATGTGGCCATGGCGGAGATGTTGCTTCAAGGCTTTCATGTAGGCGGCAGCACAGGCCCTTTCTTTAGTCCCTTACGACCGGATCAGATTGCCATCGGTGTACCGGCTTCCCAGCAGGCTGCTGGAGGTGGTTATACAACGCCAGCCGAGCTGCAAAAGGCACTGAATTACCTAATCAAAGGTGTGTCATACGGCGGTTCCTATACCTTGCTCCAGCCTGCGGGCTATGCGGGGATAAAAGGGATTATGACCTGGTCAATCAACTGGGATGTATATACGAATAACCAGTTTTCGAGCGCACATCGTCCGTTCCTGACCAGGCTGAGTACGCAAACGACAAAGGAGGTTGTATATTAGATGATACATTTAAATAAACACACTGCTGTCAAGAAAACCGCGAAGTTTCTCCTGGGTCTATCCCTGCTCTTATCCGTCATTATTCCTTCTTTTGTGCTCCAACCCGCTACGGCAGCAGCTGCAGATTCTTATAAAATTGTTGGTTACTACCCGTCCTGGGCTGCGTATGGGAGAAACTATAATGTAACGGACATCGACCCAACCAAAGTCACGCATATCAACTATGCGTTTGCCGATATTTGCTGGAACGGTATTCATGGAAATCCGGACCCTTCGGGCCCTAACCCGGTGACCTGGTCGTGTCAGAATGAGAAGAGCCAGACAATCAATGTACCCAATGGAACGATCGTGCTTGGCGATCCATGGATTGATACCGGCAAGACATTTGCAGGGGATACGTGGGATCAGCCCATTGCAGGCAATATCAATCAGCTTAACAAGCTGAAACAGATCAATTCTAATCTGAAGACAATCATCTCCGTGGGAGGATGGACATGGTCCAACCGCTTCTCCGATGTAGCTGCGACTGCTGCAACGAGAGAGGTATTTGCAAACTCTGCCGTCGACTTCCTGCGGAAATACAATTTTGACGGGGTAGATCTGGACTGGGAGTACCCGGTATCAGGCGGACTTGATGGTAACAGCAAACGTCCTGAGGATAAGCAAAATTACACACTGCTTCTGAGCAAAATCCGTGAGAAGCTGGATGCTGCCGGAGCTGTGGACGGCAAGAAGTATCTGCTTACGATTGCAAGCGGTGCATCGACGACCTATGCTGCGAATACTGAGCTTGCCAATATAGCTGCCATCGTCGACTGGATTAATATTATGACATACGATTTTAACGGGGCTTGGCAAAAAGTCAGCGCGCATAACGCGCCGTTGAACTATGACCCTGCGGCTTCGGCTGCTGGGGTGCCGGATGCCAATACATTTAATGTGGCTGCCGGAGCACAAGGGCATTTGAATGCAGGCGTACCAGCCGCTAAACTTGTACTTGGTGTTCCGTTCTATGGCCGCGGCTGGGATGGATGCGCACAGGCGGGCAATGGTCAGTATCAGACCTGTGCGGGAGGTTCTTCCGTTGGAACATGGGAAGCAGGCTCCTTTGATTTGTATGATCTGGAGACCAACTACATTAACAAAAACGGGTACACGCGTTACTGGAATGACACAGCCAAGGTGCCATATCTCTATAATGCGACCAACAAGCGATTTATTAGCTATGACGATGCGGAGTCTATTGGATATAAAACCGCTTATATCAAAAGCAAAGGACTCGGCGGAGCGATGTTCTGGGAACTTAGCGGTGACCGGAACAAAACACTTCAAAATAAACTGAAAGCCGATCTGCCTACCGGAGGTACAATGCCTCCAGCAGATACGACGGCGCCAAGCGTACCCGGTAATGCCCGTTCGACAGGCGTGACGGCCAACTCGGTTACGCTAGCTTGGAATGCTTCAACAGATAATGTGGGTGTTACCGGTTATAACGTCTACAATGGTGCCAATCTTGTGACCTCCGTCAACGGGACGACCGCAACAATCAGCGGACTGTCAGCGGGTACATCCTATAGCTTTACGGTAAAAGCAAAGGATGCGGCAGGTAATCTGTCTGCAGCCAGTAATGCTGTAACTGTAAGCACGACAGCTCAGCCGGGTGGAGATACGCAGGCGCCAACTGCGCCAACGAACCTCGCATCAACCGCGCAAACAACATCCAGTATAACGCTGAGCTGGGCGGCATCCACGGATAACGTGGGTGTAACGGGTTATGATGTGTACAATGGAGCGGCTCTGGCGACATCCGTGACCGGAACGACAGCAACGATCAGCGGGCTTGCAGCGGATACCTCGTATACATTTACGGTAAAAGCAAAGGATGCGGCGGGGAATGGTTCTGCTGCGAGCAATGCGGTGACTGTGAAAACGGCAGCAGGAACGACAAATCCGGGCGTTTCCGCCTGGCAGGCGAATACAGCCTATACTGTAGGACAGCTGGTCACCTATAGCGGTAAGACGTATAAATGTTTGCAATCCCACACATCCTTGTCTGGGTGGGAACCATCCAATGTCCCTGCATTGTGGCAGGTTCAATAGTTAAAAAATGGATTACCACATTTTGAATTGAAACATGTAGTTTTAGCGAGGCTTGGTTATCGGGAAGAGAACATAACGAAAAAACACCGGTTTCTGGTTGAACTGCACCCCAATTGTTAGACACAACTACCAATTGGAGGTGCAGTTTTTTTATGACTAAATTCAGTTCAGATGAAAAAATACAAGCCGTTATGCGTTATGAAAAGGGATCAGAAAGCTTGAAAAGCATTGCAAAATCGAGCGGGCTTCACGATTCTGTCTTTTTAAACTGGATTAGACAATATGAGCATCATAGGGAAAAAGCTTTTTATAAAGGGCTATACATCATATCCTACACAGATTAAACTAGACGCCCTTCAACCAAAGAAAAAGGGGCGCCCATCCATGAAAAAAGGATATAAAGCACAGAAGGATCTGTAGAGGCTTTACAAGCAGAGGTAGAGCGTTTGAAAATGGAGAATGCTTATTTAAAAAAAAGTTGAATGCCTTAGTTCGAAACAAGGAAAACTCACCAAATAAGACAAAGCGCAAGTAGTCTATGAACTAAGGAACGAATTTTCGGTGAAAGCACTTCTACAACTAGCAGATATCCCTCGTAGCACGTATTATTACGTGGTAAAAGCATTTGGTACGGTAGACAAGAATTAGAGCTAAAAGACATGATACAAGCGATTTATGAGGAGCATAAGGGACGCTATGGTTATCGTCGTAATCGCGATGAGTTAATCAATCGTGGACACCATGTGAATCATAAAAAGGTACAGCGTTTGATGAAAGTATTGGGATTAAAGTATTTGGTACATATGAAGAAATATCGTTCGTATAAAGATTCGATTGGCAAGATTGCACCGAACCTATTAGAACGCAATTTCCGCGCTGAAAGGCCAAACGAGAAGTGGGTTAACGGACATTACAGAGTTTAAATTGTTCGGAGAAAAACTATATTTATCTCCCATACTTGATCTGTATAACGTAGAAATCATTACATATACGATTGGTTCAAGACCGGTCTACTCGCTTGTTTCCACGATGTTAGACCGACCATTTTGCAGTTTAACAAATGAAGATAAACTCCTTATTCATTCGGACCAAGCTGGCACTACTAGATGAGAACATATCGTCATACCCTTAAAGAAGTTGGCATCACGCAAGTATGTCCCGGAAAGGTAACTGTTACGATAACGCCGTCATGGAGAACTTCTTTGGCATCATTAATCCGAGTTCTTGTTTTTAAAGAAATTTGAAAATATCTCACATATTAAACAAGAGCTATCCAAATACATCGATTATTACATCAACAAACGCATCAAGGCAAAACTAAAAGGCATTAGTCCGGTACGGTACCGGACTAATGCCCAACAAGTTGTTTAACGTTATAATCTGTCTAACTTTACAGGGTCACTTCACCTGGTCCGGTGGTTTTTCGTTATGCTATGTCAAACAAAGCAGGCTCCAAAAAGGCTATTCATTAAAAATCGAAGTTGTCCGGATCAGGTCCAATGCATACATCTTCGTTCAGTGCGGCGCAAACTTCGGTAGTATTTCGAGGACTGTTACATCGAAGGTGATATCGATTTTATTCTTGGCTCGGCTACGGTGGTGTTTAAGGGCTACGAGATCGTTACGAAGCATCGCCTGACTGAAGCGGAGGATGCGGATGGACAAGTGAACTGCTGGATCGGCGCTCATGTGAAGCGGGAGGGATGGCACAACTGGAACAAGACAGATGCAGAGCAGACCGTTCAGTATGCGGAATATAACAGTGTCGGGCCTGGGGCGGGAAAAGCGACAACGAGAGTTTCATGGGCAAAAGTGCTGAGCGAACAGGAAGCCGCCGAATATGCGTTGCCGCTTATTTTGTCTGGTGAGGACGGGTGGCAGCCTTTTGGGGAGAGAGGGATTAATCGGCATTAAGCCAAGTATATTTACTTTGCGATATTTATAATGAAAGGTTGTCTTTCGAATCTCTTATGGACTTGGTGGATGGCCTTTTTTGTGGGCTTACATTAACAAAAACTGATACACGGGGTACTGGAACGATACTTGCCAAGGGGCCTTATCGCTGTAACGCCTCCAACGCGATTGTTCTACAGGCGTAACAGTAGACTCGGTGACGCTGGCCTAGATTGCTTCAACGTTAATGTAGGCGTTACAGGTTATAACGTCTTACATTGGCGCTCAGGTAACACTAGTTGTATTAATCGTAAAAATTTTTGTGGGAGAATTTGAATGTGGAACTGCTTAAAAGTAGTGCCGAAGATGGCATTTTCATAATGAGCAATGATTATACTACCGATCTATTTCTAGAGAGGGGACTCAAGAACGATTCATATAATAATGATTCCAAAATGGAAGTTAGATTTATAGAAGTGTATCTTTCACATCATGGTTTTTTTAAATTGGGGAAATTTGATGTTTAAGGCGTACAGATTTTTAAAGCGTGGCGAAAGTATCTTCCGCCAGATCCATTAGAAACGGTAGCGGAGGTATACCAGTACGTCCAAACTCATTAAGAGCAAAATCCGGAAGTTCGCATTATTGCCGATCATGATGATTATAATGTTGTTCAAGCGCTATACGCCATTATTGTTTTTCGAAAAATAATGGCTAGTAGAGGGATAAAAAGAAGGCGCTGAAATTAATCCAGTCAGTGCCTTCTTTCGAGTATTTACTGTTGTTCTAACTTCAACAAATTGTTCATTTCAATTTTGATTTGGTTTTTTTCATTCCCTTTAATCGTACCATCATCTTCTACCGTGTATGAACCTTGAACTGGATTTAACAGTGATGCCGGTGAATTTTCAAACGTCGCTAGGAACATAACGTAGTTTTCATTCGTTTTGAGTTCTTCAGAATCTTCTACCTTAAATGTATGTTCTTGATCCTCTCCCCCTACTTGTTTGACTTGAATGATTTCTTTTTCGGCTGCTTCCCCTTTATAGTTTTTTTGTACTTCAACATCATAGATCGTATATGGAATAGCGGGGCTGTCTGATATATCCCCACCTGGGTTTAATTTTTCATCATTAGGATCAGCAGGTTCTTCTGCGATATTTATAAGTTTAAAAGATGATTTTAAAATCTTTCCTTCAATAATTAAATCCGCCTGGTTAGCCAACTCATCAATGTTGTTGTAAGTTGGAAAAGAGGCATCCATCAGCACCACTTCTTTTTTTGCTGTTTCTGTTGCAGCGGATCCTTCTTTTGATGGCTCTGCTGTTCCACATCCGGCGAGTAACATTGCAGTGATACAAAATGCTGAAGCTACAGATGTAAAATTCTTCATGCTATCTTCCTCCCAATCCTTTTAAATTAGTAAGCAGTATTTACATCGTCAATATCATACTGCCTAGGGGTAGTGACTGTGTTAAAATCATTGCTATATTTCATAATAGACGCCTTAGTTGTATTCGGGTTATCTTTCAAGAAGAAGGAATGCCCAAATTCATGAACGGTCGCTCCTTTAACAAAATTGGAGAAATTAGTGGCGTCTCTGACAATTGTTCTTGAGTTTAATTGAATTGTGTATCTATACTTTGGGGAAAACCACTGTGAATTTAGGCCATACCAGGTATCTGGATAAGAAGCCGCTGTAATTGTGTTGGTTGATGAACTCAAGTATCCAATTGTAACTGGAGTAGGAGTACCGTTCCAAGCAATAATTCCTTCATTGATTGGTGTCTTCCAGGTATCATTCAGGTTATCTGGAGACTTTACGCTAATTCCTGCGTCTGGACTACCGGAGTTAGTAAGTTCTGCGCTTGTTGTAAGGTTAAAACTGAACATAAGTGGTACAGCGAGAGCTAATGTGATAATACCATTTTTTACGTAATTAACCTTCATTCATTATCACCTCATAGTTTTTTTATTCTTGCTTTTGTTTTCTGAGTGGTTTGGAAAATTATTCCACATATACTTAACGTCATACTTCAACAAAAGGTTGCGATCTACTAGAAAAAAAGGAATAATTTTGAAAATTTTAAACTAAACGAAAAAGTAGATGCTATTTTACTCTTTTAAATACACTAGCAGTCAAACAAAAACATCTTTCGGTTAAAGTGCAAGGAAAAGAATACAACTTCAATTATGAATTTGATCCAGTTCCGGATTATCACGAGCAAGATAGCCTTGGGTTTGGTGGTGTATACATTTATTTTTTTTGGAAAAAATTGAACCTCAGGGGATCTGTTGGCCGGTCTACCACCACATATGTGTGTGAATTCAATGTCACTTATAAATTTGACAATGCGAGAATGAATTTGTTGCGGATCAAATTGAAAGTTAAGCTGATTGATTATAGAGATTGAGGTTTCAGAATTTTAGAAGTGACAATGTCATCTGTTGAGAAACAAAAAACAGTGAAAAACCTCCAACTCTCGTACGTAACGAGAAGTCTGGAGGCTTTTCACTGTTTTATTTTACCTGCAAATCAGCACAGAATAACAGCAAGTCGATTCAATTTAGAAATCGAAGTTGTCCGGATCAGGTCCAACGCGTACATCTTCGTTCAGAGCACTGATCAGATCCATCTCTTCATTTGAAAGTTCAAAGTCGAAGATGGAGGAATTCTCGATAATCCGGTTTTCCTTGGTGGACTTCGGAATAGTAATGACTCCATTTTGCAGATCCCAACGCAGGATGACTTGTGCAACCGATTTGCCTTTGTCTGAAGCAATCGCCGTAAGCACTGGGTTGTCCAACAGTTGACCTTGCATTAGAGGAGACCAAGCTTCAAGCTGGATACCATGCTTCTCACAGAAAGCCTTAAGCTCAACCTGAGTCAGGCGAGGGTGGTATTCCACCTGATTGACCATCGGTTTCACTTTGGCATCCTGCATCAGGTCTTCGAGATGATGAATCTGGAAGTTGCTTACACCAATAGCTTTAATGCGACCAGCCGCGTACAGTTCCTCGATTGCTTTCCAGGCTGCTTTGTATTTGCCTGCCTTAGGCCAGTGAATCAGATACAGGTCCAGGTATTCCAGTCCCAGTTTGTTCAAGGTTGTATCAAAAGCCGCAAGTGTCTCTTCATATCCGAGGTCTGCATTCCATACTTTAGATGTAACAAACAGTTCTTCGCGTTTCAGGTTGTTTTCTTGCAAAGCTTCTGCAATCGCTTGACCAACACCGGCTTCATTGCCGTATATTGCAGCAGTATCAATGCTGCGGTATCCATGTTTAATCGCATTTTTCACGGCTTCAATCAGTTCAGATCCTTCTTCTACCTTAAATACCCCAAGTCCGAACCAAGGCATAGAAACACCGTTATGCAGAGTTACTGTGGATTGTAAATGTTGTGCGGTTTGAGCTGTTGTCATGAGATTTCCTCCTTAAAGTGTGTAAAAATCAGTCATATTAAGCTGAATTTTTGTTGTTTTATCATACAAAATTAAATCATAGTAGATCAAATTGGGTTCAACGTATTATAGTATAATAAAATACCATATGAAACCGGTTCCCCTCGAAGGCTGGAACTGATATATATATAAGAGTGAGACCTATGGTCGGATGGAAATTAGCACGAAGCTTTCTCCATTTCGACTGATGCATGTTGATCTTTGCTTTCCAGCATTTTAGCCCATGCGGTCAGGATTACAGCTACGAGAACCATCAAGGCTCCGACCCATGTCGTGTGAATCAAACCGATGGAATCATTGATCACTCCACCCAAATAGGCACCTATAGCGATCCCTGCATTAAATGCGGCGATGTTAAAGGCTGAGGCTACATCCTTGGCCTGTGGTGCATATCGTTCAGCCAAGGTTACAACGTACATCTGAAGACCAGGCACATTCATGAAAGCGAGCAGGCCCATACCCATAATGGTGAGCAGTGCTGCCAACTTAAACGGGACGGTGAAGTACATCACGCCGAGAATGATGGTCTGAATGATGAACATGTAGAAGAGCGCCTTGAGCGGGTTGCGATTGGCTGCTCTGCCGCCGATGATGTTGCCAACAGCAATGGCGATTCCGTACAACAACAGAATGAACGCTACTGTTTTCTCGGAATAACCGCTAATATCATGCAACAACGGGGACAGATACGTAAAGACAACAAATGTTCCTCCGTACCCAACAGCCGTGATGGCAAAAGCAAGCAGCAAGCGTCCACCTGTAACGAGCTTCAGCTGATCCCGAAATGCCGTCCGTGTTCCTCGCTTCAACGTGGATGGCAAGAGTATCAGGTTACCGATCATTGCAACGATGCCAACCACAACAATCAGGATAAAGGCAGCGCGCCAGCCCCAATGTTGACCAATGAGTGTACCGAGAGGTACACCGGTTACTGTGGCAATGGTTAGACCGGAGAACATGATGGCAATGGCACTCGCCCTACGGTTGGCAGGCACCAGATCAGCTGCAATCGTGGAGCCAATGGACATGAACACCCCGTGTGCCAGAGCGGACACTACTCGTGCAATGAGTAACATGGTGATGCCCGTCGATAGTGCAGCCATCGTGTTACCCGCAATGAAGACAATCATGATGGCAAGCAATAGCGTTTTGCGTGATATGGTAGACGTCAGTGAGGTCAGAACAGGAGCCCCAAAGGTAACGCCTAATGCATATAAAGTAACGGTCAGTCCCGCAGTAGTTACGGAAATGCCCAGGTCATCTGCAATGAGGGGCAGTAGCCCAACGCTGATAAACTCTGTGGTACCGATCGCGAATGCACTAATGGCCAGTGCCAGCAGTGCCCACGTGCTGCGTTTTGAATCTTGTAACATTTCTTGCTCAACTCCCCCGAATGTAGATTTACGTACCGGCAAATGCTATTATGAGTTATTCGGTATAGATTGAATAGTACGTACTTTTTAGTACCCTACGTACTTTTTGGTGCCTATACAGCATGCGACGGATGTAATTCAATTCATCAGGGAGGAAGCAAGTTATGGTTAGAAAAAAATATAACATCTCGGTTGAAGCTACCCTAGAAGTGATCGGTGGCAAGTGGAAATGCGTGATTCTCTGTCATCTGACACATGGAAAAAGACGAACCAGTGATCTTAAGCGTATTATGCCCGCAATTACACAAAAAATGTTAACACAGCAACTCAGAGAGCTTGAAAACGACGGAATCGTAAACCGAATCGTATATAATCAAGTCCCTCCCAAAGTAGAATACGAATTGAGTGATTACGGGAGAAGTCTTGAACCGATTCTCAATGCGCTCTGTAATTGGGGAGATCAACATATTGTGAAGGAATACGGAGACAAATCAGCAGTTCTGGAAGATAATGGACTCAATGATTTTAACTCTGACAATAGGGAGCTGGTGCAACCGTGAACTATGAGATTTTATACGATGGTGCTTTTGCGATGCTCAAGGTACATTTGCAGCGGGGAGAGCGGTTCAAGGCCGAAAGTGGTGCGATGGTATCTATGACTCCTACGGTTGAACTGAAGGGTTCAGCAGAAGGTGGGATGTTTGCCGGGTTCGGTCGGATGCTGAGCGGGGAGAAGTTTTTCTTTCAGGAACTGACGGCTGCGGGCGGATCGGCAGAGATTCTGCTCTCACCTTCAAGCATGGGCGATGTAGAAGCTGTTGAATTGGACGGTTCCTATTCACTCTATGTGCAGAAAGACGGATTTCTGGCAGGAACAGAGGGCATTCAGGTGAATACCAAAATGCAAAACCTGAAAAAAGGTCTCTTTTCGGGAGAAGGTTTCTTCATTATTGAGATCAGTGGACGTGGAACTGTATTTCTGTCTTCCTATGGTGCCATCCATGCGATTAATCTGGCAGCAGGTGAAGAAATGATCGTGGATAACGCCCATTTGGTGGCATGGCCTCATTATGTAGATTACCGTATTGAGAAAGCTTCACAGGGCTGGTTATCCAGTGTTACAAGTGGAGAAGGACTGGTATGTCGGTTCCGGGGAGAAGGAACCATTCTTATACAGAGCCGCAATCCGCAAGGATTCGGACAATGGGTGAAGCAGTTTATCCCTGCGCGCTAATTATTTTTTTGAGAAAGAACACACAGAGTTGCAACGGATATGTTTCCATCATCGTTATATGAATAATGGATTTACTTCATTGACTGACGGGTATATATTCTGTTGCATAAGGTCGCACATCATGGAGGTATGAGATGACAAGCTCACGGTATAAAAACGCACAAGAAAGTCCGGGATATCTGTTATGGCAGGTTACAGCCATGTGGCAAAAGGAAGTACGCAGGGTGCTGGAGCCCCTCGAACTGACACAACCTCAATTTGTATTATTGCACGCCTGTTTATGGCTCAATGAACACGATGAGGAAGGCAAGGGAGTGACTCAGGTTCAGATTGCTCAGTTTGCCAAGGTGGATGTTAACGTGACTTCTCAGGTTCTACGTGCGCTTGAAAAAAGGGGATTAATTACCCGCGCTCGTCATCAGACAGATACGCGTGCCAATATTATCACAACAACGGAAGAAGGAACCCGATTGGCTGTGGAGGGAATCCATCTGGTCGAGGAATCGGACAAGGCATTTTTCGAAACTTTGGATGAACGTAAGGGAGAGTATTTGGAGATCATGCAGGAGTTTCTTCGCCAAAAAACAGAGAGTTGATCCGTAATATATCTTTTTTTAATGTATTAAACTACAGAATGTAGTGGAACTGGAAAATTTTCTGATTATTAATAATTATAACACCTCTGTAAAATACAAATAGACCTCCTGACTTCATCTTGTCGGGAGGTCTATTTCGGTTGCTCAATCGATTCGATAGGATGCAAACGGCTCGCGGCGACGGAAAGAGTCACTGATCTGGTCCAGATCGGCCAACAGTTTATCGGGCAGTGACATGTCCAGACTAGCCAGATTATGTTCCAGCTGTTCGGTGCGTGTAGCCCCGACAATCACTGTGGATACAGCTGGACGTGTCAGCAGCCATGCGAGTGATAGCACACTCGGGGAGCAGCCATATGAGGCAGCTTTAGCACTCACTTGTTCACTCAGTTGGATATTATGCTCCAGCAGGAAACGGTTGAAGGACGGATCGGTGTCTGCTCTGGAACCAGAAGGCACACGGGTCTGTCCGTTATATTTACCGGTCAGAATACCACCTGCCAGCGGGAAATACGGGATAATGCCTACACCCTGATCGAGACACATCGGCACCAGTTCAAGCTCGGGTGTACGGTCTGCCAGAGAGTAGCTGGTTTGGGTGGAGATGTAGCGCACATAACCTTTCTGTTCACTGATGCCCAGAGCTTTCATCAGCTCCCAAGCTGCGTAGTTGGAGGCTCCGATGTAACGGACTTTGCCGGAAGTGACCATATCATCCAGTGTGCGCAGTGTCTCATCCAGCGGTGTATGCGGATCAAAAGTATGGATCTGGTACAGATCGACATAATCCGTTTGCAGGCGCCGCAGGCTATGTTCCAGCTCTTGTTGCAGATGGTAGCGGGAGGAACCCCGCCCATGAGGACCATCATGCCGGGGTAATCCGGCCTTGGTAGCAAGCACCGCGTTATCCCGTCGACCTGTGAGAGCCTGTCCAATAATGCGTTCCGATTCCGTGCCTGCGTAGATATTGGCGGTATCGATAAAGTTGATGCCCTGATCCATCGCTGCATGAATAATGCGGGTAGAAGCTGCTTCATTCGCGCGTTTGCCAAACGCATTGGTGCCGAGCCCCAGTGCCGACACACGCAAACCACTATTGCCCAAACGTCGATACTCCATCATTCATCGCTCCCTTTATGTACATCTTATAGAGGTAGTTCAAAAAGTCCACTTTTGATTACGAATGATGCCTGGTGGCATCATCAGCATCGAATATGAAATTCAGCCGAATAAGCATATGCTTACGAAGTATGTTTCCTTCGGAAACATTTTAGTTGCTCACGTAGTTTTCCCTACGCTCCGCTACTCCATTTCTAGCTTCATTCCATCTTCTCGGTACTGAAAATCAGACTTTTTGAACATGCATTTGTATAGCAGATTATAACGTAATCTATTGAAAACGTGTTATTAATATAGTTAAATGAATCTAAGAACCCGTTATTAAAGGAGATATGATGGAAAACAGTGCCGCACATTTAACAAGACGGAAGCCGAAGAAACCGAAGAAGAAATGGAAGAAGCCATTGATCATCACCCTAAGTGTGCTGCTTGTGTTGGGAGGACTCGGATTTATCTATCAAAAGCAACTCGTCGTGTTTGCCTTTAATTTGTTCGCTTCAGCTACGGTGAAGGAAGCCTTGGATGACTCCTTTGTACCAGCTGGTGATAAGGATGCCCCTGTTGTGGAACATACGGACCCGTTCTCGCTCTTGCTGCTAGGGATTGACCAACGCGATAACGAACCAAGCCGTTCGGATACCATCATCTATTCCGTTGTGCGTCCAGAAGACAATAAAGTGCTGCTGCTGTCCATTCCACGTGATTCCTATACCGAGATTGTCGGCCGGGATGTGAAGTCGAAGATCAACTCAGCATATGCCCACGGTGAAGCCAAGATGGCGATGGATACGGTGGAGAATTTGCTGGGGAACAAAGTGGATTTCTATGCCGCGATTAATTTTAACGGGCTCAAGGATATTGTTGATGCGGTGGGTGGCGTTGAACTGCCAATCAAGAAAAATATTGAGAACAAGCTCAAAATTCATGAGAAGCTGTTTGTTGAAGCGAATAAACCAATCTATAGCGGTGAAGAAGCGCTTGGATATGTGCGTTACCGGGAGGACTCTGATTTCAATCGGACGATGCGTCACCGGATTTTCCTAAGTGCCTTCATGAATCGTGCGCTGGAAGTCAAAAATTTGACCAAGATCCCGGACGTAATCCAGATTGCCGGATCGAATTTTACAACCAACATGACCTCGGACTTTATCGTGAAATTTGCCGAGTCCTTATATATGAAAGATAGCATACCAACGATCAGCAATTACATGCTGAAGGGTGAGGGTGCAACGCGCAGTGGCACATGGTACTACGATCTGTCTGAGGACGATCTGCAATATGTGCGTGGCATGATCGCCAGTTGGCTGGACCCAGATGCGACCGAGATAATTGAGCCCGAGTCAGCGGACCAATCGGAGACGAGTGATGCGGCATAAGCATCGATTCTTGTGCAAATGCTCATATGAATATAAGTCCGGCGAAGCAGTTGCTTCCCGGCTTTTTTGCGTTTGAGATCCTACGGATGAAATATTGCACAGATATATCTAATGTTTAAACCTCTTTTTATGGCATACATATAGTAAAATATAGGGAAAAGATTAAACATCAACCAACGGAGGAAGCTCATGAAGGAGTTTAAGGATCGGCTTCAACAGGTTCAGGAGCAACAAAAGCAACTGGCGAAGGAGTATCACGCCTTGCTCCAGGAATACCAGTCCGATGACCTGATCGTTCAGAATGAACAGTTACAGGAACAGTATGAAGCCCACAAGCTCAAGCTGCAACAGCTCGAACTTCGCTCACGCAAGATGGAAGAAGAGAATGCACGTCTTCGCATGGCGTTATCGGAACAGATGCTGGATGAGAAGCTGAATCTGATCCGGGTATCGCGGGAGAAGATGGAGACCTATTTTCAAGGGAAAACAGCGGTACATAATGATCGAATTGCATTCCATGAACATCGAACGAAATCCAATCTAAACGCGCTGTACAACCAGGCCGCACAGGAGTTGCAAGAGGATTCCCACGAGGTGAAGGAGAGGATTGCTTACCTTGCGGCAGAGGTGAATGAGCGCATTGAATCGCACAGACGAGCCGTACGGGATAGAGAAGAGGCTCTGCGTGGGCACATGGAACATGGATATGGGCATATGGCGGAGGAAGGGTTGAGCGAAGAGACTATTCAACGCCGGATTAAGCAGAATCGCATGGAGATGAAGATTGGACTCAGCTGGATCAACAAAGTAGCCATCTTGCTCCTCATTCTGGGGGTTGGAGCAGCGTTTCAGTACTCGTACTCGACCTGGTTTAATGACGAGATGAAGAGCGGAGCCTTTTTCCTGCTTGGTGCTCTGATGCTCGCCGGAGGAGAGTGGCTGTTCCGCCGCAAAAGGCAGACGTTTGCGTCGGGGCTGCTCGGCGGTGGGATATCCGTGTTGTTTGGCTCCGTCTTCTATAGTTACTTTTTACTGCATATTATCGGATTATATACGGGACTTGCCCTGTCTGTATTGGTATCGGCAATCTCCGTATTGTTGTCCTTGAGATACCAGTCGAAGACCATCTGTTCACTAGGTTTGGTGGGCGGATATCTTCCGCTATTCTCCTACATGTTCTCGTTCGGGCTTGAGGGCCCTGCTGTCTATGTAGCCATGATCTATCTGCTGCTCTTAAACGGCATTATTGTGTTCATTTCGTTTGGCAAACGGTGGCCGGTGGTGCACTATATCAGTTTCCTGTTCAATACACCATCCATGCTCATCCTATTATGGCTGTCGCCAAGTGAGAAGATTGGCATGTTGTATTCCATTGTGACGTTTGCATTATATCTGGGCATTACGCTGGCATATCCGTTCAAACACCGAATGAAGTTAACCTGGTGGGATTTCGCTCTACTCGCCATGAATACGAGCATTAGTTGTCTGATGTTATACGTATTATTTGATGTGGCGGGTTGGAATGATGCTCAGGGCTTGCTGGCGTTGATCTTCTGCGTGGTGTATCTGGGCCTCGCACGATTCGTCCAGCGCCATATGGCTCAGGAGAAACAGACGATATTACTCTTCTATGTCACTTCCCTGACCTTTGCCATTCTGATTATTCCGTTCCAATTCGGGGCCAAGTGGTTATCGATGGGCTGGTTAATCGAAGGGGTTCTGTTGGTTGCGCTCGGACATATGAAACGGCTCAAGTCGGTGGAACGTGCCGGATGGGGTATCGTGCTTCTATGTCTAATCACTTTTGTGTACTACGATCTGCTGGCGCTATTCTTCATCGGGGAACGTTCTTACTTCATGTTAAAGTACTCCAGCATCACGCTGGGAACTGTGCTTATTACACTGTATTATGCCTGGGCAGTTCACAGCAATTCATCTTCCAGAGAGAGATTTAATTACAGCCCGCTGGAGCTGGGTTTTCTGAACGGATTCAAGTATGTGACACTTGGGAATCTGTGGTTATATGTGCTGTATGAGTCGAATGAATTGTATACCAGAGCTGTCGATGGGACGTTCCTGTTATACATGTTCTACAAGTTGCTCATGTTCGCAGCGCTCACCATTGCATTGGCCTATGGACTGAACAAGGTGAAGCTGCTGCGTGATCGATACGTGCAGGTGTATACCACTTTCTTGCATGCTATTGGCTGCTGTATTGCACTGGCCGTAACCTTAACCATGCCAGCGCTTCAGCCGGAAGTTCAACAGCATACAGCGGCAGAGATTGTTGGTTTGCTGGTGTTAATTATCTTTAACGTAGGGGTATTCTTTGCAGGAAGGGATCTGCTGATTGCAGGCATCCGCGGGCAGTTCAAGAGCATTGAATGGTACCCGGTTATCGCAGGGGTGTATCTGCTCGGTGTCATCACCGTATTCCTGACGATTCAGTTCCAGTGGGGTGATGTGGGGCTGATGTTCAGCCTGATCTATCTGCTGCTGGCGATTCTCTATATTGCCTATGGATTCCGTAGAAAATATGTCATGATTCGGCGCCTCGGCCTTGGCCTAACGTTGTTCGCTACGGGGAAGATGGTGTTCTATGATGTGGGGATGCTTACCTCGGGTAGCAAAATCTTTGCCTATTTCAGCTTCGGCGTACTATTGCTGGGGATCTCTTACCTATATCAGAAGGTGTCCAGCCGGATGGAGGAAGTACAGTCCAGAGAGACAGCGAAGCCTGACGACGAGCCGACTGTACCGGAGGAAGAAGTAGATTGATTTGGGTTTTGAACGATTGTATGTACCTTTGCGATTATCGGAGGAGGGATTCTTGAAATGGGATTCGACCTGAAAATTATGCTATGGCAACTGTTATGGATTGCTGGCCCTGTAGCTCTTATCGTGTATGCGTGGAGGAAATTCGGTGTGAGAAAGAAGCGACAATGACGTGAGTGCGGATGGTGGTAGTGTTCACTGTCGACTTCACTTTGCTTTGGGAAATAAGTCGTGTAATATAGATTTTTTGGATTAAAATGAGGCTCCGGGCTGCTGTGACCAGCAATCTGGGGCCTTATTGATGTGAGTCTATGGCTTAGCCTAATATGACATTCGTGAAACGTTTTGCGCGGAGATCACGTTATAATAGAGTAGACTTAGGGCTGGATCTTCATTTGTAACCATGAGTTTTCGGCAGCCGAGGTGCCTTTCAGTGATTCTCCGCCATCATCATTCATACGGGAGAGCACGGTTAATGTCATGGACAGGGCAAAGGCGAGCAATACGTATATGAAAATATTTTTTTTGTTCATTAGAAGGTACCTCTCTTGTTGAATGAGCTAAAGTAGACATCCGGCCGTCATGAGAAAAAAAGCACAACGTCTGGTATAGTAGAGTGAGTAGAACCGAACATAAATCGTTCCTGTGTACCACTATATTGAACTATAGCGGTGCAAACAATGGAACAAATCTGATGATCTTATCATTATTGTTGAAGATATGTTTATAGAGATCGAGTGAGTGATCATTGAAGGTGGGAGAATAACATGCGGGAGACGGCAAAAATCGTCATTCGTACGCCAGGACAGGAAAGTGACGGCTCATTTGCTTATGTAAGCCAGGGTCGCTCCATTACGGTGGGACGTTACACAGGTGGCAGTGAATTGGACTTGTCTGTTTATAATCAGATGATATCGAAGCGGCATTGCCGCATTCATTATGATGTACAGCAACAGTTATGGATCGAGGATCTGGATAGCAAAAATGGAACGGAACTGAACGGGCAGCGCCTCATTCCCTATGAGAAATATCCGTTTGGCGAGGGAGACAGCCTGACGTTGGTCAACGGCCTGATCCAGCTTCGCGCTGAAGGGGATCTTGGAGAGACAAGGGAATATCGTGTGTCGGATCTGCTGGGTGAGGGCGTACGTTTACTGGATCACCTGCAAACCGTACAGATCGGCGAAGTGGAGATTCCGCTGTCCAAGAAGGAGTACCAGCTGTTCAAGTTGCTGTATAGTCAACTGGACCACTTTGTGACAAGGGAACAGATTGTGGCTCAGGTGTGGCCAGAGCGTAGTATGCTGGAGAGTGAAGCGGTAGGGATCGACGAGATTAATTCGCTAATCTATCGGACGAATCGCAAGCTGGGTGTACATTTTACCATCAAGTCCGTTTATAAAAAGGGTGTATATATGAAGTCTCATGTGCCGGAATGAATGAGTGATAACAAAGGGATGAGTTCATGTTCATCATTTACCTGATTCCATGGCTGATTGCTGTGGTGACATTGATATGTGTCATATCTATCGTACTTGTTAGTTGGAAAAACGGGATTTCCCCGATGCCCACATCCAGTCGTGTAAGACAGGTGGTTATACAGGAAGTAAACCGCATTCCAGGGTACGGGGATGTGCTCGAAGCCGGTTCCGGATGGGGTACATTGGGACTGGATGTTGTAAGGCATTGCCCTGGCAAAAGGCTGACCGGGATTGAGAATTCGAGAATTCCCTTATGGTCTTCCCAAATAATTGCCTATCTCAGTGTTCGCTTACGTCGAGCCAAGGGAAACAAGCACTCTCTCAAGGGCAGGCTGCGCTTCATGCGCGGAGACATCTACACCAGTTCCTATGAACATGCAGATTGTGTGATTTGTTATCTGTTCCCGGGAGCCATGACCCGGCTTCTGGACAAGTTCAGTCGAGAGCTTCCGCCGGGTGCCAAGGTGATTAGTGTCTGTTTTGCGCTGCCAGGAAAAGAACCGCTACGTACCATTACATGCCGGGATGCCTTGCGCACCAAGGTGTATGTGTATTCCTTTTAAAGAAAAGAACAGGAAAGTGATCACCAGTTTTTTGCTCAGCTGGAGTGCTGTAAATCTTCTGCCATAACGTTAATGGATGAAAGAGTGTGCTCCATATCATAGTAATGCAGATACCACGTAAGAACGAGGATACGAAAAAGGCCCCGAACTCACTATGAAGTGATTCGGAGCCTTTTTGTCTCGCCTTTGAGTTAGGGCAAGAGATTGCTTGATTATTGCTTACCGCACGTATTATTTTGCAGAATCGGTAGTGCCTGTGCTGTCGGATGTTGTACCGGATTGGGATCTGTTTCTGCCGCCTCCGAATCCGCCTTGTCCACCGCCGCCACCAGGACCGCCCATACCTGTATTGGCTGTGGTTACACCAGATTCATTCACCCAAGTTACATTACTAGTCGATTGGAATGCAACCACTTGAGTTCCGCCACTATAGGTACCGTCTGTGTAGAGTCCATCCACGGCTTTACCTGTAGACGTACCACCGGAGTAGATCACGTATGAACCATCTTTTGCAAGATCCGGGGAGCTGACAACCACGGTTTGATAATCTTTTGCTGGTGCAAACGTCAGAATGTTGTTGCCTTCGCTATCTTGTACATGTACAAGTGTTCCAGCTTTTTGTGTTGCAGGGAATGTCATCACAATGGTGTTTTGCGTAGATGCAGCGGATGTTCCTTGTGCCATACCAGAGCTTCCGGCAGCCACGAGGTACCCACCGCTGATTTCAAATGTACCGTCATAATCCAATGCTCCGTTGCCGCTATTCGTCGGTCCGTTCACAATAACCGTTCCGCCAGTCATGTTAATGGAACCATTGGAATCTAGCCCGTCACCACCTGCGTTCACGGTGAGGGAGCCGCCGTTAATGTGGAACTCGTTATTGCTCGCTGCTCCCATACCGCCCGGTCCACGTCCTTGCTGATTAACAGCTGTACCTTGGGATGCCTGATCGGTAGTCGATGTTGTGCCTGTCGTTTCGGTTACAGAGATGTTCGATGTCGTTGTTGCATCGGTTGCTGTAGTTGCGCTATCTGTACTTGCCGCTGTATTCGTAGCTGTCTCCGTCTCGCCACCTGCAGCATTTACGCCATCATCGGATGCCGTTACATCCACATCGCCATCGTTCAGGGTGATGATTGCACCTTCAAGTCCTTCATAGCTCTTCGCAATGGTGATGGTTCCACCGTTGATCGTAAGGGCCTGATCGGCATGAATGCCGTCATCACCAGATTCAATGTTGAATATTCCGTCGTTGACGGTCACATTATTGTTGCTGTGCAGGGAATCATCCATGGAATCAATGGTATACGTACCACCATTAACCGTAAGGTCTGTGCCTGCTTTGAGCGCTTTGGCACTTGTGGACTCGGTTGCTGTTGTTGCAGTGTCCGCATCAGCATTGTTATCCGTTGTTGTTGTTGTTGTTGTGTTGGCAGAGTTGGATGCTGCTGCGCCGTTTGTGTTAGTTCCGGCATTCGTACCGCTGTTAGTAGGCATCTCGGGCATATCCGCAGGAGGTTCGCCATCTGGTGGTGTGCCCATATCCGTTGGACGTGTGCCGCCACCCCATCCACCACCACCAAATGGATCTTCTTCTACTTTGGCTGGTGCATTGGCGCTACCACCACCCGTTACAATGTTGTATGTGCCGCCATCCGTAACAAGTGCGGTTTCGGCTTGAATACCGTCGTTACCACTTTGGATATCGAAGGTACCTCCATCGATAGCAACGTAACCTTTGGTGGTATCTGTGTCATTGGTTGATTTAATGCCGTCGCCTTCGGCTTCAATGGTAATCGTACCCGCTTGGATGGCGACCATATCTTTACCTTTGATGCCGTCATCGGCTGCTTTGACGCTGATGTTACCGCTGATGATCTTCAGATCATCCTTGCTCGTAATACCTTCATTATAGTTACCTGTGACGGTCAATTGACCTGCACCATTGAATGTAAGATCTGCTTTGCTGAAGATTGCAGCATCCGGCTCGTCTGTCGTAGCGTCAGCGTACACATACGTTTTACCATCCGATACGGTGTTTTTGGTTCCTTTTTCGAGCGTAATTACCGCTTTACCAGCCTTCTGAATGTAGATTGCGGCACTGTCGTTATCATGAATGGTTGCTCCGTTTAATACGAGATGCACAGTACCCTTATCGGCAACGTTAACCACGATCTGGCCATCCGTTAGCTCACCGCTAAGTACATAAGTGCCTGCTTCCGAGATGGTTACCGAACCATTCGCGGCTTTAGCACCCGAACCGGTCACCGTTGCAGTTGTTCCGTTCAGCTTAATCGCTGTGGAATCCGCCTCACTCCAGCTAATGTTGGTATCGTCAGCATCCAGAGAGACCAGATCTGCATATTTTACTGAAGTTTGCTCGCTGACGGATACCGTTTTGGTTGTTCCTGTCGTTGACGTTGCGGCATTGGCGGTTGTGCTTGTCGTTGCTGGTGAACTGCATGCGGCGAGTAGGCTGGTAATCATGGCGATGGACCAAAGTTTGCTGCCTGTTATCATGTTTTTCTTCATATTAGATCGTTCCCTTCGAATTATAAATTAATATTCCGTTGTTGGACTCATGGTTAATGAGATATCCAGGTTGCCGTTCCGTGTGCGGATCGCATCGAGGAATTCCTTTTGGCTAACACTTTCGTGAATGGTTACACTGTAGACCAGCTCATACAGACTGCCGAGTTCGGTCGTTCTGATTTTTTTCAGATCAAAAGGTACGTTGAATGTATGGAACACTTCATTAAGAGCTTCTTCATAACTCAAGTTTTCGGGAATGGTGACTTTCAGCGTTTTCAGCTGACTTTTCTTGCCACCGAAGTTGAAGCGACTCAGAACAAACATGAGTACACACAGGATAATGGTGAACAGCACCGCGTATCCAAAAGCGCCTACACCGCAGGCAAGACCGGAAGCCATCGTGAACAATACGTAAGCAATGTCCTTTGGATCACCAGGGGCACTTCGGAATCGGATGATCGAGAAGGCACCTGCCAAGCTGAAAGCTCGTGCGATGTTGCTGCCGATGAGCAGGATGATGATGGCGACGATGACGGGCAGGACAACCATCGTTAAGGTGAAGCTCTGGGAGTATGTGCTTTGGTTAGTCTTCATGTAGGTAAGGCTGATGACCAATCCCAGAATGATGGCAAGACCAATGGTAATGACTGCGTTGTTAAACGTCAGGTTAGTATCGGTTAGGGCTGAACTGAATAGTGAATCAAGCATATAGGACACGCTCTCTTTCTATAATCGTTTTATCTTGTTCTATGGATGGGTTGAAATCGGTACCTGGTACAAGAATCCGCTCTGTCTGGTAATTCAGGTTGGTTGTTCTCGCGAGATGTCTGAACTCGTTGCCGTATTTAGAGAATCCGGTACGGTACAGTCCATGTTCGGACAGCAGTTGTGACAGCCACATCGGAACGGTTTTCTCGGCTTTCACTTCCATCAGCCATCGACCGTCCTTCACCAGCGGCTCACCGTAATCTCCCTGTTCGAGCTTCAGATCGTATCTGCGGCTACGAATGTTGGTGTCAAAGGTAATGCGAAGATCCCGGCTGTTCTTGTCGAAGAGTGCCTTGCGTTCATACGCCAGATACACTTTTGGTTCCAGATCGTAGAGGCGAAGGAAGTATTTGATTTCCTCCACAACCTGTTTGTTCATGTAATCTGCCAGCTCCGGTGCCTGTCCCGAACTCACGAATTCGTAAGCTTCATCCAGCTTCAAGGCTGTTCTGCGTTTGTTCACCAGGCCAAAGACTTTCTTTTTGATCTCCAGATACACTCTGGCATTCTCTTCAGGGATTCCATAAGCTCGCAGTCTCAGCTTCTCCTTGTATTTTGGTTTGGAGAGACTGGCGCGGATCAGCGAATCCTGTGGAGTGTCGAAGTACAGGTTACTGATGGAGTAATACTCATGTTTCTTGTTGTAGGCATCCAGCTCCATGTATTTCAGCAGGTCATTGTAGAAATGCGCGTACTGCTCATCCGTCAGAAGATACTTGCTCTCATATCGGTTGAATACTTCAATTGCCATGTGGGACTCATTCCTTTCGTTGGTGGGTTGTATGTTTTGTTGCATCGTGTATTGCTTCCATGTCTGTATCTTAGAGCCCCAACCTTGAATGAATCTTAAATGGTTTTACATTGCGTTAACACTTTTTTTACCTTCCTATAATAGTGCGCATACACAAAATGAATTAAGATTGATTCAAGGTTTGATTGATAGAATAAGAACATATAAAACAAGTCCATTGAGAGAAATAATTCAAGCAGAGGAATGAATAGATGATGAGAATATTAATTGCGGAAGATGAGGTTCATTTGGCAGAGGCTGTATCGCAGATTTTGAAAAAAAACAACTACTCCGTGGACATGGTCCACGACGGCAGATCAGGACTCGATTATGCGCAGAGCGGCATCTACGACCTGTTACTACTCGACATCATGATGCCAGAGATGGACGGGATCACCGTCCTGAAGAAACTTCGCAGTGAAGGCAATCATACGCCTGTCATTCTGCTTACTGCCAAGGGTGAACTATCGGACAAAGTCACAGGCCTCGATTATGGTGCCGATGATTATATCGCCAAGCCCTTCGCCACAGAGGAATTGCTGGCCCGAATTCGAGCAGCCTTACGACGGAAGGGAGAAGTGGTTCCCGAGGATGGACTGAAGTTTGGCGACATTGAGCTGAATACAACTCAACTGAAGCTGAGCGTACAGGGTAAGGAGATTAAGCTGAATCTGAAGGAGAATGAACTGCTGGAGCTGTTGATTGCCCGCAAACAGGCGATTACCTCCAAAGAGCAGATTATTGAGAAGTTATGGGGATTTGATTCGGAAGTGGAGTATAACAATGTGGAAGTATATATCTCTTTTTTACGCAAAAAATTAACCTTCTTGAACTCTGCCGTCCGCATTAACACGATTCGGGGTGTGGGGTATGTACTTGAGGTGACGTCCTGATGTTCAAGAAACTTCGAAATCGATTCTTGATCGTGAATCTGGTGTCCATCTCCATTATGATGCTGGTGGCATTTGCGACGATCTATACGATTACTTATCAGAATGTGCAACGTGAGACAAATATGGAGTTGTACAAGGTGTCTGATTTCTATCACAGTCCTTATAATTCATCCAAGATGCCGCGCGGGGAAGGGCAGGGTTCCGGTACAGGTGGTAATACAGGCTCAAGTTCAAGTTCCGGTTCAGATTCGTTTCCTTCCGATACCATGGGTGGTGATAATGGAGGACCGGGAGGTGATCCCAACTCACCTCCGGCACGTTCCGTTTCGTTCATGATTAAGACGGATGATAAGTGGAAGATTACGGATACACATTCCCGATTTGATATGGAAGATACGTTCTACACCGAGGCGTTACAAAAGGTTGACCAGAATAAAGTTGGTGATTCGGAACGGCAGACGGGGCAATTTACGCTGGATGGAACGGACTGGGCCTATGTGGTTGATCCGAGCGGTGACGGGCATATGATCGTATTTATTGATGTGACGGCACAACAAGGCATTCTAACGAATCTGATCTATACCTTTGCTATTGTTGGACTGGTCATGTTGATTGTGATCTACTTCCTGAGTCGTTATTTTGCGAATCGCTCCATTGCACCAGTCAGAGAAGCGTTTGAGAAGCAAAAACAATTCATCGGGGATGCTTCACATGAGCTGAAGACACCGCTGGCGATCATCAATACCAATGCCGACGTACTGCTTGCCAATCAGGAGGATACTATAGCGAACCAGGCGAAGTGGCTTCATTATATCAAGTCGGAAACTGAGCGCATGACCGGACTTACGAATGATCTGCTCTATCTGACACAGATGGATGACTCACGCTCCACGATGATTCATGCGAAGTTTAATATAAGCGATGCGGTAGAGAGTATTATTTTGCCGATGGAGGCCGTTATTTTTGAGAAAAACATTTCCCTCGACTACAACATTGAGCCGAATCTTACGGTTCATGGGAACAGTGAGCAGATCAAACAGGTCATTCTGATCCTGCTCGATAATGCGGTGAAGTATTCCGGTCCAAAAGGCGCCGTAAACGTCACCCTTCAGAAACAGAATAATGATGTCATGCTAGCCGTGTCCAATACAGGTGAAGGCATTGCACCCGAACATCTGGATCGGATCTTCGATCGATTCTATCGTACCGATTCGTCAAGAGCCCGCAAGCATGGTGGGCATGGTCTGGGTCTGGCGATTGCTCGTTCCATTGTGGATCAGCATAAAGGAGAGCTATACGCTCGAAGTGTAGTCGGAGAGGGTGCTACATTTTACGTGCGGTTGTCGTAGGGCAGAGTGATGAGCCGGCTCCACACTAACCTTCGCTACCGCTATATAATCGTTCTTCAGGCATAAGTTCTGCCTGTAATGGGTTAACCTATGCTACAATGGCAACAGTATGTATGAATCAAGGAGATGACTGAACGTGGCAGAAGCAAACGCAATTAATGAACAAGAAATGATGCAATATATTGCAGATAAAACGAAGGCAAGCCAGGCGAATATCGCCCTTGTGCTGAAGCATGAGCAAGCGTACATCAACAAGGCGCATGAGAATTCCAAAGGCAATGATGTTGATATTGACGGCGATGATCTGGCTGACTACATTCTTAGTCGTAAAGATGTGAAGCTGGATGAGTTGACAGTGGAAAGCATCCTGGATGCTGAGATGGACTACTTGATGGACAAGGGTCACGCGGGATACGTCGATTAAGTTAAGTGTGGGCAAAATCTAACGAACCTGATACGCCTTATAAGAGTATTTCTCGCTCGTTTGGGAATGTAACGAATCTCAGACACGTTATTCTATGGATTTTAGGACTTTCCCATGCTGTTAAAGCATTTCCGCGGAATTAGCGTGTCTGAGATTCGTTAGTTCGGGAAATAAGCGCTTTTTGCCGAAATAAGGTGCCCTAGGTTCGTTAGAGTAACTTAGAGTGATCACATGGTGCAACGAGGCGTTAAATGGCTGTTTCAAAAGTGAAATCTCACAGATGAAGCCTAATGCATGGCAAGTGTTGAACTGTCAAAAAGACCTCAACTCCACAATACTGTGGTGTTGAGGCCTTTTTTAGATTGTAGTGACCAGGCATCCCTTCGGGAACACCTGTCGGTATAACTTTTTTAAGGATGGACTTGAAGTTCTATCGACCCAATCCCTATCAATCCCACCGTTTATAGCTTCTTATTGACCCACCATACCGCCATCTACGGTGTAAAGGGAAGCTGTTACATAAGATGCTTCTTCGGATAACAGGAAGTTCATGACCGCTGCTACTTCTTCCGGTTCGCCATAACGGCCCATTGGAATGCTGGACACGGTTGCTGATTGATAGTCTTCCACGTTACCGGAATTAGCTTCGATCTGACGCATCATGCGTGTATTGATTGTACCTGGCAATACAGCGTTAACTCGGATATTATAAGGTGCCAGTTCATTTGCAGCGGTACGCGTGAGACCAACTACGGCATGTTTGGACATAATATATGGAGATACAGCAGGTGCACCCATCAGACCCGCGAGGGAAGAGGTATTAAGAATCGCACCGGATTTTTGTTTTTTCATCACTGGAATGACATTTTGCAGACCCAGGAATACCCCACGAATGTTGACGTTATATACCGTATCCAGTGCTTCAACACTCAGGTCTTCGATCAGCCCTGTTGGACCTTCAATTCCGGCATTGTTGGCAAAATAATCGATTCGACCAAAAGCATCCAATGCTTTTTGCACATAGTTTTTCACGTCTGCTTCTTGGGATACGTTCGCTTTTACGGCGATGACGTGCTCTTTGTCGAGGTTCAGATCAGTAATTGTCTGCTGGATGGCTTCTTCATTCAGGTCCACCAGAACCAAATTGATTTTGCGCTCAGCAAGGCGGCGTGCCAATTCTTTACCAATGCCCCCGGCTGCTCCTGTAATTACGGCTGTATGTGTATAAGATGTACTCATGAACTATCCGCTCCTTATTCATTATTGGCAGGTATTTCTCAAAAAAAGTTTCAACCTGTCGTCTATCTTTCCTGTCTCAATGTTAAGATATACATAGCAATGTGACAATAATCATTGACATCGCATATGTCAGCTATCGGACAGAGGTGTAAGCGGTGTTCATTTATATTACAATAATGAACAAAGGAGGCGAAAATGTTGATCATTGAACATCCTCAGGACCGGAGAGCACGAAGAACGCAGGATGCGATCATCGCTGCGGCGGTTTCTTTGATATTAGAGAAGGGAGCGGATGCCCTCACAATCCGGGATATTACGGAACGGGCGGATTACAACCGTGGAACCTTCTATTTACATTTTCCCGGCAAACCGGAGTTGTTACAGTTCATTCTGGATGATTTCATGCAGGGAGTGGGGCGAGCTTATGCAGAACCATACGTACAGCTTACAGAAGTGGACATGACTGCATTGCTACCATCCACGATGCCTGTATTCGAATATATTGAAGCCCATCAGGATATCTTTCGTGCGTTAATAACAATGCATTCAGATATGAGCTCTCGGCTATGCAATATGTTTAGAACGTATCTAACCGAAGATTTTGTATTGGTGACCGAGGATAGTGAGTGGACGATTAATTACGACATCATGTTAAGTTATCTGGTATCTGCAACGGTAGGTGTAATCATGCATTGGGCGGAGATTGGATTCAAATATTCTGCGCATTATATGGGAGAGCAGCTTACGGCGCTGATTAACATCAAACCGACCCGTCTGCTGATTGAACCAGGGCAGAAGGGTCGGACTATTCACGAGCGTATGCTGTTGGATTAAAGGTCGAATGAGAGTTTTGTTCTATATCAATTGAACTAAAGAATATTTACACTGCACACTCCGATGACAGAACAACCTTCCGATCGCTGTTATCCCCAGATTTTTTTGATTCCTTTTATAAAGGGTAAATCCGGGGATAAAGGCGAACGCTCCGCTTCTTCAGGTCGTTTCTGTCCTCTCCGTTTTGTGTAAATGTTTAGTTCAATTGATATAGATGAAGAAATCCAATTCGATTATCCGGTCATGGAGGCGTTCGCGGCCTGTTGCATCTGAAGCAGCTGTTCGCGGATCAGGACGGACTCGCCGATCATGATTAATGCCGGATTATTCACTTGATGCGACTTGGCGAGGGAATGGAGTTCGGCAAGTGTGCCGGTAATAATCCGTTCCTCCGAGGTGGTTCCCCGTTCGATTAAAGCCGCAGGGGTGTGTCCACTTTTGCCATGGTGAAGCAATTCATGTTGAATCTGGGGCAGTTGGCTAATGCCCATGTAGATGACCAGTGTATCCACACTATGGGCGAGTAGATCCCAGCGGACCGAAGATACACTTCCATCACTGCCGGTTCCGGTGACACATGCGAAGGATGAAGCAATCCCGCGATGAGTTAACGGAATAAGGGATGAAGCGGATGTACCTACAGCTGAAGTGATGCCAGGAATGATCTCAAATGCAATCCCTGCTTCCGCCAGCACAAGCGCTTCTTCACCACCACGGCCAAAGATGAACGGATCGCCACCTTTGAGTCTTACGACTTGTTTGCCTTCCGCCGCATGTGCAGCAAGCATCCGTCCAATCATCTCCTGACTCATGGAATGAAGGCCTGGAGCCTTGCCGCAGTAGATGCGGAGTGCTCCTTCGCGAGCCTCAGCGAGCAATTGATCATTCACAAGCCGATCATACATAATGACATCTGCGGACTGAATACGTTTCAGGGCTTTTACCGTAATCAGATCCGGATCTCCAGGACCAGCGCCAACAATACTAACCAGGCCCCGGCTCATGATCGTGTCCCCAATTTCGGTGCAACATCGGAACTTGCCAATCCTGAACGACCACCCTGAATGGATGCCAGTTTGGACGAGAGCTTTACTGGATTTCCCCAGTGGTGGGCGGCATATAGACCGAGGCCTGTAAATACAGCTCCGCCAATGAGATTGCCCAGCAATACCGGAATCTGATTCCACAGCCACCAGTCAGCCATACTGACCTGTGCACCGAGCATCATGCCTGCCGGGATGACAAACATATTTACCACAGCATGCTCAAATCCCTGAGCGAAAAATATGGTAATGGGCAGCCACATCGCTACGATTTTTCCCAGTGTGGAAGTGGACGTCATTGCCATCACTGCCCCGAGTGTGACCATCCAGTTACATAGAATGGCTTTGATGGTGACCAGTACAATGCCAGCCCCGCCCAAGTGCTGATACCCCAATGTTTTGGTTTCACTGGTCTGGATCAGCGTTTGAATTAGAGGGTTGCTCATATCCGTACCCATCTTGGTAATGGTCAGGCCGTATAAGAGAGCATAGAATGCACATCCGAGCAGATGTCCTGTGATCACCCAAAAATAATTTCGGAGTATTTCCATCCATGTAATTCTACGTTTCAACACCGCGAGTGGAAGCATCGCAAAGTTTCCTGTCACCAATTCGAGACCCAGCAGAATAATGATGACAAATCCTGCCGGGAATATCAGTGCACCTGCCAAACCAACGGAAGTTTGAGATACAGCGGTATATGCCAGTGTGGTTGCAAAGGCAAGGATAGCCCCCGCCAGAAAACCGCGGATCAGCATCTGTACCCGATTCATTCTGGCTTTGCTCTCACCAGCTTCGATCATCGATTGCAGCACTTCTGCAGGTTTAACAAAATCCATAGCGCACGCCTCCTTGATGTCAGGGTATCTCTAGCCTTTAACCCGCAATTGTGATGAAGATTTCTCCGCTGTTGCCGTCTACTTCTGTTTTGTAGGTATTCAAGCAGCCTTCATCTGGCTCTTGTACCTTACCGTTACGCAGATCAATCTTCCAATCATGCAAAGGACAATGAACCGCTGTCCCGCACACCATGCCTTCCGACAGCTTGCCGCCCTTGTGAGGGCAGCGATTCTCGACGGCATGCAGACTTCCGTCGCTCAGTTTGAAGACTGCAATTTCGGTATCCTGTATCAGGAAGGTCCGTGCTCCCTTTTCATCAATATCTGCAAGGTGTCCAATCCGGAATTTGTTCATCGCTGTTCCTCCTCTTCTAGTGGGTTACCGGCTCGGCACCGGACAGTGGGGTGAAGTTTTTACGTAATTTCTCGTCTTGTATGATTTCTTTCCAAGGATCAACCGTGTGACCCAGTGTAACTTCCAGACGTTCAACCAGAGCGAGACGTACATCCCGATCCGCCAATGCTTCCTTCACATGATCCAGACCAACCCGTTCAATCCAAGCCGCTGTTCTCTCATTCCATTTTGCGTTCTCTCTATAATATTGCAGGTAAGAGTAAGTCCACTCTTCCACTTCCGCATCGGTCTTCACCGTACACAGCAACTCGGCTGCACGAACCTTGACTCCCGCGTTACCGCCAACATGAATCTCCCAAGCGCCATCAATGGCGACAACACCCAGATCCTTGATGGTCGCTTCAGCACAGTTCCGCGGACATCCGGAGACAGCGAGTTTCACTTTGGCTGGAGCCACCATCTTGTCGAGTTTTTTCTCCAGACGAATACCCATCTCAATGGAATCTTGTGTGCCGAATCTGCAGAACGTATTACCTACACAAGTCTTCACCGTACGAAGCGCCTTGCCATAACCAAAACCGGAAGGCATATCGAGTTCCTCCCAGATCTTCGGCAGGTTCTCTTTCTGTACACCGAGCAGATCGAGTCGTTGCCCACCCGTGAATTTCACCAACGGCACATCGTATTTCTCTGCGACAGTTGCAATCTTGATCAATTCCGCCGGGGAAGTGACACCACCATAGATCCGTGGAATAACGGAGTAGGTACCGTCTTTCTGGATATTGGCGTGATAACGTTCATTGGTGAATTTGGATACACGCTCATCTGTGTATTCAGCCGGCCAGATCATCCCGAGATAATAGTTGAGGGAAGGGCGGCACTTGGAGCAACCTTCCGGTTCATTCCAACCGAGAACATTCATGACTTCCTTGACGCTTTTGAGTCCCATCTCCTTGATCTGTGCAACAATCTCATCCCGATCATAGGATGTACAGCCACAGATGCCTTCTTTAGTCTGTTCACCTACATTATCACCGGCATAATATGTGAGCAGGTTTTCGATAATAGGTTTGCACCCACCGCAAGAAGCGGAAGCTTTGGTACAGGATTTGATTGCACCGAGTGTATTACAGCCTTTATTCAGAACGGCGTCTCCAATGGAAGCTTTGGTCACACCGTTACAACCACAGACGATCTCGTCATCCGGCATACTCGCCATTCGTTCTGCGACAGATGGACCCGAGCCTGAACCACCGGAAGGTACACCGAGCAAAATTTCTTTCTCCCGACCACTGATGTTCTCACCACTCTTAATGAGGGAAAACAGCGATGCGCCATCCGTGGTATCCCCGAACAATACAGCTCCGATCAGCTGTCCGTCTTTGATCACCATCTTTTTGTACACACCATCAACGTCATCCTGAATACGAATGCTGCGAGTGTCCGCAGCGTCTTTGAATTGTCCGGCAGAGAATACGTCCACACCGGATACTTTCAGTTTGGTAGAAGTGACTGAACCTTCGTATCCTTCGGTTGCCGCGCCAGCCAGGCGTTTTGCGAGCACCATACCTTGTTCATATAATGGAGCAACCAGTCCGTAGGCAATACCGCGGTGTTCTGCACATTCGCCGACGGCAGATATACTAGGGATGCTGGTATGCATATAATCATCTACAATGACTCCACGATTCACATCGAGGCCGGTATTGCGAGCCAGTTCAATCTGAGGGCGAATCCCGACAGCCATGACAACCAGATCCGCTTCAAGCACCGTTTGATCAGTAAAACGAATGGCTTTTACCCGTTGTTTGCCTGTGATTTCTTCGGTATGTTTGTTCAAAAGGAACTTCATGCCCTGTTCTTCAAGCTCACGCTGGAGCATCAGACCTGCCGGCAAATCTAGGTTCCGGTCCATCAGATGACCGTTAATATGGATGACTGTGACGTCCATGCCCAGATTGAGCAGCCCCCGCGCTGCTTCCAGTCCTAGCAATCCACCTCCAATGACGGCAGCTTTGCGATACTTTTGTGATGCTGCCATCATGGTCTCGCAGTCTTTAATATCGCGGAAACCGATCACGCCTTCCTTGTTAGCGCCGGGAAGAGGGAGGATGAACGCCTGTGAACCGGTTGCCATAATCAGCTCATCATAGGCTGCGCGTACACCATCCTGAGATACAACTTCCTTGTGTTTGGTATCGATCTGAACGACCGGGTCACCCGGGTACACCCGAATGCCGTTATCTTCGTACCAGCTCCACTCATTGATTACGATATCTTCGATGGATGTTCCGCCAGCCAGTACGGAAGATAACATGATCCGGTTGTAGTTGGGATGCGGCTCTGCGCCGAAGACTGTAATTTCATAAGCGTGTGGAGCAAGCTTAAGGATATGTTCGATTGTGCGGATTCCCGCCATGCCATTGCCGACCAGCACCAGTTTTTTCGTTGTACTCATTATGATTAGCCCCCTTAGGTCCATTCTGCAAACTGCCTCAAAACCTTGTCTCTAAAATCGAAAAAGCCTGTTATGCCTCGGAGGACTGCGCATATACATACGCATCCCTTGCTCCGAGATTGCAAAACAGGCTTCATTGCCGTTTCAACCAGCTACGCCGTTGTAACTGTGATCGATTCAAATATGGAGTTGTTATGGCTTAACTATAAAAGATCGATCTATTCATGTCAATATAGTTAACATAAAAAAGTATTTGAAATTTAAAGTTAATTATGTTTACATGAGTTTATTGGAATATCGAATGGACGACGAAGTTTTACGAGTATATCTTCTTAGTTTGAAGGATTTTAGATAACGTTAGCACGCTGGATACGATAAATACTGTAGAAAAGGTGCCATGTATAGTGTTTCACCCTTTTTTATTGCAACATGATGAGGCATGAAAAGATCATTCTAATGTTAAAAATAAGACGCATAATCGTCACTACTTAATTTTTGTTAGGTAATGTAACATGTTTATTGCTTTCATGTATTAACGTCTTAAATGATGTGGACTCTGATTATAGCAATAGGGGAGGGATTGATCCATCATGCGATCTTTATTGGTCATCCGTGTTCAACCAACGATAGCTGCCTCATCCGATGCAATCCCTCTGACACCGGAGAGGCTACTGGGAGCAAACGGGTACCATGTACAGGTGGCGGGCAGTGAAGCGGAAGCGGTGAAGCTAGCTCGTGCGGCCGAAGCGTCCATTTTGCATCTGTCGCTGGCTGATGTGGAGTATTGGGTGAACTGCCTGGGAAAGGGGAAGTCGGATTCACCGCTGCTTTGGTGGTGCGCGCCAGATACAGCCTCTTCCTCCGCAGAATCTTGCGAGGTCGAAACCTCATTTGATGGAATACTTACACCGTCCATGACTGGGCCCGAGATTCACTGGACTCTTCACTTTGCAGCCCGGCGCTACATGGAACGCAAACAGTGGGAGCAGGAACGGAAGCAGCTGCAATCCAGGCTGGAAGATCGGAAGTGGATTGATATGGCGAAGGCTATCCTTAGTGATCTGAAGCAGATCTCGGAGGCCGAAGCCTATGACCTGTTACGCAAGAAAGCGATGGATGAACGCAAACGGATGGTCGATGTAGCTACAGCGATTGTGAAGGCCCATCAACTGCTCCAGTCTTAATTGGAAGGAGGATTCTCCATGGATATGTCTCAGATACTCCGAGAGGTCGGACGTGGGAAACGAGGCTCGCGTGATCTGAATTATACAGAAGCACTGACTGTAGCAGAGAAAATCCTGAAACAGGAGGTTTCCCCTGCCCAGACGGCTGCGTTTCTAATGGCTGAACGTATGAAAATGGAAAACGTCGAGGAACTGGAAGCTTTTGTTCATGCATGTCGTAACAGTGCGGAACGTTTCTCCATATTTCAGGATGGATTGGACTGTGCGGGTCCCTATGATGGACGAACAAAGTCGTTCATGGCCACGTTTCCGGTTGCATTTGTACTCGCGGCGGCTGGGTTGCCGGTGACTTTACATGGGAGTGATCCTTTACCACCCAAGTGGGGCGTCACGTTGTCTGTACTTTTGAAGGAAGTGGGCATTGATACACGTAAAATGGATCGGGAAGATGCACGGAGCGCTGCATTGCGTTCGGGTGTCATGTACGTATCCTCCGAGGATTGGTGCGAACCTCTTCGTAAGCTTCGTCCGTTACGGGAAGAGTTGGGTTTTCGAACGGTGTTTAACACAGCGGAGAAACTGATTGATTATAACCATTCACCGTATTTGGTGTTTGGTGTGTTTCATAATACCTTTCTGGATCGGATTGCGAAGTTGCTCACCCGGTTTAACTATCGGCGTGCTTATGTTGTACAGGGGATGGAAGGTTCTGAGGATCTGTATATTGATCGGCCAACCCGCGTATACGCCGTGGAAGACGGTGATATGAAGCTGGAACTGGTTGATCCTGCAGCCTATGAACTGGATATGCCCGTGCCGGAACTGGTCTGGACGGCTGCGAAGCAGCTTGAAGTGGCGGAAAGTGTGTTAAGCGGTGATGGTCATATTGCTTTTGTGAATCAGGTCTTGTTAAATGGAGGTTTCCGCTTATACGCGGCGGGGCGTGTCAATTCCATCGAAGAGGGCATATACACTTGTCAGGGCTTGCTGGAGAGCGGTGCAGCGTATCGCATCTATCAGCAGTGGTGTGTCTCCATGGGTGGTGAACTGCCGGATAGCAGAGCGGTGTCCATCTATCCGGCATCTTCCAGATAATGTAATGCTAGTGTTCAATCTTGTTATTGTTTAGCGTGTTTTTATTCCCAAGGATAAGTAACGGTCAGGAAGTCAGCGAATTTCTTGCTCTCTTCCCGCCGTTGTTTCCTCATGGCCGCCCGATCCGGAGCGGTCTCGTATAGTTTCTTCTCTTCTTCCGTCTCCGGGATAATGCGGGGTACGATCAGTTTGCGATTATTTTCGTCCAGGGCCACAAATGTCAGAAATGCAGTCGCTGCAATTTTCTTTTCTCCGGTCTTCAGATCCTCTCGAATCACTTTCACAAAAATCTCCATGGAACTTCGTCCTGTCCAGGACGCGAACGATTCAAGTGTAACCGAATCCGTTGGATTAATCGGGTACAGGAAATCGACAGAGTCGGTTGAAGCCGTTACAGTATTGACCCGGCATAGCTTGGAAGCGGCAATGGATGCAATATCATCGATGTAGGACATCAACTTGCCGCCGAATAACGTATTATGATTGTTGACATCGGTTGGGAACACCCGTGCCGTCTTGAAACAACGTGTTTCGCGTACATATTTTTTCTCCACCTGATCCATCTCCGTTGGTTTCGGTATCTCTCTCATGCTTTTTTCCTCCTGACAGTATGGCTGCTGTGACATTTCGTGTGTTGCAGGGTCTATTTTTGATCTATAATCCCTAGTATAGGTGTCGGTCTGATACATATTCAAATGAAGTTGGACTGCAAAAAAACCGCCAGGCGCGGACCGGCGCGCTGGCGGTTTACTGCTGTATATTAAGCCTTGGGTTTGAAAATGCCGGACGGTTTGCCGATCGGCAAGAACGCATAACCGAAGTGAGCGTTCAGTACCGAAGCACCTGTACCATACAGGGACACAATTCCGATCGCCAGTTCAGCGTATGCTGCAATGGTGTGGAAAATGTGAGGAGCTACGCCGAAAGCGTCAAAGGTCAAGCCAAGGAACAGGAAGTCAATCAGAATGAAGATGATAAGCAATACTTTATTCGCTTCAATAGCACCGATCGTCATGAACAGGGTGAATACGAGGTATCCGGCAAAAGCAAATCCGAGTTGCTTGCCATCGGCCTGTTCAGCGAGAGTGGAGCCAAATACGCCCATTTTGATCATCCAGTTGGCAGCCATGGCAAACCAGAAGAATGCGTACGCGCCAAAAGCTGTTGTGCCAAAGGTATTGTTGCGTTTGGAATCTTGAATACATGCGAATAACTGGGCAAAAGCACCCAGGAAGATCGCCCAAGGAATAGCGTAGCTAAGTCCTTCTGTAATGCCAAGCTTTTGGGAAGAAGCGACCAGGGTTACGATAGCCAACCCAAATAATCCCATTGCGCTGGGATCGGCGTTAACAATTTTGACTTTAGTCTGTGAATCGGTCTGCATGGTGATGATAAGCCTCCAATAATATCAAATCAGGATCAATGGCCGTCGTTGGCCGTCCTCTACATTACATCATTTGTATCCGCCGGGTCCGGACACACACATCGCCCTATTGTACCTGAATGACCCCATTATGGAAAGGGATTTTATTACCTTTTGAACCAATAGACTTTTTGTTTTTTCAATATACACATTTACGACACAATCCGTTCTGGCCGTGGATGATGAGGCCAGACGTTAGAATCCAACCCTCGGTGTTACCACTAAAATTGCGTCATATCAGCCATTTTCGGATAAGCTCTAGTGTGATAAAATAATCTTTATCAAAATTTGGAGAAGAATACAAAACATCCTTGTCTCCTATGCCATATGTTAATCCAACTATAGATTGACAGGAAAAACTAAAATGGTTCACAGAATAAGGAGGTATCAGGGGTCATGGTTATGAGTTTGGATTTGAAAAATAAAATAGAGAAGGCCAGACATAACCTTCATATGCTGGTAGAGCATAACAAGGGTGGTCTTGGGCATCCCGATGTGATTCGGCAGTCTATGGCATTGGACGAATTGATTAATGAGTATAACCGAATTAGCCGAAACCATTCACGGGCCTGAACCAAAAAAGCGATTTTAATTTTATACACGGAACAAATCACATAGATTGTAACGCTTGATCGTACAGACGGGCATGAATATAGCCGGTATGGACAGCCTCAGTTGAAGAGGCGGTATCCTACCGGCGTAATATTCATGCCCGTTTGTTTTTGCATCGTATCCATCATGCATCTGTTTAATGCAGCAATCGTTTGGCTTCCAAGTATAGAACCTGCACGAACTTTTTTGTATTAATGCGTGTCTGGGACAAGGAAGGCTCCACATTGTTTTGCAACTCCAGCATTTTCTTGCGAATTTCGGTGAAATCGAAAAATTTGGATGCATAGTTCTCGAACTTGGGATGTGTATAATCTGTTAATCCCAGAGAAACCACATGGCTCAGAGTCTGGAAGATGGCCCGGCGAACACGTTGTTCCGATGCCTTGATCTCCTTGTTCACCTCTGCGAGAGAGGCGTCTTCTCCCAGTTTACGTATCGCTACATTCTGGAAGATGTCTTTGAGGGATGGGAACGTATAGGGGGACAGCTTATGCTCATCTGTCTCTACCTGCTCCAGATATTCCAGCATGTCCAGCAGATCCCTGCTGCCCGCTTCACCGATCATGCCCATCTCGGACAGCAGGAAATGTCCAGCAGTCGTGATTGTTTTGTCCGGAACCGGAGCCCCAGCACGTTCGGTAGAATTCAAACCGGACAATCCCTGCAATGTCCGTTGAATATCTGCGATGGATTGCTGCATCCGAAGCCTTTCGCTCACCAGCCGCAGAACAGATAGAATCTCCAACCGGTTAATCGGCTTCGTAATATAATATTCAATGCCTAGTGAATAGGCTTCTCCGATCATATTTTTCGACTCGATCTGGGAGATCATGACGATCTTGCCCTCGAACCTTCCTTCAAGCGCTCGCACAGTCTGAATCCCGTCTCGTTGGGGCATCAGCAGATCAATCAGCAGTACATCCACCTTATGCAGTTCCAACAGTTCCGCGTGAATATGTGCTCCGTCCTCAGCTTCCCCGGCAATATCGCCCAGGCCTTCATCCTCAATAATATCCATCAACATGGAACGAACGCCAGGATCATCATCCACGATAAAATAACGCATGTCAGTCATTCCCTTTCTCTGCGAATGGTGTGATTGATAAATCTATGGTAAAGGCGGTTAACGCCGCGATGAACTCTCGTTCCAGTGTAATCGTTCCTTTCCTTCTTGCATAGAACCTGACATGTCAGGTTAAATGACAATGATTGGGCAGTCAAAGCCCATTTTTAAAATAAATGTAGGAATTGCATGTAGGTATTTGTCGTTTTTCGTAGATGTTCTTGTAGTATAAGTAACATCCCGAAGTCCGGGGCTAGTGTTGTGCAGAATGGTACAAACTTTTCGCGTAACCATCTCTGTGCTTGAAATACACCATAAAAAGGGGCATACCGATGGAGCAAACAATACAAGATATTGTCGTCATTTTCAATGATTTTCTATGGTCCAAAGTGTTAATTATATTATTGGTAGTATGTGGTATATACTTCACCACCAAGACCCGATTCATGCAATTCCGCATGATTGGAGATATGGTAAAGGTGCTTCGAGAGCCAAAAAGCAAGGAACCAGGCAAAATTTCACCTTTTCAGGCGTTTTGTATTAGTATGGCGGCCCGTGTAGGTACAGGGAATATTACCGGTATTGCACTGGCGATCGCACTGGGTGGACCTGGTGCTATATTCTGGATGTGGATCATTGCGATTATCGGGTCAGCCTCCAGTTTTGTGGAGAGTACGTTGGCTCAGATCTATAAAGTGAAGGATAAGGGCGGATTCCGCGGCGGTCCTGCATATTATATGGAACGTGGGTTGGGCAAACGCTGGATGGGGATTTTATTTGCCATTCTCATTACGCTTTCATTCGGTTTGGTCTTTAATGCGGTGCAGTCTAATACGATTACTGTTGCATTTGAGAACTCATTTGGCACGGATCGGTTAACGGTGGGTATCATTATGGCTGTGATATTTGCAGGAATTATTATGGGCGGTGTCAAACGGATTGCAAAAGCATCGGAATACATCGTTGTTGTGCTTGCTGTATTGTACATTGGGGTAGCGGCTTTTGTGGTGCTTGCGAATATTACCCAGCTTCCGGCCATGATTGCGTTGATTGTCAAAAATGCCTTTGGCATCGAACAGGTGGCTGGCGGAACGTTAGGCGCTGCGCTGATGAACGGTGTGAAACGCGGATTGTTCTCCAATGAGGCGGGCATGGGTAGCGCCCCGAATGCTGCTGCAACGGCGGATACAACCCATCCGGTGAAACAGGGACTTATTCAGGCGTTTGGCGTGCTTACAGATACGTTAGTGATATGTACAAGCACAGCCATGATTATTTTGCTATCCGGGGTATACAAAGGTTCCAATCTGGGTGGCATTGAATTAACTCAGGCTGCATTAAGTGTACATATTGGTTCATGGGCATCGGGATTCCTGGCGGTTATGGTGTTCCTGTTTGCCTTTAGTACACTAATCGGAAATTACTACTATGGAGAAACCAACATTGAGTTTATCAAATCCAACAAAGTTTGGCTGTGGGTATACCGCATTTGCGTTATCGCGATGGTGGTGTTTGGTGCGGTAGCCAAAGTGCAGCTGGTATGGGATTTGGCTGACCTGTTCATGGGGCTCATGGTGGTGGTGAACCTGATTGCAATTCTGATGCTGTCCAAGGTGACTTTCGAAGCGTTGAAGGACTACAAAAAACAGAAGGCTGAAGGACGTGATCCCGTCTTTACCCGGGACCGGATTCATATTCCGGGTGAAGTGGAATGCTGGCAGTCGGAAGAAGAAGTGATTGGAGATAAATCAATACATGTAGCCAATTAAGGTTTTATCTGAACGTAGTTGGTTATATAAAATGGGCACAACAAACAACAGGACTTGGATTATCCATCATGGGCAACCCGAGTCCTGTTTGTTGCATATAAAATGTATCTTTGCACTAGCCAAAGTTCATCAAAGATATATTTGATTAATTTTTAACGGAATAGCTGATCAGTTGTTCGGACAGAGCTTTCATTCGCTCCCCTGTTTCATTAAGCTGCTCAATCACATCCGTAAAGGAGGATACAAGCGTTGCTTGTTCCTGTGAAGAGGCTGCAATCTGGGAGACTTCAACTTCCATCTGTTTGATGACCTGTTGTACATCTCTCAGACTGGTATCGATGTCACTTGTAGCTTGTTTGGCATCCACAGAGAGCTTGCGTACTTCGGAAGCAACCACACCGAAGCCGGCACCAGCTTCACCAACACGAGCGGCTTCAATAGCGGCATTCAGGCCAAGCAAGTTGGTTTGCTCAGAGATTTCACGAATGAACCCGGCTACTTTGTTGATTTGGGAAGAGTTCTGAACAGCAAGTCTGGTGTTCTGCAAGATCTGCTCACTGGTTGCTTGCAGTTCTTCGGCATGAGCGGCGACATGTTGCACCATATCAACGAGGTTACCATTGATGGTTTGATTTTCTTGTATAATGTCTTCAAGTTGGTTCTGGTTAGATTGGTCGTAAGATACACAGAAAACAGCAACAACTTTCTGGTGATCATCAAAGATCGGAATGTTCAGAATATCCAGTTCGATACCATAAACTTCCTTGGAGAGAGTAGCAAGGGTCGCTTCTCTTCCATTTTTTAAGATGGCAAAGTTTTGATACGATTCCAAGAGTGACATTCCTTTTTCAAAACCAAGATCAAATTTATCTGTCATAATGACATCTAATACTTTTTCGTGATCGTAAAGAGTTAAACTAGCTGGTTCTCTGAGGATCAGGCTGATATAAGGCATTACTTTAAGCAGGGCATCTACAACGTTCATGGAAGAGGACCATCCTTTCAATATTTGAGTGTATTATTTTTAACGATCTATGGAATGCTCTATCTTTCATCGGACGGAAATGACTTTTCGTGAACGGCATTTTGCATGAAAGAATGAACATTTTATGATTAAATTTTAAAATATTTCCCATCTAAAATGATTTATTGGATATAAGTGTTAGTTGTAACTATTTTTATATCAAGATATTTGTACGAATGTATATCAAATATAGGACATGTGTCCTTTTGTGTACATTATATAGGGCAACGGAGGGAAGTCGGAATGAAAGAAATTATGGACTTTGGACTTGTGCGGCAACTCGCCCGTGAGAATGGGTTGGATCAGGTGCTGGACGAGCCTGCGCTCGCTGAGTTGCGACTACTTGAGGCTGCGAAGGGCGAGATGATATGTGCCAAAGGTGAACGACCCGAGCGGTTGTATTTTCTCGTGCAGGGCAAGCTCAAGATCTATACCACCCTGCCTAACGGCAAGTCTCTGTTACTTCGTTTCAGTACACCACTTGCGCTTGTGGGAGATTTGGAACTGGTAAATGGCAAGGAGGCTATGAATACGGTAGAGTCTGTGAGCAAAAGCCTGCTGCTGGGTATCAGCTATCGCGCTCTCCAGAATACGTATGCAGAGAACCCTAAGTTTCTCCACTTTATGCTGAGTCAAGTTACGCACAAATTGTATACCTTTTCCAACCTGTCGAGTCTGAATATGTTATATCCAGTCGAGAGCCGATTTGCCAGCTATCTGTTGTCCACAATGGGCCAGGACGAGTCTTCTTCGGAAGAGATCCAGACCTCCAAGCTCACCGAACTGGCCGATATGCTGGGCACCAGCTATAGACATCTTAATAGAGTTGTTCAAGATCTGTGTAATCGAGATATTATTCGCAAAGTGCAGCGAAAGCTAGTGATCTGTGATCTGGAACAGTTGCGTGTCATCGCAGGAGGCAATATATATGAGTGATAGTATTTTAAAAGTAAGACCAAGCCTGTATATCTAAGCGACATGACGCGACACAATAAAATACAATACGGCACAACAAAGAGCACCCTCACGAATAAACCAAGGGGTGCCCTTTTTGCTCTGCACTTCAAGTGGATTAGATATCTCCGCGTTCTTCGAACAATTGAGCGATCTCTACAATAACACGGGTGGCCTTCACCATATTGTCTACCGATACATACTCGAATTTGCCGTGGTAGTTCTCACCACCAGTGAAGATATTTGGTGTTGGCATGCCCATATAGGATAGCTGGGAACCATCCGTTCCTCCCCGGATGGGGCGAATAACAGGTTCGATGTCCAGTCGGGTCATGGCTTCATGGGCAATATCGACGATCTGGCGTACGGGTTCAATTTTCTCGCGCATGTTATAGTACTGGTCATTCAATTCAACCGTGATGCTTTTCTCTCCGTACTTGGTCTTCAGTTCGTTTGCGATATGGAGCAGATTTGTTTTGCGCTCTTCAAACTTCTCCCGGTCGAAATCACGGATGATGTAACTCATCTTTGTCAGCTCAACGTCACCCTCCAAAGACAATAGATGATAGAAACCATCATAACCGTCCGTGAATTCAGGAGCTTCCTCCACAGGCAGGCGTCGATTCAATTCCATCGCAATTTTCAGAGAGTTCACCATCTTATCCTTCGCTGTTCCGGGATGCACATTGGTGCCTCGTACGGTAATTTTGGCGGCAGCTGCGTTAAAGCTCTCGTATTCCAGCTCACCAAGTGGTCCACCGTCGACTGTGTAAGCATATTTGGCTCCAAAAGCAGCTACGTCAAACTTGTGCGGTCCACGGCCAATCTCTTCATCCGGGGTAAAAGCAACCCGAATCTTACCGTGTTTCACTTCCGGGTGTTCAATCAGATAGGCCATCGCCGTCATGATCTCGGCTATACCTGCCTTATTATCTGCACCAAGCAATGTTGTACCATCGGTTGTGATCAGGGTGTGGCCTTTATACTCGTGCAGTTCTGGGAAATCCTTGTTGGACAGTACGACATCCAGTTCCGAGTTCAGCACAATGTCAGCACCATCATAGTTATCGATAACCTGTGGTTTGACATTTTTGCCAGTAAAGTCGGTCGCTGTATCGAGGTGAGCCAGGAAACCAATTACGGGAACATCCTTGTCGGTATTGGATGGCAGTGTAGCCATGACATAACCGTTCTCATCCATCGTCACATCTTGCAGACCAATGAAGGTACATTCTTCAACGAGCAGTTTGCCCAAGGCCAATTGGCCGGGTGTGGAAGGGCATGTCTCGCTATTTTCATCGGATTGGGTATCCATCTGAACATAAGTACTCAGTCTTTGAATTAAAATATCTTTCATCTATTATCGCTCCCTAGCTTGAGTAGTATATAAGTTGAGCAACTTGTTTTACACTGATCCACTACGAGGCCAGAATAACCTTCTGATCGCTGTTATCCCCAAATTTTTTGATCCACTTTTACAAAGGTGAAAATCTGAGGATAGCGTATGCTTTCGATGTAGCTTTCTTGCAGAAAGCTTTTAGCTCCGCTTCTACAGGTTATTTCTGCCCTCTCCGTTATCGTGTAACCGTTAGTCACAACTTATGTAAATTGGGTATAGTAATTATTGTGGTTCTCTACGGTTATCATATCATGTTTTGCAGTCATTTCCAGAATGGGGCAAAACCGAAATAGGAGGATGACTAGGTATCAAAAAGGGTACTAGGTCACAAAAATGTACGTACTTGTATTTCTATAACTGAGGTTCATAATAAATGATGAAGAAAGGATGTGTTCAAGACATGCCATTTATCACGGTTAAGGTACTGGAAGGCAAGTCGGTCGAGCAGAAACGTCAGTTGATTGAACGTATGACTCAGGTGGCCTGTGAGACACTGGATGTTGATCCGAGCAAAGTCTTTATCTTCATTGAGGATTTGGAGAAGGACAATTACGGCAAGAACGGAAAACTGTTTTCGGACTTAGACAAATAAGTAAGGGTTCATATATATCTTCATATATATCATGATCATGGAACAGGAGATGTAACATTAATGACTGAACAATTATTTTCGCCCTATCAATTCAAGAGCCTGCAATTAAATAACCGTGTCGTCATGGCACCAATGTGCCAATATTCTGTCACTGCGAAGGATGGCATTCCGAACGATTGGCATCAGGTTCACTATGTGAGCCGTGCGGTTGGAGGAACAGGACTGATTGTAATCGAGATGACCGATGTAGATCCGGATGGACGTATTACCGATAATGACTTGGGGATATGGTCAGATGAGCATGTGCCTGCCTTCACCAAACTTGTAGATGGAATCCATGCCTACGGCTCCAAAGTAGCTATTCAGATCGCACATGCGGGACGAAAAGCAGAGGATGCTCCGCAGCCGGTTGCCCCATCGGTAGTTACATTCCCGGGAGAAAAGTACAAGGAACCACGCGCGTTAAGTACGGAAGAAGTAGAAGCCATGGTGCAAAAGTTCGCAGACGGTGTTCGCCGCGCAGTACAGGCTGGAGTGGATACCATTGAGCTGCATGGCGCACATGGATACCTGATCCACCAGTTCCATTCTCCGCTGATGAACCATCGTGAGGATGTATATGGGCAGGATCTGTCCCGTTTTGGCGTTGAGGTCATTCGTGCAGTGAAAAAAGAAATGCCAGCAGATATGCCGCTGATTTTGCGGATTTCGGCTGTAGAATACGCGGATGGTGGATACGATATCGACCACACCATCAATATCGCTCGTGCCTACCAAGATGCAGGCGTGGACATGTTCCATATCAGTTCAGGTGGCGAAGGTCCTTCCGGACAGCGGAAACCGGGGAACTATCCGGGGTATCAGGTACCGTTTGCCCGTCGCTTCCGTGAAGAACTGAACGTTCCTGTAATCGCAGTGGGTATGCTGGAGGATGCAGCGTTGGCTCAGGCGGTTATTGGCAACGGCGATGCGGATCTGGTCGCGGTTGGTAGAGGCATGTTGCGTGATCCGTACTGGGCGAACCATGCGGCTCTGGAACTGGGTGTCAGCAAGGATCAAGCAGCCATTGCAGAGCAATATTCTCGTGGATACTAACTTGCAATAACATTTACACCTACCAATCCGATGACAGAATAACCTTCCGATCTGAGGATAAAGGCGAAGTGTATGCTTTCGATGTAGCTTTCTTGCAGAAAGCTTGTAGCTCCGCTTCTTCAGGCTATTTCTGCCCTCTGCGTTCTCATGTAAATGTTATTGCAAATTTTATATAGTAAAATAGGCCACAGCAGGGGATAACCTTTGCTGTGGCCTAATTTTTTTATAGTGAGAAGCATCAGCATATCCATCCAATTACGGATGGCTACGCTCTTCGAGTCGCTTCATAGACGAATTTTTGATTCGACTGTGTAGGTGGTTGATCCGGGTTAAAGTCGGCGTACACTTTAATGTCAGAGAAACCAATGTGTTCGAGAATTAGGCGTAACTCTTCTATGCCGTACCAACGCAAGGTAAGTTGTTGCAGCTCTGTAGCAACAAGAGCACCCTGATGCCATTGTTCGTAGCGGATCAGACTCACTTTGTACTGTTGTAGAAGGTTCACTTCAATGGTTTTCACTTCTACCGTGATCGTATCACCATCGGGTAATGAAACGGTTGATGTTTCTACAGAAGAGGGTTGTGTCACATCGGGCAGAAACAGATCAAACACGAGCCTGCCGCCGGGTTCTAAATGCTGAAATAGATTACGTAATGCGTTAATCGACGCCTGTCTGTCTTGGATGAGGAGCAGAGAACCTCCGGGAATGATAATTGCCTCGTATCGATATGGAAGGTCAAGCTTCTCCAGATCGGCAACGAACAGCTCAGGCATGGGTAATGCCCGTTCCATACAACGAGAACGGCAAGAGTCAATCATATCCATTGAATAATCAATTCCATCCACCTTCAAGCCTGCTTCAAGCAAAGGAATGAGCACTCGGCCTGATCCTGACATGGCTTCAAGGATACGTCCATTGCAGCGCTGAAGATAATGGCGATAGAATTCAATGTCTCCTCCCAAGGAGTGTCCCACAGGTTTCGTGAGATCATAAACGGCGGTGCATAATGGACCGTAATAACTGAATGACATAGTATAGGTGTCCCCCACATGTAAATGTATTAAAATAAAAACGTGGAAGGGGAATGAGCAGGATTATCCCTTCCGGCAACGGTTGGAATTGGATTTTTCAGAGCAGACTATCATAGGAATCACGCACCTTTTATGTAATATGTTCCAATTATAGGGTGGGGATAAAGCGGAGGTCAACTTCTATTCGGGTAGTTATACGAAATGAAATGTATAAGGAGGTGATTCGAATGGATTCATCATCAAGTGCACTGCCAGATATCCGGCAGGAACTTATGCTCCATGCACCTGTAGAGAAAGTGTGGGAGATGGTCTCGACCGAGCAGGGACTGAGAACCTGGTTCATGCCAGGCAATCTGGAACCCGTGGAAGGTCACGAGTTTATATTGGAAGCAGGCCCCTTCGGCCAATCACCATGTCAGGTGACGGAAGTTCTTCCGCTGCACAAGCTGTCATTCCGCTGGGGTAAGGACTGGACGTTGACGTTCCAACTGAATGAACAGCCCGAAGGTACGGATTTCACACTGATTCACAGCGGTTGGGATGCGGATAAACTGACCGAGTTTGGACAGGCCCACGCTATCGTACGCGAACGTATGGAACAGGGATGGGCCGGAATCGTTCAGAAGCTTGCCCAAGTTGTTAAATAAATCCTCATTCAATCAACCCCAGGTCATTTCGCCCGTTCTTTCCGGTGAAATTCGGCCTGGGGTTCCTTGGTGTACCAAGAGCTGGTGGAAAAGATAGAAATCGGTCAAATTATAACGAATTTGACCGATTATGATACGGAAACTATTTCCGTGAGCACCAGAAACGTGTAACATGAATTATAGTGATAAATCGACAAAATTAGACGTCTCTCGCCATTGTGGATGGAAGGAATAAATAGATGAGAAAACACTGGATTATGCTGACCATAAGCTTCATATGTATTGTCATTGTTCCACTGGGTTGGATCGCCCAGACGTTAATTAGCGAGCGGATTAACCCTCAAGCTTCAGATGGGAAAATTGACCTGACCCAATGGGACTTTGATCGCAAGGGTGTAGCGTCTCTAAAGGGTATCTGGGATTTCTACCCTGGGCAGTTGCTGAGCCCGGCAGATATTGAAGCAAGTGTATCCGGTCGCAAGCCATTGCCGGCTTCCTCTGGCACTCAGGTTCCGGCCCGATGGAACAAATCTCTGGGGCAAGCGCATGGGTATGGAACCTATCATTTGCAAGTCCAGCTTACACCCCGGACGATGAAAAATGATTATGGTATACGCACACAGAATATACGCATGGCCCACCGGGTATTTATCGATGGGAAAGAGATTGGCGGCAAAGGCTTGCCAGGAAAGACCAAGGCAGCAGATATACAATTAAATCTACCCTTTACAGGATTCACGTCCATTGAGGGCAATACGGCTGACATTATCATTCAAGTATCAAATTATAGTTACTCGTCTGGGGGCATTGTAGCGCCCATTTTGTTTGGAGACGAGCATAGTATTCTGAAAAGCCAGCAACAAGGTTGGCTCAAGGATCTGATGGCCTTATTTGGTTTTATCTTGCCAGCCGCCTTTTTTCTACTTCTGTTCAGATTACGACGTACGGAGAAGGAGCTTCGTTTTCTCGGATTATTCAGCCTTTCTGGTGCGGTGTACGCTCTGACACATGGGGAGAAGTTACTGGGTACGTTTGTACCGTTCCTGACCAATAATGAGATACTTCGGATTCAGCTCCTTAGTTCAGCCTTTGCCTATTATTTTTTGCTTCGGTATATGGATGCCCGTGTACCAGGAGCAGTTCATCAGTGGTTTGTACGTCTGGCTGTAGTGCTAATCGTTACCCAGACTATTGTGGGTCTTACGCTTCCTCCAACGCTTTTCTCGTCTCTTGAGCTTCCCATGTTGCTGATCTCACTTGTTGTCATGTTCTATACGCTGCGAGCCATTTTCTATTGGTTGAAAGGACGGCCGAATGACAGCCACTTTGCACTGGTGAGTATGATGAGCATACTCATGGTTGTTGTGTTATATACGCTTGGTGCGTTCACTACCCTAGACACAGCGTTCTTTGCGCTGATTGAACTTTTATTATTTGTATTTGCCCAGATGATTGTGACCGCAATCCGCTTTGCACAATCATTCCGAGACGTGGAAGCTCTGTCGGAGCGTTTGCTGGCCATCGACAGCCTGAAGGACGAGTTCATGGCGAATACGTCTCATGAGCTACGAACTCCCCTGCATGGCATCATTAATATTGCACAATCCATGCTGGAAGGGGCGGCTGGAGCAGTCACGCCCAAGCAAGCGAAAAATCTCTCCATGATTACTTCAACCGGGAAGCGCCTTTCACTGCTGGTTAACGATATTTTGGATTTTGCCAAATTAAAAAATAGTGAGATCGAGTTAAAACGGGTAGCTGTCGATCTGGAATCCGTTGCTCGTACTGTGGTTGAAGTCTCGGGTTTCACGTTTGAGGACAAGCCGGTTATATTGATTCAACAATGGCCCCAGTCCTTGCCACTTGTTGAGGCAGACGAAGATCGCCTAAGGCAAGTTCTGTATAACTTGCTGGGTAACGCCTATAAGTACACTGAGCAGGGTGAGATTCGATTGTACGCCAGCGTTGAAGGGGACTGGGTGAAGGTATCGGTCGCTGATACAGGGGTAGGCATTGCCTTGGACAAACAGGAGGATATCTTCCAGGCGTATGAGCAGAGTAACGGCACGATTGAGCGATTGAATAATGGAACCGGACTGGGTCTGAGTATTACGCGAAAACTCGTTGAGCTTGGCGGTGGTGAGATCTGGGTTGAATCGGAGCCGGGGCAAGGTTCGACCTTTCATTTCACCCTGCCTGTTATGAAGATGCCACTTTTGCAAACTCATTCGAAACCAGCTGCCGCCCGATATGTTGCTGCACAGGGGGCAGGGGCGAAGGAGCTTGTGACAAGAGAGTCAGATGAGCAGGATGATCTTACGGAAGCGGAGCATACGATTCTGATTGTAGACGATGACCCCGTGAATCGACAGGTATTGCTTAACCTGTTATCGACGGAGCGGTATCGTGTGATTGCAGCGGACAGCGGGTCCACTGCATTGAAACTCCGCGAGGAGTTCCCGTCCATTGATCTTGTTATTACGGACTGGATGATGCCTAAGATGTCCGGGCTTGAGTTATGTCGCAAACTGCGCGAGCACAGTTCCTTGTCTGAGTTACCGATTCTGATGCTGACCGCCCGTGGGTTACCTGAGGATATCAAACACGGATTTCAGGCGGGAGCCAATGACTTCCTGAGCAAACCGGTGGATGCCGGTGAATTGCGCGCCAGAGTTCGGACGTTAATTGAGATGCGGAGTTCTGTGCAGGAGGCTATTCGGACCGAAATGGCCTTTTTGCAGGCCCAGATCAAGCCACACTTTCTATATAATGCACTCAATGTTATTATCGCAACCTGTGCAGTGAATCCGGACAAAGCAACCGATCTGCTGATTGAATTGAGTCATTACCTGCGCGGAAGTTTTGACTTCCAGAACAGGGAGCAGCTTGTTCCTTTGACCAAAGAGCTGGAATTGGTGGAGTCTTATGTGCATCTGGAACAGGCGAGATTTGAGGAAAGACTGGTGGTTGAGTATGAGGTGGAATCGGACGTACATCTGTATCTGCCACCTCTCAGTATTCAGCCTCTTGTGGAGAACGCCATTCGTCACGGCGTGATGGAGCGGGCAGCCGGCGGGACAGTTCATCTTAGGATTTTCCAAGAGAGCGAGCATGTAGTCGTACAGGTCCAGGATGATGGTGTAGGTATCCCTCCTGAGCGTATGGCTCAGGTCAAGTCTGGGCGTACCGAAGGTCCGGGAGGTGTGGGGCTGCAAAATATAAACCGTCGCCTGATGTCTCTCTATGGTCAGGGGCTGGAGATTCATAGCCATGTGGGTAAAGGCACGCAGATCCGATTCCGTATCCCCGTGCAAAAGGTGGATTATTCCAATTAGTGTGCCAAGTGAAGCAATTATGGTTAACAGACTAGGGGGTGCCGATAAAATCGGTATTCCTATTGAATCTTTCATGGCAGGAGGCTGAAAGAACGGTGAGAGCCATTGTGATCGATGATGAGAAGCCAGCGCAGCTTCATCTGGAACGACTACTACGAACGGACGGACGAATTACACCCGTGCAATGTTTTTCAACAGCTCGTGATGGTCTGCATTTTCTGGCAAAGGAACGTGTAGATGTTGTATTTTTGGACATTGGAATGCCGGAGATGAATGGCCTGGAAGCGGCTGAATATATACAGCAATTGGATCAGAGTATTCGTATTATCTTTGTTACGGCTTATGCGGACCATGCAGTGGAAGCATTTGAGCTGCATGCACTGGATTATGTACTGAAACCGGTCAGCTCGACCCGATTGGCCAAAACCGTTGATCGAATCGCGGGCATAATGTCGCATAATTCTCAAGTTGCAGCCACCGCCGAGGTACAGGGATCGGAACCCGTACCTGTGGAGTTGGATACTGAAGTTCCGGGGCTGCTTACGTTCAAACATCTGGATATCTACAGAAGTTTAGATCAGGGTGCCAAGAAACATAAGTGGCGCACAACCAAATCACAGGAATTGTTTGCTTTTTTGTTTCATCACAGGGAAGAATGGGTAAGCAAGGAGATTCTGCTGGATAAGCTATGGGGTGATGTTTCCCAAGAAAAGGGATTAACCCACCTACATACTTCCGTGTACCAGATTCGAAAGCTGCTTAAGGAATGGAACATGACAGGCAAGCTGGAGTATAATATGAACCGTTATCGTCTGTTATCAGGCAATCTGGTAAGTGATGTGGATCAATTTGAAAAATCCATGGTTTACCACGTCATCACATCCGACAATGTCGATGACTTGAGGCATATGATACCGCTTTATCGTGGCGATTATCTGGAAGAGCATGATTATCATTGGGCACAGGCCAAAGCAAGGGAACTCAGACGCAAGTACACAGCGCTGGTTATGGATATCGCGAGATGGGACATGGAGCATGGTCGTGGCAAGGAAGCGATTGAGCAATTAACGATATTACAGGAACGGGAGCCTTATTCGGAAGAGATCTGCCGACTCATGATGGAAGTGTATGCATCCATGGATGATCAGCAAGGCATACTTCGTTTGTATCATTCATTTACATTGACATTAAATGAAGATCTGGGGTATCAGCCCGAGCCCGAAACAAGCAGGTTATATCAGAACCTGACGGACAAATAAACGTATGTAATGTAAGTTCAGACAGGAGGGTGAGCATGAAGCTATTCATACACCGCAAAGATTTGCGTACGGATGATCTGGCCGCATTCGATTATTTGCGGGAACACCAAGAAGAGAGTGTGCATGTTCTCATCTATGATTCATTCCTCCTGCGGCAAGGCCGAGAGAAGGAACACAGCGGTGTGAATTTCAGGCAGCACGCAGCGGATTTAGGCAGACAGTATCTTGAAGCCAAACGAAAACTGCATGTTGCTTATGGCAAACCGGCTGAAGTAGTTGATTTCATCCTGAACGAATTCGAAGGTGAGATTAACGAGATTGTGGTCCATCGGGACATGACGCCATATGCAATCGAGCGGGATAGGGCCATACGCAAAGTTAGTGAGGCGCACGAGGTTACATTCACACAACTGACGGATCATCTGTTGATGGATCTGAATGGATTTGCCAATTTTACAGGCAAGTCGGAGCCATATAAGGTATTTGCGGCTTTCCATCGGCGGTGGGTGGAATTCATGAATGAACATCCCAACCCTCCTTCGGCAACAACGATTGCAGAGTTGAAGGTGAGTGATCGTCAGATTGAATGGCCGGATGCAATGCAGGTATCTCCGGAGTTGCTGGAGGGCAGTGGTTCGAATGACGAGGACCCGCATCTGCTGTTGGATCAATTTTTGTCGGATCGAATTGCTGAATATGGGGATCATCGGGATGAATATGAGGCGTACGAGCCAAGTCATCTCAGTTCTTACGTAGCTGTGGGGGCTGTATCCATTCGCAAAATGTATGATGCGGCGAGTCGCGCAGTTGAGGCTGGGGAATGGATCAGGCAGTTGTGCTTCCGCGACTTCTATCTGTATCGAGCGGTCTATGAGAGTCACTATTTTACATATGAAAAGGTGTACGATCTCTCGGCTCTCCATGATGATCACTTTGAACGGTGGTGCAAGGCGGAGACAGGCATTCCGATTATTGATGCAGCGATGACGGAACTGAATGAAACCGGACATATGCCAAACCGGCTGCGGATTCTCACGGCGATGTTTCTCACCAAAAACCTGCAGTGCCCATTCACCTTGGGCGAAGCTTATTTCAGGCGCAAGTTGAGTGACTATGATAACATTCAAAACCGTGGTAACTGGTTATGGTGTGCCTCGCTTGGTGAGAATGCGGCTCCGTATTTTCGCGTGAACAATCCGGTAACGCAATCCGAGAAATATGATCCGCAAGGTGATTATATTCGCAAGTGGTTGCCTGAATTGAAGGATCTGCATAGCAAGGACATCCATCAGCCGCGCAAGGATGGCATTGTTGATATGAAGGCATCGAGACAGGCAGCTATTGACGTGTATAAACAGATTCTGGCGAGTCGTGCGAAGTAGACTCAGTCAGGGCGGGATGCATGCCCAAACCCAAATTTACCATTCTCATCCGGTTGATCCAATATTCATTTGGTTGAGAGCAGGATGTTACACAGACCGCGTACTCGCGGTCTTTTTTACATATATAGACATGAAAATAGTGTGAAATGTGTTGAAAATTTAGGAATTATTAAGAAATTGGACTACCCTTCTTAAGCATTATGGCTTTTAATAGATAGAGAGCTTTATTGTATTAAGTCATATCTGACATATTGACGAACACATTAAGGAGAAATTTTAAAATGAGTGAAACACTGAAAAGAGAGCGAATTCCAGAGCTGAACCTGGTTCGTGCCTTGGCAATTATCGGCGTACTCAGCGTGCATTCCACGTCCTATGCAACGGTGGACATGACGGGCTCAGGCTACTACTGGCTGTACAATTTTATTAATATCTTTATGAAATATGGTACGCCAACCTTTATTTTTATGAGCAGTTTTGTGCTGTTCTATAACTATTATTCTCGTCCGCTGGATAAGAAACTTGTGAGTAACTTTTACAAGAAAAGATTTGTGTATATTTTGCTTCCGTACTTCCTGTTTTCATTGATGTATTTTGTTTTGCTACATTTCACGCATTATCAGGGCCGACCTTTCGGCGAATCGGCAGTAAGTTTTATCACGAAATTGTTTACAGGTAAGGCATATACACATCTGTACTTTGTGTTTATTAACATGCAATTTTATCTGTTATTCCCATTGGTGTTATGGTTGCTTAAGAAATATCCTACTGTGGTGAAATGGTCTGTTCCGATTGGACTATTGATTCAATGGGCATTCATCGTAAGTAATAAATATGGATTCCAGGTGCCCAACAAGGGAAGCTGGGCGTTTTCGTACTTCTCCTATTTCATGCTAGGTGCTTTTATCGGAGTGTACTTCCCTAAAATCAAGCAATGGTTTGTTATCAGTCGAGCCAATGCAACCAAAGGACGCGTAGCTTCATGGATTCTGCTCTGGGCGGTATGGATCATTGCTGGGCTTGGCCATGTGTATATCTATTACCTGCTGCGTCTGAAGATCGCAACGTATAACACACTGTGGTATGAATTCTTCTGGAATGTGCATACCTTTGCTTGTGCACTGGTGCTTATCCAGATTGCCTATCTGCTCTATCGCAAAGGGCCTTCACTCATCGTCAAGCCGCTGAATCGGCTTGGGGCATTGTCCTTTGGCATCTATCTGATCCATCCCTTCTTCCTGCTGGTGTATCGTGAATTTCCACCGCAAACAGGTGTTTCTTGGTTAGTGCATCTGTGGTATGCCGGAGGATTCGGTGTAGCTCTGATCGCTTCGTGGATCGTCGTTGGATTGACGGCAAGGTTTGTTCCATATGCATGGGTCATCTTTGGCAATCTGCCAAAACCCAAACCACGTCTCGTCCCACAACAGAACTCGGGGCAATTGGACGTTTGATAAGATGTATTTCCAACATAGGAATAATAAACCGTTTCTTGGTCGACCTTAGGGGAGAGCAGGAAGCGGTTTTTTTGATGTATGCAGATATGTGTAATATGGGGAACGAGTGTTTCTTTTTCATGTATGAGGGGTAATCATAAGGCGGAACGATAATACATTATGGATAACAGGATTAAGGTGAATATAATGACAACATGCGAAAAATGCGGGAGACCGATGCAGGATATATTGGAATATGTGGAACACATTCTTCACGAATGCAGTGAACAGACACAGGAGTACAACTCGAAAGATTATCAGGCCTATGGCCATGAGGGTGTTCACGAGCAGATGTGATACAATAGAAAGAAACCGGATTCATACGGAACCGAGGTGACAACATGGAGACGGGTCCAGCCCCTTTCCGGCAAGGAAAGACGGAACAAGAAGCGCGACTGAGCAAAACGTGTATGTATTGCGGACAACAGCGGCCGATGTCCGAATTCCGGCGCAGAACCGGAAAGCGGGCAGGTCCCGGAGCCAGGCGTGGAGCCTGCCGCAGCTGTCGCCAACTTGGTGGACAGGCTGACCACGAGTCAGGTTCAAGCGTGAGCGGACGAACGAATGAACGGATCGAGCATCAACGGGATGGTTTGGAGACACGTGCTGTTACTGCCAGACGCTCTGCATCTGCGAGAGATGAGGTAGGTCGTACCTCCCATGGTATGGAGCAAGGATCTGCTACGTTGGCTGAGTCTGACAGAATTCTGGTGTCTCAACCATCAGTAGACTCAAGTTCTTCGAATGACGATGAACGCGCTGAGTTGGTGGCTTCTCCACCCTCTTCTTCGGGTATACGGAAGAAGAGGAGAAGACGGAGGAAGAGCAAGCGATCAGAGAGCATGACGGGCAATGAGCTGAGAGAGACAAGTCTGGAGCATGATGGTTTGGCGGGTGAGGTAGGAGATAAGCCACAGCTAGGTGAGCATTGGCGTGGGGAAGAAGGGCATTCGCAGGGGCATGCTGTTGCGAATGAGAAAGGCAGTGCACAGCGGGCTGGCGCGCGAGCAGCCGCTGCAGTGCAGGCCGCCGAGCAGACTGCGGCGGCCCACCAGGCTCTGCTGCCCGCTGAGCCGCAAGGCCCGGCAGCAGAGCCCATGGCTGCGGATCAACCGACCGCAGCCAAACGCAAGCGCAAGCGGCGCCGCAAGCGTGTTGCCGCGCTCGCGCCCGGCGCAGGGCAGGCCCGCAGCGTAGCTGCTGAGGCCCATGCGCCGGCCCTGAGCGACCGTGGCGATGCCACCACGGTCGCTGCGCCTACGGCGGCGGAGGCACAGCCTGCCGCCACCGGGCGCGAGCCTGGGCAAGCGCCGGGGGCCGCTACGGAGGCAGGGCCTCCTGCGCCCGTGCGCCAGCCTGGCTCGCCAGGGTCCAAGCCGCGCCAGGCGCGCAAAGAGCGTGCGCCCAAGGCGAACGGCGAAGACGCTGCCCGCGTTGCATCTGGGCAGCGACCCGCGCATGCCAGCCGTAGCCACGGGGCTGGCACGGATGGCCGTCCCCGCCGCCAGACCCCGTCGGCCCCGGTGGCCATTGACCCGGAAGATCCGGCTTCGCTCCGGACCAACCGTCAAGGCATGGTACGGATGAGGGGGAAGACGGACAAGGGCAGACGCTGGCATCAGGAAGTGGACATGGAGCTTGCGGTCACGCTAGTGAAGGAAAAAGCCGCTGTGGTGGTGAATCGGTACACGATTCGCCGATTGTTCAGCAACAAGGATTTCAAGCGGTATATTCTGACTCGGGATCACTACACCTGTTACTTCTGTGGATCGTATGGAGATACGATTGACCATCTGCTGCCGCGTGCCAAAGGTGGACATACCACTCCGCTCAACTGTGTCTGCGCCTGTAATCTGTGCAACCAGTCCAAAGCAGCGATGGATGCCGAAGAGTTCATGCATTCCGGTATTCCCGAATGGAATGCTGCCCATCAGGCAGAATTGATTGAACTGGCCATGCAGGAAGCGCAGCTGGAAGAAGGATAATATGCCCCCGAAGATGGATCGGGGTTTCGATATAAAGAGCACACCAAGACCACAGAGGTCTAGGTGTGCTTTTTTGATTTAATTGTGATTTGAGTGGGAAGTGAGTTTGCCGTGCAATAATTTCTTCAAATTGACAACGGTGTTCATCGAAGATGTACGTTATACTGGGAGGGAGTTACTAAAGAAGCTTCATCATCCATATGAATGATGAAATGTATAGTGAACATCAAACCTGAGAACGTAGACTGTATAGATTGGATGGATGCAGATGACCCCGGCAGCATTGGACATTATGTCCTATATTACGGAAGAAAATATTCGTTTCTGGCTAGAGAAGTTTCGCTCCCTGGGCCCGTTACCGGGAATTTTGCTTACGTTTATGAAATCATTTGTACCGCCACTTCCAACGCTGTTGATTGTGGGCGTGAACGGTGCGGTATACGGTCTGTGGGCAGGGTTTTTATATTCATGGATCGGCATGGTGCTCGGTTGCACTGTTACATTCCTGATCGTACGGGAGATTGGGAAATCCGCTTTTGTAGAGCGATGGGCACGCAAACCTCGTGTGCAACGCAGCATGGTATGGATTCGAAGGAATGCATTCAGTTATGTTTTTCTGCTGAGTATCTTCCCGGTAGGTCCGTTTGTCATTATTAATGTGGCGGCAGGTATCGCGCGAATGCGATTATTATCTTTCCTGCTTGCGGTGGGCTGTGGTAAAGCGATCATGATCTTCTCTGTTACGTATATCGGTTCCAATGTGGAACAATTTCTGGAGCACCCAATACGCTGGGTAGGCGTATTACTGTTCATTGCGGTATCCCTGTGGGCAAGCCGCAAACTGGAGCGACACTTTACCCGGTCATCGTCAGATGGTGAAGAGCTGAATAATCTGAATCAACCCTCTGGAAAATCGATCTCCTCCTAGTTTCGGGGTACAGTGGTATATTTGTTTGGTATTTACAAATTACCTGGGATGGAAGGTAGGCCACATGCGATGAGGTACTACAGTATCCGACTTGCGAGTATGGAGCGGAACTAAAATTTGCTGGCGTGCGATAGATTAGAAATTAGAAAAAACATATAGACTGTACTCCGGCATGACTCCTACTTGTCCGGGGAACAGTCTATTTTTCATGCTTGATTACTGGAACGACTTCTCCTGTGCATTGTCCAATAACATGCTTCTTGATTATCTCCATATCTGTTATGATTTCTGCCCATTCCAGATTTCTAGTAGCGGTCCGTGCTGCCCATAGACCGGATCAGTCCGCGGGATCGGAACCTTTTGGATTTCCTGAAGAGCCTTGTGTCGCTCGCCTTCTTCACCTGTGCGTGTGTTGTAACTCATGCCGCCCGGATAAGCACCGGCAATACGAAAATCACTGCTGGACTCCAGACGTTTATGCCCTGTTCCAGCGGGAAGCACGACAACGTCGCCTGTTTGAAGGTAAACTTTCTGCCCATTTTCTCCGCCTAAAATCAGTTTCACGAATCCACTCACCACAGCAAGAGCCTCATGAGCATTACTATGATAATGATGATAATTGAACACACCATTCAACCAGCTATTTCCCCATCCATTACGGTTCAGCAACGATTCTGCGTGAAGGGCCTCTTCAGCCCATACATTCTTATACAAAAGCACAGGCAGGGTCGGATGATTGGGAATTACACCGTCATCCTGAAAGAATAACGTCTCTATGGCCTTTTTCCGTTCATTCATCTCACATCACCTCACTATAAATTACCCGATAACCTCAAGGACGAACAAAAAACAATTGTAAAATGATACAAAATGTATCATTTTAAGGGTATACTCAGTACATAAACTCTCTTCAATCCACAGGTTGTATAAATCGCAAGGGGGAATCGTGTGTGAACATTGTGATTACAGGGGCTTCTGGATTTGTGGGATTTAACCTTTCACAGTATTTGGCGCAAAAGGGGCATCGAATTACCCTTCTGGATCGGGATGATTATTGTCAGAGGCTTGTTCATATCTCTCCTCTGCATGAGATGGCGCTCATCTGTTGTGACCTTGCATCAGACCGGATTCATTTACCTCCAGGAACAGATTACATTATCCATCTGGCGGCCATGCCACACGTAGATTATTCGTATCATCAGCCAGGGGAAGTCTTCCGCAATAATACACTCAGCACACAGGCTGTCCTTCAATATGCTACGGAACATCACATTCCAGTCTTGCTGGCTTCATCCGTTGAAGTGTATGGCGGCGATTGGGGCAGAGTCTATCATGAATCAGATCCGTATGCACCTGTCTCTCCTTATTCCGCGTCCAAAGTCGCGTGTGAAATGCTGGCTCACTCCTATGCTCAATGTTACCAGCTTCCAGTCAAACTCTTTCGTTTGACCAACCTCTATGGTCCATGGCAGTTGCCAGACCGTATTATTCCCCGAAATTTTGGTAGGATGTTGGACGGACTGCCTCTGGATATCCAGGGATCGGCAGTGCGTGATTTCTTGTATGTAGATGATGCCCTCCGGGCCATTGAACAGATCATGCTGAAAGGCAAAGACGGACAGGTCTACAACATATCGACAGGGCTTGGAACAACCATGCAGGAAATAGGGGAGATATTGAAACCAATGGATCGATCCGTAGCTGCTGTAGAGATCCGGGAGCAAGAACCAACCCAGTCCAGAGGGTCGAGTCTGGTCGTACATTCAGGCAGATTGCGAGCGGAATTGGGTTGGTTACCGCAAACCACGTTGGAAAAGGGATTGGAAAAAACTTTCCGTTGGTATCAGGAACATCCCGAATGGGTCAGACAGTTCAGCCGTGAATACCATACAACAAGGGAAACACGCAGTTTCATTGTCGATATGGCAAGATACGCAGTTCCAGCAGTATAAAATGCACAAAAAAAGCCAGGGAAGGGTGTATTGAGTAACACCTTCCTTGGCTTTTTTGCGCCTCCGTCTCATTTTCGGATTTCATCCGAACACGGACAGTCAGGCTATTTTAAAATAATCTATTGCACGAAATCTTCGTGCTGTTGGACCTCACATTAAAAGGATCTAGTGATGATCTTTTTTAATGTCGGCAATTTTATCCTGTACAGCACCTTTGGCTTTGTCTTTTTTACCCTCAGCCTGAAGGGATCTGTTATTGGTTGCATTACCGATCTGATCCTTCACTTCGCCTTTGGCCTTGTTTACGCCTGCTTTGATTTTATCGCCAGTTGAATTACTCATATCGAACATCTCCTTCGTTTCTGGTGTAGTCCTTATTAACCGGGATGTCCGCATTCTAAACGCAATGGCTTTGTTCCAAGTTTTGCATTCGTGACGCAAGAGGTTCATACTTGAAATAGAAAAGATGTCTCAATGATGGAATAAGGCTGAGCCCAACGCTGCATAATAACGACAGTGACCAATTTCGTTGCATGAAAATTGTGATATTGGAAAACAATTCCTGAACATTTGGATAAACGAATCCTTCCTTGTGTACATATCGCACATCTGGTCATATGTGATCTTGTCTTAATACCACATGTGGTAGGAATACGGATCTTGGACAGGAGGATCGGCGGCGTTAGCTTGCCTGAATGGGTTGACAAAAAAATCGATTTTGTTACAATGTTCACAATATCTTCACAAGTGTAAAAAATTTCTTTTTCATGTTCATGTGTAAGAGGTGTAATATAAGGGTATAGAGTTCGGTTTCGGCCTGCTTGTCGTTTTGTGCGTCAACACATGTTGTCCGCAATAGATCCAAGATACAATGCATGATATGGGAGTGGCCCTGAGCTACGCTCATCCTATTGTGTGAAATTTGGTACATTTAAATGTATTCGATGTATTTTGTGGTTCGGCTCTGCTTGACAGGCATCATGAAAGTCGCGGACTTCTATCCCAAAGTAAAGGAGGACTTTCTCTTATGTCACAATCGCCTACTCAACAAGAGGTGCCAGTTACAGAAGGTGCCAACGTTTCCGAGCGCCAGTCCTTGGACGTTCTGGATCAACTGATGAAGCCTGAGGTACAGGAGTCTTTAACCGTTCTGGTGGAGAACCTGCCTAAATTGGCTGAAATGGTTACTGCTATGACAAAAGCTTATGACTTTGCACAAAGTGTAGCAACAGACAAAGTTCTGATCAGCGACACAATGAGCGCAATGGGCGAGTTCGCTAAGCCTGTTGTAGACAAAGCTAAAGGTGTAGCTTCTGCTGCCATCGAAGCCAATGACCGTGCGCAAACAGAGCAAACTTCAGTTGGCTTGTTCGCTATGCTGAAAATGCTTAAAGATCCAAACGTACAACAATCGCTTCGTTTTGCTCAATCTTTCTTGAGCATCTTGAACGAGCGTCAACAACCGAAACGTTAAGACTTAGAAGAACGGAGGATGGATATGTCGAAGCAAATTTTGATCTTGGGTGGAGGATACGGCGGTCTGTTGACTGCATTGACTGCACGTCAATACTTGTCTCCGGAAGAAGCGACAATTACTGTCGTGAACCGTTACCCTACACACCAAATTATCACGGAACTGCACCGTCTTGCAGCGGGAAGCATTGCTGAACAAGCAGTTGCTCTTCCACTTGAAAAATTGCTGCGTGGCAAAAACGTGAACTTGAAAATCGATACGGTGGATACAATCAAGCCGGACGAGAAAAAAGTTCTGATGACCAGCGGCTCCACATACTCTTACGATGCACTTGTCGTTGCCTTGGGCAGCGAAACGGCATTCTTCGGAATTCCAGGATTGCAAGAGTACAGCTTCACGCTCAAATCGGTTAGCGATGCAAACCGTATTCGTGCACACGTTGAAGCGCGTCTTGATGCTTACAAACAGTCCGGCAACAAAGCAGACGCTACGTTTGTTATTGGTGGCGGCGGCTTGACAGGTATTGAGCTTGTTGGCGAATTCGCTGACCTGCTTCCTGCAGTATGTCAAGAAAAAGGCATCGACTTCAAAGAAGTATCCCTGTACACAGTTGAAGCAGGTCCTTCCATCCTGGCAGGATTCCCGCCAGAGCTTGTTGAGCGTGCTAAATCAAGTCTTGAGAAACGTGGCGTTAACTTCATCGTTGGCGTAGCGATTACCGAGATGAAAGAAAACGAAGTTCTGCTGAAAGACGGCAGCTCCATCCCTACGAACACACTCGTATGGACAGGTGGCGTACAAGGCAACGCTGTTGTTGCTAACAGCGGAATTGAAGTGGATCGTGGCCGTGCGAAAGTTACGGAAGTTCTGCAATCTACTTCTCACAAAGACGTGTTTGTTGCTGGTGACAGCGCAGTGGTCTTCCCTAGCGAAGGCGCTCGCCCTTACCCTCCAACAGCACAATTGGCTTGGCAAATGGGTGAGACTATTGGTCACAACTTGGGCGTTATGTTCAAAGGTGGCGCAATGGAATCCTTCACACCAGTATTCTCCGGTACGCTGGGAAGTCTGGGTCGTAAAGATGCTGTCGGCATGATCGGTGGCAACCAGACTCGTCTGAAAGGTCTGCCTGCAACCATGATGAAAGAAGCAAGTAACATCCGTTACCTGGCTCATATTCACGGTTTGTTCGCACTGGCTTACTAATCTTAATGCCATTCAAGGGCGCCCTTTGGGCGTCCTTTTTGGTTGTCACCATTACAAAGGAAAACAGATATTCAGATGGGAAAAAGGTACGGCAGAAGTGGTCGATGTGAGATCGCGTATAAAGTACCTAGGGGATATGGCATATTAATGGAACGATGGAATCCTTCAGATTTCATAGAGGTACTGAACGGGCATGGACATAAAGCCGGCGCTTAGAAGCGCCGGCTTTCGTTTAAATTATAGGATGAGTATCTTTAAATAAAAAGAACGGGGAGCAACAACAAGCAGCCCGTTCAACTGAGAGGAGAAATGACGTATGAACGTTTTAGTTATAGGAGCGAATGGACAAATCGGTAAGTTTGTGGTGGAGCAGCTGGCACAGGAAGGCAAACATAAAGTAACGGCCATGATCCGCAAACCGGAGCAGGCGGGTACACTGAAGGAACTCGGTGCAGATGTGGTAATTGGTGACCTGGAGGGTAGTGTGGAGGATTTGGCTGAGGCAATGAAGGATCATAATGCCATTGTGTTTACGGCAGGTTCTGGCGGATCTACCGGTCAGGACAAAACACTGCTGATTGATCTCGACGGTGCGGTGAAAACGATGGAAGCCGCAGAGCAGCAAGGAATCTCCAGATATATTCTGGTCAGTGCGTATGGCGCAGATCAACGGGAGAAATGGTCAGAGTCCATCAAGCCTTATTACGTGGCGAAACATTATGCGGATCGTGTGTTGTTTGCAAGTGATCTCAATTACACGATTATACGTCCAGGTGGTCTCAAGAATGAACCGGGCACAGGCAAGATTGCAGTTGGAACCGATCTGGAGCCAGGAAGCATCCCACGTGAAGATGTAGCCCGCGTAATCGTGGCTTCTTTGCAGGAAGAGAAGACGTACCGAATGGCCTTTGATCTGATTGCCGGGGAGCATCCGGTTGAAGATGCCTTGGGCAAATTGTAGATGTTATTGTAAGATAACGGGAGAATGAAATGATGGGGATGAGGGGGAGCGCTGCATGAACGAAGCCGTGCTGGTCATAGAGGATGAGCCCAAAATAGCACGTCTGCTGGAACTGGAACTACAGTATGAGGGATATCAGGTGGGCAAGGCTGGTAGTGGAACAGAAGGACTGGAGAAGTATGCTGAAGGACAGTGGGATCTGATTCTGCTGGATGTGATGTTGCCTGGTCTGAGTGGAATTGAAGTGTTGCGGCGAGTTCGGGCCAAAGATGCTACGGTCCCGATCATTATGCTCACTGCCAAAGATTCTGTAGAAGACAAAGTATCCGGCCTGGATCTTGGAGCCAATGACTACATCACCAAACCGTTCCAGATTGAAGAGCTACTTGCGAGAGTTCGGGCTGCATTGCGGCTTAGTGCAGTGGCGTCTGTTGTTTCTTCCGCCTCTTCGTCTACACCTGCTGATACGGGGAATGACTCTTCTGGGCATAAGGGTGAAGCTGAGGCGGGCTGGTTGACGGCTGCCGGGTTGAAACTAAATGAAGGAACGCGAGAGGTATCCCGAGATGGTGTGGCCATTGAGCTTACTCCACGTGAGTTCGACCTGCTCGTGTATCTGCTGCAGAATCAACGTCAGGTGCTCAGTCGTGACCAGATTGTGCAGGCCGTGTGGGGATACGATTATTATGGAGATACCAATGTGGTGGATGTGTACATCCGTTATGTGCGCAAAAAGGTGGATAACGGATTCACACCACCCTTAATACATACCGTACGGGGCGTAGGATACGTCCTGAAGGAACAGTTATGAGTCTGCGCAGTAAAATCTACGGATATTCGTCTGTATTATTTGCTGTGCTGTTAATCGCGGTGAACCTGTCGGTCTACATCGTGTTTGAACGAATGTCGATTGATAACGAGGTTAATCGGGTGGAAGCGGAAGCGGAGTCTATTGTCAAAGGAGTGCGTCAGTCTGCCGGCTCCATTCCGCCGGATGACTTGTTACGGGCCTACGCGCCTGTGAACGGCATGCTCCGGATTGTTAATGAAGACGGCACCAGTTCCCCGGTGACAACAACAGCAGCTTCCGAGCAGCTGAGCAAGCTGCCTTATAAGTACGAAAGTGAGAAGAAATCGGAGTATACCCAAGTTGAACAGATTGGTTATGTGTGGGTATCAGTCCCGGTCATCTGGCCTGATGGCGAGGTGGTGAATGTACAGGTCACTGAGAGCATTGCAGAGACGGAGAATCGTCTGTCTGTACTTCGAACTGTGCTTGTGGCGGTCACGATTATTGCTCTGATCCCAGCCATTATCTCCAGCCGGATTCTGGCGAATCGGATGACCAGACCGATTCAGCAGATGACACGCACGATGACTGACATCCAGTCCAGCGGCCAATTTAAGCGTCTTCCACTGGAGGAAGGGTCGAAGGATGAACTGAAAACAATGGGACAGACGTTCAACCGGATGATGGATTTACTCGAATCCAACTTTGAACGACAGGAACGGTTTGTATCCGATGCATCTCATGAGCTCAAAACACCGCTGACCATTATTGAGAGTTATGCCAGTCTGCTACAGCGACGAGGAAAAGAGCGGCCCGAGGTATTTGATGAAGCGGTGGAAGCGATTCTGTCCGAATCGGTTCGCATGCGAGAGATGACCGAGCAACTGTTACTGCTTGCGAAGCAGCCAGAGCAGTGGAATGTGCAGTTGGAGCGTGTAGATATCACGAGACTGGCTACAGACTCGACACGTGCATTTCGCGAAGCCTATCACCGTGAAGTCCGGTGTGAAGATCCAGGTTCAATATGGTCGATCAGCGATGAGAGTAAGCTGAAGCAGCTTTTGTTTATTTTGCTGGATAATGCCCGGAAGTATAGTGAGGATGCAATTGAAGTCAGGCTGGAAGCCAAGGGGCAAGAGTGCCGTATTCGGATCGTGGATACCGGGATTGGTATGCGGGAGGACGAGCTGGAAAAGGTATTTGACCGATTCTACCGGGTTGATCCGGCCAGAACACGCAGCTTAGGTGCAAGTGGTTCAGGTCTGGGATTGTCACTTGCCAAAGAGCTTGCAGGGGCAGTTGGAGCACGGATCGAACTGACCAGCACCGAGGGTGAAGGCACCGAGGCTTCGATTATTTTGCCTTTATCGGTTCAGAACGGGCCGCTCTCATGAAATTCTCATTCTTCTCTTATATACTATATAAACTGAACTAAAGATTCTTCACACTGACACTACGATGACAGAACAACCTTCCAATCGCTGTTATCCCCAGATTTTTTGATTCCCTTTTCTCAAGGGGAAAATCCGTGGATAGCGTATGCTGTCGATGCAGCTTTCTTTCAGAAAGCTTTCAGGCGAAGTGTATGCTTTCGAAGTAGCTTTCTTGCAGAAAGCTTGTAGCTTCGCTTTTTCAGGTTTTTTCTGTCCTCTCCGTTACTGTGTAAAAGATTAGTTCATTTTATGTAGTAGCATTGGAAACTAAACTCAGACCGAATATATAACAGATGAACTCGGGCTATGGGGAGAGCTATAAGGGGGAAACTTGATGACAGAGCATGAGCAGCAACCACCGGAAATGAAACGGCATGAACAGGCGAACAGTGGATGGGCCAAATCTCGAAGATCACTCTGGTGGGGTTCAGGGCTTCTCCTTGTGCTGATTGTGGTAGCTGTTGGGTGGTGGAAGCCTTGGCAATCGAGTGGTGCGGTACTTACGGCAGATGCGGCAGCCCAATCGGTGCTGGATCAATATCCAGGTGAGATTGTGAATTCCACGTTGAAAGACGGAACATACATCATGCAGCTCCGTTCGGAGACCGGACTATATGACGTGCAGGTGGATGCCGTCACGGCTACCGTGAATTCCATCAAACGGCTGGAGTCCAACCCGCAAGCGGAAGAGAAGACGTTATGGAGCCGCGAACAGATCAAGACGGCGTTGTTAAAACAACAAACGGATGACCAACTGGTCTCTCTAGAACTTGTGGAGCAGCAAGGCAGTCCGGTATACACCGCGGTAGTGAAGGCAAAGGATAACAGTCGTGAAGAACTCACAATTGATCCATACACGGGAGAGACGATAGCTTCCAAAACAATAGCAGCCCCGACAACTGAACCAACCAAGGATGATCCCAAACCTCAGTTTCTGAGCGAGAAACAAGCCAAACAGAAGGCACTTGCGGAGGTTCCGGGGGAAGTGGACGACATCGAACTGCGTGGAACCAACAGCGGGAATCCATATTATTTGGTTGAAATTGATTTGGAGGATGGCCGGGAGGCTATTGTGCAAGTGAATGCCATCTCAGGAGCAATTCGTTCGGTGACTTGGGATGAGGACGATGATTAACATTTGTACAGGAATCCATTGAATATAGAGTTACACCTTGTTGGATAGATGATTCCTAATGTAGGGGTCATCTTTTTCATTTCTTTTAGATTACATACATAATGAACACTCATTAAATGAGCATTCTCTTCATTTTCTCATCAAATTCTAATCTAACTCTCGCTGATCTCTCATTCCTGCAGGTTATTCTATAAATGTAGACGAGAACGAAACAACAACAACGAGGAGATGAATGATGATGATGAACAAACATAAACTTTGGATTGGTAGCTTGTCAGCAGCAGTATTACTTGGTGGATCGGCCGTAGCGGCTAGCGGGAATGTGAACGGACAATCGGTGCAAACTACACCAACGTCAACAACACAATCTGCAACACAGAATCAGAACAGCACAGGTAAAATGCTGAATGCATCCCAAGCGAAAGCGTTGGCGTTAAAAGCAGCCGATGGTAAAGTGGATGACGTGGATCTGGAGCGTAGAAACGGCCAAACGTTCTATGAAGTTGAGATCGACAGAAAAGGAACCAATGATGTTGTTGTTCGTCTGGATGCTTATACAGGCAAAATCCTTGCGGTCGTGAATGATGATGACTACGATGATGACGACGATTATAAAGGTACTGTAACAGGCAACACATCTAATAACTCTGCTTCCAAGCAGGTCAAATTGACGGCATCCCAAGCTTCAAACATTGCGTTGAAACAAGTTACGGGTGGTAAAGTAACCAAAGTCGAGCTGGATCATGATGATGGTCGCTATGTGTATGAGATCGAACTGAGAACTGCTCAAGGTGAAGCAGATGTAGATATTGATGCCAACACAGGTAAAGTGTTATCGTTTGACCAGGATTTTGACGACCAAGATTAAGCAATAAGGGCGAGTATACGCCGATAAAACATCATATAAAAACCTGCCTATGAACAGACGCACACAGCTAGAGATCGTTACATCATGGAGGGGCAGGGCAGGTATAGCAGAGGACGCTTCGGGGGAAGCGTCTTTTTGCTGTTTATGGAGAGAGCGGAGTATAAAATTGTACATCTTCCGCCGGATTGTTCACTATTCGAGCAGGAACGTGGCGGATACAATCGGAATCAGGGAGGTGAACGCCCAGCCAGTAATGCCAGGAATTCTATTGCTGAAATGCATCATCGATCGGAGGCAGATGAGACATATCGATTTTAATTTTATGTAAGCGCTTCATAAAAAACATGGAGGTGCATTACGATATGGCTATGAACGATGGATGGTTGAAAAAGAATACACATTCACGTCGCTTTACCCGCCGCTTGAGTTATCTGCTTGCTTTGGTTTTGGCGCTGCAATCAATAGGCATGCTGCTCGTACCCGGACCGAATACTTCAGCTGCTCCGCTCAGTGTAACGAACGGGGTACAGTTCAAGGATACCAATGGCAATGTCGTTCATGCTCATGGGGGCGGGATGATTAAGGCAAATGGGTATCATTACTGGTTTGGAGAGAACCGCAATACGAATGGAACGTTCAAGGCGGTATCGGTGTATCGTTCATCGGATCTTAAGAACTGGGAGTATCGCAATGATGTGCTCACCAGCAGTTCGGCAGCCGAGTTAAATATCTCCAACATTGAACGCCCAAAAGTCATCTATAACAGTTCGACTGGCAAATATGTGCTGTGGATGCATAAAGAGAATGGTCTGGATTATGGCGAGGCAAGAGTAGCTGTAGCTACTTCGAATACAGTTGATGGCAACTACACGTATGTGGGCAGCTATCGTCCACTTGGGTATGATTCCAGAGACATGACGGTATACAACGATAACGGAACCGCTTATCTGATCTCCGCGACCCGAGTGAATGCTGATCTGAATATATATAAGCTGACCCCGGATTTCCTGGGTGTGGAATCCCTTGTCACAACACTGTGGCCCGGACAATATCGAGAAGCACCTGCCCTATTCAAAAAAGACGGCGTCTACTTCCTGATCACCTCGGGTGCCACTGGCTGGAATCCGAATCAGGCGAAATATGCGACAGCCTCCAGCATTACAGGCACATGGAGCGGTCTCAGTAACTTTGGAGACAGTACAACGTATGGTTCTCAATCCACCTATGTCGTTCCGGTAGAAGGTTCACAGACAACCTCCTATCTCTACATGGGTGATCGCTGGGCTGGAGCGTGGAGTGGGCCTGTGCAAGATTCCAAGTATGTCTGGCTGCCACTTTCATTCCCAAGCGCAACCAGTCTGGCGATGAACTGGGCCAGCAGTATTACGATTGATACAGCAACAGGGATCGTGACCGGAGTGAATACACCGGATGTCTGGGACCCGAATGCTTCATATCAGCTGATTAGCCGTAAAAGCAATAAATTACTGAATGTCATCGGGGGTTCTTCCGCCAACGGTGCGGATCTGGAGCAGCGAGCAGATGGGGGGACGACAAGTCAACAGTGGCAATTTACCGATGCGGGTGGCGGTTATGTCAAAATCATCAACCGTTCCAGTGGCAAGCTAATTGGTGTGGAGAATGGTGCCACGACCGATGGGGCTGTCATTGAACAGTGGAATGATGGCGGTTGGTCCAGCCAACAGTGGCAGCTTGTCCATGTAGGTGGTGGTTATTATAAACTGAAGAACCGCAGTACAGGCAAGGTCTTGGACATCTCCAGTCAATCCTTGGCAGATGGGGCTGCGGCCATCCAGTGGACGGATAATGGCGGCACGAATCAACATTTTCAGATTGTTAAGGTGCAGTAAGACTTTTAGATATTAGAAAATAAGATTCAACATAAAGTGGAAGCCCTTGTCTCTTACCATAAGGTGGGATAGGGGCTTTGTGATGTATTCACGCATGTTACGTGATGCTTTTACTCGAAGGGGATATCCAGTTGATGGCTGATATCGTGACCTATTTCCGGTCATTACCATCCCAATCTGTGGTAAACTAGTAGAATTGTAGAAAAAGCTAGAGACAGGAGCTGGATAACAAAGTGAGTGAACAACAAGTGCTATCCATTGAAAGCTTGCGTATGAGATACAACGGACGTTATGTGCTGAATGGCATCGATCTGGAAGTAAATCGCGGTGAGATGATTGGATATATTGGTCCAAACGGGGCTGGCAAAAGTACGACGGTTAAGATTTTACTCGGGCTGGTTGAAGGATATGTAGGCACGGTGCAAATCTTTGGTAAAGATATTGCGGATGGCGATGTAGAGTATAAACGCAGAATCGGCTATGTTCCGGAGGTGGCGGAATTGTACGAACAATTAACGCCTGCGGAGTATCTGACTTTTACGGGAGAGTTATACGGTATGTCCTATGAGGATGCGGATTACAAAGCCAAGCTATTGATGGATTGTTTTGGAATGGAAAAATCATATCATTCCCGCATTGCCTCTTTTTCCAAAGGTATGCGTCAGAAAGTGCTGTTGATCTCTGCGCTGCTGCATGACCCGGATCTGTTGTTCCTGGATGAACCACTCAGCGGATTGGATGCCAATAGTGTGATGGTGGTCAAAGAGATTTTGTCACAATTGTCAGCCAAAGGCACAACCATCTTCTATTCGTCACACATCATGGATGTGGTGGAGAAGATCAGCAGTCGAATTGTACTGATTGCTGAAGGGCGCGTAGTGGCAGACGGTACATTCAAGCAGCTCCAACAGCAATCCATGGAAGGCACGCTGGAAGAAGTGTTCAATCAATTGACAGGCTTTAATGAACATAAAGCCATTGCTGAGCGATTTGTATCGATTGTGCAGGAGGTGTACTGATATGGAGGAATCCTCCGACTTCCGCACACTCAAGATTCTGGATCGCTTTCGTCCGCTTATCGCCAGAACAGGGGCAGATTATGATGTGCTGCGCCTGATCTTGCGAGTGAAGTTCCAGATGGATCAACGCAGAGTACCTACCATTTTATCCAACAATTCAGGAAAAAAGGAGCGCAAGGAAGGTAATCAGTTTCTTCGATCTTTATGGTTGTATGGATTAATGGGACTAATGATGGTTCCCTTCATCGTCTGGGATACGGGGCATTTCATGCTTCAGATGGGACTTGTGTTTGGCATATTAATGTTTATGATCATGACGTCCATGATCTCGGATTTTTCCTCTGTGCTGCTGGACATCCGGGATCGTAATATTATTATGACCAAGCCCGTTAATGGACGAACGGTGGGGATGGCCCGAGCCATCCATGCGGGCGTATACCTGCTATTACTGACAGGTTCATTAACCGGTATACCGCTAATTGCTGCGTTGGTAACGCATGGGATCGGATTCTTTCTGATCTTCCTTGTGGAACTGATTCTGATCAATATGCTGATTCTGGTGACAACGTCTCTGATCTATCTGTTCATGATGAAGTTTCTGGATGGTGAGAAGCTGAAGGATATGATCAATATGGTGCAAATTCTGCTTTCCGTGGGGATTGCGATCGGTTATCAGCTGGTCATTCGTTCGTTCAGCATTATTGACTTTGGTATGGTATTTACCCCGGCTTGGTGGCAGTTGCTGTTACCTCCGTTATGGTATGCGGCTGCATATGAATGGTTATTTGCAGGGGGCGGGAATGTGTGGATCTATACGTTCACAGCACTGGCAGTCTTGGTTCCTGTGGTGAGTATGATCGTATATGTGAAGCTTATGCCTTCCTTTGAATTGTATTTGGAAAAAATGGCACATTCGGGTCAGTCCTCCGGACGCAGACGTGGAAGATGGGATCGGTTGATCTCCAAGGTGGTCAGTCGTTCGAGAGAGGAGCAGGCTTGCTTCCGTCTGTCAGCCAGCATGATGCGTAATGAACGGGAATTCAAGCTGAAGGTGTATCCATCGCTTGGTTTATCATTTGTTTTACCTTATGTATTTTGGTTTACTGAATTGCAATCTTCTAGTTGGGCGGAGTTTAGACAAAGTTCGTTTGTATACACCTTTTACATCGTGCTGATGTTGGTTGTAACGGTTGTAGTCATGCTGAAATTTTCAGGACAATATAAGGCATTCTGGACTTTTCGCGCTGCACCGATGGCGAATGATAGCGCGTTATATAAAGGAGCTCTAAAGGCATTCTTATGCAACATGTTCCTGCCTATATTTCTGGCAAATGCCATTTTGTTTACCTGGACATTTGGATCACGGATACTGCCGGATATTGCGATAATTATGCTGACGGCTACGGCGCTTGTCCCACTGGCAGGCAAATTGTTGCTGCGTAAGCCACCGTTCTCCCAATCCTTCAGTATGGCGCAGCAAAGTGATGGTTGGTATGTATTCGCCGCCCTCCCTGTGCTTGCTATGTTATGGGGAGTCCATGTCTTTTTCCGTTCGGTGTCAGGGGGCGTGTGGATCTATGGTGCGCTACTGATCGTAGCGAATGTGTTGCTGTGGACGCTGCTGTTTCGAGAGAAGAAGACAGCGAAGAAGAGGTCGGTTGCAGTTTGAGAAGTTGCAGCAGAACTGAAGAATAAAAGAGTAAAAGAAGGACTGAAGTAAAGTAGTAAAAGAAGGAAAGAAAAGAGGGTGGATTACGTTGAGAGGGACGGTTTACAAGAAAACTTAATGTAATCCGTACAGAGAGCGATTGGAAAAAAATGAGCCAAAGAATCAAGGAATCAAGAGCAAGAGCAAGAGCAAAAGCGATAAGGGATTAGAAAGTAGAAGGACGAAGTGATAAGAGCCTAGAAGAGTTAAGAGTGCTAAGAAGAACTAAGAAGGGCTAAAAAGAGCTAAAAAGAGCTAACCGGGACACTTACGTCTAGGTTAGCTCTTTTTGATAGGTGATACTACCCCAAGGAAACCTTCGCCGTAGCGCTAACGAACCTGAGACAACCTATTCAGGGTGAAAATCTGAAATATAAATTCTAACGAACCTCAGGAACGCTATCCTTCGGAAAAGTAGCTATTTCGCTTGAAAAAGAACCAAACTAGGCAAATAACGTGCCTAAGATTCGTTAGATATTAGATTCATGCTAAAAGGACCAAATAGGTGTATCAGGTTCGTTAGAATGAAGTAAAGCAGTGGAGGTTCCCCAGGAGGAGGCACCCTATCTTGTATGGCCTGAGCGGAGGATGGATTCCGCTAGCCGATCGGCTGCATCGGCTGTGGAGATCGCAGATTGCGTAGCTTCTGCGTATACCTTGCTCAGCGTGCCTGCAATCCCCGCCACCTTTTGGCGGATCAGGTCAGGCCCGGCGCCTTCCAGCTCGTAGGCGGTGGAGATGATTCCGCCTGCGTTGAGCACATAATCAGGCGCGTACAGGATGCCGCGCGCCTGCATGCGGCCTGCAACCAGCTGTCGTTCACTCAGCTGGTTGTTGGCCGCCCCGGCAACGATGGAGCAGCGCAGCTCCTCCACCGTTGCCGGGGTCAGTACGCCCCCTAGGGCACAGGGGGCGAAGACCTTGCAGTCAGCGGCGTGGATATGGGCCGGATCGGCCGAGATGGCGCCGCTGAACTGCACAAGGGCACGTTGTACACGCTCCGGTACAACGTCTGCCACAATGAGCCGTGCCCCGGCTGCATGCAGGTAACGGCACAGGGCATACCCGACCTTGCCCAGTCCCTGGACGGCAACGGGAATGCCCTGCAAAGATGCAATGCCTTGCTGGCGCAGCGAGGTCACAATGCCGATGTGTACGCCGTAGGCGGTCTTCTCGGCAGTGAAGTCATCCTGCGCCCCCAGCGAACCCGTGGTGTCCGTCACATGTGCGGTCTCAAGTCGGATCTGGTCCATGTCTGTCGCCGTGGTACCCAGATCAAGACCTGTCACGTACCGTCCGTTCAGCCGCTCTAGACAACGACCCAGTGCGCGAAAGCGCTGCGCCCGCTTGGATACGTCCGTATCCAGGCTCTTATCTATACGATCAGCAACCTCATCGGCAACGAATTCCCGTTCTGCGGCAGCGCTCTTTTGATGCTCTACCCCTAGATCTCCAGCGACCTGCTCACCACTTTGAGATCCACATCCATCTTCATCCGGTTTTGTATTCTTGGCAAAAGGTACATCCCATATGACCACTTTCCCGCCACCATACGGCAATCCGGAGATTGCATTTTTGTACGTCATGCCTTTGGCAAGCTTCACAGCATCCCGAACAGCTTCTTCCTCGGATGCATAAGTCCAGTAGCGGCATCCGCCGAGCGCAGGTCCAAGGACCGTGTTATGAATGGCAATGACCGCCCTCAATCCACTATCTGCATCATGGCAAAAAATGAGTTCCTCCATGCCTTCCCGCTCCATCTCCTGCCATAGCTGCATGACGGTACCCCCTTTTTGTTTTGACCCCATCCATCCTGGTTTTGACCTGATATCCTGTGCCAGCGTGCTTGGCTTTATGATGATACAGCATATTCAAAGACTCCCATTTTCGCCCCTGGGACCTCCGCCGGGTTGATAATCGGTACAAACGGTTCTATAATTGCAGTTCCGGCATGCCAGAGAGCAGAAAATGCCTACGGATTTACATTCAACCGTTTAGAATGAGGGTATAACGTCCAATGATGGAGATAGAGCAAACATACAGGAAGCATAGATGAAACGAAATCGTCGAGTATATGCAGCAAAGGGCCAATTCCGTTGTGAAGGCCAGGAAAGAGGGATTGTGATTGTTTAAAATATTGGTATTTATCTTTTTGATCCAGATTGTCTACGTATCCGCTTATACACTCCGGATGATTCTGACACTCAAAGGACAGAAATACATCGCTGCACTGATCAGCATGGGTGAGATTGTGATCTATGTGCTCGGTCTGAATCTGGTGTTAAACTATCTTAAACAACCGGAGGCCCTGATTGTATATGCGGTAGGTTACGGATTGGGTGTGCTGCTCGGAGCGTGGATTGAAGAAAAGATTGCGCTCGGTTATATCACCGTTAAAGTAATCTGTAATCAGCTGGATGGAAGCGTCGCGAATGCCCTGCGAGATAAAGGGTACGGTGTTACTGCGTGGGTGGGTAGTGGACGTGACGGGGATCGGCTTGTGATGGAGATTCTGGCGAAACGAAAAAACCAGAAATTGCTCTACCAGACGATTCTCGATCTGGACCCCAAAGCATTTGTTATTACCGTGGAGCCCAAACAGTTCCATGGCGGCTTCTGGACACGTTCCATTAAAAAGTAAAATCGAGCAGGTCTGCAGCAGATGCAGTCCTGCTTTTTTAATTTCATCCCATCTGGAATGTTCTTGTTGCCACGATATATCCCTGAAACCTTACTCCCCAAGTTAACTCTGTACGATTCAAGGTTGCTTACAGTACAAACCCTTACCATACCAGCCTTTCCTAACCACATGTGAGATAGGGATTATTGTTGTAATCGCTTTCAACACTTACATTGAGAACATGTCCTTCGTAACACGGCATGGCAGCGATGGGCGAATGTAATCATCATATAATGGGAGGAATGGAATCGATGAAATCTAAATTTCGAAGTTTATGCAGCACAGCCCTGGCTCTAACGTTGGGGTTAACTTTATTGTCCGGCCCGGCAAGTGTGCAGGCAGCGGGTAACGCAGACTACAATCTTACAGGCTTCTCCCAAGGGAACGCGGGCGGCGGCATCATTAGCGAATCAAACACAGCCACGTATAAGAAAGTGTATAATGCGACCGATCTGGCAATGGCTCTGAAAAAGAACTCCGGCGTCAAAGTTGTTGAGATCATGAACGATCTGAATCTGGGATGGAATGAAATTCCGAGCGCAGCGCAGACTTCTCCTTTTGCCAAGCATAATGATGCACTGACGCATCCCGTATTAAAACAGACCGGTGTTAGCAAGCTCACGATTGATGGTTTCAATGGACTCACGATTTTCTCCGCCAATGGTTCCAAGATCAAACACGCTGCGATCAGCGTGAAACGAAGCTCAAATGTCATCATCCGCAACCTGGAATTTGATGAGTTATGGGAATGGGATGAATCCACCAAAGGTGATTACGACAAGAACGATTGGGATTACATCACCCTGGAGGAGAACAGCAACGTATGGATTGATCACTGCACATTTAATAAAGCCTATGACGGACTCGTCGATTCGAAAAAAGGAACCAGCGGTGTGACCATCTCCTGGTCCCTCTTCAAAGGGGATGACGGCAGCTCGAACAGCTGGGTTACCCAGCAGATTAACGAATTGGAAGCAAACAAGGCTTCCTATCCCATGTATAACTACCTTCGCAGCAGTGCTGTAGGTCTCAGCAAAGCCGATATTATCGCCATCTCAGGACCCCAAAAGAAAGGACATCTGGTCGGTTCGACCAGCCTGGAATCAGCTAACGCCAACCTGTCCATGACGCTGCACCATAATCTCTACAAGGATATTCAGGACCGGATGCCACGCCTGCGTGGAGGCAACGCACATGCATACAACATCGTGATGGATTCGACAGGGGCACGTGCCGCTAAAGCCAAAATTACAACGGCGATGGCAACAGCGATTGCGTCCAAAGGTTATAAGTTCGATATCATTGGCAATGGGGCAATCTCCACAGAGAGCGGAGCCGTATTAGTTGAGAAATCAGTCATCAAGGACGTTCTGTATCCTGTTCGCAACAATCAGACCGATCCGGCAGATCCAACCTATACCGGCAAAATAAGAGTGACCGATACCATGTATTCTTTGGATGGAAGCTCATTCCGTGGCAGCAGTGATACGCCTGGCAGTCCACTGGCGCCGATCCCGGCCGTGGAGAAATCGTTCTCCTGGAACGGCTTCTCGACACTTCCTTACAGCTATACCACGGATGATCCATCTACGTTGAATGCACGCCTCACGGCTTCCAATGGCGCGGGTTCGGGTAAATTGACCTGGTCCAAGGACAATTGGTTGAAGACAAGTTATTGATATCAGAGTAAACTGTTGCTTTTACGTTCTTCAAATAAGGAAAAGAGTGCTCCTGCAGCTACGATAGCCGGGAGTGCTCTTTTTATATAATTTAGCTCCAGATACAGTTTGGCGGGCCGATTGAAAAGTGACTCCTTGTTAGGGTGGATCATCTCCAGCTACAGCATGTGTTGGTCTCCCCGATGATCGTTGTAAATCTTTATTTATCTTCATTACCTCAGTGAGTAATTTATGACAAATTAACCATTTATGCAAGTACGCCTTGTAATTTTACTTACCGGTAAATATAATTTATTAGAATTGACCCATAAGGATGGTGAAGCAGTTTGGATGTATGGATATACTCCGCACTTACTCTTGTTTATTTGATACTTGTTGTTTGGATGGCCGTCGATTTAACCCAGAGGAAGCAATGGCTCGCGTATTCCAGTTTTCAGCTATTCGTAGCGTTCAGCTTGGCATATGACAATGGAATTATTGCTGTAGGTAATTTGATAGGGGATGGGGAAGTGTTAATGGTCCTCAGTAGCCTTCGATTTTGGCTACATGCCTTTGCTACCCCTACCCTTATTCTTGTTGGCTACCATATCTTGCGCAGCTCAGGTGCCAAGTTTGCCAATAGAAGTATAACGAGTGTGGTGGCATGGCTGATAACTTTAGGTTTGGTTATCTACCAGATTGTAGGTTTTACTTTATCCGAGGTTAAAAATCTCAAGGTTATAGAAGAGTATGGAGTACTGAGATATATGGCAGAAGGTCATGGAGGTCCGCCGATGATGGTGATCATCGTGGGGCTTGTTCTGTTATTTGTTAGCCTGGTCGTTCTTTTCAAACATAAATGGGTTTGGCTGTTTGTTGGAACTGCCTTGTTGTTTGTAGGGCAGTTAATCTCCCTGCCAGTGGAAACCGGTACTTTAACCAATGTTTATGAGCTGATCCTCATCCTCTCGATTTGGAGAACGACTACATTTTTGAAGGATTCAACAGATCATCGCCGTCGTTAAGCTCTGATGCATCAGAAAAGACTGGCCAGTAAGATAAAGGCCAGTCATCTGTGTTCGTTTATTTCATTTTTTTGTTCAAGTATCCATAGTATCTGATGAGGCAGACGCAGCACTTACCGAGTCACGATAGATGATGTTGCCTTTCACATGTACACGGCCGAAACTGCGGTTTGGGTTGTCGACCTTTTTGAGCATGGACTGAACTGCCGTGCGTGCCATCTGTTCCACATCCACTTCGACGGTTGTGAGCTTGGGATCGGAGAGCGTGGCATAGATATCATTATCAAAACCAACAACAGAGCATTGGCCAGGCACCTGAATATCCATGGAAGTCAGTTTTTGAACGAGCAGATGAGCGACCTGATCACAGTTGCATACAAAAGCGGTTGGCAGCTGTTCCGGCAGATCAATCTCAATAAACGTACCCCGTTCATCCCGATCATTCAGAACCAGATCCGGATTCATCGGCAAGCGATGTTCCAGCAAGGATTTGTAGTACCCGAGGAATCGGTCCTGGATGCTGCTCGTGGAATACAGGTTACCTACATAAGCAATGTTACGGTGGCCCTGCTGAACCAGATAGTTCGTCAGCTCATAGGCAGCGTAGAAGTTATCAGTAACGACGGAATCGATGTCCGAATGTTCATCGTAGAAGTCGAGAAACATTTTGGGAACTTCCATCGATCGCACCAGTTCAATATACTCTTTGCTGATCTGTCCGAGCACGATGAAACCATCGACCTTGTTATCGCTGTACAGCTTGGGCAGTGTTAATTCCTCCTCATCCTCCACATTCAGAATGTGCAGAATGCCGTAGTAGCCCTGTTCCTCCAGATGTTTGGTGATGCGCTGGAACACGCGTACATAGAACGACTGCGTAGGCCCGGTAAAACGCTCTGGGATAATTACGCCAATATTATGGGTCAAGCCTTCCTTCATCGAACGGGCAGCAGCATTATACCGATAGCCCATTTCAACAGCAAGCACTTTAATTTTTTCCTTTAATTCGCCACTCACGCCATCTTTATCATTCAATGCTTTCGAGACGGTCACACTGCTGACCCCGAGCCTGTCGGCGATATCCCGCATGGTGATATTGTTCTTCAGTATGGTCGCCTCCTTCAAGCCGGTATAGGCACAATGTGCTGTCACTATGATGAACACTTTCTTCCAACATAATAACAATCCATATCAGTATACATCGTTACCCACTTGGAATAAAGCCATTCTGGCTGTTGTTTAGCTAATTTTCAGCACATTGCAGGTTTACCTGAGAGGACGCTCTACCGATGTTATGTCAATTGTTTCTGTAAAAGCTTCTCATTCTGTTCAATCAGCTGACCCCGCTGGCTGGCACAATCCAGGGAACGATATGGATCAGCCGGTGTATTGAACGTATAATCGACTAGTTTTTCCAGCGTGGTTGTTGCCACATGACAGCGGGTATCACTGGAAGCGTAATAGATAAAGACTTCTTCCTTCTCATTGACCACAGCACCGTGGCAGAAAATAACATTGGACACATCGCCTACCCGCTCATCGTCATAAGGAGCAATGAAGTGGCCGCCCGGCTTGGCAATAATACGCGCCGGATCATTCAGATCCGTAGCAAAGGTGTATAACACATAACGCAGGCCTGCCGCGGTGTTCCGAACTCCGTGAGCAATGTGAATCCAGCCACGATCCGTCTTGAGCGGAGCAGGGCCTTGACCGTTTTTGACCTCATAGACCGTATGATATTGCCGTTCGTCGATAATCGTCTCTTCATGAATGACAGGGTTTAAGATATCCTCACACAGACCAAAGGCGATTCCGCCGCCACTGCCTGTTGAGATGAAACCGTCCTGTGGACGGGTGTAGAAGGCATACTTTCCATCCACGAATTCCGGGTGCAATACGACATTGCGCTGTTGAGGGGAATTCGTTGTGATGTTGGGCAACCGTTCCCAGCTTATAAGATCCCGTGTACGAACCAGTCCTGCCTGTGCAACTGCGCTGGATGTATCAAATGCAGGAGCATCCGGGTCTTTGCGTTCCGAGCAATAGATGCCATAGATCCAGCCGTCTTCATGTTGAACAAGGCGCATATCATACTGATTGGTTTCATCCGCATCGATATCTTCCCAGACCAATGGTTTACCCGTGAAACGGAATCCGTTAATCCCATTGTCACTCTCGGCGAGTGCAAAGATTGATTTGCGATCCAATCCTTCCGTACGGATGACCATGATGTATTTGCCATTGAAATAGATGGCTCCCGGATTCAGTGTTGCGTTAATGCCCAGGCGTTCCATGAAATGCGGGTTCGTCGTCTCATCCAGATCGAATCTCCAATGCAGCGGTACATGATGGCGAGTGATAACTGGATATTGGTACCGATCATATACGCCGTTGTAGAAGGAAGAATTGATCTCATTAGGGCGAGTAAGCAGCTGCTCCTGTTTCTCCAGTAACTCCTTGTATTTCGGGTGTATCATTCTGATCCCATCCTCTCAATTAGTTCAATACAGAATCTGCTATTGTGATACGGGCATTTCCACGGTCCGGCAATTTCGCTCTGATCCGGTGTTCCGTTTCCATCAACCGACCAGTACCATTCCCCACCAGCGCGCTGATCAATGATGTTTTCTTTTGTATAGGTCCACAAGCGTTCCACTCTCTCCAGAAACAATGGATCACCTGTACGCTGATATGCATTATAGAAACCGACCATCGCCTCGGCCTGAACCCACCAGATTCGCTTCTCATCGATATGTTCACCTTCTTGTTCATTGAGCAGGGAACCATCCGCATTCACGGCTACATTGGAGATGTTATAGGCAATATCCGTTACCATCGCCGCATACTCCAGATGTTGTTCCATCCCCAGCACTTTCAGTGCTTCGTCGATTAGCCAGCTGGCCTCAATGTCATGTCCGAACGAGCGGAGATCAATGATGGATTCCCACTGTTTGTTGAAAAATACCCCGAGAAACTTGGTGTTTTGGTCATACACCCGTTCATATAGAATCCCGAGCAGGCGTTCCAGCGCCGCCTTCACTTGTTGATCCGGCCACACGCGATAGAGCGTGGTGTAGGCCTCCAGCACATGGATATGCGTATTCATTGTGTAATCCGCAATCACCCCATTTTCGCTCAGCATTTCATTAGGCTGTTCCTTCCATGTGCGATCAAATTGTTCCTTGTACGCAGGTAGTTCGGCATCCAGACCTTTGTCCTCGATTAGAGAAAAAAGCGTTTTCGCAAGTTCCAATGCAGAAGCATCCCCGGTAGCACGATAGTACTCACTGAGTGAATACACGCCGAATGATTGCGTATACACATGTTTGCTCGTGTCCAGTGCTTCCCCTGTGTAATCTACCATCCAGTACATACCGCCATATTCGGTGTCCATCACATGATCAGCGAGAAACCGATAGGCGTGCTCCGCGTGATCGCGCCATCTTTCGTTTCCGGTAACCCGATAGGCTGCTGCAAAAGTCCAAAGTTGCCGTGCCGTGGCGATCCCGCCTTTGGGGGCCTGCTGGTTAACCTGAAGATCATTGCCAACCCAGCCGTAGAATCCACCGTGGGTTGTATCTTTAAGGTTGGACCAGAAGGGTAAAATCTGCTTCTCCCAATGCTCCTTAATCTCAGATTGAAGTTCGGTTGTTTTTGTATTCATAAGTGAGCACTCCTTCAGAATGTTACATCAATCTCATTTAGTTAAGTTAACGGTAACTTTATTAATCAATATTAGTGCTCTGAAAAACAGATGTCAACGAAATGCATCGCAATTTTTCTTGTTAAGTTATAAATAATTTAATTGACAGGTAAGCGTTACCATAATAGAATTCATTTTGTAACCTTAACGATAACCTAATTAACTTAAGAGAGGGGCCGAAACAATTGAGAAAAAACAAAGGTTGGATGATGTTGCTGACGATGCTACTCATCACTTCACTACTTGCTGCATGTTCATCCGGAGGTGGATCTTCGCAGGCAGGGGAGGAGATCAGTACAGATCCGGCAGATATCAAGGGCGAAATTACCGTCCTTACACAACGTACAGATATTGTTGATACCGTATTTAAAGATTACGCTGCTGAGTTCAATAAGGAATACCCGGATGTCAAAGTGAACTTTCAGGCACTGGCAGACTATGAAGGACAAGTGAAAATCCGTATGAGCACCAAGGATTATGGTGATGTACTGATGATCCCGACCAGTGTTCCGATCGCAGATATCCCGGACTTTTTCGAGCCGCTCGGCACTTACGATGAATTGAAAGACAAATACACAGCCATTGAAGAACGCATGGTGGATGGTCAGGTCTACGGTATTCCTACCGTAATTACGTTCTCTGGAATCATTTATAACAAACAGGTCTTCAAAGACGCAGGCATTATGGAAGTTCCCAAAACACCGGAGCAATTCCAGGCTGCGCTTCAACTGGTCAAAGACAATACAGATGCGGTTCCGCTCTACACCAACTATGCATCCGGCTGGGCTCTCACCCAATGGGAATCGGATCTGCCAACCGTTGCAGGCAGTGTGGATTACGTTAACGTGGACCAACCGAACACAGATGAGAATTTTGTGCCTGGTCAGCCGCATTATGAACTATATAAAGTGCTCTATGATGCAGCCAAGAACGGTCTAATCGAGAAAGATCCAACGACAACCGACTGGGAAAGCTCCAAAGCGGATCTCGCCAAAGGCAAAATTGCCACAATGGCACTGGGCTCTTGGGCCATCACACAGATTCAAGGGATGACGGATACACCGGATGACATCGGATTCCTTCCTTTTCCAACCAATGCAAGTGAGGTTGTGGTTCCGCTCTCCGCCGACTATAACATCGGCATGAACGTGAACAGTGAGAACAAACCTGCTGCCAAAGCATGGATTGACTGGTTCCTGGCGAAATCGAACTATGCAGTTGAACAGGGCGGCGGTATGGATGCAGACAAAAACGCGGAATTACCACCAATTTTGGATCAATATAAAGATGTGAAATTCTCCACACTCACGCCTGCCAAAGAAGGTCAGGAAGGTCTGGTCGACAAGATTGATAACGAAGGCGAAATCGGTCTCTGGCAGCCTGACTTCAAGAAACGCATTATCGAAGCAGGTATTGGGAACCGCAAGGAATCGTATGACGACATCATGAAAGATCTGAACGAGAAGTGGGTCAAAGCAAGAGCAGAACTCACAAAATAATTGGATTAACGTAAGTGGATCAGGTGATGAATGGACTGCGGGGATATAGGAAGCCATTTGTGAATGGAGTATGTGGTATTTGAAAGCATGATGCCCATGCTCTTCCCCGGCAGTTATTCCGCAGGAATTCCATTGGACGGGAGTCTTTCGATATATAGGCGGGAGAACCGCTTGGAGGTGTGGAGAGCATGAAGTACTTAAAACTTTCGAATTGGGGCTACTCAGCGCAACGCATATTTATCATCTGTGCCTTCTCAATTATTCCGCTGGCGTTGCTGTTCACGTTTGCATACTTACCGGTCATCAACATGTTCAAATACAGTTTCACTGATTGGAACGGATACAGCAAAAGGTTTGATTATGTTGGCTTTGAGAACTACACGCGCATATTCAGTGATCCCGAATACTTCAAAGTATTTATTGTCAGCTTGTATTACTTCGTGGCTACGTTCTTACAGATGGGCTTGGCGCTTTACTTTGCCACCATTCTGAGTTTCAAAGTTCGAGGCAAAAACTTCTTCAAAGGCATACTGTTTTTCCCTTATTTGCTGAATGGGGTAGCCATCGGTTTTATCTTCCTCTTTTTCTTCAAACCGGACGGTACACTCGATATGCTCATGCATGCTGTAGGGCTGGGACAATACACGCAGCTCTGGCTCGGTAATCCGAATATTATCAACGTGTCACTCGCAGGTGCATCAGTATGGAGATACATGGGCTTCAACTTTATCATTTTCCTGGGTGCAATCTCTTCCATTCCGAAGGATGTGTATGAAGCATCCGATATTGATGGCGCCAATCGCTGGCAGCAATTCCGCCACATCATCCTGCCAAGCATTACACGTATCCTGCAGCTCAACCTGATCTTGGCGATTAGCGGCGCAATTAGTGCGTTCGATATTCCATATATCATGACCGATGGTTCCAACGGCAGTATGACATTTGTAATCCAGACGGTTCATTTGGCGTTTAAATATGGCAAGCTGGGACTGGCATCCGCCATGGCTGTGGTGCTGCTCTTGATCGTTATTCTCGTTACGCTTGTGCAGCGCGTCACCATGAAAGGGGAGGAATAAACGTGACACAACTCAAATACACCCTTGCGAGCGTGGTTAAATATGCTTCCCTGGTGCTTGCGGCGTTTATCGCGCTGTTACCGATCGTGGTCATCCTGTTTGCATCTCTCAAAACGAATGCGGAATACGCTACCAGCAGCCCGCTTGCCCCGCCAGCCAACTGGCTGAACTTCGCGAACTATGCGAAGGCTTTTGTGGATGGCAACATGCTGGTTGGTTTCAAAAATACAATTATTATCCTGATCATCTCTATTATAGGAGCGACCTTAACGGGCTCCATGATCGCGTATGTGCTGGATCGGTTCAAATTCAAAGGTAAGAAAATCATGGTCGCGGCATTCCTGCTCGCTACCCTGATTCCAAGTGTTACGACACAGGTCGCCACATTCCAGATCATCAACGCGCTCGACCTGTTCAACACACGCTGGGCGGCCATCGTGATGTATCTGGGTACAGATATCATCGCGGTTTATATTTTCTTGCAGTTCCTGTGCTCCATCTCAAGTGCACTGGATGAATCCGCCATGCTGGACGGCGCTTCGTACTTCACGATCTACTGGAAAATCATTCTGCCACTGCTGAAACCGGCCATTGTAACGGTCATTATCGTGAAGGGTGTGAACATCTATAACGACTTCTACACACCGTTCCTGTACATGCCAAAGACCGATCTACAGGTCATATCCACCGCCTTGTTCAAATTCAAGGGACCGTTTGGATCGCAGTGGGAAGTCATCAGCGCCGGCATCATGATCGCCATTATTCCAACGATGATCATCTTCCTGCTGTTACAGAAGTACATCTACAATGGCTTCGCGCAAGGCTCAGTTAAATAAAAAAACGAAAGGCTATATGAAATGCATATGAGAATACACAGGAACGAAGAGGACAGAAAAAAGCTGGAGAAACGGAGGGGACGCTAAAAGCTTTCTGAAAGAAAGCGCGCTCCGTAAGCATACGCTATAACCGGATTTTTCCCTTTTATAAGGGGATCAAAAAAAATCTGGGGATAACGGCGATCGGAAGGTTGTTCTGTCATCAAAGTGGTCTAGTGCAATTTTAAGTATTCATTTCATAAAGCCTAACCGAAGGGAGAAATGAAAAATGTCAGTTGCCGAAACGAAAAACGTACACATTGTTGGGGATGCTTTGCTGAATATGCCGTGGGAGAACAAACCGGAGGGAACGGAAGGCCCGGTATGGAGACATTCGGCGAACCCGGTGGTTCCGCGTAATCCGGTCAAAGGTATTGCCCGCATTTTCAACAGTGCTGTTGTACCATATGAAGGAAAATTCATTGGTGTATTCCGCGCCGAAACCGTTAATGGACGTCCACACCTTCACATGGGCGCAAGCGAAGATGGTCTGGAGTGGACAATTGAAGAGGAACGCATTGCATTTGTAGATGAAAATGGCGATCCGTTTATGCCGAACTATGCGTACGATCCACGTTTGGTCAAAGTCGAGGACACGTATTACATCATCTGGTGTACAGACTTCTACGGCGCAGCACTGGGCCTGGCCAAAACAGATGACTTCAAAACATTTGTCCGCCTCGAAAATCCAATGCTGCCGTTTAACCGTAATGGCGTGTTATTCCCACGCAAAATCAACGATAACTATGTAATGTTGTCCAGACCAAGTGACAGTGGACACACGCCATTCGGGGACATTTTCCTGAGTGAAAGCCCGGATCTCGTGTATTGGGGCAAGCATCGTCATGTGATGAGCAAGGGCGGCCAAGGCTGGTGGCAATCGGTAAAAATTGGCGGCGGGCCTGCTCCGATCGAAACGTCCGAAGGCTGGCTGATGTTCTACCATGGCGTCACTGGGACCTGTAATGGTTTTGTCTATAGCATGGGTGCGGTCATTCTGGATCTGGATGAGCCCTCCAAAGTAAAATATCGTTCCTCCAACTTTGTGCTGACACCGGAAAAATGGTACGAAGAACAAGGTTTCGTTGATAACGTCATCTTCCCGTGTGCAACACTGCATGATGCCGAGACCGGACGTATCGCTATCTATTACGGCGCCGCCGACACGTATGTGGGCGTGGCTTACACAACCATCGAAGAGATCGTGAACTATGTGATCGAGACGGATGAAGTCATCGCCGGAGATCATGAAGAGGGCAAGCTGTAATGCATATGGATTATATCAAGGGATTTACATTTGGCTGGATAAGTGGCAAGGGTGACTTCCGTAAGCCGGAAGCCAAAGAATCTTTGCGCCTGATGGCAGAACGTACAGGCAGTTCTCATGTTATTTTTGCACTGGCGGCACATCAGGATCATCCGCAGGCGGTAGAGGTCAAGTATCGGGGCACACATCTGGTGGAGGATGATGAACTGGTGGACATGATGCGTTATGCCCGTACACTCGGGCTGCGTGTCATTCTGAAACCAACCGTCAATTGTACCGATGGCACATGGCGTGCACATATTAACTTTTTTGATATCGATGTACCTTGTGAGCCGAAGTGGAAGGATTGGTTCCGTAGCTACACAGCATTTCAGAAGCATTATGCAGCGATTGCAGAGCAGGAAAAGTGTGAGATGTTCATTGTTGGCTGTGAGATGGTGCAATCCGAGCGTCGGGATGAAGAGTGGCGCCAGGTGATCGCCGGTGTGCGTGAAGTGTATACTGGGCTGGTGTCATACAACACGGACAAATATCAGGAAGGTCATGTGAAATGGTGGGATGCCGTGGATGTCATCTCTTCCAGTGGTTACTATCCCATCGGAGATTGGGAGGCACAGCTGGATCGCATTGAACAGGCGATTGCTCCCTATGGCAAACCCTTTTTCTTCGCGGAAGCAGGCTGTCCCAGCCGCAACGGATCGGCCCAGGTTCCAAACGATTGGGGGCTGGAAGGCGAAGTCAGCGCGGAGGAACAGGAGCGTTTCTATGAAGCGATGTTCCGGCATGTCAGTCAGCGTGACTGGGTGCGCGGATTCGGTCTATGGGATTGGAGCGCACATCTGCATGCGGAGAAGGATGCGCTGACCGATGACGGATACGGGGTGTATGGTAAGCCCGCGGAGAAGGTTATTCGTCGGTTCTATGAGGGCATCGCTGTAGAAGTTTAAATGAGAAACAAGAAGGCGTATGAAGATGGATTTCAGTGATATATCTGCATATGTACTTTCGTGATTTCCATGCTGTGAGCAAGGAATAACAGATTATGATGGAGCTTATTTTTTTAGTTGTAATTCACATTCATGTCAAGAAGCCTTTACTCCCACAGGAAAGGTTTTTTGGCTATTTTAGTAACAACACATACCATGTCGAATTTTGTTGACAAAAGGAGGGCTCCTGCCTATTCTTAATGGATGAATATGATAATCATTATCATAAAATAGAGAAAAGGGGTTCAACATTCATGTCTGTACAACATCGCAAATCTTCGGCCCTCACGCTGGCAACTATGCTCTTGTTGCTACTCGTTATTGTGGGTTGCAGCAATACAGGAAGTGGAGATGAATCCTCATCTGCTGCTTCGGATCAAACATCTACGAAGTCGATTACGATGTCATGGCCACGTGATATCGGTACAATGAATCCGCACACGTACAATCCTTCGCAATTATTTGCCCAATCCATGCTCTATGAGCCACTGATCAGTTACCAGAAGGACGGAAAACTGGAACCTGCGCTGGCAGAATCATGGACCATCTCCGATGACGGCAAAGTATATACATTTAAGCTTCGCCAAGGTGTGAAATTCTCAGATGGTACACCATTTAATGCTGAGATTGTGAAAAAGAATTTTGATGCTGTGATGAAAAATAAAGCTACACATAGCTGGCTGGGCATTGTAGGTGTGCTCGACAAGACAGAGGTTGTGGACGACCACACGTTCCGGTTGACACTCACAGAGCCGTACTATCCTGTTCTTCAGGATTTGTCTGTGGTTCGTCCTTTCCGCTTCCTGGGTGAAGCCGGATTCCCGGATGACGGAGATACATCCCAAGGCATCAAAGAGCCAGTTGGAACGGGCCCGTGGATGCTGGCTGATTACAAGCAGGACGAATATGCTGTTTTCAAACGCAACCCGAATTATTGGGGAACCGCACCGAAGGTGGATCAGATTACGGTTAAGATCATCCCTGATGCAGAAACCCGCGTGCTTGCTTTTGAAAAAGGTGATCTCGACCTGATCTATGGTGAAGGTATGATCAGTCTGGATGCGTTCCAACAGCTTCGTGACAACGATAAATATGTGAGTCAGCTGTCTGATCCGGTAGGTACGCGAGATCTGCTGCTGAATTCCTCCAATCCGAAGCTGTCTGATCTCAGAGTACGGATGGCGCTCCAGCAAGGATTTAACAAAAAAGCGATGGTGGAAGGCATCACTCTGGGTCTGGAAGAACCGGCAGATACGGCACTATCCAAAAACTACCCATACACCAATGTTGACCTGAAACCGATCGAATATAATGTGGAACAATCCAAAGCTTTATTGGATGAAGCGGGTTGGAAGATGCCTGCGAATGGTAGCGTTCGTGAGAAAGACGGCCAACAGCTTGAATTCGAAATGATTTTTGACAAGACGGACCCGATTCAGAAAGCGATGGCTGAGACCATTCAGGCGGAATGGAGCGAGCTTGGGGTTAAAGTAAACCTCACTGGGCTGGAACTGACGGTACAGATCAAACGTTTGAAAGCCAATGATTTTGACCTGTATTTCTGGTACAACTATGGTGCTCCGTATGATCCACATTCCTTCATTAACGTTGTAGCGAGCCCAGGATTTGGTATCTCTGAGACGCTCAGTGCCTTGCCGATGAAAAAGGAACTGGACGAGCAGGTACATGCCGCACTATCATCAACAGATGAGACGAAACGTCAGGAGCTGTATGGCTCCATCCTGACAACACTTCAGGAACAATCGGCGATTGTCCCCATCTCGTATGTTAAGAAAACGGCGGTATATCAGAAGAAAATTTCCAACTTTATTTTCCCGGCAAACCGTGATGAGAATCCGTTTGTAGGCATTGAATTGGGCAACCAATAAGTTGTATTTACTTTAATTTCGGAGTGGTAAGGCCTTGGCAAGGTCATGTAGCTTGATAAAAGGGAGGAAGTTTTGTTGATCAGTTATATCGGTAAACGAATGATCGCGATCATTCCTATCGTATTTATCGCTACACTTGTTACCTTTGCGCTTATTCATATATCGCCAGTTGATCCAGCCGAGGCTTATCTGACAGCCGCTCATATCTATCCAACACCGGAGCTGCTTGCGCAAAAGCGGCATGAGTTCGGTCTGGATCAGTCTTTATTAACCCAGTATGTGCATACGATTCAGAAGATTGCCAAGCTCGACTTTGGCACCTCATATCTCACCAACAAACCCGTATGGGATGAAGTGAAACTAAGGATTCCCGCTACGGCTGAACTAGCCTTCTGGAGTATATTGTTATCGGCTTTGGTGAGTATTCCCTTGGGAATACTGGCGGCGGTGTATAAGAATAGCTGGATTGACATGGTCAGTCGTGCGATTTCCTATTTAGGAGCATCTATTCCGCAATTCTGGCTCGGTTACTTGCTGATCTTCTTTTTCTCAGTGAAATTGGACTGGCTGCCTGTGGAGGGGCGTGGATCGTGGGAGAATCTGGTTCTGCCTACGATTACTCTCTCCTTGATTCTTATTGCGGTCTACACCCGATTGTTACGTTCCAGTGTACTGGAGCAATTGCAGGAGACATATGTACAGTATGCGAGAACACGCGGAATTCGCGAAAGAGTGATTATGCTCAAGCATGTCCTGAAAATCGCCATATCGCCCCTTATTACAGGAATGGGGATGAGTATGGGCAAGCTGCTCACAGGCACCATTATTGTAGAGCAGGTGTTTTCCTGGCCTGGGTTCGGACGTTATTTTGTCGATGCGATATTTAATCGGGATATTCCCGTTATTCAATGTTATGTCTTCCTGGCGGCCTGCCTGTTCATCGTATGCAATCTGCTCGTTGATCTGGTGCAGCTCGTTATGGACCCACGGATTTCAGCGAAAGGACGGGCAGAACATTGATAAACAAATGGCGTGCGGTATTTAAAGGGCAGAGAGCCATCCAGATCTGCTCGGTGATCATATTGCTTTTCTTCGTGATCGCGTTATTAGCCCCATGGATTGCTCCTCATGACCCGGTGAAGGTGAATCTGTTGCAGAAGCTGGCGAGTCCATCGCTTGAGCATTGGCTCGGAACGGATCATCTGGGACGCGACAATCTCACTAGGCTGATGTATGGAGCGAGAGTGTCGCTTGGATTTGCTACCCTGATCTTCCTGTCATCTTTGCTCATAGGTGTCATTGTAGGTTCAATCTCCGGTTACCTTGGTGGTTGGGTGGACAGTCTGTTGATGCGCTTGTGTGAAGGCATTATGGCGTTTCCGAATCTGGTGCTGGTACTCGGTATTGTAGGGATCTTTGGTCCAGGTTTGATGCAGGTGCTTCTAGCACTCATGATGGTACAGTGGGTGTATTATGCACGTATCTGCCGGAACATGGTCGTTAGTCTGAAAGAACGGAACTTCATCGCAGCGGCGCGGATTAGCGGCTCCTCTTCGTGGACGATTATTCGGAAACATATCATCCCCAACGTGCAGCGTCCGATCGTTGTGATGGGTACTCTGGAGATGGGGTGGGCGATTATGGATATATCTGCTCTGTCTTTCCTGGGACTCGGTATTCAACCACCGAATGCAGAATGGGGCGCTATGATTCATGAGGGGACAGGTTATATTCGCAGTCATCCGGAGTTGATGATCTACCCGGGGGCATTGATTCTGCTCGTAGTCATTACGTTCAACATTTTGGGAGAAGCGTTATCCGAGCGTTATGGCATTGCAAAAAGGTAGTGGTTCGGAATCGAAGGCATATGAGGGGTGAACGTAACGATGGATGATGCAGCGAAGGTACTCGAAGTTCGTGGTCTGCAAGTGAATCTAAGAACAGCGGAGGGTTCAGTCCCGTTACTGGAGCCCATTGATTTTGAATTGAAAAAAGGTCGTGTCTTCGGTCTCGTCGGTGAGAGTGGCAGCGGTAAGACCGTTACATGTAACGCGTTGCTCCATCTGCTTGATCCGCGCAGGATGGAAGTGTCGGGCAGCATCCACCTGAATGGACGGGAGCTTGGCTCGTTGTCAGGTGAGGAGATGCGGCGCATCCGCGGCAAGGAAATCGGATTTATTATGCAGAATCCGATGAATGCTTTTACACCCGTATATACGATTGGATCTCAATTCATTGAAACCTTGCGTACGCATACGGGAATGTCCAGAGCAGCTGCCAGGGAGCGGGCCATTGCTGCCTTGGCAGATATGAACTTACCCGAACCAGCTAAACTGATGAAGCGATATCCCTTCCAACTGAGTGGCGGTATGTTGCAGCGTGTGATGATCGCCATATCGATGTGCCTGCGACCGGCTTTGGTTATTGCTGATGAACCAACGACGGCACTGGATGTCGTGAATCAGTTCAAGGTGCTTCAGGAATTGGATCGGCTACGTACGGAGTATGGCACATCCATCTTGCTCATCTCCCACGATCTGGGCGTGATCTCGCAAATGGCGGATGAAGTCGCGGTCATGCAGAAGGGGCGAATTGTGGAGCAGGCAGATGTGTACCAACTGTTCGATCACCCGCAGCATGAGTATACCCGGATGTTGTTAAATGCCAGACCCAGTATGTCTTTGGGACGATAGCGAATGACAGATGTGATGAAGCGTTCAGTGAGTGTTTAGATCGGGTATGAACTGTATTTTGAGTGGGTAGCGGAGGGGTGGAATGAACATGGTGATGTTTAAATTCGGCTTCTTCGGAGATTGCTTCTGCCAAGTACAAGAGAGGAGGATGACCTGATGCTTCAGGTACGTGGAGTAAGCCATAGCTATGGCAAACGCAACTGGCTGGATCGTTCGGGAGCGCGTCCTCCTGTGCTGGCAGATATCTCACTTACGATCGAAAAGGGTATGTGTCTGGGGCTCCTGGGTACGAGCGGGGCAGGTAAAAGTACCTTGGGTAAAATCATTCTTGGTCTGGAGAAGCCCAGCCAGGGTCAGGTTTTGTTTCAGGGTCAGGATATCTATCGATCCAGCAAACCCGTGCTTAAGGGATTACGGCGCGATCTGCAGGTCGTATTCCAGGACTGTTATTCGGCTGTGAATCCACTCATGACTGCCGCGCAGATCATCGGTGAGCCACTGGATAATTACGAGCGATTTTCGGCAAAAGAACAACTTCGTGTGGTCGGACAACTGCTTGAGCAGGTTGGGCTTACACCTGAGGATGGGAGCAAGCTTCCGCACCAGTTCAGCGGTGGGCAATTACAGCGAGTTAACATCGCACGAGCCATTGCGCTCAAGCCAAAGTTAATCGTACTGGACGAGTCGATCAGCAGCCTGGATATGGTGCACCAGACGCAAATCCTATCCTTACTGGGAGAGTTAAGAGCATCCTACGGGTTGTCTTACCTTTTTATCACACATGACATTCGAGCTGCCATGACGATCTGTGACCGCATTGCCGTGATGGATCAGGGAAAGCTGGTATATAGCGGTGATGCCGGGGATTCGGTAATGCAGTCTGATCATCCGGCTGTGCAGCAGTTGGTTACAGCTATTTTGCCTGAGCATCCATCAGGTCGTATTTCGTTTAGGTAATGCGTTGTTTGTATTTGTAGATGGGCAAGTCGCTAACGAACCGAGTCAGTGTTAAATGGCGATTTAGCGTGGAATGCAAAATGTAACGAACCTCAGTGAAGTTATTCCGGTGCAAACTAGTTTAAAATCATTAAATGATACACAGATCGAGGATATAACGCGTCTACGATTCGTTAAACCTCAGACTTATCGGAAATGGCGCTAATAACGTGTTTACGGTTCGTTAGATCATAATGAATACTAAAAGGGTTGTCCCCTACGTCTTGTTCAAGACGTAGGGGACAACCCTTTTTTTGTAACTGGGAATAGGCACATTTCTGCTTTCTGTTATAAGTCAGACTATAATTACAATTGTGCCACTTGCAGATTACAGGACTACCTTCAAATTGCGCGTATCCACAGATTTTTGATTTAACTTACAACGTGAAAATCTGGAGAGAAGTATATACTTCCCATGAGGCTTTCTTGCAGAAATCTTTACCCCATCTTCCGCCCAAGCTGCTCAATCTTATCAAGCCAATTCTTTCTCTGTTCATCTGACTTTTTACCAACTTGATCTACAGTTGTTATCCGCACAGGTTTGATGCCAGTCAGTGCAAATGTGGAGATTTTCATCATTTTATGCGCAGGCTCACCTTGGAACCATTTGAAGTACCAGCTTGGACCATCCATCGTGGTGATCATGCGAGCGGTGCGGCCTTTGAGCAGTTGATCCGGGAAAGGTTTTCCTTTTTGATACTTGAAGGCGTAACCTGGCATGAAGATTCGGTCAACGAAACCTTTCAACAGGGCAGGCGGTCCTCCCCACCAGATTGGGAATACCCATACAAGATGCTCAGCCCACTTAATCGCTTCTTGAGCTTGTAGCAAATCTGGTTCAAGTGGAAGTTTATTACGATATCCTCCCTCCAGATTCATGTTGAACGCCAACTCGTTCAGGGTGATCATGCGGACGTCGGCACCCGCCTGCACCGCACCTTTACGGTAAGCTTCGGCTAGTGCGCCGTTGTAACTGGGGGAGACGGGATTGCCTTGAATAATTAATATTTTTTTCATGGAAGATGACACGTCCTGACTATTTTAGTTAATGAACACTAACCTCATGTGCAAAAAGAAAAGGTCACGTGTGACCCGGTAATCCATTCTTATATCCTAATGGTATGCTGACGATTCTCTTTAGAAGTTATTCAACAAGTCCGTATTTGATTACAAATCATGCCTAGCAGCATCATCTGCATCGAATATGGGATTCAGCCGAAATAAGCGGAAACTTACGAAGGTTGTTTCCTTCGGAAACAATGTAGTTGCTCACGTCGTTTTCCCTACGCTCCGCTAATCCATTTCTAGCTTCATCCCATCTCCATTGTTACTCCTGGGGTACCTGCCCTAACATCGATGCAAGTCTGTGAACCGTTTCCCCCGTATAAGGTACCAACAGCTCCGGTAGTTCACCTTGCATACTGGAGACCGCCATACGTGTAATTGCACCGATCACCAGCACGGCTGTGAGCCGTGAATCCTGCTGAGGCAGTTCGCCCCGCATCATTCCCTGATCGATCAGATCCATTAACGCATCCAATGGCTGACGGTAATCCTCGCTGCTTCCGGCTTCAATGAATATTTCATGATTCTGTGAAATCAGCAGCAGTCCGTAGGGATCTTCATCATGCAGATGGAGAACCTCGGTAACCAGTTGCTTGAAGCGTTCCAACACCGGACCTTCCTGTCGAACATACCCGTCAATCAGTGCAGTATAGTCGACACAGTATTGGGTGAAGGCTTCCAGGGCAACGGCATCTTTGTTTTTAAAATGTTTGTAGATCGCCGCATCGGTTACTCCGGCGGCGTCACCGATCTCTTTGACGGATATGCCGTCAACGCCTTTGGTTGCGAACAAGCGCATCGCCGCTTGTAGGATATCTTTCTTTTTGCTATCCACATGAGATTTGTTCTTCATGATTGTATAGTAAGTGATTACTAACCAAAATGCAATAAGCAATTTTGAAACTCTGAATTGAGACACTGAATAAGCGCTTACGACCAAAGCTTGCAGGCTTGTGAGCGGCAACGTATGATGAATAGAAATCAACATCGGAGTAGCAGGGAGAACGAAATGGATGGTGGGTAGCGTGAACGAAGAGTTGGATGCATACAGCTGGGTGACGCCCGAAGGAATGCTGAATGATCAATATATAACAAGCCGTGAACAGTTGTATAAAGGAATGAACGGACGATATGTGGAGCGATTCACTGTTCCTAGCGGTGAAAGTTATATTTTCAAACCGTTAACGAATCCTGTACAGCATGGACGGGAACGATGGATGTACAAGCGTGTGATGTCTGGCTTACCACCAATCTATCCGCAACTCATTGCAGCGTCGGATCTTACCATTGCTCCAGCACAGAGCTGGATGATCTACGAGGATCTGGGGCAACTGGTACATGATTCGCAAGAAGCGACGATGCTCGGCGTAGCGGCACATATGGCAGCATGGCATGCATTGCCTGTTACGGATTGGAGTGAGCTGCCTCGCGTGGGCCAGAAACCGTCTATTCGCACAATATTGGATGAGTTGCAAATGCACAGACAATCTACGGATGACCTGTTGTCCAGACTGGATATGGGGTTGTCTTCATCGGATTGGGACAAGATTACCACGTTGATCGTCACAGCTGAGGAGCAACTTCCAACCGTTTTGTGTCACGGAGACCTGCATCCCGGTAACATGGCTGAGGTGGACGGCAGACTGGTCATCTTGGACTGGGAGCATGCCCATCTGAATACGCCACTGTGGGATATATATCATCTGGTGGATCTCTCGCATCCACTGTTTCCCAGAACGGTTACGCCTGCATTGCGAGAGCGGGTTATGGATGTTTATTTGGACAAACTGGGGAGCTTGGGCGTACAGATTGAACGGGTTTCTTTTGCAGAATGGTACGACGCTTATGCTATTGTATTCTCACTCTGGATGCTGCGTTTAATTGATGGTGACCTGAGAAGTGAGGAATGTGTGTGGCCGAAGGAACAGTTGCGTAACCAGTGGCATGAGACGGCAGCGACGCTGGAACAGTGCATGAAGCACTTGGATGAGGAATAGAAATGAGGGGTGAGAAGCTTGCGTAAAGTCGGACTTGTTATGCGTAAAATTCAATTCACGGAAGCACAGGGGCCACGCGTATTTGCGGATCGGCTGAAGCAGATTGGTCTGGAGTTGGGTGTTGATATTGTGTTCATCTCACCGGAGCGTCATGTCAGCGGATACGACTGGTTGCCGGGTTATGAGCATGAGAAAGGTGACCTGGTGAACTACGATATCGTGCTGGACCAGATTCATAGCCAAAATATAGAGCATGTCATCTACACCGTATCCGGGTTTACGTTTTTGAAGATGTTCTTACCAAAGAGTGTATTGTTCCCGCACAGTTTCCCCGATCCCGCGCTAACGGGATATGAGATGATGAAGCCATTTTATACGATGGTGGATAAAGCGATTGTACAGACGGAGTTTTTAAAAACAGAACTGGGTCGCAATTTCGGTGTACATGACGTGAACGTTATTCCGATTGGCTTTAGCGAAGAGCTGGCGAACCGGCACTATGATCCGAGTCAGGTTGTGCATAATCGGGTGCTCTGGATCGGTCGGGATGAGGCGAATCGTCGCCCGGATTTAGTTCTGGAATATGCTCGGCAGAACCCGGACAAGGAAGTATATATGGTGTTTGGCGGTGTACGCTATAAGGAAACCATGAAGAAGTACGACATTCCTTCCAACGTGAAGCTGAAGTTTGCGCTCACGCAGGATGAGATATTTACGTTGATGAACTCATCCAAGGTGTATTGGAACTGTTCGGCCTTTGATACGTTTGCGATGCCGCTGACGGAAGCGATGGCGATGGGCAAAATGGTCGTGAAACCGGAGCATGCTTGCTACGGTCACATTCGATCCACGCATGCATTTGCAGGCAACGAGGATAACTGGTTTGAACTGGTGAACATGGCTGCGGCTGCGCCGCGCAGTGTGTCAGAAGACAACCGGGAGTATGCGTTTGGTGCTTTTTCGCGCACGAAAATGAAAGAAGGGTACCGGAACTTTTTCTCGGATTGGTTGAAGTAACGTAAGGTCTGTAACAAAGGGCTTAATCCATCCAGCAACAGGAGGGGAACCTTATGGAAGTACTGATCTTGTGGACATTGGGAATGTGGGCGGTGCTGCTGCTGATTGAATGGCTTATCTACCGGTTGCAAGGACGCCGAATGACGTGGGTACAATATATATTGCCATGTGTGGCCTTGCTCGGCGGTGCCGTTGTAATCATGATCAGCATCGATATTGGCGGGTGGAACGGCATCGGATATGCCCTGCTGGGCGCATCACTGGGTACCGCGGGAATGTTAACACTCATTACGGTAGCGATCAGGGATGTAATGCTTCGGCGACGGGGCAGGAATTAAGCGTAAGAATGAAACTACTGTACAGTATGATTGAATTGGGCGAAGGGATGGTTGCGGAAACGCATTCGTCTGTGATATATTGACATTAATTATGACAAGGGAGGTGAAGACAGGTGAATCACGAGATGCTTAACAACCGTATTAGCCAGCTGCCGATTGCTATGGCTGGCATTGTTCATACTTTTCTGACCAACGGGAGAAGTCTGTCCAATTTTGAATATACGGAAGTTAACATTTGCGAGAAGATGCCTGCCTTGACCTCTTTCGGACGATAAGCGATATTGCTTGAATTCTGAAGGGCCGCGGAGCTAACCTCCTGCGGCTCTTTTTGTGTTGCGGTCAGGATCTTCCATACCATAGGAGGAACCTTATTATGATAATGATTAGCGCGCAACAACTGACTCAATACCACGGAGCACATCTGGTGCTGGACGGCATTACGTTTGAAATTATGGAAGGTGACAAGGTCGCCCTGATTGGCCGCAACGGAAGCGGCAAGACCACACTTATGCGCCTGATGGCAAGACTGAACAAGCCGGATGAAGGGCAATTGATGATCAAGAAAGATACACGAATGGGATATGTGGCTCAGGTTCCAGAAGGATTGGATGACCATACCGTACTGGATGTACTGAGTCTTGGATTCAAGGAGCTTATGATATGTCGCACGCAAATGAAGGAAATGGAGCAACAGATGTCCGATCCGGCATGTGCAGCAGACCCTACTCAATTGGAGCGCCTACTGAAACGCTACGCGGCACTGCAAGACCAGTTCGAGCGTGAGGGTGGATACGAAATGGATGCCCGGATCGATCAGGTGGCGGACGGTTTGGATATCGCCAAGGCACACTATGGTTGGCGCTTTGGTTCCCTGTCTGGTGGGGAGCAGACTCGGGTGGTTCTGGCTTCACAGCTAATCGTAAGACCCGACCTGTTATTGCTGGATGAGCCGACAAACCATCTTGATCTGGAGCGGGTTGAGTGGCTGGAAGGATTTTTACGAGAATATCCCGGCACCATTGTCCTGATCTCGCATGATCGCTATTTTTTGGATCGGGTCGTGAATCGAACACTGGAGCTGGAGGATGGAGAAGCGGAAACATCTGCTGGCGGTTATACGGAATATATGAAAGTGAAGGAACAACGGCTGTTGCAGCAATTCGAGGAGTTCAAGGAGCAGCAGAAGGTTATCAAAAAAATGAAAGAAACGATCCGCCAGTTAGAGGAGTGGGGCCGAGTTGGTGGGAATGAAAAGTTCTTCAGACGGGCGGCTTCTATGCGTAAAGCCATCGAGCGGATGGAACAGGTGAAGCGTCCTGTACTGGAGCGCCGAAATGCCGAGTTCGATGTGCGTCCTACGGATCGAACGGGTAAACGGGTAGCGGTATTGGAACAGGTCGAGAAGAGCTATGGTGAGCGTGAAATCCTGCACGGGGTCTCGGGTCTGCTGGAATATGGAGATAAAATTGCACTCATTGGCCGCAATGGCTCCGGCAAGACGACACTGTTCAAGCTGTTGCTTGGTGACGAGCAGCCCAATGCGGGCAAGCTGGAGTGGGGGGCGCGTGTGGATGTCGGGTATCTGGCTCAACAGGAGGAACCTACGAATCCAAAGCTGAATGTGCTCGAATACTTCCGTCTAGAAGCAGGCGTGGAAGAGGGAGAGGCTCGCGGAATTCTGGCACGATATTTGTTCTATGGAGCGGATGTATTCCGCTCTGTCGGGCAATTATCTGGCGGGGAATGGACGCGTCTGCGTTTGGCTCTGCTGGTGCAACGTAAACCCAATGTACTGTTGCTCGATGAGCCAACCAACCATCTGGATATCGCATCGAGAGAAGCGCTGGAAGAGTCACTGGTTGATTTTGAAGGAACCGTACTTGCCATCTCGCATGATAGGTACTTCGTCAATCGCCTCGCTTCCCGTGTCTGGGAACTGGAGGACGGTCAGATGACCGCTTATCTGGGAGACTATGAGGCGTATCGTGAGAAGAAGCTTGATTTGCAAGCTCGTGCGGCGGCGACAACTCAGGCTACAGCAGGCGTGGGCGTTTCTTCTCGTGGGAACACCAAGTCAGAGATGAAGTCAGGTTTAACGTCCGCGCCCGGCGGGACTGCCAGATCAGGGAAGAAGCCAGGAGCAACCTCGACAATGAACGGATCCACTGTTGTAGCTGCCGGTGGAAGTCATGATCATAAAGCTTCTACTGAATCAGGTAAGGCGTTGACTCCTTCGGCAGCAACTGCATCGAAACATAGAAGTGGCAGTGGCAACCAACAATCTGCGGAGAAGCTGGAACAGACGTTGGCTCGTCTTGAGGCAGAGATTCAGGTGCTGGATCAACAGTTGGAAATGGTGCAGAACAATCCGCTTGAACTGGAACAAATCTGGAATGATCGCGAGCAATTGTCCGCTGAATATAATGATGTATTGGCACAGTGGGCTGAGTTATAAGTCAGAATGGCATGAGCATAAGATTAAAAAAAGTGCGGTCGGAGAGTCTTCTCCGGCCTTTTTGAACTGGATTACATACTAAAAGTAGAAAACAGTATGTTATTTCCTGCTTCGTTAATCGGAGAACGAAGGTAGCCAACATGTTCTTTATTACATGTCATGGTGAATAGAATCAATTTCATAAATCACTAAAAATGAAGTTTTGTAACTACACATAGACAAATTAAACCATTTTGATCTATGTCTAGCCTTGATTTGAAGCAGCTAAAGGTACTATGAAATTGATTCACTAGTGTAACTTTTTTCCTTCTGATGCGTTAAATACGTTTGTATGAATTGAAACGGCTCACCTAAGAGCTCGCAAAAAGGGAGGTTATCGGTATCTATTATTCATTGACGTATCGGAGTTGGTCGGATGATCGACAGGCGGAGACGGGGGTGCTGGAACAGGCTTCAGTCACACGAGATGAACTGTTCATGCGCAAACTGGTGGATGCCACCCTGGTGAAAAACAAACTCTGGGCGCATCTGTCCAATGAATGCCAGGATGGGCGGGAACATGCAGTATACGTGACGGCGTATGACCAACAGATGCCGGACGAGTACGGTGCAGCCATTGCGGATGCTGCGCTGGCGATGTGCAAAATGTCTTCCATGTATAGTGCAGAGTATATGTTGTGGAATGGAAGTTCATTTCAGGAATTGGAACTCACAGTATCCTCCACCTATACGATGGAGCTTGCCGAACAACTGCTGGACCATTACATGGTTCGCGGTGGCAAGACGTATGAGTTCCTGTATTCCGTGCTGGATGCGGATCGCAAGAAAGTGTTGTTTTATATGAAAGAGGTGGATCTGTGATGAGTGACCAAGAGCGGGGGCAAGCATCGAAACCCGGATCAAAAGCAAAGTTGGTTGCTTTCTCCCTGATGCTGGCGGTTCCTGCCGTGTTATCCGGTTGTGGTAGCAACAATGATGAATGTGACCCGGAGTATGATACCGGATGTGAATATGATTCCAGCAGTGGGCACTATTACTACGGTGGGTCGTCGTATCGAAGCAATAAGGACAGTAACAGCTCCTATAGCAAATCCAAGTCCAAATCAAGCGGCTTCGGTAGCTTCTTCCGCAGCTCGGGAGGATAACCGGATGAGGCAAGTGGTTCAACTACCGTTAAGTCACGAAGAGGTATTTCAGGGTGAAACGGAACAACAGATTCCATATCATCGAATGTACGGGAAGCAATATTGTGTGCCTGCATTGACGGTCTATTCTCCCTCGGAGATGCAGGAGCTGCGTGCGGCAGCCGAGGCGGTAGACGGCATTTACTGTAAAGTGATGCGATTTATCCAGCAATATATGCCGGATTCTTTTTTAGAGCATCAGTTGGGTATTCATCCGGGGCTTATCCCGGCGGCACGTATGGAGTTGGTAACTGGAGGCATTACCCGTCAGGACTGGATTATCGGAGAAGCTGGGCCCAAGTGTATTGAAAATAATACGGACACTCCAACGGGCATACCGGAGGCTGCTGCATTGGAAAATATCCTGGTCGGTCTTGCTGAGGATGCCGCGTTAACTGCGCCATCTGCCGAGATGGATACACGTATTCGGGAATGTTTCAAGATGTGGCTGGAATTCTATACAGAGCAGGGATTAAAGGGTCCGGTGACATTCACTTCTTTTGGCGAACATGTCGAAGACCGAACGAATACGGAATACCTGATGAGACGTTGTCAGGAAGCGGGATACGAGGTTTTCTATGCTCCACTTGAGGAACTGGAGATTGTTCCGGGAGAGGCGCTTTACCATAAGGGTCGGGAGATTAATCTACTGTATCGCCTTTATCCACTGGAGTATCTGATCGATGATCGAGATGAGACGACAGGGGTGGAGATTGGGGCTGCGCTGCTTGAACTTGTACGGGAGGGACGACTAGGCCTGATGAATCCGGTTCAGCATGTACTGATGCAGAGCAAAGGTTTCATGGCGGCAATCTGGTCGCTCTACGAGCGGAACGAGCAAACCCCGGAATATTGCGGGTTTACCCTCTTTGATGAAGCAGAGATGGACGTGATCTCCCAATATCTGCTGCCTACCTATTTTTCGACAGAGCCTTTCGAGCTGAACGCCACGCCATATGTAGCGAAGAGTTATTGGGGGCGCGAAGGCAGAGGAACTCTTTTGCTGGATGAAGGAACGGACAATGCCTTTGGAAAGCAGGATAGGGAGCATCCTCTTAAGGAGGCGCTGGAATCCAATCTTGCATCTGGGGCAACGGACGAGGATGAAGAAATTACAGCGTATTACGAAAATCAGCCCAAAATCTATCAGCAGCTGGTTCCGATGGAACAGGTTGTGATTGAGACGGAAGCTGGAGTATACAACGGTTATCTGCTTACAGGAGTGTTTGTTATCGGTGGGCGTTTGGCTGGGATACTACCACGGGTCGGGGAGAAAGTAACCGGAGATATGGCCTATTATTGCGCGGCTACGGTTAGTGAACGGATGAATGATGAGGAGGAGAAGAAGGAATGGAAAACTTGGGATTAAACCTCGTGAATGTGGCGGTGGGTGTAGGCATTCTGCTGGTGATATTGGTATGTGGATATTTTGCTTTTAGCAAATTGACCCGGTATAACGATAGTGAGGAAATTGCCAAAGGTAACGAGGCGGCAGGCATGTACATGGGCAGCAAATTGCTGGGACTGTGTATTATTGTGGGCATGGTATCTTTCTCGACGCATTCGTGGTTGGATATGCTGCTGTGGTCGGCGTTTGGAATTATTGTGCTGTGCCTGGTCTATATTATATTTGATTTCCTGATTCCAAAAATGCGGGTGTGTGACGAAATTGCACGAGGCAATATGGCGGTAGCCCAGCTGCTGCGTTCGATTATCATCGGCGTTTCCATCGTCATTGGTACGTTTTTGATGTAAAATAAGACATAGTGTTTTATAGAATGTACTATATGAACGGAAGAAGGAGCGCGGCATCATGAGAAGAGTCATCATCGATACAGATACAGCAGGAGACGATACGATTGCGATCTTGACGGCATTGCATCACTTTCAGGTGGAAGGCATCACCATTACGGGCGGTAACGTACAATTCGACCAGGAGGTTGAAAATGCTCTGTACACGGTACAGGTTGCTGGACATGGCGGCAAGGTGCCTGTGTATAAAGGTTGCGAGCGTCCGCTAATGGCCTACGGAAAGGCTCAGCACCGCACAGTGGAAGATGTGCATGGCGATGACGGCATGGGCGGCGCGCATTTCCCGAAGGCAGATCAGCGTCCCGAGAGCGGGCATGCGGTTGATTTTATCATTGAGAAGGTGCATGCACATCCAGGTGAAATTGAACTTCTGGCGATTGCCCCTTTGACTAATATTGCGATGGCGATCCAGAAGGACCCAACCATTATTCCGGAGATTGCTCACCTGTACATCATGGGCGGAACGAATAATGCACTGGGTAATATCACACCGGCGGCGGAGTATAACTTCTACGTAGACCCAGAAGCAGCGAAAATTGTACTGCATGCAGGTATTCCGATTACGATGGTTGGCTGGGAGATGTGCACGCAATATTCAGTGATGGACGATGACGATCATGCAGAGATTGCAGCTCTCGGTACATCCGGTGCTGACTTCTTCACCGCAATCAACAAAGTGGTTATGCAGTTCAACAAGTCGGTACATAAACTCAATGGCACCACTCATCCGGATACATTGTTGATGGCTGTAGCGGCAGATGAATCCATCATGACCAAGTCGGGTCAATATTATGTGGATGTGGAAGCGGCAGGAGAACTGACACGTGGATACAGTGTGGTTGATATCAACGGACGTTTTGGCAAAGAGCCGAATGTACGTGTCTGTGAAGCCATTGATCGGCCCAAGTTCAAATCCATGCTGCTGGACGTTCTCTCGGCAATCCAATAAACGCAGGAATTTAACTACAGGAAAAAGAAGAAAATCCGTGCCTATCCCAGGTACGGATTTTTTATTGCCCATTTTAATCTAATCTTGCTGCAACAAAAAAGAGCGGATTCCTGTCGTGACCAGATCATGGTCTTCCTCATCAGGCAAACCCGATACTGTAATGGTGCCGACCTGTCCCTCATTTTTCAGAATAAGCGGGAAAGCGCCACCAGCCAGAACATAGTCAGATGCAGGCAGGTTGAAATCCTGCTCAAGCGTCTTGTTTTCGCTTCTCAACCGCAGAGCGGTATGCCAAGAGCTGGAAGAGAAATGATTCACCACGTTGTTTTTGCGTCGAATCCAGTTTTCGTTGTCGGGATGAGTGCCTTCCATCGCATGCAAAAAGAGGCGATGCCCCTTCAGAGTAATGTCGATGGTCACGGCTTGGGAACGATGCTTCGCTTCTTCGACCAGATGCAGGCCAAGGTTAAGCGCCGTTTCAGAATCAAATTTGCCAAATACCAAGTCCTTTTCTTCCTGCTGCATTTCCTTTAATTTCTCTGTCATGATCAGGTTCAAATTACAGACATCCCCTTTACGTATATGATTGATGTCTACATTCGACATGGATTGGTGTAGTCCCTTCTGGATGCAGTCTGAACGATGTTAGTCGACGTTATAGACGTGGTTGAAGATGGCTCATTTGGAGACCGTACATCGGCTGTGTTAAAGTGAAGGGAACCTAATATACATAACTCTTAAAGTTAAAATAAGTTATTGCTACGTAGGCAGGAGGAGAAGCACGATGCTGTTTTATTTTGTAGCACTGCTGGTGACTTTGGTGGACCAGGGAACCAAGATTGCAGTGAGGATGTATATGGAAGTTGGCGACGTCATGAGACTGGGTAACTCGGGCATGCAGTTACAGCATTACGAGAACAGTGGAATGGCGGGCAGCATGTTTCAGGGAAATGCGCGTCTGTTTGGTGTGATTGCTGTTCTGTTCATAGCAGGCATGCTGTATTACCGGAGTAAAGGTGAGATTCGCGGTTTCTGGATGCAAGCTGGCGCGGGTTTTATGGTCGGTGGGGCTTTAGGGAATGCGATCGATCGATTTATCTATGCCCGGGTAACGGATTTCCTCGTATTTCCGTCAGGACGCGGGATTTTGAATCTCGCTGATGTCGCAATTAACATCGGTGTGGTCATGATTATCATTGGCATGTTGATTCGTGCATATCAGAGTTATCGGGCCAAGCGTTTACGTAATGCTTTGCCGAAAGCAGAACGTTCGTAATAGGTTGGATAAAAGCGTTACAGTGGCTGAATATAAGCTGAAAAAATGAGGGACATTGGATATTATCCAGTGTCCTTTTTGTTATGCCCAATTCGGGTCATGGGAAGAACTGCCTTGATTCATTTTTATCGAAACCGTTTTAGAAATAATAAAGACGTATATTATCCATTCAGATTGAAGTCGGTTTGGAAGGATTAACCAAATGGTTATTTCACCATTTGTATGGGTAAATCTTTACGTATATAAAGTGAAACTAAGATATACACGAACACGGAGAGTGCAGAACCAATCTGAAGAAGCGCAGCTAAAAGCTTTCTGAAAGAAAGCTGCTTCGAAAGCATACGCTAAAATCGGATTTTCCCTTTGAGGAAGGGAATCAAAAAAATCTGGGGATAACAACGATCGGAAGACGGTACTGCAATCGGAGTGACACTGTGTAAATCACATTAGTTCAATTTATTAAGCTGAGGGAGGTACAACATGAGAACAACGCTTACCAAGGCTCTCGGGACAATGTTGCTGTGTGGAATGATGGCTGTACTTCTATCTTCCTGTACCAGTGGGGATAGCGCGAATGGCAAAGTGCAGATTGAATTTTTCCAGAACAAGCCTGAAGCCAAAACAACCTTTGATGAATTGATCAAGACGTTCAACGCTGAGCATGACGATATCCAAGTGACACAGGTGAATCCGCCAGATGCGGAGACAGTACTGAAGACGCGTGTCGTCAAAAATGATATACCGGATATTATGGCCATGGGTGCAACCGACACCTATTCCATTCTGGCTCAGAGTGATATTTTCACCGATCTGACGGACAGCTCATTACTCCAGACGATTGATCCGAACTACATACAAATGCTGAAGGATCTCACAGGTATGGACGAAGTGACAGGTATTCCTTACGCGACTAATGCAAACGGCATCATGTACAACAAAACGCTGTTTAAGGAAATGGGATTGGACGTGCCCAAGACGTGGGATGAACTCATTGCAACCGCTCAAAAGATTAAGGATGCAGGTGAGATTCCATTTTATTTCACATACAAGGATGACTGGCAGACGAGCCTGCCGTTCAATGCACTAGCCTCCAATCTGGTTGGTATTGATTTCTACCAAGAGCGACGCGATAACAAAGTGACGTTCAAGGAGAAGTACCGCGAGGTAGCTGAGAAGCAACTGGAACTCATGAAATACGGTCACGGCGATAACTTTGGTAAAGCTTATTCGGACGGTAACCGTGCCTTTGCTAACGGTGAAGCCTTTATGTACATCCAGGGAACCTGGGCCATCTCGGAGATTCGCAAAGCGAACCCAAATGTTGACATCGGTTTCTTCCCATTCCCAACAGGCAACGATGCAAGCGGGATCAAGCTGGTGAACGGGATTGACTCCCTGTTTACCATTGCGGCGGACACGCCTAATCGCGAGCAGGCGGAGATGTTTATTGCGTTTCTATTAGAGCCTGAAAATATCGGAAGATACATTGACGAACAGACGCTGTTCTCTGCGGTAGAAGGCGTGAAGCAGGATGATCCTGCCGTACAGGAATTGATGCCATATATCGAGCAGGGCAAGGTTATTGACTTTCCCGATCACTATATTCCGGCTGCGGTGCAGCTGAATTCCATCGTACAGTCCTTTTTGCAGAACCAAAACATCGACAACTATCTAGATACACTCGACAAAGAATGGGACAAGGTTGCTAATCGGCGCTAAGCCTTGTCAGAAGGAGGATGGAGTATGAACAAGCGTATCGCACCCTATTACTGGATGACGGTTCCGGCGGTAGTATTGTTCTTTGTATTTATGACGCTGCCGGCCCTCCAGGGCATCTATTATTCATTTACGAATTATAACGGATTCGGGAAAGAGTATGATTTTGTTGGCTTTAAAAACTATTTCAACTTGTTCCAAGATGACAATGTAGGCAATGCCTATTGGTTTACGTTCAAATTTGCGATCGTGGTGACGATCCTGACCAATATTCTAAGCTTACTCATTGCACTCGGGCTGAATGCCAAGATTAAGTTTCGTAATTTCTTCCGCGGCATCTACTTCCTGCCCAATATTCTGAGTGTACTGATCGTAGGTTACATATTTAACTACCTGTTCTCCAACGTATTCCCGATCTGGGGACAAAATCTGGGCATCAACGCGCTATCCACCAACATTCTCGGCAGCGAGAGTCTGGCTTGGATCGGTATCGTCATTGTTGCAGTATGGCAATCGGTGGCCCTGAATACAATTCTGTATTTGGCTGGTCTGCAAACGATACCAACGACACTGTACGAGGCTTCCAACCTCGACGGCGCAGGCAAATGGCGTGAATTCTGGAGTATTACCTTCCCGCTCATTGCTCCATTCTTCACCATTAATATGGTGCTGGCGATGAAAAATTCACTTATGGTCTTCGACCAAATCGTAGCCTTGACCAACGGTGGTCCCGGACGGGCGACGCAGTCCATCTCCCACTTGATCTATACCGGTGGATTTGAAGGCGGCGAATATGCATATCAATCTGCGAACTCGGTTATTTACTTCATCGTTATTGCGGTGATTTCAATCCTGCAAATCCGGTTCCTGCAAAGAAGGGAGATGGATCTGTAATGAGAAGCCGTACACGAATCAATTGGCCCGTTATGTTGCTTGTTGTGTTGGGTACCTTGTTTATCCTGTTCCCATTGTATATGACCGTTACGATTGCTTTGAAAAATCCGGAACAGATGGCCCAATCGGTCTTTGCCATTCCGACCACACTTCATTGGGAGAATTTTGCGAGGGCCATCGACATGACAAACTTCTTCCAATCGTTCCGTAACAGTGCGATCGTTACCGCATCCACCGTGCTTTTGACGTTGCTCAGTAACTCGATGGTGGCCTATGCGATTGCGCGGAATATGGAGAAACGCAAGTTTTTCAAAGGATTGTACTATTACTTCGTCAGCGCGATGTTCATTCCATTTCCAATCATCATGCTGCCGATTGTTAAGCTGACCGCATCGCTGGAGATGACAAATCTGGTAGGTCTGATTCTGCTTCACACGGTCTATGGTCTGGCATTTAACGTATTTGTGTACGTTGGATACATCCGGTCCATTCCGGTAGCGCTGGAGGAAGCGGCGTTTGTGGATGGGGCGACAACTTGGGGCACGTTCTGGAAAATCATTTTCCCGCTCATGGCACCCATCAGTGCCACGGTTGGTATTCTTACTTGCCTGTCCACGTACAACGACTTCTTGCTGCCACTCATTATTATCAGTGATCCGGGACAGTACACGCTGCCGCTGGTACAGTATGTATTCCAAGGACAGTTCAATACCGAGTTTAACCTTGCGTTTGCATCCTACCTGCTCGCGTTGCTGCCGATGATTATCATCTACCTGTTTGCGCAGAAGTGGATCATCAACGGGGTTACCCAAGGGTCCGTGAAATAACTGAAGATGTGTCACAGAGAAGGATATGTGTGAAGGGATATGAACAAAGAGAGGTGGACTTTAAAAGTCCCCTCTCTTTTTTTGATCCTTGTCATTTAACGTTTGGGAACTATTCGGGAGGATTGATTAACCTGTAAAACTATGCTATTTTTTAGTCGTTAGTTTAATCGATAAACAAAGACTGAGAGAGAAGAAGAGTAAGGTTCATTTCTGCAAGCGCTTTAACGAGAAGAACTGAATACGTAGATAAATCCGGCATCGTTTGTACCCAGTCTTCAAGAGCACGGGCGTAAGGTGGTGGGTTCTTTTACATGCCAAAAAGAGAGGAGAATGGGGAAGTTGCACGGGAAAAAAGGACATTTTAACTCACTTCGCAATCAGATCTTCATTGGTTTTGTTATGGTGATGCTTGTTGTTCTTTTGCTCGCAGGCATATCGGCCTATGATCGGGTAGCTGCCCTGCTGAAAAGCAATGCGGAGAAACATATTCATCAAACCGCTGTCCAAGCCAGTGGCAGATTGGATGCACTCATTGCACAAGTGAATTCGCTGACCGCCCAAGTGGCGGATGATTCATACGTGCAGCGTCTGCTTAGCGATGAGAAGCAAGGCAACCCGGCAACCTTTAATCAGCGCCAAGCTCTCTTGCAGATTGCAGGCAGTTATCAGTCTTTCATCAACGGAGCGCAGAGTATGGAGATATACACCACGGGTTATAACCGCATCTTTCCGATGGATGACCGATCCCTCGATCTCAGAGTGGAGCGCAACTGGATCAACCTGGCGGATGAAGGAAAAGGCAGACTGGTATGGGCAGGTGCTGACCCTGAAGATCCGGGTGTGCTTCTAGCTATTCGACGGATTAACCTGCTGGATCATTCTTTTGAACATGGAGGTTATGTGGTGGTGCGGATGCAGCGCAGTTTTTTTCAACTCAATGATTCGAATGGGGCAGATGGTTCGCAGGACTCTATCATGCTCTTGGATGGGGTGGGCGAAGTGGTGACTTCCGATCTGGAGATCAATCTCGATCCCAAAGCCATATTGGACAGTGGATCAGTCGTGCAGAACGGGGAGGAATCCTATATCGTCGTCCGGCAAAAATCGGAGTTAACGGGATGGACACTTGCTGTCCTGACCCCGCTGCGGGAGACAACGGAAGGTGTATCCATCTTGAGAACGGCGCTGCTCGTTTCGGGAATGATTGGTGTTGTTCTGTTCCTTATCATGTCCTTCTTTCTGTCCACGATGATTACACGTCCACTCATACGGCTGATGCGGGCCATGCGCAGTGCACAGCCGGGAGCAATGAGACCTAATCTAATGGTCAGCTCTACGATGGAGATCAATGAACTCAACGACGTATATAACCAGATGGTCTACAGGCAGAATGAATTGACCCGTGTGGTTCATGAGAAGGAAGTCATGCAGTCCCGGGCTGAGCTGAAGGCGTTGCAATCTCAGATTAATCCCCATTTTCTATTCAACACGCTGGAGGCATTCTATTGGTCCCTTGAGGAAAAGGGAGACGAGGAGATGGCACGTATGGTTGTGGCGATGTCCCGACTATTTCGCTACATCATCTCCAGTTCGCAACAGGATGAATGGGTTACAATTGCCGACGAGCTGGAACACGCTGAACGTTATCTTCAAATTATGCAGATGCGATTGGGAGATAGAATGCAATGGGAGATTCAGCTCAGTGATACGGTGCTTAAGGTCACAATTCCGAAATTGCTCATACAGCCCTTGGTGGAAAATGCGATTCTCCATGGGATTGAAAGTAAACTGGGACCGGGAAAGATAAGCATCCATGTGGATGCTTTGACCGAGAAAAATCTGGTTCGCATTGAGGTCCGGGATGATGGTCCCGGTATGGATGAATTACGGCTTCAATCTGTCATTCATGCTTTACATGGCGGGCCGGCTGTGTCCAAGAAGGGGACAGGTGTAGGTCTAATCAACGTACATCGGCGACTGATGCTTTACTTTGGCAGCCAACTTGGCGAACGTTGCAAGCTTTCCATAACAAGTAAGGTTGGGGAAGGAACTGTCATTTGCTTTGAGATTCCCATGGGAACGGAGGGTGCATATGATTCATGACAAAACAATTCTTATCGTGGATGATGAGCCGCGTACAAGAGAGGGTATTCGCAAAACACTGGAAGGATGGTCGGCAGGACGAAATCACATTCAGACTGCAGAAAGTGGCGTCGAGGCAGTGGAATGGCTCAAGAAAAAGCCGGCAGATCTGTTAATAACGGATGTTCGCATGCCGGAATTCTCTGGCTTGTCTCTGATTGAAGCCATTCAACATTTTTCGAACAAGCCTGTTGTCCTGATTATGTCGGGGCATGCCGATTTTCAGTACGCCCAGCAGGCCATTAAGCTGGGTGTTGTGGAGTATATGTTGAAACCGATTGATAAGGAACAATTGCTGCAGACCGTCGAAAAAGCCCTAAAGTTCAGCGAACAACAGCGACGTATTCAAACGATGCAAGAAATGGTTGACCCCAAGCTGCTGGATGTTAAGGAGCGAGGGGAACAAAGGCTAAATAGCCAGATCAGTGAAGCTTTGGCCTATGTGGATGCCCATCTGGGTGAACATGTGACCATGCGTGAAATCGCTGATCTACTCCATCTCAACTCCAGTTACTTCAGCGTATTGTTCAAGGAACAGATCGGCATCAATTTTAGTGAATATCTTACCCGCAAACGCATTCAGCGCGCGAAGGAGTTGCTTGTACAGACAACGATGCCCATCTCGGAGATTGCCGAACAGGTGGGTTATCAGACGGATAAGTATTTTATCACAGTATTTAAAAGTCTTGAGGGGCTAAGTCCAAGCAAATATCGGCATTCCCTATCTGAACGAAATAACAAATAACCTCAAAAAAGTGGAGTTTTTCCAAATTACTCTGGTCTTATAGGTGTGATAGGCCCGTGCTACAATTTGGTTAAAGCGGTTACATTAACCGAAAAAACCAAGGGGGTTGGAATAATGAGCAAAAAGACGATGGCCATTCTTCTGTCATGGACGCTGGTTCTCGCCGTAATTTTATCCGGATGTAACAGTTCAAGTTCGGATGAAGAGGGTGAATCAGGCAGCAACGGCACAGATGGGAAAGTAACCCTCAAGTTTATGCACCTCTGGCCAGCAGGCAGCTCCGCACAGCAAAACAAACTGGTCAACGATATCATCAAGCAGTATCAGACGGATCATCCCAATGTAACCATTAAGCAGGAAGTGCTGGAGAATGAACAATATAAGAACAAATTGAAAATTCTGTCGGCATCCAATGAACTTCCCGATGTTGGTGTAACTTGGGCTGCCGGATTTCTGGACCCTTATGTGAAGGGGAACCTGTTCGCACCGGTCGATGATCTGCTGAGTGACTCTCTGGGCGAGAAATTCATAGCCGGAACAACAGAAGCTTATGCCATAGACGGCAAAACATATGCGTTACCAATCGAGTTGAATATCTCCCCCATTTATTATAACAAAGCCATTTTTGCGAAATATAACTTGCAGCCGCCAGCAACGTACGATGAATTCCTGAGTGTGCTGAAGACATTGACAGAGAACGGTGAGGTTCCTATCGCACTGGGCAATAAAGACCGCTGGACCGGCTCACTCTGGTATATGTATCTGGCGAATCGGTTAGGTGGAGATGCACTGGAAAAGGCGATCAATGGCTCTGGCAAGTTTGATGATCCTGCGCTGACTCAAGCTGCTGCCGAGGTACAAAAACTGGTGGATATGAATGCCTTCAACAAAGGTTTCAACGGGTTGTCTAACGATGAGGGTAAATCCGAATTCATGAACGAAAAAGCTGCCATGTACCTGATGGGTACCTGGGAACTGCCAAACTTCACGACTAACCCGGACATCCCGCAGGAATTTAAGGACAAGATCGGATTTTTCAAATTCCCAACAATGGAAGATGGCAAGAGCGATATTAACAGCTGGGTAGGTGGTCCAGGCGTAGGACTGTTCGTGGCCCAGAACTCCAAAGTGAAGGAAGAAGCGCAGAAGTTTGTGCAATACTTTGTGGAAAAATGGGGTGAAAGTTCTGTAACTGAAGCAGGCGTCATCCCGGCTACCAAAGTGGATACAGCTGCAGTACAGCTGCCACAGCTTTACATTGACCTGCTCAACGAATTGAATCAGGCCAGCAGCCTTACACTCTTTGCAGATGTACAGATGAAACCGGCAGCCGCTCAGGCCCATCTCGACATGATTCAGGCGTTGTTTGGCAAAGCGGTAACACCGGAGGACTTTGTGAAGAATCATCAGGCTGCAATTGATAAAGGCAATTGACGTACACACGTTTGAACGCTTGAAGGGAGGATAATGTGATGGACAAAGTCATGTCCAACCGTCTCGTTGCTGCGTTGTACGTGCTTCCTGCACTGCTTCTGCTGCTGGTCTTGGTTTACATCCCGATCGTGCTCACCGGGTATTATGGGTTGATGCAATGGGACGGGATCGGTGCAATGACCTTTATTGGATTGGATAATTACGCCAGACTTCTTCAAGACGGAACATTCTGGCAGAGTGCGAACCATACCTTTTTGCTTGCTTTGTTCTCTGCGCTGAGTCTGATCGGTTATCTGATGATCGCTTTGGTGCTGTCAGGCAAGATCAAGGGGGCCAATCTGTTCCGCAAAATATATTTGATCCCGATGCTGCTGTCTTCGGTCGCGATCGCTCAGTTATGGCTGAAGATCTACCATCCCAGCAATGGTGTGCTGAACACCTTTCTGGAAGCGATCGGCTTCAGCAATCCGCCAGCTTGGCTGGCGGAGCCATCACTGGTGCTGTATGCATTGTTCGTACCGATTCTATGGCAGTATGCAGGCTTCTATATTTTGATCTATTATGCGGCCCTCAAAAATATTCCGGAATCTCTGGTGGAAGCAGCCCGGATTGATGGGGCAAGTCCTTGGCAGATCGCTTTTCGAATCAAGCTGCCCCTTATTACAGAAGTCATCAAGGTGACTGTGGTACTGGCAGTGGTGGGCTCACTCAAGTATTTTGACCTCATCTACGTGATGACCGATGGCGGACCAAATGGCTCCAGCGAAGTGATGGCCTCCTATATGTATCGTCAGGCGTTCCGTAGCTTCGACTTTGGTTACGGCAGTGCTGTAGGGTTCTTCCTGCTCTTGATCTGTCTGCTTGTTACCTGGCTGCTTCGTAAAGCGACAGCATCCAAAGATACGATCCAGTATTCCTGACGCTAGTTCGTGTCTGAAAACTCGCTGAAGTGCATCTTTTACCGCCTTTTCGCCCCCTGCTGCGTCACTTTCCCTTGACGTGCCCCGGCACGCCTGCGGAAAATTTCCTTGCTTGGAACGAAAATTCGGCAAAATCTGCCACCTTCGGAGTTTCCAGACACGCCCTAGTGAAATGAAAGGAGGTCCATCCCGGTGAAGACGGATACGGCCGTTAGATTGCCAACTTACCCGGGGACAAGCCGAGGTTCGGCATGGTTAAGGAGATTTGGCTATATTCTGCTGTATTTCCTCTTGTCCTTGGTAGCTTTGCTGCAAATTTTACCTTTGGTATGGCTGCTGTTATTTTCGCTTAAAAATAATCAGGAAGTATTCGACATGGCGCCTTTTTCCCTTCCTGCTACTCCGCGTTGGGAAAACTATGTCAAGGTATGGACAGAGGGAAATATCAGCTTGTACTTCTTCAACAGTGTATGGATTACGGTGGTCTCGGTGGTGGTCACTGTGCTGTTTGCCAGCCTGGTGACCTTTGCCATTACACGTATGCGCTGGAAGGGTCGTTCGCTGGTGCTGGGGCTATTTATGGTGGGTCTGATGATCCCTGTACACTCCACGTTGATCCCGCTGTTCAGCTTGTTCCTGAAGCTTCATCTCACAGATCATCCTTTGTCAGTCATCCTGTCTTATATTGCCTTTAATATGCCAATTACCATTATGATTCTACTTGGATTCTACTACGCGCTCCCCCGGGAAGTGGAAGAAGCCGCAGTGATGGATGGTTGCTCCGTGCATCGGATTTTCTTTCGGATTGTGCTGCCGATGACGTCTTCGGTCATTTCCACAACGGCGATCATTAACATGATCTATAACTGGAATGAATTCATCTTTGTTAATACGTTCATCAGTACAGATTCGTACAAAACCCTGACTGTTGGGGTACAGAACTTTATTGGACAATACACAACGGATTGGGGAGCCATTGGTGCAACGCTGATGATTAGCATTATGCCAATCCTGATTGCTTTTCTCATCTTGAGTAATCGAATTGTGGAGGGCATTGCTGCGGGTTCTGTTAAAGGTTAAAAGGTTAAGGGTCCAAGGTCCTTCCATTACTTGCTTAAAAGCGAGTTGGGAGGGGCCTTTTTTGTCTTCTGAAACCTCGGATAAGCTTACGGAAATGGGGCTTTATGAAAGCAGTGAAAATACCTATTTATGGAATTGCAAAAAACTTTCAACTATTTTCGCAAAACTACTGCATTTTCAAACCACCTGTGCTAACATACCCTAAGAATTAAAGCCCACATGGGAAAGGTGAGAAAATGACAGCAATATCCTCAACCAAAGAGTCCCTTCGTTCTGATGCCAAGGATCTGAATCTGATTCGACTTACATGGCCTATTTTCTTGGAACTCTTCTTATTTATGTTGATGGGGAGCGTGGATACGCTCATGCTCAGCTCGGTATCCGATAATGCGGTCTCCGGCGTTGGAGCAGCCAATCAGATTATTTCTATCGCTATCCTTGTATTGGAAGTCATTGGACATGGTGCTGCGATTGTAGTCGCACAATATATCGGATCCAAAAAGTTAAGTGAAGCAGCACAAGTTACGGGTAATGCGATCACACTGAATCTTATCGTAGGTCTGGTCCTGAGTGGAATCTTCCTTCTGTTCGGAGGACATTTGTTATCACTCCTGAACATTCAAGGCGAAATTTATGATTTTGCCCGTTCGTATATAAATATCGTCGGTGGCGGTATCTTCCTCCAGGCGCTCATTAATGCGCTGGCTGCGACGATTCGTACACATGGTTACACCAAAGAAACGATGTATGTTGCTGTATTCATGAACGTGATTCACGTTGTTGGTAACTATGCATTGATCTTTGGACACTTCGGCCTGCCGAAGCTTGGGGTGGAAGGGGCAGCGATCTCCACGGTGGGAAGCCGGTTTATCTGCCTGCTGATCTTCTTCTGGTTGTTGTATCGTGTGAGCGAGGTGCGGGTGGATTTTGAATACTACATTAAGTTGTCCAAGAAATTCATTGGCAAAATTCTGCGGATTGGCATTCCGTCTGCGATGGAATCGATGGTATATCATTCCTGCCAGCTCGTGTTCACGCTGTATGTGACCTATCTGGGCGCAGAAGCTATGGCAACCAAGCAGTATGCGGGTAATATCTCCAGCTATATCTACTTGTTCAGTATGGCAATTGGTATGGGGACATCGATCATTGTAGGTCGGCTTGTGGGTGCGCGGCGCAAAGACGATGCGTACAAACGTGTTTTTGACAGTGTAAAATGGGCCCTTCTGGCCACGGTTATCATTGATGTAATCATCATTTTTTTCCGTGTGCCGCTGATGAGCATATTTACGGATAATCCGGAAATTATCAAGCTGGGGGCTCAAGTGATTTTACTCAGTCTTTTGCTCGAAACCGGGCGTACCTGCAATATAGTGATCATTGGTTCCCTGCGTGCGGCAGGGGATGCAAAGTTCCCGGTGTACATGGGTCTGATCTCCATGGTCTGCATGAGTCTGCCATTGGGGTACCTGCTCATATTCAAGCTTCATCTGGGGCTCGCTGGTGTGTGGCTTGCCATTGCGGCGGATGAGTGGACCCGCGCGGTCATTATGTACTTCCGCTGGAAGAGTAGAGCTTGGGAGAAACATGAACTGGTGGAGCATGATGATGAAGAGACCGTTCCTCAGACTGTTCCTGCCGTTTAGGACAGCGAACACTAAAATTATCGATCAATCATCACTGAGAAAGGGAGCAACGATCCTTTGCTCGTTTTTTTGTTGAGCCAAGGATCAAGCTTCAATTTCCAAAATAATGACCAAAACGCGCAGTGTTACTTCCTATCCGAACAACGGAGAGCCGGTCCCGAGGTAACCGAATAAAGGCCGCTACGTTGCTTGGATAGTAGCGGTAACTAATTGTATTGCAGAGCTTGATGATAATGAATCGTGGATGCGTCTAGGGTCAGTAAATGATCGTTTTTTTTAATTTATTTTATCAATAATACTTGATCCCATTCAGGACTTTTATCCGATAATAATGATGCCAAGACCAGAGAGACCCCAGCTGCTCCGTTTAAAAGGCCTGCTTCATCAATATATTGAAGTTTATTATCAATCCAGTTTATGTCGCAATATCCAAATATAGAGTCCGGCTTGTAGAAATCTAGAGTCTTTTCTACAAGGCGGTCACGCATCATTCTTAAACGTTCTTCTCCGGTTTCAGAGTACATCCGTTGGATGAGTAGAAGCCAACCTGAAAGGCCATGACAAACGGTTGGTGAGATTAGCCCTCCGTCCATCTCTATGCGTTTTTCCATATCCAGATATGATTCAAGTGCAAGATTAGATAATTCTTTATTTTCCAAAGCATTGCCTGCCAACCATATTGCACGTGCAATTCCAGGAGTTCCGTAGCACCACGAATCTCTTGGATGCATTTTATTTTCAACATGCAGATGACCTAATTTCCATTCTTCATAAGAAACCCTGCCAGGCCAGTATATTCCATCTTCACCATTGACCTTCCACTGAACAAGCCAATCAGTTAGTTTACTTAATTGATCCTTAAAGGGTTCGGCAGGTAGTCCTTTAAGGATCGCAATGCTCATAAGTGCAATGGGCCCTGCTATTCCATGGGAAAGTCCTAAATTGAAGTTTCCAGAAGGATACTGATTTGTCTCACTAGCATGAAATTGGCTCCGAGCAGAAATATGCCATCCTGGGACGGTTTCTTCTCCTATTTCCTTTTTTGCACAATATAATTTGAACCAATTTACAATCTGTTCCCATACCTTTTTCATTCCCGGGCGATCATAATATGATAAAATAACTCTTCCAAGCCCACTTAGACCAAGAATCGTATCATAATCTCCTATTTTTAAATCAGTACTTCCCCAATTTTCAACTAGTTCATCAACTTTTTTAATTGCTAGTTCTTCCATCCAAGTTGCAATACCTTCTGTCATTGACTGGTAACGGGTGCCTCTCCGGGATAGGGAACGTATGGCCATTAGAACACCAGGCAATCCGCCGTATAATGACAAATCATGCAACCCCGTTTGTTCAAGCTTATTCTGCAATTCCTTTAAATACTGATGCCCTACATAATCCCAACCAGCATCCGGTTGGAGATAATCCAATTCACCCATTAATAGACAAATTCCGGAATGTCCGTTACTTAGACTTTCTTCCGTCCACCGTTCTACTTCGAATCCATCAACTGCTAATATAGAATTTTGAGATTTCATTGAAATTTCGCTTGGAGTTTTATATCTGTTTGCAACAGACGCCAAAGTGCTTGCAACGTTGTTTCTTAAGTCGCCTTCTAAGCCCAACCATCTATCCAGATTAGGGTTTATTACAATACTCAATGCTGATATACCTCCTCAATGTTGTTTTCCTGAAAGGTCTTAGCTTGTATACGATACATCTCTGCATACGTACCATTATCATTAAGCAATTTCTCGTGTGTTCCCTGTTCGATAATCTCACCGTTCTCCATGACAATTATTTGATGAGCAAGGCGTGCAGAAGATAGCCGATGCGTAATGAATACACCGATCTTATCTTTCATTAAATCAAGAAATAACTCCAACAAATCTCGTTCTGCAACCGGGTCCAAAAACGCGCTAGGTTCATCTAAAATGTATAAATCGGCATTACGCATGAAAGCTCTGGCTATGGCTAACCTCTGCCATTGACCACCAGATAATTGCTGACCTTCTTCAAACCATTTACCCAACTGCGTATCAAGGCCTTGGGGCAAAGAATGGATTACATCATCAATAGATGCGTACTTGGCTGCATTTAGTATCATTTCGTCTTGGTCCAACTGATCCAATGAACCAAAACCTATGTTGCTTCTGGCGGACATTTCATAATGAACGAAATCTTGAAAAACAGTACCGATTTTTTTTTGATACATATTCAGATCATAATCGGTTATGTTTTTTCCGTTTATGATAATTTCACCTTCGTAATTGTCATAAAGTTGCATTAATACTTTCATTAACGTTGTTTTTCCCGATCCGTTTTTCCCAACTATTGCTATGGTCTGCCCCCTTCGTAACGATAAGGAAATGTTCTTCAACGCTATCTTGTCATTCCCAGTGTACTGAAAAGAAACATTCTTGAGTTCTAGGTGTTCTAAGCTAAAATCAGATTTTTTGTTTTGCAGAGAAGATCGAGCAACAGGGTCAGATGTTGGTAACTCAAAGAACAGGAACAATTGCTCCATATAGAGATGATTTTGGGAAAATTGCAATAAACTCCTCATTATGGATTGTATCTGACTTTGTGTAAGTACTATTGCCTGAATATACCCGTACAAACTGCCAATCATCAAGGTACTTAACAAAGTTTCTTGAATGACAAACCAAACCAACCAAAGCATTACTGCAAGCTCGAAAAAATTGTAAATAAATGTGTGTTTAGTTAGCTTTCCTAACATTCTCTTGTCTACTTTATAAAAGCTTTCGAGCAATTCAGAGTAACGGTTGAGTAAATGAGTGCTCAATTGAAAAACCTTAACTTCCTTAACTGCTCGATCATTTGTAAGCAAATGCGTCAGATACCATGATTGACGATATAAAGGGGTCCTTTTCATATAGATATCGAATTGTTGTTTGTTTAATTTGAATAAAGAATACAGTGATGTCAAAGAGACTACGAGAATGATCGGTACAGTCCACCATTTCCATAGAAACAACCAAGTTGAAGATGAAATTACAGTGATAAGACCAGAGATAATACCTGCTAATTGGCTATATAGCTGATATGGCCGAAATGCTGCTTCCTGAGTTGCACGTTTTAATTGATCGTTGATAGACGAATTTTCGAAGTCAGCAAGTCCAAGTTGTGTTGATTTTTTCCCGATCATGATATTCAAAGACTTCGCTAATGATGCTTCTAAATTCCCCTCCACATAGGTTTGTCCTGAATTAATGATTAATTTTACTGCGTACACAATAACAAACAAGATAAAAGGTATGCGTACTAGATCCGCTCCATGCATCAAAGAATATGAAATCCCATTCAACATATTCTGCATTACAACCAAACTAAAAAAGGGAATCAAACCTTGCAGGATATGCAATATTGCACTAATTATGAACAATACTTTATTAGTCTGAAAAATTAGTGAAAATAACTTCATGCTGCTTTTCGCTGAATTCCACATAATGACTCCATTTTCCGTTTATAAATTTTTTGTTTACAAAAAAAAAATCATATCCTGCTCAAATTTTCTGTTCTTTTTCTTTTATGGTATTGTATCAAGCTGTTCATCGCATGGCGTGTCAATATCATTATTTTCTGTTCCAGCTTTCGATCAGTTCCAACTAGTCGATTCAAGTGCATGTGAATAATGCTAAACACGATGTCATCTTTGCTATTTGTCAATGAAACTTCTGAACGATGTTGCTCCAGCTTTTGATAGTATGTTAAACAGCTGTTTGCTCTTGCTTCGAAAACTGGCAATAATTCTTGTGAAAAGTTTCCTGAAGCAGAGGTTTGGGAAGCATTCAAACAAAAAAAAGTATTAAGCATATCCATATATGTGATGCGTATCTTACGAAAATCTTGAAGGTAATCTTTAACATCAAACTTTTCATTTAAAGTTTCGAAACATTCACTTTTGTTGTACCCTAAATGAGTAAGAAGATGAATTACACTAAGTACACCTATTTGTTCAATCTCAAGCTCACGTCTCTCGAAACGGTTTAGACGAATTAATCCAGCCACCACATAACTATCTTCGGAGAACAGAGATTCTGCTAACTTCATTAACTCAATTCCGCCATATCTTTCTATTTCAGGTTCATAAGTTTCTAAGGTGAATTTTGTTATATAACCATCCTTAAACCACTCGTCACTCCATTTTTGAAATAATTGAGCGAATAGCTGAGATTTATCATTGGATTTAAACTTGAACCTTACCCTAACATGTGGATCAGGATCGGCGTAGCGTATAAAATAAGCTTGTTCTATTAAACCAGTATCTTTAGCTTCGTTCACACATTCCTCCCAATAAAGAGCAAGGAATTCATTTTGTCTGCTATCCAATCCATATAATTTAGCATAAAACCACTCATTGCCAGGAAGATAGATATCTTTCTCTAAACCCCCTCTGTCCGATAGCGTTTTGAAAGGGAAAAGGAATGAACTGCCTTTCGGCATAGCATCATCTATAATGAGTGGAAACACAAATTCAGCAGCTAAACAACCATCACTACGATTGATAGGCGAATTTTCAAATCCACCGACGTGTTCGATTAAATTGATATGTCGTGTTGTTTTTAAATTTTTTAATAATTCATTTAGATGTAGCGGATGGTCCAAATCCAGCAAAATGCGATAATCTGAATCAATTAAATAAACATATCTTGGAACATTCCATTCACTCAAGAATATTAAAACCCAATTTTTTAATTTATCTGCATTAATACTTTCTTTTAGATTACTAATTGGGTAACGAAGACTCCATTTTGCGGGAGACAACACAATTTTTTTGTATTGAATTCGTGGCATAAATGGAGCATGCATCAAATACCCAAAGTCTGGGGCGGACCATTGATCAAATCTCATCAAGCCAACCTCCATCAGGAATCTATAGATGTTCGGCGCATGATGATAATTGAACATATGACCTGCGATTGGAATTACTTCTTTGTTTTGGGATACGGACCTAATATATAACCTTCCTTCTCTCGCACCTACGACAAGATCAGACATAGCTATGATTTGTTCGTTTGGAGTTATCGAACCATGACTAAGCGAAAGTTCATGGTCACGGTAGTTCTTCGTAAGCATTACATTCGCAGATTTACCCGAAGTGGGAAGAAAAGATGTTTCCGCCCACATTACATCAGGGTACAAGTCCTTTTCCTTTTTTGAAATCAGTGTTAAATCTTTTTGGAGATTGGGTTCAAGGATATCTAAAAAACGACCAAAAGTTTTCCCCGCTCCGTTTGAACCAGGATTGGGCGCCAACACCAGTTTGTACTCCCCACGATCAAGACTGTTTTGATCCATCGTGTGAAGGGAAAAATACAATTCCATAGATGGTAACGGTGGCAATTGGGCATCATTGAATTCTTCCAGTTGTTGTATAACGTTTTCATCCAACTCCACTGTATGTTGGCCTTTATGTATTGCAGATACCAACAGTTCCATAAATAATTGTTCCTGTTTCATTTTACCCTGAGAATCCCTGCGCTTTAACGCATATGAGTTCTTACGATTTTCAGGATAACGGTACGTCGCTGGAGCACCCAATCCAAGCTCATCATCAATCAATTCTAAAACGGGGACTTCTTTATGATCGCCATACTTTTCTAAAAAATCTTCTACATACTTTTTCAGGTGCTCTTCTGAATAGTGTGAAAGCATATTAAGTATGTATGCTGCCTCTTCCACGTCCTTGCGAATATGCTCATTGAGTCTGATAGACTGATCTGCAAGTGACAAATCAACTTGCATAGTGGGTGTCTCCATCGGAATTAGATCATTCGTCAGTCTACTAAGTTGTTCGAAAGTCTCTACCCCTTTTCCAACAGCAGTCTCGTTATAAAACATTATTGTTTCGTGAATCTCATACAATTTTTTTCCGATATCATTTACTCCCTGCAGCCCATCCACAAGGCTGAAAACATGGTGGAATGGATCTTTATCTACAGTGGATGGTCGCAGTTCAGTAAGGAGGAACTCTTCTTTTATGAGTTGTTGCAGGTAATTATTGATAATTTCGCGGTCTGTTCCCGGAAACTCCAGCTCCATTTGGTTTAATACCTTGGAAAACTTTTGGGGTGTAGACAAATAATTCATAATCCAGTCAAATACAATGGTCGCCTTAACAGAAATGCTATCATTTGCTCCACTCTTCATTTTCCCATATCTCGTTAAGAAGGGTAGCTTAGCCCTATTACCTTGTTTATATATTAATGCATTTGGGTAAATAGTTAGTTGTTCCAATATCTGTGGATCGTTTTCGAGTTGTTCTATTAGTTTGAGAATCCATCCCATATCAGGTCGTGCTCGTTTACGATAATGAGATATCTCCTTAATATCAAGTTGAGATTCGGCTGAGAACCTTCCAACAGTAATGCCTGAGAATAATCCAAAAGGGGTAGGTCTACTCATCATCCGGATTACATACTTCATTACGCTTGATACAACTTGCGCTTCAGTCACATTAGGCTTATTGTTGAATTCATCAATTTTAGAAAGTGATCTGTATAGGCTAGGGCTTGCAACAAGGATCGCTTCCCTGATCTCAGGTTTACGAGATAGTTTTATCAAATTTTCCAAAGAATAACTAGCAACATTCTCAATAAGAGAATGTTGCTCGGGGAAACAAGAAAAAAATTCATTTAAGGGTAAAACTGGAGTTCTCAACATGAAAAAATCCAGAGTTTTATACGAATAACGTTTCATCATATTCTCCTCCCACTAGATACCAGACATGAGAACCTTCTCATATTACTTTCCTTTGCCAACCCCAAAAACTGATTGTCCCAAAAAGAATGCTGGATCCAGTTAAATATAGCCAAAAACTGATTGAACCTCCTGATTGAAGAGAAAGCAAAATTGGACGAAAAGGGTCAAATAAAAAAACCAATTCTGTTGCTATATAATGATAAAGTACAATAGATAATCCAAAAATCACGAGAAAGGCTATGATTGGTCTTGAGATAAACACACAGATAGCACTACAGAATAGTAACTTAGCAAGACAGGTAAGTAGAAAAATACCATAAAATTTGATCGTATACCATTCTGCTGGTAACCTTCCTACTTCATTCTTAAAACCGTAAAGTGCTGCTGTATCGCTGCTGGAAAAAAAGGCTTTTGATCCAATCATAGAAATAATGTAAACAATTCCGATCCCAACAACAGTCGTTGCAGCCAACGCCAATAGTTTTCCCAGCCAAAGTTCGAACCGTCGGTATGGACGAAGTGCATACAATCTGTATGCGCCAGAATTCAATTCGCCACTTAACTGATCAATATAAAAAATAGGCAGCATTGCGGCCATCATTAATAATGACATTCCATCCATCATAAACCAGGGAGCGTTAAGATTGTTTAGCATAATACTGCCTTCTCCAAAACGAAATACTCCCTTTTGTGATGAGCTTAAACCCCAAATATTGAAAATAATTACAATTAAAAAAGAGGAGAATAGTACAATTTTAGACTTTTTTTTCCAGTCTCGTTCCAATTCACTAATCCATATGCCTAACATGTTTACCCCCTAATATAAGTAGTCACTTCTCACAAAGCGATGGTAGGCTCCCCACAGGAAAACAATAAGATGTACAACGACAACGGATAATATAGCCACAATTACACTCATATTTCCGTCTATAACTTCGTTCAAACCAGTATGTTGCAGAAAAGGTATCAAGGAATAGGTAATGCAGAGTTCTAATAGAGGAATGTCACTGAATAATGCCGCAAGTTGAATAACTGCACCGTCCAGTAACAATGATGCTAAAATGTAAAGCATACAGCCTCCGATAGCATATGTGACATTTTTGCTGTACATCGAAATACAAATAAACAAACTGGATATCCCCAAGAGTGAAACAAATGCAAACCCGTAATATACAAAAGTGTAGCTAAGAGCCTCAAGAGAATAATTCAGCAAACCATTTTCATTGAACTGAAAAAAATAACCAGTAACTATCAGACAAACTGCAAACAAGATGAGCATCAGAACAATACAAACACAAATCAATAATAGTTTGCTGAAAAAGATTTGCCTGCGGGTAAATTGACGAAGAAAAACATACCTCAACTGACCGCCTCTATATTCCTCGGTGAATATAGAAGCTGCAAATACAGCCATAATGATATCAACGGGAAAATACAAGTTATTTCGTAAACCTGTAAGAACAAATAGCTGAGATAGAGTATCATGATCAACTTGAAGCGTTTCAAAAAAACTAGCTGTCATATAAGCAAGACCAGGGATAGCCAAAACCAATAGCCATGTCCAACGTTTGGACCAAAGTCGTTCCCACTCACTATTGAATAACGTAATCATGCTCTCATTAACTCCACGAAAGCATCTTCTAACCTTTCGCCATCACGGATCAACTCGGCAGTAGGACCTTTCCAAATAACTTTTCCACTTTTTATGATTATTAATTCATCACACATCTGCTGGAGCTCATCCAGTAAATGGCTTGAGATAAAAAAAGCGTAGTTAAATTCGTTTCTCAAACTAAGGATGATATCTCTTAATGCTCTCATCCCCATGGGATCAAGACCGTTAGAGGGTTCATCTAGAAGTAGAAGTTTCGGGTTTCCTAGCAGTGCCTGAGCAATTCCCAAACGTTGCTTCATTCCAAGCGAGTACCCCTTAACTCGATCATTCGCTCTATCTCCCAACCCAACCCTTTCAAGCAACTCTTGAATATGATTTTCCCTATCAGATTTAGGCAGATCAGGATGAAGTCGTGCCAAATTGCGCAATACTTGCCTACCTGTCATATACTCGAAAAAAATGGGCGATTCTATAATTGCTCCCACCTGTGCCAATGCATTTTTTCGGTTTTTGTTTATTTCGTATGAATCTATCTTTACATGGCCATTACTTGGATGCATCAATCCTGTCATCATGCGCATCATCGTAGTTTTGCCTGCACCATTCGGGCCAATAAAACCATAAATTTTTCCTTTTTCCAAGTTGAACGAAGTATCTTGAATGATTTCACGTTTGCCTATCACTTTAGTTAGATTGTTGACTTCCATAACAATATCAGGCATTATGACCCTCCTTCTAGAGCGTTTCTTCAAATGGATTAAATGGTAATACATGAGATAATTATGTTAAATGCGTACAAGATACGAAATTCACTAGAGAAAATTGTGTCTAATTCAAGATTTGTCCACCTGAACGAAAACCACAAGGAGGACGTCTCGCAGCCATACCAGTCATTCCCAAAATAAAAAATCGCCAATTGATCCTAAAATATGATTGTGATATCTACAAAGAGTCATTGGGTGGAATGCTTCTTTATTAAAGTAAAGAGTTATCTTCGTTTGGAGAATCGTTATGATAAATTAACGTGTACATTCAAGTCTCTTTTTAGCTTTGGTGTCCATTATGGTGCAGCTTGCTTAAACTTGAAGACACGCTCTAGTAAAAAAAATGTTGTTCAAAATAACAAGAAGAGACTTATTCAGTCTCTTCAAGTAGTTGAACGAAAAAATATGATTGTGAAAAAATTAACAAAGTGCTCCAATATTAGAGAAACATTTTACTCCTGCAGTAGGAGCGCAAGTATTGGCAGTTCTTGTTTGCTCTCCGCAACCACCAGTACAGTTCCAAATACTTAAAGCTTGTGGCTGAACTGTACCTTCTGATTTTTTAATTTGTACATCAAGATCAAAGATTCCTTTTTCCATTTTCGTTACACTCCTCTAATTTTTTTGAAAAATCGAATTATGTAATATCCTAGGTGATGTATGAAAAAATATAAAAAGATCGTCATCTTTCTATATATTCCATAAAAAAGTATTAACATAAAACAATGTAACATGAGGAAATAATAAAGTAAAGAATATAATTCCAAATATTGAATTTATATCAAATTAAGGATGATTATCATAAAACTAAATAGGGGATATGTGCACTTATCATACATTTAATACAATATTGGAATTATAATAAATATATATTCTTATAATCAAATATTTTACATAATTTAATTCTGGAAATCTAGTCAATAGTGAGTTTTTTAGCAGTAACGATTGATAGTGTTGGCGAATCCGTGACTCCTTGTTAACATAGATGCAGAAAGCGTTTGATGACATTACAGCAAAGGATGAATCCCATGAATAAAAAAGTGCTCGTGGTAGATGACGAATCAAGTATTGTCAGTGCCATTGTTTACGCGCTGCGGCGCGAAGGATATGAAGTAGATACTGCGAGTGACGGCGAAGAGGCCTTGGTTAAGGTCGCATCGTTTCACCCACAGGTCATGATTCTGGACGTGATGATGCCCAGGCTCGATGGATACGGGGTATGCCGGAGGCTGGAGGACCGCGAGGATATCGGCATTATTTTGCTGACCGTCAAAAATGATATCGTGGACAAAATCGTTGGCCTGGAAATGGGCGCCGATGATTACATGACCAAACCATTCGAGATCCGTGAACTGCTCGCAAGGGTAAAAGCATTGATGCGCCGTGTCGAGAAAAGCAGTCCACCACCTGACGATTCGAAGAATCAGGCCATCGTGAATGGCACACTGCGTATTCATGTTGCTCACCGCACGGTGACCGTGAATGAGGAGAAGTTGGATCTGACACCAAAAGAGTTCGACCTGCTGACCATTCTCATGTCCAATCCCGAGCGTGTGTACACACGAGACGACCTGCTGGACCGGGTCTGGGGCATGGAGTATGCGGGTGGGACACGGACCGTGGACATTCACATCCAGCGTTTGCGTAAAAAAATTGGAGATACGGATCAGCAAAAATTACAGACCGTATACGGGATTGGCTACAAAGCATCTGCACCTGAAACAGGCGGGGCCATATGAGAGTCAGCATCAAGCTGAAGTTCAGTGTTTTTCTGGCAGCATTGCTTATCCTAACGGTGGTTGTGCTCAGTTCACTGGTTCTGCGCGGTATTGAACGCAATCAGCAGTCACAAATTGAAGGTATTTTATCACAGCAGACACGGCTGGTGAATCTGAATGTGCGACAGTCCTACTACACGGAGTCCGTTCATCTGGAACAGGACGTTTTTTTACAACAAAACGGCCGCAGGCTTGCACAGGAACTGGCCAACTCTACCGGATTGCCGATAGCGCTCTATGATATGAAAGGCCAACAAGTCGGTTCATCGATCAGCTCTGGGGAGAGTGCGATTGTTCAGGATACGCTCAACTATGCACTGCAAAATAAAATTGCCTATCATGAACAAGGGGATACCTTGCTCTATGCGGCACCGTTGGACGGTCCGGATGGACAGATGGGTGCTGTATGGATGCAATATCCGGTCCAAAGCTACCATGAATTCTATACTCGCATCCTTCAATTGTTCATATGGGCGGGCATTGTCGTTGTTGCGCTGAGCTTCATATTAGGTTATCTGTTCTACAATCGGTTTGCCGTTGCGATTACCCGACTGAAGAGGTCCGCAGATTCCATTCGCGAAGGGAATTACATTACGGAGTCTCCTTTAAAGCGCAAGGATGAGTTGGGGGAGCTGGGGCAGGGCATTTATTATATGAGTACATCCATTCAGCAAAATATCACAGCCATGCATGCGGAGCAGCAGAAGCTGCAACTGGCGATTGAGAAACTTCAAGCGCTGGAACAGCAGCAGAAACAATATATCGGTAACATCAGCCATGAATTCAAGACACCACTGACATCGATCAAAGCTTATGTGGAGCTGCTCGACATGTATAAGGATGATCCGCAACTGCTTGATGATGCCACGAGTAACATTGGCAAAGAAACGGAGCGGCTGTACGAGATGGTCGAGAAAGTCTTACATTTATCTGCCTTGGAGAAGTATGACTTTGAGAACCAGGCCGAAGATGTAGAGGTCAGCGCGCTACTGAAGGATGCCTGTGGCCGGATGCGTGGGAAAGCGGAGAAGTTTGCGCTGAACATGGAACTGGATCTTGAACCGGCGGTGATCCGCAGCGATCGGGAGAGTCTTATGCATATTTTCATCAATATGCTGGATAATGCCATCAAATATAACGTTCCGGATGGTGTGATCCGGGTGAAGAATGAACTACGGATGCAGGAGCGTCAAGCGGTTATTCGGATCTATAACTCGGGTACGCCGATTCCGGCAGAGGCGCGGGAGAAGATTTTTGAACCCTTTTACACGGTGAACAAAGACAGAGCCAGAAAAACCGGCGGAACCGGACTGGGGCTATCTCTCGTGAAGCAGTTTGTTGAAAAACAGGGCGGTACAATCACCCTGCTGTCGAGTGATCCAGAAGATGGGGAAGGTGTGACGTTCCAGCTCATGTTCCCTTTGGCTGATTCAAGTTTACAAGTTCGAAACAAGTCTGAATAACTTTGGAAGTATGCGATGTGTATGCTTGGTCTATAGCAAGAGAAACCAGGGGGGACCATCATGAATTGGAAACAAGCAGCTATGGGCACGTTCGGAGCCATTGCCCTGTTAACGACAGCGGCATGTGGGGGAACAACGGAGCCGGGGGGCAACGCACAAGGCGGGAAAACGGGCACGGATATTACGGTAAAAGATAATACCAACACGTCCGTGTACCAGAGCTTCAAGCTGGAGAAGATTGATAAATTGCCGAATATGCGCGGAATTGCATGGCTTAGTGATGACTGGATTGTATCCGACAAGGAGAACAAGTCCCTGAAACCCGTCACGGTTGAAGGTCAGGAAAGATACCCGCACAACTTATATATGTATGATCTGACGAAAGGCACCGACACGCCGCTCAAGGAAAGTGAAGCCAGTCTGGGTGCACCGCTGGTGTCACCGGATGGTCAGTATCTGTTTTACCGGGAACCGGAGGAAAATACGGGTAAAGGCTACTTCTTGAACCTGCATAACGGGGAGACAACCCCTGCGGGTAAGGAGGATGGATTTATCCAAGAGGGCGCGTGGCTGGATAATGAACATGTCGTTTTCCCCAATATGAAGGGTGATCTGATCTCGGCAAGTGTGGATGGCACAACGAAAGTGCTGGTGGAAACAGGTAATTTCAATGTACGGAGTATCAAGGTGTCAGGCGATATGCTCTATTATATTACGGGCGAAGATGGCCAGTTGAATGCATACGATGCGAAGACGGGTGACGTAAAACAGGTGCTGAAAAGTGTGGAGTGGGTCATCCCTTCTAATGATGGAACAAGGCTTGCGATTGTGAAAAGAACAGCGGATACCAAACGGGCGCTGGTGCTCACCGATCTGGAAGGCAATGAGAAGGCCACTCTCGCCAGAGGTACACAGGTTTTCGGCACAAGCTGGTCGGGTGATGATTCCAAGATTGCATACACCATCAATTCTGAGAATGATAATGAGAAAGGGCTATTTGTCTCCAACACGGAGTCGGCAGAACAGTTCCAGATCTCGGCCGATATGGACAACGCTTCTGACCCACTCGCCTGGAGCCCGAAAGGAAATAAAATCCTGTTATCGCAGGCGGTATTGGAGAATGAATCGTATCACTTTGTAACCTCGGTCATTACGATCTCGGAATAGGGGAATGATGCAGAAAGATATGTTCCATATCTTTCATGCCTTTCTATACATTTATATTGACTAAGCTGTTCCGCTTCCGATAAACTAGAATGCAGGAATAAAAGTCGAATGTCAGGCAGCAGTTCGAGACGATGTTTCGGGCGGCTGTTTATTTTCTTTTTAACAGTAAGGGTGCAACGTAGTCGTTTTGCCGGATGATCCGGCTAATAACAACATGGAATAGGAACAGGTGATATACATGTGTAACAGCGCGTACCGCGTGCTTTTATATTATAAGTTCGTGAAGATTGAAGACCCAGAGACGTTTACACAAGAGCATCTGCAATACTGTAAGGACCTGGGTGTGAAAGGCCGTATTCTGATCGCATCCGAAGGCATTAACGGTACGGTATCCGGAACGCCAGAACAGACGGAACAGTACATGAAAGATATGCTGGCTAATCCGCTGTTCAGCGACATGGTGTTCAAGATTGATGATGTCGAGGAGCATGCGTTCAAAAAAATCTTTGTTCGTCACAAAGCAGAGCTGGTAACCTTCCGTGTGGAAGATGAACTTGACCCAAATGTGACTAGCGGCAAACGCCTTTCGCCGAAAGAGTTCCATGAACATCTACAACGTGATGACGTTATCGTTATCGATGGTCGCAATGATTATGAATACGAAATTGGTCATTTCCGCGGGGCCATCCGTCCAGATGTGGAGTCGTTCCGTGAGTTTCCGGAGTGGATTCGGGAGAACCTGGGTGACATGAAGGACAAAACGATTATTACCTATTGCACTGGCGGCATTCGCTGCGAGAAGCTGACCGGGTTCATGATCAATGAAGGATTCCAGGATGTGGCTCAATTGGACGGCGGTATTGTCACGTACGGTAAAGATCCGGAAGTACAAGGCCATCTGTTCGATGGCAAGTGTTACGTGTTTGACGAGCGCATCTCTGTACCGATTAACCGGACAGAAGAAGATATTGTCATTGCTAGCTGTTATCACTGCGGAACGACACATGACCGATATATTAATTGTCCAACCTGCAACCTGCAGCATGTAAGCTGTGAGGATTGCGAAGAGACGCATAACCGCTTTTGCTCGGATGCCTGCCGGGAGGCAGCACCGGTACACGCATAAGCAGGAGAGCAGGTGCTGATCGTGAAGCGCGAAGAGGAACGAACGACGCGTGAACGGATTTTGTTCATGCTGAAGCAGCAAGGTACATTGACCGCGAGGGAAATGACAGCTGATCTGGGTCTGACCGGCATGGCCATTCGCCGTCATCTGACGGCACTGGAGCAGGACGGCTGGATTGAGGTTCGGGAGGCCCGGGCTACGGCCGGACGTCCGTCCTCGGTGTACCAATTGACGGTACGCGGGGACAGCTTTTTTCCAAAATCATATTCGTCCCTTACGCTGGAATTGCTTGAAGAATTGTCTGACTCTGCCGGTAGCGGTGTGGTGGATGCATTGTTCGAGAGTCGCCGGGACAAACTGCTTCGTAGCGGATTGCCACAGATGGAGGGCCAGGATCTGGCCGGACGGGTGGAGGAACTCGCGCGAATCCAGAATGCCAACGGATATATGGCGGATGCGTCCAGAGAAGACGATGGAACTTACGTCATTACGGAAATGAACTGCCCGATTGTGCAAGTCGCGAGTGTCTACAAGCAGGCTTGCCGCTGTGAACTGGAACTGTTTCGCTCGCTACTTCAAGCTGAGGTGGAGCGTACCGAATGTTACGCCGATGGCGGTAAAAGGTGCAAGTATGAGATTCGCGAAGCGTCGGGAAATTAACTGGTTTATACAAAGAGATTGTTTCGAATCATCGAAATAGTCTCTTTTTTTGATAAATAAATTACGTATAAACGCTATTTGCGTATGGCGATGCGTGTTATAATGGAGCTAACATCCAGTGCATGTTCGCATCCTTATATTTGCTGATACTTCAGCAGATATATTCTGTTCATTTTGCGCGTAGGAGTGAATAATAATGACAGAGTTGCTTGATCCCAAGAACGATTATGTGTTCAAACGAATCTTTGGAAGTGAAGAGAATAAGGATGTTCTTCTGGCTTTTCTGAATCATACCTTCAAAAATGCAGGTGAATCTTTACTGACCGAGATTGTGTTAATCAACCCTTATCTGGACAAGGATACACCGAGAGATAAACAGTCCATACTGGACATACGGGCCAAAACAGATCAAGGTGAGCTAATCAATGTTGAAATGCAGTTGTTTAATCAGTATGATTTAGAGAAGAGGACTTTGTTCTATTGGGGTAAACAATATTCCGGACAATTACTTGAAGGACAGAGATATAGTCAACTCAAAAAATGCGTAGCGATCAACATTGTTAATTTCAAAATGCTCGCTAATGATCAGTACCACAACGTATTTCATTTAAGAGAAGACCATACTGATATTCCGTTGACGGATGTTATAGAGATTCATTTTATGGAAATACCAAAGCTGAATGATGAAAATATTCAAATAAAGGATGGATTGGTGCGTTGGCTGTTATTTCTGAAAGGAATGACTAAATCAAGCTGGGAGGCGTTAATGATGCACGAACCCGAACCGGCTTTGAAAAAAGCCATGAGTGTATTGGAGTTTCTGAGCCAGGATGAGCAAGCACGTCAACGATATATCGACCGTCAGAAATTTCTATGGGACGAAGCTTCCATGATTGAGGGCGCACGAGAAGAGGGTCTCAAGAAAGGCATGGAGGAAGGAATTCAAAAAGGAATCGAAAAAGGGATCAAAGAGGGAATCAAAGAAGGAATCAAAGAAGGTGAAGCTGAGAGCAAGCGGAAAATCGCAATGAATATGCTCACTTTAGGTCTTGATCAGGCTACTATTATTAAAGCTACCGGGCTAACACCATCTGAATTAGAAGAACTGCAAAAAGAAAAGGAATAAAGCACTCTGGAGCTATCCATTGATCGATATAAGGTGACCATACCCAAAGTACATTGGGAGGGATGCCTCTTTTTTTTGAAAATTTTAAATATGAAAAATCTCATGATGAAGCAGCAACTATGTCACGGTGATCCCAACCCGGGTAACATACTCCTTCGAGATCATGATACCGTTATTATTGACTGGAACAATGCTTCTACCGGAAATCCGGAAGCCGACTTGGGGCCGAATACATCATTATGATTCGATGCGCCATACTGCCCCCGCATCTGCCACATGAAGCGACGATTGCTCTTGATGTTACCAGAGAGGCCAGCATTCGCCTCTTTATGGAGGAGTATGAGAAGTTGTCCGGTATTGGCTATGCAGATATCGAACCCTGGATTGCGCCTGTTGCGGCACGCAAATTGATCGCGGATGCCGTATCGGAAGCGGAGAAAACAATGCTTGTGGACGAGATTAGAAGAAGACTTCATACTCCATTTTCATGAGTAGGACCTTATTTTGCTGTACCCATGGCGACCATCTACAGAACAATGTGGGTGGTTTTTAAGTTTTATGTAATGTTTTCTATCACAACCATACGATGAAAGTAAATTGGAAGCGGTTCAACCATTGACGGATATCGGGACGCCCCTTAATATTAGGGGAACAATAAAACACCAACACGGGTCATGGACTTCAGTCGCATGAGAAAAGTCTATATTTGTCTGCTTTTGTCGATCAAAGCAACAATGCGTTGAAGCGTTTGCTTTGTCCCGCCCTATCGTGTCAATGGAATTCGATAAGGGTAACCACATTTTATAAGATGGAGAGGGGTTCTCACACATGAAAAAGAAATTTTGGATGTCACTGATGATGGTTGCTTCAATGATCGTTGCGGCAGGTTGCGGAAATAACAGCGGTACAGGCTCGGAATCCGAAGGATCAGGGACTACAACAGGTGGAGGCAGTGAGGAAAAATCATATCAGATTTCCATCTCGCAGATTGTTGAACATCCATCTCTGGATGCTACACGTGAAGGTTTCATCGCAGCCCTGAAGGAAGCGGGCATTGAAGAGAACAAGAACCTCAAAATCGATTACAATAACGCACAAGGTGATTCGACGAACAACTTGTCCATTGCACAGAAAATCTCAGGTGATTCTAAAAATGATCTCGTACTCGGAATTGCAACACCATCTGCGCTGGCTCTGGCTCAACAAGTGAAGGACAAGCCATTGCTGTTCGCAGCGGTAACGGACCCACTGGGTGCCAAACTGGTGACCGATATGGATAAGCCGGGCGGCAATGTTACAGGTGCATCCGACACGAATCCGGAGGCTATTGTACAATTGGCTGACTTTATCGCTAAAAATCTGCCGGATGTGAAAACGGTTGGCTTGGTCATTAACGAAGGTGAACCAAATGCGGTGGTTATGGCAGATAACGCAGAAAAAGCGCTGGCAACACATAATATCAAGCTGGTGAAAGCACCAGTTACGAATACATCTGAAGTAAAACAGGCAACGGATTCTCTGGTTGGGAAAGTAGATGCCTTCTACATCACACTCGATAATTCCGTCGTGAGTGCGGTTGATACGATCATCCAAACGGCGAACAGTAATAAAATTCCGTTCTTCTCCAGTGATCGGGATACCGTTGAAAAAGGAGCTTTCGCAACGGTAGGCTTCAAATATTATGACCATGGATATCAGGTGGGTGAGATGGCCGCGGACATTCTGAAAAATGGTACAAAACCGGGTGATATGAAAGTCACCGTTCCGGACAAACTGGATCTGATCCTGAACCTGAAAGCGGCTGAAGCCCAAGGTATCACGGTTACGGATGAGATGAAAGCGGAAGTAAAAGATCAGGAAAACAACATTATTCAATAGAATCAATTCATAAATTTAATGAGTTATGAGATTGATTCAATAATCTGACCGGACAATAATCCGGCAGTATGGATGCGAGGCGAACGTGCAACGGGTTCGCCTCATTCTTTTCGATAGACAGGGAGGAAGTAGCGTGAGTATAAGCTGGAATTCAATTGAAGGAGCAATCGAGCTGGGGCTTTTATATGCACTGATGGCACTGGGTGTATATATTACGTTCCGCATACTCGATTTTCCTGACCTTACCGTAGACGGAAGTTTTACAACAGGAGGCGCAATAGCGGCGGTTATGATCTCCAATGACTTCTCTCCTTGGCTTGCCTGTTTGGCGGCAATGGCTGGCGGCATGGTAGCTGGGGCTTGTACAGGTCTGCTTCATACCAAAGGCAAAATCAACGGATTATTATCCGGGATTTTGATGATGATCGCGCTCTACTCCATTAATATGCGTATTCTTGGCGCACCGAATAAATCCATTATGGGCATGGACAATCCATTCTCGGGTGAACATGTCATGGTACTAATTATCATCGTGGTGCTGGTGTTTAAAATTATGCTCGATCTGTTCATGAAAACAGATGTTGGACTGGCACTCCGCGCGACAGGTGATAACAAACGTATGATTCGCAGCTTTGGTGCAAATACGGATGTGACTACTATTGTAGGTGTCAGCTTATCCAATGGATTGGTTGCCCTGTCTGGTGCATTCATTGCACAGCAATCAGGTTTTGCAGACATTACGATGGGCATCGGTATGATCGTTATTGGACTGGCCTCCGTCATTATCGGTGAGGCCATTCTTGGAGCAAGAACGGTCTTCTGGGCTACACTTGCAGCGATCGTTGGTTCAATTATATACCGGATTGTGGTCGCGCTTGCCCTTCAAGTGGAATGGTTTGATACATCTGATCTGAAGTTGATCACCGCGGTGATCGTCATTATTGCCCTTGTATTCCCTACTATGCAGCGCTCCATGAAGCAGCGTAGTCTGGCTCGCAAACGAACGGAAGAGTTGATGCGATCCGGGGGTCATCAGGCGAAGGGAGGTATGTGATCATGCTGGAGATTACGCAAGTAACCAAGCTGTTCAACCCAGGCACAGCGGATGAGAAGACCGCGCTAGTCGGTGTGAATCTGACAATGAATCCGGGAGACTTTGTGACGGTGATTGGCAGTAACGGAGCGGGTAAATCCACGCTGATGAACATCATTTCGGGTGTGATGAAGCCGGACATGGGTGATGTGCTGATCAATGACCGCTCCATTAAAAACCTGCCGGAGCATAAACGTAGCAGCTGGATTGGCAGGGTATTTCAGGACCCGATGGCAGGAACAGCACCACATATGTCCATTGAAGAAAACATGGCGATGGCATACAAACGTGGCAAAGGACGCGGACTGGGCTTCGGAGTTACCCGTGCCAGACGGGAGATTTTCAACACGCAACTGGAGAAGCTGGGAATTGGACTGGAAAAGCGGCCGAATGCAAAAGTGGGTCTCTTGTCTGGCGGGGAGCGCCAGGCACTTAGCCTGTTAATGGCTACGTTTACCCAGCCGCAAATTTTGCTATTGGATGAGCATACGGCAGCCCTTGACCCATCACGTGCCGAACTGATAACGGAACTAACGGAGACACTTGTGCGTGAGATGAGACTTACTACATTGATGGTGACGCACAATATGGAGCAGGCCATTCGTCTGGGTAACCGTCTGATCATGATGGACAAAGGCCGAATAATTCTGGATGTCAGCGAAGAGCGCAAGCGTACGTTAACTGTACCTGAGTTGCTTGGTGAATTCGAACGGATTAGCGGCAAAAAAATGGCAGATGATCGTGTCGTGCTGGGTTAAGACGAGGGAACACTTGTTCGCGGGTGCGGGAATCGGACAACATTTTTTATCATCATTGCATCTACAATATAAAGAACAGCCGCTTTCGGTACTCATCCGAAGGCGGCTGTTTGCACGTTGCTTTGTTATACATCGTTGAACGAATCATACTTCCCACCAAGCAAAATAAGCAGTGGAGGCCATCAGTCCGCCAACCGAAAGTGATCCGCTGACAGAGAGGTTAATGGCCTGACCCGGAGGAACCACGTAACGGCCAAATTCATTGGACAGAAACGGCCCTGCTTGAAGGGGAATAGCCATCAATGGCGTCGCTCCTGAAGGTGTAGCAGCAGAGAACCGTACCGTGGCTACGCTGGTATTGCTGCTGGAAAGATTGCTGTTTACCGATGTTAGTGTGGTGGGCGATGTCAGTGTTCCATTAGCGCTCAGACTCATGGAACCGCTGAAGGAAGATAACAGATTGAGTGAGACCGTAATTCCACCAGAGAGCCGCGATACGTATAAGGTTTTCCCGCTCCCTGCGGGATTGGCCAAGTGTACGGTGGCGATAACCGTTCCTCCCAGCAACCCCAGTGTTGTGGAGTTGGTGGAACCTGCATTGTACAGATTGCCTGTACTGCCAGCATTATTCTCCGGAGGTGCAACAATGCCGGGAGAAATATACGTGTTGGTGTTGGACGTATAGACGGGCTGGCTTAACGGGTTAAATACATTATTGTTTGGCACAGTGTGCACCTCCTTTCATCAGGGTCGAACTCAGAATTCCCACCAGAACAGATTAATGGATGCGGTCTGATTCCCCGTGCCTACGCTAATGGATAATGTTTGTCCCGGTGGAACAATAATGGAGCCATTCAGATCCAGTGAATACATTCCTGCGGTGAGCGGAATACTTGCGATGCTCGTGAAGGTTCCCCCCAGAGTACCTGTATTTTGTCTTGTGGTAACTACACTGGCGTTGGTATTTCCAAGTAACGTATTGACGGGCACTGGTGTGCTACCAACAGTCACGGTTCCTCCTGAATAGATAACAAGAGTAGCTGCCGCTGTTGTGCCTCCTGTGAGGCTGGATATACGTATTGTTCGGCCGCTGCCAGCCGCATTCAGGATCTGTAGAAGAAGACTCTGGTTGGAAGGAATTAAGGTATTGTTGGTCGTCAGGGCAAAAAAACTGCCTGCAGCAGCTGCACCGCTGTCTGGTGACGCTTCAATGCCCGGGGCTGAGAAGGTATTGGTCAGTTGAGTAAACAGGGGACGATTAGATTGGTTGAATACATTATAGTTGGTCATCTCATCCACCTCCCATAGACCAGATTAACTTATAGAGGTTGTTCAAAAAGTCCGCTTTTGATTACGAAGGGTGCCTCTTGATTCGCATTTCATTGTACTTGCAGTGTATGTGAAAAGAAGCAAATGGATTGGGGACTGAGCCGTATATCTGGAAATAACGGCGGTTGCCGTGCCCGTATATCCAATCCGGGCATACGATGCGTAAGCACATTTTTTAAGGGGAAATCGAGATGAGTCGAACAGCGAAGCAAAGCAAGAAGAGAACGAAGCAACCAACTAAATATGTCAGTCGCCGCCGCTCCCGTCATTCCTGCCGCGCTAAATTGCTGAAACCCCCTTGTTCCCGGATTACTCGTCCCCGGTTCAAGCAGGGTGCTTCCTCACGTACGAAACTCCCTGGTGCTATTCATTGTTTTACAGAGCATACGTATGTCGGAGCCGAAACCAGTAGCAGCATGGATTCACTCCCGGCACAAGACACCTCATCACTCAGCATGTATACCTATGGCGTTGTGAATCGGGGCAAACATCCGGCTCTTATACAGATCCAGATCAGCCCAAATGCCGTAGATTATGCTGTGGACAGCCAGGAGGTGGTCGCGGGAGGCCAGACCAAAGCGCTGGTACCATTGCGATTTTTGCACTATACCCGGCTTGCAATTCGATCCGTTGAACCGGATCAGCCGACCCGGCTCGATGTTTACTTTCAGGCGCAGCGTATGCCGTAAGGGAGTATGATCTCACAGATTTGACCAGGGAGGAGGACGAGGCACATGCCTAACTTTACAACGTTTAATACGAATCCGGATAATCTGAGAACGTTGATTTTTGGCCAGGATAGTACAGGCACAGCCCAGCCTGTCAGAACGGATACAAGCGGGAACGTGGTTGGCATTATTTTGGACGGAACCATCAGTAACATCTCAGGTCTGACCACGGTTACAATTAACGCCGGAACCATTACCAACATTCTGAACGGAACGATCACGAGTGTACTTGGAGCGACGATCACGGCAGGTACGATCAACAGTGTGCTTGGAGCCACAGTAACAGCAGGTACATTGACGAATTTGCTGAATGGTACAATCACGAGTGTGCTCGGAGCCACGGTGACCGCCGGAACGCTGACGAACTTGCTGAATGGTACGATCACAAGTGTATTGGGAGCAACGATTACCGCCGGAACGATCACGAGTGTGCTCGGGGCCACGGTGACCGCCGGAACACTCACAAACTTACTGAATGGTACGATCACAAGTGTATTGGGAGCAACGATTACCGCCGGAACGATCACGAGTGTGCTCGGAGCCACGGTGACAGCAGGAACATTGACAAACTTGCTGAATGGTACGATTACAAGTGTATTGGGAGCGACGATTACCGCCGGAACGATCACAAGTGTGCTTGGAGCCACGATTACAGCAGGTACCATCACAGGTATACTCGGAGCGACAATTACAGCAGGAACACTGACGAACCTGTTGAACGGAACCATTACCAGTGTGCTCGGGGCCACGGTGACCGCAGGAACGTTGACGAACTTGCTGAATGGTACGATCACGAGTGTATTGGGAGCAACGATTACCGCAGGAACACTGACAAACTTATTGAACGGAACCATTACAAGCGTACTTGGCGCAACGGTAACTGCAGGGACGTTGACAAATCTGCTAAATGGTACAATCACCAGCGTGCTCGGTGCTACAATTACCGCGGGAACACTTAGCAGTGTGACGTCCATTTCACAGAAGAGTTTTCAGGAGTCCCAACTCATAAGCACCCCGACCGCCAACACCTTCACAGCGCTCCCGGCGGTTACGACCAGTGTATTTGGCACGTATTCTTTCTTTGTATATAACCGGGGGCCGGGTGTAAACCGGGTAGATGCTCTTGTTGAGATCAGCGCCAACGGAACGAACTGGTACACGGATGTGACGACGGTAACGGGCATTTTGTCCGGGTCAGTCGATGTATTGGTACCGCAGCGTTTTCTCAAGTACACGCGTCTTTCCTACCGCTCCAGCCTAATCGGCGCACCAAGCACGATTGATGTGTTCTTCAATGGACAAGGCACATAACCCATTTATTTGTCATATAGGTACATGGAGTTCCTTTGGTGGACTTCATGTACTTTTTTTGTATTGGAGGTGGTTGGATTTGAAGAACCGTTTACTTGGAATCCATATGATTGTGCAAAATGAAGAACATCACCTGCCCCGCTGTCTCGACAGCTTGAAGCATATCAGCACGGAATGTTTTATCACCGATACTGGCTCATCTGACCGTACACCCGAGATCGCCAGAACGTACGGAGCAACGGTGTTGCACGCCTGTTGGGAAGATGACTTTGCCCATGCACGAAATATCACTTTGCCTCTGGCGAGCACAGAATGGGTCCTGTGTTTGGATGCCGATGAGTACGTTACGCAGGGATTGGAAGAACTGCTGAATTATTTACCTAAAGTCCATAAAAGCATTTCAAGATTACGTATTACCATAGAAAATCGATACGGTGAAGGGGTAGAAGAGAGCGTTATCTCTCAGCCAGTGAGGCTGTTCCGTGCTCATCAGGGATATCGATATGCGGGACGCATCCATGAGCAGTTGGTTCGTAGTAGCCCAAGCAGGCTTGGCCAGGATGAGGCGATTGATATGAATAAGAGCGAGACCTATACAGATGAACAAAGCCAATTGATCGAGACTGAACCGCTTGCTCCATTATGTCTAATTCATGATGGATATCTGGCTTCAACGATTGCGCAAGAGCATAAGCCAAGACGTAATTTGAAACTGATTGAGCGGGAACTCGCAGATGAGCCTGCACAGCCTTTTCACCTGTACAATCTGGGAGTAACGTATTGCCAGCTTGGTGAGGTCGAAAAGGCAATTGAAGCGTTCAGTGAATCATTACACCTGACAGAGTTGCTCGCACCATATCGACCTACACTGGTTAGAGATTATGCAAAGACCCTTGTGGGATCGGAACGTTACGACGAGGCGCATGCAATTCTGATTGTGGAAAGACAGCGTTATCCATCTTATGCTGATCTGCACCTGTTGTATGGGGAGACGTTGGAGCTGCAAGGTTTGGAGGAGCATGCATATCAATCGTATGCCCGAGCAACGGAATACTGGGAGGGAATAGACCGTGTTGGACACAGTGATGGCGGTAGCACGTTAGACGCGTCATATGTAACGGAAGCGGGTTCTAACAGTTACAGAGCCTATACTGCGATGGCAAGACTTGCTCAGAAACGGAGATTCTATAAAGAGTCTGCACATCTGTACGGGTTGGCTCTGGACAGCATGTTCACATATGCTCCGGCATGGGCCGGGTTGGCAGATGTGCTGCAACACTCCGGTGAAACGGATGAGAACATAGCAGAAACATTGCTCGCCAGATGCAGAGGAATCGAGAAATCGGGTCACGGTGATTCGATTTGTGGTGAAATGCCCCATTCATATGCAGTGACAAATGAGGATCATCTGGTGATGGTGATTTATGTTCTAACAGGCTGTGGAGCATATGAACAGGCATTGAAAATGCTGGATACAGATGCGTGTACTGCTCGTATCCATGTAGCGGATCAAATACATTGGATGTTATGTGCGAATAGGGTTTCCGAAGCGCTGCAACTGGCAGAAGAACACTGGAGCGTGGGGTGTGTGCATGAAGTCAATCTGCCGGCTGAGCACAGAATGGATTGGGCACTGGCTTGTTGGACCAACGGATTACGATTATCCGAGGCATTCCTCGCAACTACGCTTCCACAAGAAAAGAACGTTTGGAAGGTCATGGATCGACTGCTGGATCAGCTATCGAAAGAGCCGCGAAGCATGGAACCTGCGTCACAAGAACAGAAGCTTATTCAATGGGGTCCGCAGGCAGAAATGGTAGCAGAGAAGGTTGTACAGCAAGCCGTAAAGACAGGACAGCTCACACTTGCTGAGCAACTGCATGAGTTGCGGGCCATGATGATGTGTGATCATTGGGGAACGACTTTAACTCGAAGGCGAAAGTTTGCAAGTCTGCTGTATCGTCAGGGGTATACCATGGTAGCCGCGAACATCCTGATTCAGTGCATGACCGAGAGTGCACTGGATGCCGAAGGTTTATTCTGGCTGGGTGAAACGCTGTATGCCAAAGGCCACAATGATCAAGCGCTCTCTTTGTTCGAGCAGGCTCTGGAGCGGGAGCCTGATATGTGGCAGGCCCGAGTTGGAGCAGCTGTATGTTACATGCGATTGGCAATGGAGGCGATTCGGCAGGAATTGGTTCGATCTCCTTCTTCAGGTGTACTCGCTGCACAACATAATGCACTGGAACAAAGGCTGCGAACGACAGAGGGTATGCCGTGGCGTACGCTTTTCCATGCAAAGGAAAGGAGGAATCAGCTTGCGAGCGGAACGAATTTCCCTATGCATGATCGTGAAGGATGAGGAAGAGTTGCTGCCTCATTGTCTTGCCAGTGTCCAGGGAGCGGTGGACGAAATTATTGTGGTGGACACCGGTTCATCGGATCGCAGCGCGGAGATTGCGCAGCAATATGGCGCGTTGGTTGTGCGATTTGAGTGGTGCGAAGATTTTGCCGCAGCACGGAATGCTGGCCTGGAGCGCGCTTCCGGCGACTGGATTCTCTTTCTTGATGCGGACGAGGCGCTCGATAGGGCTGCGCGGGAGCAGATCAGGAGCTGGACGTCGGTCAGCGGATGTGACGGATTGTTTTTAAACATTCATAACTATACAGGTACGGGTCAGCAGGGGGTTACCGTGAATCCGGTTTTGCGTCTCTTCCGTAATGCCCCGGAGCATCGGTTCGAAGGTCGGATTCATGAGCAGATTGCCGCGGCGATTTGCCGTAGGAACCCAGAGGCTGCTTTTCATGTGACGGACATGGTCATCCATCATTATGGGTATCAGACGGCGATTGTGGAGCGCAAAGATAAGGTGAACCGTAATGTTCGCCTGCTGCAACAGGCAGTGGAGGAAGAACCAGATCAGCCGTTCCATCACTATAATCTGGGTGTCGAGTATCTGCGTGTGGGGGAAGCGGAGCGGGCGTTGGAGACGTTTGGTGTGGCTCGGATGGGGATTGATCCTGCGGTGACCAGTTACGCGCATTTGCTGTTCAAATATGAAGTTCGTTGTCTCCAGCATCTGAACCGCTGGCAGGAGGCATTAGATCGCATTGATGCTGCGCTTGAACTCTTTCCAGAGTACACGGATCTGATGCACCATCGCGGGGTATGTGCAGACGCCTTGGGTGATGCAGATCGGGCAGAATATTCGCTGCGTGAAGCTGTCCGTATGGGACCACCTCCACCCATATATCATACGGAGGAAGGCATCGGCACCTATCAGACGTGGTATACGTTAGGACGATTACTGGAAGGAAGGGCGGATCTGGAGGGTGCGGTGGATGCTTACGTGGAAGCGGTACGTGCCAAATCGAGTCTGTTACCGCCGCTCTATCGGATATTCCGAATTATGCGAGTCTCCGGGCAGGAACATCAGATTCCAGCGCTGGTGAGGGAGCGTTTTGCACTCAGTTCGGAAGAGGCTACACACAAAGTATTGGGCATTCTGGAGCAATCTCGTTGTTATGATGCGGCTTTGCAATTGTTATCGGGTATATCCTCACAACCTTCCGCAGAGATGAGGGAGCGTTTATCTGTGGCGGAGGCGATGCTCCAAATCCAACAGGGAAGATGGAATAAGGCGCGTCTGAAATTGGAACCTGTGCAGCGGAAAAAAGGGCTGCTCGCGATCTCGTCTGCACGATGGCTCGAACGTTTGGAGTGGATCGAGGGGAAGAAAGCCAACGGAGATGATCCATTGACCTTGTGGTTAAAGCGTAGTTCGCAGGTGGGTGAAGGAAAGAATGAGGAATCTGCTGTGCAGACAGGGAGAACGGTTGGTCTGAGAGCGACAAAGAAGAAGGACATGGACTCCAGCATAGACGGAACGGTTGCAGGAACAGAGTATGATGGCTGGCAGGCGCTTGGACTGATGATGGAAGGATGTGTACAGTCAGGGAGATGGAAAGAGCTGCATAGCCTGATTCAGATGTGTCGACAGCAATTGGCTGGAGAAGGGTTATCGGTGGAACAGAGCGTTCGAGTGGGAGAGAAGAAGAAAGAGATGGAAGGGAAAAAGGAAAACGGGAAGGTGAGTGACATTGATTCGTTCCCTGGGGCTTCGGATACCCTGACGGGAACAAGCTGGCTGGTGAAAGGATTGGTCAGTGCTGCGGACCATCATCTGGAGGTGTTCGCTCAGCATGCAGATGGACAGCGGCACCGTTGTTGGCCTGTCGTTCAGCATATTCGGCTGGAGTTACCGGGAGCGGACGGGTTTGAGAGCTGAGAGGGGATCAGGCAGGTCCGGGGGTTCAACTTAATTCAGCGGGCTAATGGGTGGGGCTGAACTCCGTTGGTGAGGGGTGGTGATGAATATGGGTATAGGGATTAGTTTGTGTATGATCGTGAAGGATGAAGCGGTGTCACTCCAGCGGTGCTTGAATGCAGTCAGGGATGTTGTGGATGAGATCATCGTTGTAGACACAGGATCGGTAGATGATACAACTGAAATTGCCCGCCTTCATGGTGCCGTTGTAATCCGAACGGAGTGGAACGGAAATTTCAGTGAAGCCCGTAATCTGTCACTGGCCGCTGCTACGAAACCGTGGATTCTGGTGCTTGATGCGGATGAGGTATGGGTACAGACCCCTCAGATGAAGACAGAACTCATGCGGTTGTTAGCGGCAAGTAGGGATGACGTGTGGGGATACTGGATACAGGTCACAAGTCTGCTGGGTGTGTCCGGTGAAGAGCATGTGACGGATGCGGTGTGTCGTTTGTTCCGAAATGATCCCCGAATTGCCTTTCAGGGCAGAATTCATGAAGAGATTGCTTCTTCCATCATGGCACTGGCTCCGCAAGGTGTGCTTCATTCTGGATTTGAAGTCATTCATTACGGATATCTGGAGCAGGTGATTACCGACAAAAATAAAGGCGCACGGAATATGCAGTTGATTCGTTTCGCGTTGAATCAGGAGGGTGATCAACCGGAGTTGTTATATGCTCTGGCCGCAGAATGGTTTCAGCAAGCGAAGTATGATGAAGCACTCCGTTTGTTACAGCCATTATTGGCACAGCTTAAGCCGGAGTGTGGATATCACTCGGATCTGGTGCTGAAAACGGCTTACGCCTGGCGAGAGATTGGCAGTCCAGAACGGGCGCTTGCTGTGGTGGAAGCATGGGCGCCCGTGTATGAGGATTTCCCGGATTTGTTGGAGCTTGGTGCTGTACTAGAACTGGATCAAGGGAGAGAGGATGTGGCCTTGAACTGGTTAAAACAGGCTAAATCAGCTGCTTCTACAGCCAGCAGGTATACATCAGTCTCTGGTGCTGGAACCTACCGCAGCCTGACACTGGAAGGCATGGCATATGAGCGGGCTAGCCGCTGGGCAGAGGCAGAAGCCGCATACACGGCGGCGTTGGTCCTGCAACCCGGCAGCATGGCTGCATGGCAACGGCTGTTGTTGTTGGCCGCAGCCACAGGGCGGCCGCATGCCATCGCCAGCGTTGCCGCTCGGGTAAGCTTGCCACCTGCGGCATGGCAAGCGTTGATCCCGACCGCGCTTGCCGCGCATCGGCCGGATTGGCTGCTACGCCATGCGGCGGCGCTTGCTGGCCCGCTGCGGGCACAGCCGCTGGCCGCCGGGCTTGCGCTGGCCCAGCTGGGCGAGGACGCCGCGGCTCGGGCGGCTTTGCAGCCCTGGGCGGCGCATGCGCAGCATGGGCCAGAGGCGACCCTGGCGCTGTGGGCGCTGGGCCACAAGCAGCCCGGCGGGCGCAACGCCCGAGCGGCGGCTCGCCAGCAGGCAGCGATGCCCGCCGCGGCCCACGCCGCCGAGGCGCTGCTGCTGCGCGGGGCCACGGCCCGCAGCAGCGGCCTGGCGTGCAGCCCGCCCCGCGGCGCAGCGCCAGGCGGCCCGACCGCGCCTGCGCCGGGCGGCGTGCTCGCGGCTGCGCAAGCGCTCGCCGGCGTAGGCGCCTGGGCCGCATGGCTGCGCCTGCTGCAAGCCCTGCCGCCTCGCGGTGCGCTGGCGTTGCTTGCAGCGCTTCCGCCTGCGGCACGCTGCGGGTTGCTGCGCGCACCCGCGAGCGTCCGCGAAGGGCTGCTTGCGCTATGCGGCACGCCTGACGGCGCGCAGCAGCCCCAAGCGGACGAAGTGCCCGCCTCGGAGCGCACCGCTCACGCAGTCCTCGCGGGCACGCTCGCGCTGCTCGCCGGGCGGCAGAACCTGGCGCGTGAATGGGCCAATTCGGCCCAACTCACTGCGCGGCAACCTGCCGCCACAGGTCGCCCGGCGACGACAATCCCGCCGGGCCTGCAAACCCTGTTGCGCCTGACAGCACCCGGCGCAGCCTATGCCAAAGAGTACACCAACCAGTGCAACATGTTACTGGTACACCTATAATTTCCTTTAATCTTTAATCCTTAATCACTAATCACTAATCTCTTATTTCTAGTCTCTAGTCCCCAACCTCCAACCCCTGTACATCCCCACATATTCCCGCACTAGCCCATCCGATTGAAATTGCAAAAGCAACGGAGCTACCGGTAATCGGAGCATTTCCCGAACCGTGTATTGTTCCGTTGCTAATGGGTCGAGCTCTCAAGCCCTCAATTTTCCACTCTGCACTTAACTCTAAGTAACCCAATTTGTCTCAACCTTTGCATATCACCGCTCGAAAACAGCGGATCGGCGTGCCGTACATATCAGACCAGATGGCATCGTCTGGCTCTTTCACATTCAGCTTATCTTCAATGGTTAATCCGGTGACAGCCATGATTGTCTCCAGCAGATCAGGCCGCATCTCGGGCACATCGAAGGTAGCGATTAACTGTCCGTTTGGTTTCAGCACCCGAGCGAATTCACGAAACGCTCGCAGCATCGTGCCTGTATCCAGATGCTCCAGTACAGAGATACAGAACACCCGATCAAACTTACCCGACTCGTACGGAAGCTGGGCCAGATTGGCCTTTGCACGGTGCAATCGGGCGAGAGTTGATTCTGGCAGATCCTGAGCGGCTTGCTCGCCAAAATCAGAAACAATATCCAGTCTTATCGCCTCTTCAGACAAAATACGTTCATCCCAGTCACAAGCGTGAACCTCGCGGCAGTGTTCTGCAAGCCAGAATTTGAACGGATGGGAGATGCCGCAGGCTGCATCAAGGACGACATCATCTGGACGTGCAAACCGCCGGGCCCATTCATATTCGTAGGGACGGCTCCACCATGCCGGATGCAGCGGGAAGACCAGTGTGTCCGTTTTAGGGTCACTTTGCCGAATGTATCTTGATTCCATGAATTCCGTTGCCTTGGGCGTATCCATCATCCCCGAATTCCCTCCTTTAATCCTGTCTCTGCCAAAAAAGATTCCAACACCGTGCTCCACCGGCTCCGCCACCTGGCAAGATCATAGGACAGTGCAGTCTCGCGCGCATAGATTCCCAGTCGTTCTCGCTCGGCCCGATCCTGTACAAGACGTACCAGTGCAGCGGTTAGTTCCTGCTCACCAGGAGGTACCAGTAGCCCATTAAAACCATCCTGAATCAGATCATTCAATCCGCCAACATTGGAGGCAATTACCGGAAGTCCACAGCTCATCGCTTCCAGACAGGCATAGGAGGTGCCTTCCGAGAACACAGTTGGAATCACAGCGATATCTGCCTGATGGTAGGCCTCCCGAATATCCCGGAAATCATACGTGCGCTGGTTAATTCGCTCCGCATGTGGATGAGTACGATGCCAGTAACGAAAGACTCTCCCGACCGTGCTGCCTTCGACCAGTTCCCCGGCAAATTCAATCTCCAGATCTGGAAAGGCTCCAAGTAGTTTATCCGCTGCCAGCATCATTGGAATAATACCCCGTTCCATGCTGATGCGGCGTGGATAGATAATGCGAATTGGGCGGGGAGAGGTTATACGGGCATCCACAGTTTTCTTTTCAACCTGTCCCTGAATCCGACCATTAACCTGATACTCAGCATCTGCTTCTACTAGAATCTCCGTAGCCCAATCCTTTGAATTCCGGTGATTATGAGCAAACCTATACGTTACGCCATCTGCTTCGACTTCTTCCAGTTTCGATAACTGTAAATGGAAATCTACCGTTTCTTTCCCCTCTCGTTCTTGATCGCTATCTGTATCTCCACCTCCATCTCTGTTAGCCTTACCACTGTTCGCTCCAGCACCACTTGTTCCATCCTTGCCTTCTACAGCTTGCACTCCTGATATAACTGCACCAGCACTCTCTACATGACTTGCCAGATCATTCCTCCATGCGACAAGCCATTCGTCTTCCTGTTCTTGCTCAAAGGTTCGCGTTGGTGGGGCAGGTGTGAAATAGGACGTATCCACTGCATTGGGAATCAGGACAACCTGCCTTGGATCGGTATAGGTGCACGCAGCTCGGCAAAAGGTCTGGAAGTGAGAATCCACGGATACAATGCGCACGAGTCCATCCAGAGCCAGTTGAATATGTTCCGCGACTTGTTGTTTGGTCTCCAGTGGCAGTCCGGGACGATCCCAGTTAATGCCGTGACAGATGCCAAGACTGCCGGGTTTGTAGGTGATGGGTTGCCACAGACAGCTGGCATAGATCACTGGGCCGCGCGCTGCTGCTGCCATCCGGTCAAAGGCTTCCGGTACATTATCCATGTCGTACGAATAACCAAATACGTCAATCTGCTCCGTCCGAGTCTGGAATGCTTCAAAATAGGACAGTTGATGAACTTCGGGAATATGCCCGAGTCCTCGGATGACACTGCACAGATCCAGAATATATCGCTCCAGTCCACCACCAAATACACGACCGAATTCCCGGTTGTACCCGTCGGTGAAACTATGCGTCAGAATACTCACCACGCCCATCTCACGGTCCCTCCTTCCAGGGAATCAGCCGAGGTTCCGGATCGAGAATAGACTCGTAGTGTGCAAGATTGCCCCACTCACCGCTAGGATCAATGCGCTTGTAACGCAAATATTTACGAACCCGGTCCTCCAGACTGCCTGCCCATCCGAGATGCTGAACCTTCAATTCCGTGCTGACCCCAGGCAATACCGTGCAGGACAAGGGGAGGCGGGGAACATGATGATTCTGTTGTGGATAAAAATAAGGATATCCAGGCATATACCGTACAAGTGAAGCGGTATGCCGTTTGTGCAGAGACCAGAGATCATCTTCCCGGTAGTGGGTCCGGCCACCCCACATATCGTAGAATCGGAATGCAAACCAGTCCGCATACTCCTGATTAATCAGAGTGCGTATGGCTTTCTTGGCCTCTGAGCTGTACAGCTCATCCGCATCAACTGAAAGCAACCAGTCGGGACATGTTCCCGCAGCCGCTTGCCACAAGGTGTTGCGAAGTCGCCATTCCTCGGCGAACAGTGGTTTCTCCAATACCTCCAGACGGACCACCTTTGGATAGGTTTTGCACATGTCCGGTGTTCCGTCTGTGCTGGCATCGTCCACAATGACGATCTCATCCACGAACTCACTCAGATCATGCAATACTTCTTCAAGGTATCGGCCACGTTCATTGCGAACCTGGAGCATGGCGGTCAGCTTGTTGCCTTTGTTTTTGCGAACCCGACGAATGGAGAAGGGTTCTTTGAATATACTTGTTTCCTCATGTGTTACAGCAGCATTCTGTTCTGCCTGACCTTGTGAATCATTCCAGTGATGCACTTGGCTTCGGATGTCCTGCGTTGGTTGTGCATGATCCGGGGTGTGATCTTCATTTTCCAATGCGTCTGTATGTGTTCGATCGACTGTTTCGGTTGGCGTGTAAGTGGTTTCGGTTCGGATATCCCTGTGCACCATTGGTCCATTCAACTGTTGTCTACGCTTCTTTGGGTCCAGCATCATGGCACCTCCCCAAGCAATTGCTGTACAGCATGATCCAACAGCTCCAGCTCGACAATCCGGACCAGCGCATCTTCATCCTCCAGTGCTGTCTCAAGGAAATGTCGGACTGCCCCGTGTCGTTCCCCTCGCAGTGCCAGCGCACTGCCGGATAATTGCTGGTAATCCCGGCGACTGGCATCATCCTGAATATCGACTGCATGCACCAGAGCCAGTGCTTCTTCCACACGTCCAGTCTCCTGGTAAATGCGGAATTTCCAATGTCTCGCCGTTTCTCCGCCAAGTTCGTCCAGGATACGCAGGGCGTTTCCGTAATCATCGTTCATACGGAGTAGTTCCGCTCGTACAAGTTGATCTTCTCCTGCCTCAAACCAGCGACAGAGCTGTTCATAATGATGCCGTTCTTGTTCATCGGCTGCACTAATTCCGTACACCCGCAGGGCGTCCTCCAACTGTCCGGCCCGGGCATGAATGGCAGACAGGAATCTATAGTGGGAGACTACACAATCACTGCGACCATTCATGACCGCATGGGTGAAGGCCTCTTGCAACGAATGGACGGCCCGCGGATCTTCAAGCAAGTACTCATAGGCTGCCAGCAAAAAGGATATCGTCTCATGTGCACCTGCTTTGGCACGCAACTGACGGTAGAAGTCGGCACGTACACTGCATTGAAGCAGGGTGACGCTATCTGGAGTGCCTGACAGGATCTGCCGCAGCGCATGCAAGAAGAGCAGTTCGTAGTCCTGGAGAGGGACTTCGAGATCATCCTTTTGCATCGTACCCGCAGGTGCAGGGTCTTCTCCGCCCAGCCAGATGGCACGTACGCCTTGGAATAACAGCTTCATATAACGTGTTTCGGAGGATGTGCCTACCAGATCGGCGATGCCGACCAGTTTGGAAATACTGCTCTCCCATAGCGGAGATTCTGCTTCGTTTCCAGCAGGCTCAGGGAGCAGGGCAATACATAGCTCAGGCTCCAGCGAAGCTGTAGCCATTAGCCAGTAGGGATGGGCGACTACGGCTACGGTGCGAGGTTCCAGCAATAGCTGCTCAGCCTCAGGGAGGGAGATGATGGTAATGACCGGAGGTACATCTTCTGTTTGCGTCAGGCTGCTGACATAGTAGACCTCTCCCTCGATCGACAGCAGTGCAGCAATATCGGGATAGGGAAAGGATGACCAGCCTCCTTTGCGAGGGAAGAGAACATACCGGACAGGGGGCAGTGTTGTACTGGCCTTATCCAGGCTGGCTTCGGTGTCTTCACCTGGTAGTGGTGCAGGTTTTTCCATGAATAGTTCACCTCACCTTGACTGTAATATGGAGCGTCATTCGCTCTGCATGTGTTTCATGCTTTCACTTCATATGTAAAGCCCTCACGGTACTTCGCATGATATGCCTGAGACTAACATATGGGCATTCCGTCCCAAACATGAGTATCTTCCATGAATAGATGAAGTTGGCAAGCTGTGATAAAAGGCTGAATTTTATCTTTTGTGTGACCAGGATCACTTTTTTTTGCTCTAGAGAGGAAGATTGTGATAATTCTCACATGTATAAAATAGGTAATCTGGCACAATACGTTCATCAACGTATTTGGCGGACAGACAGCGAAGGTGCAGCTTCAATGCCAAATACGCATACTGCGAAGTGAACAGAAAGAAGGGGTAACGGTATGGATCCGATTATGTTATCGCGTATCCAATATGCACTTACAACGATTTTCCATTTCTTTTTTGTCCCGCTATCCATCGGTCTAGTACTGTTGGTTGCGATTATGGAGACGTTGTACGTTGTTAAGGGTAAGGAAATCTACAAAACGATGGCGAAGTTCTGGGGCAAGCTGTTCCTGATTAACTTTGCCGTCGGGGTAGTCACAGGTATTTTGCAAGAGTTCCAGTTTGGTATGAACTGGTCCGAGTACTCCCGATTTGTCGGAGACGTGTTCGGTGCGCCACTGGCTATTGAAGCGCTACTGGCGTTTTTTATGGAGTCTACATTTATTGGATTGTGGATATTCGGATGGGATCGTTTGTCCAAAAAAGTGCATCTAGCCTGCATCTGGCTGGTGTTTGTCGGCACATTCCTGTCCGCGCTGTGGATTCTGGCAGCCAATTCATTTATGCAACATCCTGTTGGGTTTGAGATTAACAACGGCCGAGCCGAGATGAATGATTTCTTTGCACTCATCACGAATGGTCAGTTGCTCGTCGAGTTCCCACATACAATCTTTGGGGCATTGATGACAGGAGCCTTCGTTGTAACCGGGATCAGTGCCTACAAATTGATGAAGAAGCAGGATGTGGAGATCTTCCGCAAATCGTTTAATATCGCGATCATTATCGCTCTTGTTTCTTCATTTGGTGTAGCTTTCTCCGGACACTTCCAGGCGCAATATCTGGTGGAGACACAGCCGATGAAGATGGCAGCCAGTGAGGGCACATGGACAACGACAGAAGATCCGGCACCATGGACGGTGGTCGCTTTTATTGACCCGGATAAACAGGAGAGTACGGGTGAGATCAAAATCCCTGGATTGCTCAGTTATCTGTCCTACAGCAAGTTCTCCGGTAGTGTCAAAGGTATGAAGGAGCTTCAAGCTGAGTATGAACAGACGTATGGACCGGGGGACTACATCCCGCCGGTACGGACAACATTCTGGAGTTTCCGCATTATGATCGCAGCGGGTGGTTTAATGATTGCATTGGCGCTATACGGTACGTTCCTAGCCATGCGTAAGAAGCTGGAGGTCGCTGGAAAGTGGTTTATGCATCTGATGGTGTTCGCCATCTCCCTGCCGTTTATCGCCAATACGTCAGGTTGGATTATGACCGAGGTAGGAAGACAGCCATGGACAGTATTTGGCTATATGACAACCGAAGCCGGGGTCTCGCCGAACGTATCCGCAGGAACGATCCTGTTCTCGACCATCGCTTTTACCGCTGCGTATACGGTTCTCGGAATCGTGATGGTATACCTGTTCGTACGTGAGATCAAAGCAGGACCGTTTGCGGTCGAGAAGCCAGAAGATCACGATGAATCGGCCGATCCGTTCGGCGTGGATGGAGGTTATTCCGTTGTCACTAAGTGAGTTGTGGTTTTTGCTGATTGCCGTATTGTTTGTTGGTTTCTTCTTTTTGGAAGGTTTTGATTTTGGTGTGGGGATGTCTACAGGCATTATTGCCAAAACAGATCGTGAACGCCGGACCCTGATTAACTCAATCGGTCCGTTCTGGGATGGTAATGAAGTATGGCTGATTACGGCAGGGGGCGCGATGTTTGCTGCCTTCCCGCACTGGTATGCCACGTTGTTCAGTGGTTTTTACCTGCCACTTGTGGTGGTGTTACTCGCCTTGATTGGCCGCGGAGTTGCTTTCGAATTCCGCAGTAAAATGAAACAGCAGCGCTGGCGCAAAACATGGGACATCATCATTGTTGTCTCCAGCGCGCTGTTGCCTTTCCTGTTCGGCGTGGTCTTTGCCACATTGATGAAAGGTCTGCCCATTGATGGGGAGATGCAGTTGCGTGCAGGATTCCTCGATATTGTTAATCCGTACACCGTGATTGGTGGCTTGAGTGTAACCCTGCTGTGTCTGGTTCATGGATTGCTGTTTGCATCACTACGAACAGTAGGTGATCTCAGAGAGCGTGCCTTGAAGACAGCGCAAAAATTGATGCTGCCGCTGGCTGCACTACTCGCTGTTTACGCGTTAATGACGTATTTCATGACGGATGTGTTCGCCGTACGAGGCTGGGCTCTTTGGATCATGGTTGTACTTGGCGCAGTTTCGCTTGCACTTGCGGCATACTTTGTTCGTCAGAAGCGTGAAGGCTGGGCTTTTGGTATGACAGGTGCAGTGATTGCAATTGCCTTTGCCTCGGTATTTATCGGACTGTTCCCAAGAGTGATGGTGAGTTCCTTTGGGGCGGCGTATGACCTGACTGTATACAATGCCGCATCGGGTGCGTATTCATTGAAAGTAATGACCATTGTAGCTTGCACATTGCTGCCGTTTGTTCTTGGGTATCAGATCTGGAGTTATTATATCTTCCGCAAACGTCTGAACGAGCAGCACCACCTGGAGTACTGATATGGGACGGGGGCTGATGAAGCTGCCGGGCATCCGGCCGGTACTTGCGCTGGCCTCAGCGCTGGTGATGCTACAGGCGATGACGATCATTATGCAGGCTAAATGGCTAGCACAGGCCATAACGGCATTATTTGAAGGTTCATCCGTAACGGAGCAGTATCCTGTACTGCTGCTGTTCCTGGCTGCTTTTGCCGCCCGCTACGCCCTATCCTTCTGGTTACAACTCGTGACTTCACGATATGCGGAGAAGACAGGGACTGATCTGCGTAGACAGATGGTGGAGCAGTGGTTCAGACTTGGGCCGCGTTATGCCAAGACGGAGGGCACAGGACATCTGGTTACACTGGCACGTGAGGGAACAGCTCAATACAAGACGTATCTGGAACTATTTATTCCTCGCATGCTGGGCATAGGATTCACACCCATCGTCATTTTGCTGTATGTGTTCAAGCTGGATCTGATGTCCGGGGTTATTCTGATGCTGACACTCCCAATCCTGATCGTATTCATGATTCTGATTGGCCTCGCAGCTCAGCGTAAGATAGACGGACAATTCAGATCTTACAAAGCACTCGCTAACCATTTTGTTGATACCTTGCGTGGACTAGAAACGCTAAAAACATTGGGACAGAGCAAAACACATGAAGGGTCCATTCTGCGGGTCAGTCAGCGGTATCGGAAAGCAACGATGTCTACTCTGCGCATGGCTTTTCTTTCTTCGTTTGCACTCGATTTCTTCACCATGCTGTCCGTTGCTTCCGTGGCGGTTGGTCTGGGATTACGTCTGACGGAAGGGCATATGCTGCTTGGCCCTGCGTTGACGGTACTGATTCTGGCACCCGAATATTTCCTGCCTGTACGTATGCTAGGCGCTGATTATCATGCCACATTGGACGGTAAGGAAGCTGGAGCGGCTATCAACCAAGTGATTGAACGGGGGAAAGCTGCTGAACAGAAACAAAAAGAAGCCTATGCAAATGTTGTTGCGCATGCGGACATGGCAGAGGATGGGACGGGATCTGCATCATTGTCTTTGGGTAAAAGGAAAGCCGCTACTTCGACCATAAGTGTCGTGTTGAATGATAAAGCGGCTGCGGGGCATCTTGCTCCTGCTTCTGCTTCTACTACTCCTGAGCTTGTTTCTTCCTCTTCCTCGGTGTTCTCTTGGAATGAGAATAGTAGATTGGCTCTAACGGATGTACAGGTACGACACGATGATGAAGGTCCTTATTCGCTAAAGGATGTCACATTTCAGATCACGGGTCTTGGCAAAATCGGTATTATTGGCACCAGCGGAGCAGGCAAGTCCACGTTGATTGATGTATTGGCTGGATTTCAGCTTCCTACTTCAGGCCAAGTATTAGCCAACGGACAGCCTGTGACACAGGATATGCTTGAATCCTGGCGAAGACAGACGGCAGCTATCCCGCAGCATCCGTATATCTTCAGCGGAAGTCTGGCGGATAACGTTCGTTTCTACATGCCGGAGGCTTCGGATGCGGAAGTGGCCAAGGCCATTAGCGCAGCTGGATTAACCAAACTACTGTCTTCATTATCTGGTGGGCTGCATGAGCCTATTGGGGCTGGCGGCAGACAGCTCAGTGGTGGGCAGGAGCAACGCGTGGCGCTGGCAAGGGCCTTGCTTAGTAAACGAAACATCCTGTTGCTTGATGAACCGACAGCTCATCTCGATGTAGAGACAGAGTATGAACTGAAACAGACGATGCTGCCGCTATTTGAAGGAAAACTTGTATTTTTGGCTACCCATCGTCTGCATTGGATGCCGCATATGGATCGGATTATTGTCATGGATGGCGGCACAGTGGCAGAGACGGGAACACATCAGGAGTTACTGGCACGACAAGGCGTATATTATCAGATGATTCAGGCCCAGATGGAGGCGATATAAAATGAAGTCCGGATATGAGCATATGGAGACCGTCCGTAACGGAAAAGAAAAAAATAGCTGGATTGCTCCGTATGTGGCACAGTACCGCTGGAGATTCATCGCAGTTATTGCGCTGGGTACATGTGCTGCCTTGTGTGCGGTACTGCTACTGTTCACCTCCGGATTTCTGATCTCCAAGTCTGCGCTGCGTCCTGAAAATATTCTGATGGTGTATGTACCTATTGTTGGTGTACGTGCATTTGGGATATTCCGCGCCGTGTTTCGATATATCGAGCGATTGGCAGGACATGATGCCGTACTGCGGGTATTGGCCGATCAGCGGGTGAAGTTATATCGCATTCTGGAGCCGCAGGCCCTGTTCCTGCGTTCTCGTATGCAGACCGGGGATGTACTTGGAGCACTCGCCGATGATGTGGAGCGGCTGCAGGATATCTATCTGCGTACAGTCTTCCCCGCCGTTACCGCGCTCGTGATGTACGGTGGGGCTATGATTGCCTTTGGCAGTGTTGATCTGGGATTTGCGGTGTGGATGGGCTTGTATATGTTATTTCTCGTTGCCGTGTTACCTGCGATCTCCCTGAAAGTGACGTGGAAATGGCGTGTACGGCTGAAAAAGGAAAACAGCAGGTTGTATACCCGTCTGACCGACGGTGTACTTGGACTGGGAGATTGGCTTGCAAGTGGACGAGCGGCAGAGTTTGTTCAGCAGCAGGAAGAGGCAGAAGAACAGGTCGACACAGTTCGTCGCAAGTTGCGGCGTTGGACACGCTGGCGTGATCTGATGGCTCAGTTTGTCATTGGCCTGCTGGTGGTATCGGTTACGTTATGGGCCGGAAATGCCGCTGCTATTGGACAATTGCCTGCCGTGATGATTGCTGCTTTTGTGCTGGTGTTATTCCCGCTCACGGAAACACTTCTGCCTGTAGGGGATGCGGTGGAGCATCTTCCACAGTATCGGGAGTCGCTGGATCGCTTGAAACAGCTGGAAAGGAAAGGTTATCTTCCGGTGCAGAATGGAGTCGGTGATGCGGATGGAACGGGCGAATCGATCTCTGTAGTGAAAAACGGCAATGTGATGGCCGGACAGACATCGGAGTCCTTGCCAGCTGCGAATGTTATCCCGGACAGACGAATTCGTCTTCGCATTCCACCCAAACTCAGAGCAGACATCGAGATTAATCTCGTAAGTTATCGTTATGCAGCGGATGATTCCTACGCCGTACAGGACGTATCCCTTCATCTGCCACAAGGCAAACGATTAGCTATTCTTGGACGAAGCGGCGGCGGCAAATCAACCTTGTTGAAACTGATTCAGGGGGCATTGCTTCCATCTGCGGGGAAAGTTCTGATCAATAATATGCCTGTGCAGACCTTGGGTGAGAGTGTCACTGATGTCATCGCAGTACTGAATCAGAGCCCACACCTGTTCGACACCACGGTAGCCAATAATTTGCGGATTGGTCGTCCACATGCAACGGATGAGGAGATTCGTCAGGTGGCCGCCCAAGTAGGGTTATCCGGTCTAATCGAATCTTTGCCGCAGGGATATGATACGCCAATGCTGGAGACGGGCCTGCGTTTCTCCGGTGGGGAAAGGCAACGGATCGCTCTGGCCCGGGTACTGCTTCGGGAGACACCTGTTATTATATTGGATGAACCAACCGTAGGGCTTGATCCGGTGACGGAACGCGAACTGATGCGGACTATCCTGGGTAGCTTGCAAGGCAAAACGATGATCTGGGTCACCCATCACCTGATTGGTGCGGAACAGATGGACGAACTTATTTTTATGGAAAATGGAAAAATTGCCATGCAGGGTTCTCACGAACAATTGCTGGCTGGGGAAGAGCGATACCGCCGTCTCATCGAACTTGATCGACCCGGATGGTCTGACTTGCAGACAGTAGAGGGCAAGCTGCCTACTGCCGCTTCCAGATAGCAGGAACTTTCTCGGCAAATGGGAGCGGATAGCGTGTCTCAGGTACATTAAAACAAATAACACAAACAAGGGATGTCACTTGTCATATTCATGACTTATGGGACATCCCCTTTTCGTTTCTTGATGTGGAGTTTTATGAAAAATCGCTATGTCTATGATGTGAATTGATCTGCAGCAGCCAGTCCCAAGGACTTAACGCTCAGATTTCCTGTGCCAGCAGCATGGCTGTGCCACAGGATTGACGCACAACCAGTTCCGGCTCTACTTTAATGCAACGATTATCCATTTGTTTGTTCATCAGATCAAACAGAATCATGGCAGCAAGGCGTCCAATTTTGTCCGTATCCTGCTTGACGGTTGTTAGCGGTGGATCGGTATAACGGCAGGCTTCGATGTCGTCACAACCTGTCACAGCTATATCTTCTGGAATGCGTAACCCCACTTCCTTAAAGGCGCGAATAGCTCCAAAGGCAAGTAGATCTGTGGCTGCAAACACGGCACGTGGCAGAGTCTTGCAGGCGAGCATTTTCTTGGCCGCTTCGTATCCATCCGCTGCGGCATAATCTTTGCTGTATACAACCCACTCGGGCTTTTCATCAAGACTAAACTGATTTAGTGAACGTTTGAAAGCCATCTCTCTCTGTTGCATCACAAGAGAGGCGCGCTCCAGCCCGATAAAACCAACATCTCGATAACCGTTCATATAAAATTGTTCTACAACTTTGGTTGAGATCTTATCGTTATCGGACATGATGTAACAGGAGCTTTGTCCTGTTAGCTCGATATCTATTCCGATACAAGGAATCGGGCTGGCATCCAGGTCGAATATGCTGCTCTCGACCTCATCCCCCGCAATAATAATACAGCCATCCACTTGAAAATACTTGGATCTCGCCAAGTAGTCCTCACCCTGATCCAGAAACTTCTCATTCGAGAAGAAGAGTAGATCGTATCCAAGCAAGCCAATTTGTTTCTTAAACGCATTGATAACCTGTACGAAGAAAGGGTGGCTGAAATCCACGTTCAGCTTCCCTGCAAACACAACGCCAACGAGGCTGGATTTTTTGGTTGCCAGTGTTTTGGCTGAAGAAGATGGACGATAGCCTGTCTCTTCCATAATTTTAAGCACTCGCTGGCGCGTTTCCTCGCTAATATCTGGATAGTTATTAATAATCTTGGACACCGTGGCTACAGACACGCCGGCTAAACTCGCTATCGTTTTGATATTCATAAACATCCCTCGGATTCCTAAACTGGTTTCGTAAACTGGGGCTGTATCGGTTTTTTCGCTTTCTTGCAAGTATTCTATGCTACATAGACCGGAGAGTCAACAGCAGAGAGAGGGTTTCACACTTGAAATGATATGCATCCATAGGTTTGAAGTGATCAAGGAGGTTTGTCGCGAAAATAAGGACGAATTTTAGCTCGTAATCTTAATTATTTTACAGATTTTGAGTCCATTTAAAGGAATGCCGGGTTGTCTGGGGCTTAAATGAAATTATGTCATGTGCTGTGTTTCGTAACTATCGTAAAGGGTACCTTGATTTCAACGTATACAGCAATAAATAAAGCTTTTATCAAGCGTGTTAAAGCATGGAAATCAAAAAAACAAAATGACTATTTACAAAATAAAGATCTGAAGTCATAATAAGGGTGGAATTAACGAAACTGATTTCGTAGATTTAATTCAAAAATTTGGGGGACAACGAAAATGAAGAAAATGACTTTAACCATTGTACTTGTAACCGTTTTATTATGTGTGCTCGCCGCTTGTAGTAACAGCTCTTCGGAATCAGAAGGAACTCAGGCTACAGACAGCAGCAAAAAAGTTACCTTGAAGATCATTCACTGGCAGCAAGAGAATATTAACAACTACATCAAAGAGTTTAATACGAAATTTGAAGCGAAATATCCGGACGTAAAGGTGGAATATACTACGGTTCCGGCAGACGCGACATACGATCAGTTGATGCAAACACGGATGAACGCCGGAAGTAATGGGGACGTAGATATCATTCCACTCAAATCAAGCTTTGTAGGCGCTCCGCAGGAATGGTCCAGTGGTGCTGCTGATCCGATGTGGAAGCAATGGATCGATGCCGGGTTAATCAGTGATCTGTCTGATCAATCTTTTATCAAAAACTACAATGAAGCGGATGTACAGAACGCAATGACGTATAACGATAAGGTGTACGGTGTAAACATGGGCAAGGTGGCATTCACAGGACTGTTCTACAATAAGGAACTCTTCGCAAAATATAATCTGGAAATCCCTACAACCTGGGATGAATTGCAACATGTTATCAAAGTGTTCAAAGACAATGGTGTCGAAGCGCTGGGTCTGGCGGGTAAAGATGTATGGCCAATAGGTCTTGCGGTGCAAGGGCTTCAGGCCTCTATTCATGAAGATCAGCTTGCTTATATCAAAGGTCTATGGACTGGTGAAACCAAGCTGACTGATCCGGTTCAACTTGAAGTCTTGCAGAAATCTCAGGATCTGATGAACAATGCAATGCCTGGTTTCATGGGTATTGACTACGGAACATTGCCCAGTTTGTTCGCTACAGGCAAGGTGGCTATGATTGCTGACGGCACTTGGGATGCAACAACAATTCAAACGGCCAACCCTGATCTGAAGTTTGGATATTTCCCAATTCCAGGTAGCAATGATGCAGCCAAGAACAAAAATCTGGCGGGTAAATACGATATGACCTGGATGGTGGTGGATAACTCACCGAACAAGGATTACGCAATGAAATGGCTTGATATGTTATCGGAGAAAGAGAACTACACGGAATTTGTGAATGCAGCCGGCTTCCTGCCTACACAGCCTGATGTGGAGATGACAAGTGAGTTTATCCAAGGCATTCAGCCTTACCTGGAGGACTTTAAACTATCTTGGGATCAGTTGTTCATTAACCGTCAGAATGTAGGACAGTACATTTCGGAGGCCAGCGTTCACGCAGAGATGCTCAAGCCAGCCGGACCGATTGCAACACCGGAAGAGCTTGCAGGTAAATCCCAAGCGGACTGGGATGCTGCTGCTCCAAAGTAATTCATAATCATTCATATTCATGGCACAAGTTGGCCGCATGCGCCGGAATAGCGCTCGGGTCTGAGCCTTCAGGCCAGACAAGGCTGTTATTCCGGTTTTCTTATGTCTTAGTTTTACCCCATGAAAGGTGTGAGGACGATGTATCCGTTTGGGAAAGGTAAGGCAAGACTTATTCCTTATCTGTATTTGAGCATTCCGTTGTTACTTTATGTCGTGTTTGGCTTCGGTCCATCACTTGTGACGATACTGTTTTCGTTTACAGATGCTACTGGTGTTCGGGGCCAGGAATGGAGCTTTATCGGCTTTGAAAACTATAAAACATTTTTTGGTGCATCCAATGCTGGAGACCGAATGGATGCTATTGGGCGATCCTTATACTTTGCGTTTGCTGTTGTGATCATACAAAATGCAGTGGGTTTGTTTATAGCGATTTTGATCAATAAAAAGCTTAGAGGCGATAAATTATATCGCGCGGTATTCTTTTTGCCAGTGGTGCTGGGGGTTACTGTGTCTGGACTCATTTGGCAACTCGTTGCAAATCCGCTGGGCGGACCAGCCCAGTCCTTTCTGAATTTCTTGGGTACCAGTTCCAACTTTTTTGGCGATTATAATATTGCCTTCGAATTGATTATTTTTGTTCAAATCTGGATGTACATGGGTTACTCCATGACGATTTTTCTTGCAGGTCTGCAGTCTATTCCGAGCGATCTGTATGAGGCGGGTTACATGGATGGTGCTTCGGGATGGAAAGCATTTACGAACATTACATTCCCCATGATTGCTCCTGCATTCACGGTTAACATGCTCTTGTCTATCATAGGGGCATTGCAAACCTTTGATATTATCTATGTACTTACAGGCGGCAAGTTCAATACAACGACGCTTGCGTTTGATGTTTATGCTACGGCATTTGGCACAGGAACGGCTGATTACGGTTTGGCTTCTGCTGTGGCGATGATTCAGTTCCTCTTTGTATTTACCATATCGATGGTCGCTTTATTTTACCTTCGCAGAAGAGAGGTGGAAGCGTAATGAAACAGAGCCAAACGTCCAGAATGGTCAGCTACGTTATCGTTCTGCTCATGCTTGCGTTGTACGTTTTCCCTCTATTCTATCTGTTCAATGTATCCATGAAGACACAGACAGAGTATCTGCTCGATCCTGTAGCTCTTACTGAAGGGATCCGGCTTGAGAACTTTTCCGAAGCATGGAACAAAGGGAACTTCTCTCAGTATATGTGGAACAGTGTGCTCTATACAGGGATGTCCACCCTGCTGACGTTGATTTTATCTATATTTGCTGCATTCCCGCTCGCACGCAGATATGTTAAATTCAGCACACTCATTTATATTTTCTTTCTAATTTCCATGTACCTTCCCAACCCGCTCATTCCGCAGTTTTCCCTGATCAATAATCTGGGTCTTTACAACACCCAAATCGGTTACATCTTATTGAAGACGACAGGTACGGGCATTGCCTTTCTCATGTTTGTGGGTTATATCAAATCAATATCGCGTGAACTGGATGAGGCCTCTGCCATGGACGGGTGCGGGTATACAAGGTATCTGTTCACCATCCTTGTTCCGTTAATGAAACCAATCCTGGCAACAGGTATTATTCTTACCGCGATTGGTGTATGGAACGATATTATCGGGCCGACCATTTATTTATCTGATCCGAATTATCAGCCGGTAACCAAAGGACTCTTTACATTTTATGGACAGTACATGAACAACTGGCCGCTGCTCGCGTGTGGCATTCTGATTGTTACCTTGCCACTGGTTGTCCTGTACGTTGCTTTGCAACGTTTCATTGTTGGAGGTGCTATGGCAGGGGCTGTTAAATCGTAAGTTAGAATCACTCCGCTTTAACTGAAAAGAAAAAAAGGCAAGCGATCCAAAAAACATCATAAGAAAGCCACCCTCAACGCAATGAAGGTGGCTTCTATTATTTTCATCGTTATTTTGGTTTTATAACTCCACTAACATCAGAATAATGGAGGATAGACACAGACATGTGCTGACTAGATACAGCACACCCACCACCTGATTTTGATTCAATCCGGCACGCAGCAACCGATAATGAGCTTGACTTGCATCGGCCTGATAGATCGCTTTACCTTGAATGAAACGTTTGATAACGACAAAGATGTTGTCGAAGATCGGTACACCCAGCGCCAGAATCGGAATGAAGATGGACAACATGGTTGCTTGTTTGAATGCACCATCCAGAGCGATAACCGCCAGAATGAAGCCAAGGAACGTAGCGCCTGCATCACCCATGAACACTTTGGCAGGAGCTTTGTTGTACTTCAGATAACCAATCGTTACACCGACTAGAATGATCGACATGAGTGCGGAATCACTTTGACCTTTGGCAAGCGCCACGATGAACAGGGTAATTGCCGAGATGGCCGATAACCCGCCAGCCAGTCCGTCCATGCCGTCCGAGAAGTTGATGACTGTTGTCACCCCGAAGATCCACAGGATCGTGAGAATGAATTGCAGCCAGATCGGAAGCATGACATATTCCGCGTTGAAGGGATTCACAAATCCGGTGAACGCAATGCCAGAAGCAAATACGAGTACTGCCGCAGAGACTTGTACGAGCATTTTGGGCAGGGCAGGAAAATCTTTGCCTTTTGTTTTGTACCAGTCGTCGACGGTACCAATCGTTAGCAGAAGCATACCACCAGCGACCAGAGCCGCTGTTTCCCATGTGATTTCTTTTGTCAGAGCAATGTATGTCAGGAAAAATCCAGTAAATATCGCGTAACTCGCCGTGAGCGGGATAGGTTGCCTGTGTAGCTTACGCTCCACATCTTCCCGAGGCTTGTCCACAAAATCGAGCCGGTGAGCCAATCGACCAAGCGGTGGAATAAGCAGAACCACGACAGCAAAAGACACTATAAAAGCCAGTATGTATACCATAAACTCGCTTGTTTCACTCCCATCTACCAATTTCCCCTTATTATACGAGTTAAACAGGAAATCTGTCGATGTCATTATTGTAACCAGACGTACGCAAAGGTGAGCAAAAGTTCAGGTTTTATTGCATGTGAGGAAGATAGGAGCCGAAATAATGTTTTACGGCTTCTGTATGATATCCATCATCACCTTGCCAGGTTGCTGCAAAGATGAAATCGCTGGAACCACCTTTGCCTTTTCGCGGTTTATCTCCAGGAACCAGTATGCCTGCTGCAGCCCAGATTTCCAGCAGGGCATCCCGCTCCTGTTTGCTGGAAGGGAAGAGATCCTTCCACTTTTTCTCAAGTGAGCGAGCACTGTCCTTGGGGTCTTCCGTCTGAGCTGCTTCAAGCAGGTTGACCAGGATGGCTTGGTCTTCAGGGGTTACTTCATAGTTCGCATCGTTGTCCTGAAGCAGTAATTCCAGATCCATCAGGCAATAGATAAGCCAGCCGTGACGCACGCCGCCCCACTTAATCCGTTCAAAATTAAGGACGTTTAAGTCGACATTGGAATATGCCTTGTCTGACTGCAAACGCAGGAAGTTACAATCTCCACAGGCACTGGTGTTAGGGTGAAGGGCAGGGCGTTCCGCATAGGTGTGTAAAGGCATGTTCGATGTTAAAGCCCAGCTGGATAATGCGCTGCGCAGATAGACTTTTTTGGTGGACAGACTATGTAGAAATGCCGAAATCACCCGTTCCTTGAACGAGTCATCCTGATGCATGTCGTATAGACGCTGGACAATCTCGTCATGCGTGATCGTGAGTGGATCGAACATGACACCTTTGCTTTTGGCATATTCAAATTCATCTCCAGAGAAGGGTGGAGAGGTTGTTTTCCAGCCACCACCTCCCCAGAAGGTGCTCAGCAGTATCTTTGCTGCCTTTTTGTCCATATGGTTAGCCTCCTTTATGGGAATTGCAATTATGATGAATGTGATGCTTTGATCTATAAGATTTGAACTAAAGAGTTTTTATCCTTGCCACTTCGATGACAGAACAATCTTCCGATCGCTGTTATCCCCCGAATTTTCGATTTACTTTTAAAAGGTGAAATTCTGGTGATAGCGTATGCTTACGATGCAGCTTTCTTGCAGAAAGCTTTTAGCTCCGCTTCTTCAGGTTATTTCTGCCCTCTACGTTCTTGTCTAAAGGGTTAATTCAATTTATCTAGGGCCTATGTTACGTATTCCTCGTTTGTATTCAGAATCATGTCGACGAGGCCTGGAAAACGTACGTTTAATTCTTCCTTTCGTAGGGAATAAAAGTGCTGTTTACCTTCAATGCGTGGCTGGATCACGCCAGCTTCACGTAAAATTTTGATGTGATGGGACAACGTGGATTTGGAAATATGGTCAACTTCGAAGGCGGAGCAGTTTTTCTCGCCAGAACTGGCCAGACAGTGTGCAATTTTCATGCGGATCGGATCGCCCAATGCATTGCAGACCGTGGTCAGCTTCAGTTCCGAAGCCATAGGTATCGTTGGAGTTCTCATATCTATGACGTTAGCATATTCGGCTTTCTCTTTCAATGTTTGAAAAATATCGAACTATAGAAGTTGAACTGTAACTATTACACTTGTTTACTCCGATTGCGGTACCATCTTTCGATCGCTCTTATCCCCAGATTTTCTTTATTCCCTTGGTCCAAGGGAAAAATCCGGTGATAGTGTATGCTTCCGATGTAGCTTTCTTTCAGAAAGCTTTAAGCGCACGCTTCGCTTCTTCAGATTGGTTCTGCACTCTCCGTGTTAGTGTAAAAGTCGGTCTCAACTTATATATTTCTTGCAGGCAGTATAAGAAGTATGATACATTTCTTTTCAATTAGTTCGAAAATATTCGAACTGAAAGATTGGAAAACGGCTTTTTATTCTAGGAGGAATATAAATGAGTACTATGAGTACCACTACACTGTTGAACAACTATTTCCGTTTATTTGATGCTTCACGTACAGACGAGCGCGCCATGCAGGACTTATTGTCTCTGTTTACACCGGACGCAGAGATTGTACTTAACGGCACCAGCCGAACGGGATTCGACGGTTTTATGAAAGCTTTCTACGAGTACAATAAGGATGTAAAACATATGTGGGACGCGTGGGTGCAACAGCCTGACGGCAGCTACCAAACGAACTGGGCGGTATGCGGACAAGCGGCAGACGGAACGGTATATGCCAAAGCAGGCATTGATATCGCACGTGTAAATGATGCGGGACAGATTGTGTATCTGGAGAATGTACAGGCCGACCAGAATGCGTTCAGCAAGTATAATCAGTAATTAAAATCTAGGATTTCAGTTCTATAGTTGTTAGAAATCTGAATCAATAAAAGATAGGAAACCTTAACTCCACCGCTTTTTCATGCTGTGGGGTTTTGTTATACCCAACATGCTCAATCATTCTTTTTAGGGTAGGATTAGAATAAAGGGATGAACGTTATAATTCTTATTTGTTGGAATAAAGAGGAGTGAACTACATGAACGAAGTTGGGAACCGAAACGTCATGGAACCTTTAGAGGTCATACCGATGGTCGGTATTGGACCATTTAAGTTGGGAATGAGTAAATCAGAGGTAGAAGAGATTATTGAGTGCATCACCCCGGAGATTAGTCAGCTCTACAACCAAATGGAGTATGATTCGGAACATAAACTCTATTTCATTGAAGTAACTAATCCACACGATTATCCACCTGATGAATCTGATGTTGTCCTTACATATGATAATATTGATGTTTTTCGAACAAAGGCTGATGATCTCGTTAAGCTAATAGATAGTAAGACACCATATACTCGAGACATCGATGCGGAGTTGGGATTTTCTTTTATTTTCAAAGACATCCAATTGGCTTTGTGGAGACCTAGCGTGATGACCGAAGAAATGATGAATTCAGTTGAGTTTCTGACAGAGTTTACGCCAGAGAATCAGGAACTGGAAAAGAGGTTTTTCTATTTTAGGACGGTTGCTGTGGCGGCCCCTGGATACTTTAATAGAACATAAAGGGAAGCTCCAAGTATGATGAGAGATAAATTTGATCCAATCTAAATAGAGTTTATATAGTCTGTGCATGAAAAAAAGCCCATTCCCATATGGACATAACCATGGCGGGGTGGGTCTCTTTAACTTACGGCATCTCGTATTAATTCTAACGAACTGTACACATGCTATTGGAGGGTAACTGGCAAAAGTAATTTTCTAACGAACCACAGACACGTTAATAGGCTACATATTAGGTTCTAGAGCAGTTTTGTGCCCATGTAAGCCGATATAAGGTGGCTCAGGTTCGTTAGATTTTGAAAACATGCTAAAAGCTTCATATAAGACGTCTACGATTCGTTAGCTATTCCATGCTCAACTTTTGACCGTCCAACGTGTTGCAACATCCTAGGCTTTTAACCTTCTAGCCCTCACACCGTCCCGTTCTCTGGTTATCCTGCATGCCGTCCCACGCCTTCCCTACCCTTGCATCGTCTTATTCTGAAAAGCAGCGATATCCGCATACTCTTCTTCAAACTTACGGGAGATGCGGATGAAGATCGGGAGCAACTCCCGATAAACGCGGACACTGTCCGGGTTCGGCTGGTGCCGATGTGTTGATCCGATCATGCCGGAGACGGCACTTAGGGAATCGATGCGGCCAAGGGCGTACAAGCCCAGTACGGCTGCGCCGAGACAGGAGCTTTCGATACTTTCGGGGATGATGACATCCTGATCGAAAATATCGGCCATCATCTGGCGCCACAACTCAGAGCGGGCGAAGCCGCCTGTGGCCTGGATTTTTTTCGGTCGGCCAATCTTTTCTTCGATCGCCAGCATGACCGTGTACAGGTTAAACAACACACCTTCGAGCGCAGCGCGAATCATATGTTCCTTCTTATGATGTAGCGTCAGGCCGAAAAACGAACCCCGTGCATTGGGATTCCAGAGCGGAGCCCGCTCACCTGTCATATACGGATGGAACAAGAGACCTTCCGAACCCGGAGGTACGTTTTCTGCGACACGAGTGAGCACTTCATATGGATCGATGCCAAGTCGTTTCGCAGTCTCCACCTCGGAAGCTGCAAACTCGTCCCGAATCCAGCGGAAAATAACACCGCCATTGTTCACCGGTCCGCCAATGACCCAGGCATCCTCCGTGAGCGCATAACAGAAGAAACGTCCTTTTGGATCGGTCACCGGTTTATCTACGACTGTACGAATCGCTCCACTGGTACCAATGGTCACGGCCACGACGCCTGGATCAATGGCGTTCACGCCCAGATTGGAGAGCACACCATCACTGGCCCCGATAACAAACGGTGTGGTGAACGCAATGCCCATCTCCTTGGCGTACTCCGGGTGCAATCCATGTTTCAGCACATGTGTGGTTGGGACCAATCGGGACAAGTGTTCCGGCGTAATGCCCGCCACATGCAGTGCTTCTGCATCCCAGTCGAGTTTCTCCAGATTCATGAGTCCGGTGGCGGAGGCCATGGAGTGATCAATGACGTATTCAGAAAATAATTTATAGAAAACATATTCTTTCATGGATATGAATTTGTGCGTCTGTCTGAACAATTCAGGCTGATCCCGGGTGAGCCACATGATCTTGGTGAGAGGGGACATCGGATGAATCGGCGTACCTGTTCTCAGATAGATTTCGTGACCATTCATCTCCGATTTGAGTACTTCCGTCCACTCTGCACTGCGATTATCTGCCCAAGTCATGGCCCGCATCAGCGGTGTGCCCTGTTGATCGACTGGCAGAATGCTGTGCATGGCCGAACTGAAGGATACAAACAGGATGTCCTCTGGCTTCACTCCCGCTTTGGAAGTGGCTTGTTTAACGGACTCGATGACTGCTTTGAAAATATCTTCCGCATCCTGCTCCGCAATCGCAGGTGTGGGGGTGTGCAGCGGATAATCGGCACTGCCTTGAGCCACAATGGTTCCATTCTGTTCGAACAAGACGGCCTTGGTGGAGGTCGTGCCAATATCTACGCCGATCATATAGGGTGAAGAAGCCATTTTGTCATCCCTCTTTCTTAAATATATAAGTGAAAGAATGCTGTTACACGTTAACACTTCGGGTACAGAAAGCCTTCCGATCGCGTAAATGCGAAGCATATGCTTTCGAAGTAGCTTTCCTCTGGAAAGCTTTTAACTCCATTTCTTCAGGCCCTTTCTGTCCCTTCGTGCACGTGGCGCTATTCATCCAACTTATATGGCATCTGTTATTTCAACTATAGATAAGAATATCAGACTTGAGGGACGGATCAAAATGCCACAATCTTAGTCCTTCACCGCCCCTGCGGCAATATCCGAAATAAACTGACGGCTGATGAACAGGAACATAACGATGAGTGGAATGACGGCAAGCAACGTACCAGCGATAACCATTGCATAGTCTGTGTTATACAGTCCGTTTAATTGAGACAACGCAATCTGCAACGTATACTTGCGTTCATCCGTCAGGACGATCAAAGGCCACAGATAATCATTCCATACGCCGATAAAGGTGAACGCGCCGAGGAAAGCAAAGGCAGGTCGCAGAATTGGCAGCGCTACGTTCCAATAGAGTCGGAAGAAATTACAGCCGTCGATGCGGCCCGCATCCAGCAGATCGTTCGGAATCGACTCTGTGGCATACTGGCGAATCCAGAAGATACCGAAGGCGTTCACCATGCCTGGAATAATGAGAGCTTTGAAGGAACCGACCCAGCCGAACGTAGCCATGAGCACGAAGGAAGGCACCAGCGACAGCTGGGAAGGTACCATCATGGTAGCAAGCAGCAAGATGAAGAGCCACTTTTTGCCGGGAAATTCAAACTTCGCAAACGCAAACCCCGCCAGTGAGTCAAAAAACAGTACAAGTATGGTCACGAGGCCCGACACAAACAACGTATTCAGAAAAGCTCCCCAGAAGTCAATCTGCTGTAACACCCGCGTAATATTATTCCACAATTCGCCCCCGAACCAGAGCTGGGGTGGAAACTTGTAGATATCGGACGTTGTCCGGGTAGACATTACAATCAGCCAATAGAACGGGAACATGGATATGAGCATGCCCCCGATAAGACCGGTATACAACACCAGCGATTTGAGGTGTTTGGTCGCCATGTGCGCTCCCCCTTATCACATCAGGATGATTTGCCTTGAACAAGCTTCCAGTTCACAATCGAGAACAGGGCGATAATGAGGAACATGCCCCAACCAACGGCAGCGCCATATCCGAAGTAATTGTTAATGAAGGATTCACGGTAGAGGTACAGTACAATCGTCATGCCTGCTGCACCTGCGCCACCGTCATTGCCTACCAATACTTGTGGCTCGGTGAACAGCTGCATACCGCCAATCGTTGATGTAATGACCGTAAACAGGATCACAGGACGCAGCATCGGAATTGTAATTCGGAAAAAGGACTGTATCGCTGAGGCGCCATCAATCTTGGCTGCTTCGTATAACGTCTGCGGAATACTCTGAAGCCCGGCCAGATAGATGACGGCGTTATATCCGGTCCAGCGCCAGACCACCATGGAGGAGATTGCGACTTTAATGCCCCATGGTGCATTAAGCCACTCCACAACCGGTAGCCCGACCGACTGCAACAGATAATTGAGAAAGCCATAATTGTTGGCAAATAAAGCACCGAAGATAATGGCTACCGCCACGATGGATGTGACGTTTGGCAGAAAATAACCGACCCGAAACAGGGTACGGAACTTCACAAATGGTGCATGCAGCAAAAAGGCAATAATCAGGGCGAAGAAGAGCATCGGAATCGTCGAATAGATCCAGATCATAAACGTGTTGCCCACGGCTTGCCAGAACTCGGCATCGGTCAGCATGTATTTGAAATTGTTGAGTCCGTTAAACGTCATGACACCGATGCCATCCCATTTATGAAAAGCCAGATAGAGTGAGAATCCGATTGGGAACAGCCCAAATACCGCAAACAGAATATAAAACGGCGATATCGCAACATAGAGTGCACGATGCTCCCACATTCTCGCCCATAGTGACTTCTGCCGATCCAGATCAGGTCTTGCATTTCCGGGATCGGGAGTAAGACGAGGTTCAGTTACAGCCATATGAATTCCTCCTTTGCGGATAACGAAACCACACGTTGTTCAGGTTAACGCTGCAATTCCCGCTCGACGCGGTGTACTGTATCTGTCCAGACCTGCTGTGGATCGGCATTTTGCTTCGCGACATCATTCAGCCGTCGGGTGATAATGTTGTGTACGGATGGGTATCTTTCGCCAAAGAAAGCATCCGGCACATCCTGTGCCGATTCGGCAAATACAGGCCCTGTCGCCTGTCCACCGAAGAAAGGTTCTTTTTCTTTCATGGCAGGGTCATCAAATACACCTGGTGCAGAAGGGAACAGGTTCAGTGTCTGATATTGCTCCAGCTGATTTTCGGGACTTTGCAGCCAGCGAACCAGTTCGAAGGCTTCCTGAGGATGTTCACTCGACTTCAGGATGGACAGGAATGATCCCCCGTTGTTGCCATCTCCCCCTGGTGCCCGAGCAACCCGCCATTTCCCGGATGTATCCGGAGCAGCCTCCTGAAGCACTTGTTTCATCCAGACGGCACCTACGAAAGAGGCGATTTCACCATTATTCATTGCGGCGTTCCAGCTTGGAGTCCAGCCATCTGCATTGGCTAGCAGTCCCTTCTCTTTGAAAGCAACGGCCGTATCCCAGCTTTTGCCCACAATAGGGGAATCCATGCCGATAAAGGACCCGTCCTGCCGGAAATAACGCTCCGCAGACTGCGATATGACTTGATTGTAAACGGTTGCAATATTGTCGGTTAGAAAAACCTTGCCTCCGAATTTTTCCTTGAGCTGTTCTCCGGCAGCGGCATATGCATCCCAACTGTTAATCTGGCGTGTAACGTCATCGGGATCAGATGGCAACCCGGCCTCCTTGAACAGATCTTCTCGGTAGAAGAGTGCTGTTGGCCCCGTATCCATCGGGAAACCAATCATCTGTCCACTTGGCGTAACGCCTTGCTTCCATTTCCACGGCAGATATTGGTCTTCAATATCTCCTGCACCGAGATCATACAGATTATAGAAACGGTCCTCACTGGGGAATAGCTCCATGATCCAGTCGTTCAATGCTACAATATCTGGTTCACCTGAGCGTGCAGCGAGTGTTGTTTTGAGTTTTGCTTTGAAATCACCGCCGATTTTCTGAGCTGTCAGTTCGATATTGGGGAACTTTTCCTTAGCCCTGGCAATCAACTTATCATCGATGGAACGATTCCAGTACCATAATGTAAGCGCTACCTTTTTGTTGTTCGCTGAATCGTCCTGTCCGGGCCAGATGGAGCATCCGCTTATGAGCAGGACGCAGACCATCAGTATGGCTGTCCAGCATGTTCTTTTCCGGCGGATCATGTGTATTACCCCCTCATCATTAAGTTCGAGGCATGAAGTGCTTTGGACTACAACATTAGTGTATGAGCAGTTTATAAACTCATACCCAATATTCCTAAAATGAAACACATATTTGTGTCGATTGCGTAACATAAATTGGGTAGTTACTTTAAAAATAAAAGTTACTTGACACATTATAATTTTTATTCTAAACTAACTTACATAAAGTAACTAATGATGATGAGAATAATATAGATACGTACTATATAACATCCAAGTGATCCAATTTCACGCTGGATGCGAATCAATCAACAGACAAGTTGGCCTAAACAGGAGGAACGACAATGATCAATTCACATATTATTCAACTGCTTGCCCCCAAAATCCAGACTTTTCCGAGTGGAAAAGAGTTCATATACCTGGTGGGACCCATCAAGCTTCCGGTTAACCTCGATGGGGAGACCAAGACATTCCAGTGGTACAGCTGGATGAAATCGGACAAAGCGATGGAGAGCGGCGAGTTAATCGAATCTCTTGCTGAGGCTGAACTGGCAGAGCGTCAACAATCCAGTGTTCTGGTGTATGGTGACTTTGCCGAAGCACAGGATGCGCTCATTCGCATGCACAGTATCTGTCATACAGGCGACATCTTTGGCAGCAAACGCTGTGATTGCGGCTTCCAATTGGAGCAATCCATGAAAATGATCGCCGCTCACGGAGCAGGCGCACTATTCTATCTTGCGAACCATGAGGGACGTGGCATTGGTCTGTTCAGCAAAGCGATGGCGTACATTTTGCAAGAAGAAGGTCTGGATACGGTAGATGCAAACTTGCAACTCGGATTCACAGACGATGCCCGCAATTATGACGATGCGATTGCCGTATTGCGTGCGCTTCGCTCCGCACCGGTTACATTGATCACCAACAATCCACGGAAGCTGGCTGCTTTGCAGGAAGCGGGATTGAATGTGGGCGGACGTGTGCCACTATGGGGAGATCGCTCTGCTTTCAACGAGAAATATCTGCAAACGAAAGTGAACCGTTCCGGTCATTTGGCAGAAAGTGATGGTTGGGCTGGGGCAGAGACGCTACTTCCGCATGCGCAGGGTTAATCATTATTTATAGACGTATACGAATAGATGGCTAGCCGTTGATGTACTCTCTGTTATGGAGAAGTACAACAGCGGCTTTTTGCTATAGATGATAGGGTAGCGATCAGGTTTTCCTGATTCACGGAATGGCTTGCCGTTCCCGCAGTGCGGATTATACAATATAGGCATCTGATGAATGCGGGAGGAACCAAGGTGCCATTTGAGGGACAACGTATATTGCCGGCTGCAAAGAGCATGAAGCAGTTTGAAGCGATGATTGAAGGCCCTTATACCTATGGGGTGATGCTGGAAACGCATATTGCACAGCTTCAGAGTGTAATGGACGAGGCTCGGCGGTACGACAAAAAGATACTTTTGCATGCAGATCTGGTCCAAGGATTGAAGAATGATGAGTATGCGGCAGAGTATCTGTGTCAGCACATTCGCCCGGCAGGACTGATCTCTACGCGAGCGAGTGTCATTCAGAAGGCAAAGCAGAAAGGCATTACAGCGATTCAACGTATTTTTCTGCTCGATACCCATGCACTGGAGAAAAGTTATCTGCTGCTGGCCAAAACCCAACCGGATTATATTGAAGTATTACCTGGCGTCATTCCGCATATTATTGCGGAAGTATATGTGCGTACAGGGATACCCATTATTGCAGGGGGATTGATCCGTTCACCGGAAGAGGTTGAACTTGCGCTTGGTGTAGGCGCTACGGCAGTGACCACATCCAACGCAGATCTGATCCGACACTTCGGGAAATCGCTTACACCTTAAAAAGAACCCACAACAGGAGGTTGGCTGTATGGAAAAATATATATTGGCTCTGGATCAGGGAACAACAAGCTCCCGAGCTATTCTATTTAACCGTGGCGGGGAGATTGTGCACATTGCACAGCAGGAATTCCCTCAATATTTCCCCAAACCGGGCTGGGTAGAGCAGAATGCCAACGAAATCTGGAGTTCCATTCTTGCCGTGATGGCTTCATGTCTGGCAGAGAGCGGAATTAAACCTGTTCAGATTGCCGGAATTGGAATTACGAATCAACGTGAGACCGTTGTGGTATGGGACAAAGAAACAGGCAGACCCATCTATAATGCAGTGGTATGGCAATCCAGACAGACCGCAGATATCTGTGAAGAATTGAAGACGCAGGGTCTCGGGGACCTTTTCCGCCGTAAAACAGGATTACTGATCGATCCCTACTTCTCGGGAACAAAGGTGAAGTGGATTCTGGATCATGTCCCTGGTGCCCGGGAGCGGGCAGAGAAGGGTGAACTGCTGTTTGGCACGATTGATAGCTGGCTGATCTGGAAACTGAGCGGGGGTACACATGTCACGGATATATCCAATGCCTCACGTACTCTGATCTATAACATCTATGATCTGCAATGGGATGACGAATTGTTGGATATCCTCGACATTCCCAAGGCTATGCTACCAGAAGTGCGAGGTTCATCCGAGGTGTATGCACACACAACAGACTATCATTTCTTCGGTCATCGGATTCCGATCGCGGGAGCGGCAGGAGATCAACAGGCAGCGATGTTTGGTCAGGGCTGTTACACCAAGGGTAGTATGAAAAATACATATGGTACCGGTTGTTTCATGCTTATGAACACGGGAGAGAACCCGGTACAATCCAATCACGGACTGATTACAACGATTGCCTGGGGGATGAATGGCAAGGTTGAATATGCGCTCGAAGGCAGCATTTTTGTTGCAGGTTCAGCGGTTCAGTGGCTGCGTGATGGATTAAGAATGCTTCGCTCTTCAAAAGATAGCGAGGATTACGCCTTACGTGTGCCTTCGACAGACGGCGTTTATATGGTACCTGCATTTGTGGGACTGGGCAGTCCGTATTGGGATAGTGAGGTGAAGGGTGCAGTGTTTGGCCTGACCCGAGGCACGACAAAGGAACACTTTATCCGTGCTACGCTTGAGGCATTGGCGTATCAGACCAAAGATGTACTGGAGGCAATGGAATCCGACTCGGGTATTCCCGTGCATGCTCTGCGTGTGGATGGAGGAGCGGCGGCCAATGATTTCCTCATGCAGTTCCAGAGTGATATTCTGGGCATTCCTGTCGAACGCCCAACGGTGAATGAAACGACTGCATTGGGTGCGGCTTATCTGGCAGGATTGGCAGTAGGATATTGGACGAGTGCGGATGAATTGACGGATCATGAAAATACGGAGCGTGTCTTCCAGCCTGTTATGGCTGAGCAACAACGAACAGAACTGTATACAGGCTGGAAGCGTGCAGTGAATGCAGCAATGGCTTTTAAATAAAAGAAATGAAATGAATATTTCTTGGTGTGGGTATTTGTACTTTTTAACTAAACATATGTTATAAATGATATTTACTGGTGGAAAATGATGCATGATTTACAGGGTTATTCTTCCTGGAGAAGGCAAAAAATATACCCACTATAAGGAAAAAAACAAGGTTAGTGGATTAATTTGAAATTCCATCCTTTGGCAGAACAACTTTTTGAATTTTTTTTGAATAATGTGTCATTTCAGGACTTCACGCCGTCAAAAATCTGTGATAGGATAAAGGCACAAGTTAAAAAATGATGTCTGGAGATCGGGAGGGACCACGTGCCGCTCAGCAATTGCTGAGCGAATGACGTGGTCCTTTTTTTGTTTTTTTTTACGGAAAAATTGAGGAAATCGATAGGAGGTTCAAGAATGACAGAAACGTTCTCGTCAGCACACCGGACCGAATATTTGCAAAGCATGGCGAATGCACATTTTGACGTATTAATTATTGGCGGCGGGATTACAGGCGCAGGGATTGCATTGGACGCGGCTTCCCGTGGATTGAAGACAGCGCTTGTAGAAATGCAGGATTTTGCATCAGGTACATCCAGTCGTTCGACCAAACTTGTCCATGGTGGATTACGTTATTTGAAGCAATATGAAGTGAAGATGGTTGCTGAGGTAGGACGGGAGCGGGCTGTAGTTTATGAGAATGGGCCACATGTCACAACACCGGAACCGATGTTGTTACCGATCTATACGGCGGGTACGTTCGGCCGCTTCAGCACATCCATTGGACTGATGGTGTATGACCGGCTCGCCGGGGTGAAGCGCAGTGAACGGCGCCAAATGTTGAATGCTGGAGCAGTGTCAGATAGTGAACCTTTATTACGCAAACAGGGGTTGTTGGGTGGTGGACTCTATGTGGAGTACCGGACTGATGATGCCAGGCTCACCATTGAAGTTATGAAAGAAGCTGTCAAACGTGGGGCAAAGGCAGTGAACTACGTCAAGGCGAAAGGGTTCCTGAAGGAGAATGGCAAGATTACAGGTATTGAAGCCGTGGATCAGATCGATGGGCAGATCTATACGCTAAAAGCAAGCAAGGTGATCAACGCTTCCGGTCCATGGGTGGACGGTCTGCGGGAATTGGACGGTTCGCGCCAGGGGAAAACGCTGCAGATGACCAAAGGTATTCATTTGGTCTTTGATGGTGAACGATTCCCATTAAGACAGGCCGTCTATTTTGATACACCAGATGGTCGAATGGTATTTGCTGTCCCACGTGATGGCAAAACCTATGTAGGCACAACCGACACTGTATATCAGGACGATCCTGCACACCCGCAAATTTCCGACGCGGATCGCGATTATGTGATTGATGCAGTTAATGGCATGTTTCCAGATGTACACATTGGTACCGAGGACGTGGAATCCGGATGGGCGGGTGTACGTCCACTAATTCATGAGGAAGGCAAGAATCCTTCCGAAATATCACGTAAAGATGAAGTCTGGGTATCCGAATCCAATCTGATTACGATTGCCGGGGGCAAGTTAACCGGATACCGTAAAATGGCCGAGATGGTTGTTGATCTGGTCGCACGCCAGATGGAGCAGGAGAGTGGACATTCCATAGGCCCTTGTGTAACGAAGAAGATGCCCATCTCCGGCGGTGATGTAGGGGGATCGGCTGGATTTGTATCGTATGCGGAGCGCAAGATCAAGGACGGTGTTGCTCTCGGGCTTGCCCGACCTGCTGCGGAGCGGCTGGTTCGCACGTATGGTTCCAATGTGGAGGCACTGTATGAGCGAATGCCCGATCCACGCACCAAGTCCGATCTTCATGGCATGCCACAGGAGTTATTGCTTATGCTACATTACGCGATTGATGAAGAGATGGCTGCAACTCCATCTGACTTTTTGGTACGAAGAACAGGTGATTTATTCTTCCGTATTGATGAAGTTCGTCGCTATAAAGCAGCAGTTATCTCGTATATGGCAGGTCGTTTGGACTGGTCAGAAGAGGAAGTGGTTAAACATACACAGGAACTGGATCAGCTGTTGCTGGAAGCATCCGGCAAAATCTGAGGCAGGATTTCAAGATCGAGAGTCGAATGGAACATGTAAGCGTGTAACATAGAGAGGGGATTACATCCATGACATTACAGATCGGAATCATTGGAACAGGCTGGTTCAGTAAGGTACACGCGGATATTCTCGCACGGATGGAAGGTGTTCGTGTTGCGAGTGTCTGTGGAACATCGCTCGAAAAGGCAGAGGCTATGGCCTCCGTTTATGATGCTGTTGGTTACGGGGAACTTGAACATATGCTGGATGGTGAGAAGCTGGATGCGGTGTATATCTGTGTGCCTCCCATGTCTCATGGATCGATTGAGTCCGAATTAATCCGCCGCGGTATTCCATTCCTGGTGGAGAAACCGCTGAGTACTGGAATGGACGTTCCACGTCAGGTGTTGGATCAGGTGCAAAAGAGTGGATTGTTAACCTCTGTAGGATACCATTTCCGTTATCAGGAGGCTGCGCAGGTTCTGCAGCAAGCGATGAAAGAACAGACGGTCGGCATGGCTCTTGGCCGCTGGATGGGCGGAATGCCAGGGGTCGCCTGGTGGCGGCGTCAGGACGGTTCAGGAGGGCAATTCGTAGAGCAGACTACACATATTGTAGACTTGCTTCGGTATTGTGCAGGAGAAGTTACGGAGGTATATGCTGTAGCAGCTCAGCGAAGCATGCATGAGAAGCATGAGCATGTGACCGTAGCCGATGTGGCAAATGTGACGCTTAAGCTGGAAAGTGGAGCGATTGCCAGTATCGCCAATACATGTCTGTTGCCAGACGGAGAGGGCGGCGCAGGGCTCCAGTTCTACACGGATGCAGGTGTGTGGGATTGGACGCCAGAACGTTTGCTTCTGCCAAGTGCCGCAACACATGCGATGGCAGGTCTGGAGATTCCGGCAGGACATAATCCATACGAGCGTGAGAATGAAGCGTTCATTCACGCCCTGCGTACGGGAGACCGTTCACGAATTCTGTCCGATTATGCGGATGCCTGCCGTACACAGGAGATTACGACGGCGGCCTTGGCATCGGCAGATTCCGGCCTGCCTGTACAGCTTCAGCCTTCAAAACATCTCTCTCATTAAAAGGTTGAAGGTAATATAAATACGCCTGAATCAGGGAATGATCCGCAGATCAGCCTGATTCAGGCGTATTTGTGTTGAGTAGAGATTATTAAGTAGCAATTCAACTACTCGGATTTCTGCTGTTTCAACCAGTCGGATGACCAACTGTAGATCTGATCAATGACAGGTTCAATGGCTCTGCCTTTCGGTGTCAATTCATACTCTACACGGGGAGGTATCTCGGGAAACATGTGTCGGGTTACGATACCTTCCGTCTCCATTTCCTTCAATCTCTCCGATAAAAGTCGTCCACTGATCGCCATCTCTGCTTCAAGCTCCGTAAACCGCTTGGGTCCGGACAACAGTTGGTACATGATTAACAGTACCCACTTCTTGCCTATGATGTCTATGGCTTGAGTGATCATACAGGGACTTGGTGATTTTACTTTTTTCAGCTTCAACGTGTTCACCTCGATTCATAATGATTTTCTTCAAAGTTGTATATGAAAGGACATGATTTCTGCCGCTTTAAGAATATAGGACATCCAAGTAAATGAGGGTTACTACAAAATATACTGTAACATACCTTTTGTATGTATTATACATCATACAGTGAAAAATTACTTGAAGAAATTATATTATTATTATATACTAACTTCACAAAAGTAAGTTGGTGATAAATAATACGTATAATATGAACGCGTACTATTCTGAAAATTGAACTGGGCTGAACGGTTGAAAACAGAGTGACCTTTGGGAACTTTTACATAGATTCTTTTTTTACAATGTGCAGCAAAAATAATCATTACATAGTAGGAACATATAATTTGTTACAGGAGGATCTACATATGAACAAGATTTTGGGTTACGTTTTTCTGGTTGTGTTAGCAGGTGTTTTCGTCATGACGGGGTTTAACAAGATTAGTGGGGCAGATATGATGATTCAGACCTTCGAAAGTTTCTCTTATCCTACATGGACGATGTATCTGCTGGGCGCTGCGGAGTTGCTTAGTGCTGTAGGACTGCTGATTCCACGGACTCGCATCCTGGCTTCTGGCATACTGACCTTCATTCTGATTGGGGCCGTGGGAAGTCATCTGATCTATGCACAATACGCTGCTGTTCCGTTCCCGGCTGTGTTGTTGGTAGCTAACATCATTGTCCTGGTTGTGGGTATGCGCAGATTGGAAGCGGAAGAAGAAGGCCAGATGGACGCGATTCAGGCGTAAGTTAAAGATAAGAGGGAACGTTATTGGGCTATTTACCGAGGAAAAGGTATTCCTGTCAAAAGGAATGTAAACGCGGATGCTATACAGAAGATGACCACTGCCAGAGAGCGGTGGTCATCTTTTTTTATGTAAGACTTCGCGTGGCACGTGTAACGATTCGCTGTGTATGTTGGGTATCCGACTGCTGAGTCCAAGTGGCACAGACCTGTCGCACCCACTCTGGATTGGTCTTGCTGGCGTCGTTCAGCCAGTTACTTACCGAATCCTGCACATACTTATGGGCATCGGATTTCACCGCGTCAAGCAAGGGAAGGGCTATGGCCGGATTTTCTTTTAACTCCTGAATATGCTTGGCCCAGACGCCACGAGGTCTGATTGATTCTATGGCAAAGCGACGGATCAGTGGATCAGGGTCAACGCTCCATGGGATTAACTGCTGCAAGGCTAAGGATAATTCGGCAGAGATGGACTCCCGTACAGCCATCCAGGCGATTTCTCTTACACCAAAGTGATGATCTGCTGCAAAGGGCCGAATATGCTCCAACTTTTCAGTCAGGTTCAGACCGGAATCCAGCCCAATGATATAAGCCGCCCAGCAGCGAACACTGTCTGCACGATGCTCTGCAATGGAACAAAAGAGATTCGTTTTTTCATTGACTGATGGACGTTTCAACAGATCAAGCCATTGCATGGCTATGGCCGGGATGATTTTCATGATCCGCTGCTCATCCATCTGTGTTAACTGCTCTGTAATTGCTCTGGTTTCGGCATCCATTCCCCATTCATGGGTAACCTTCTGAAAAAGAGAAACATGATCTACAGCCAGCCATTCGGTCAGATTGACCGATTCGATATGTCCTGCTTGTAGCCAATTGCGGATATGCTCAGGAATTTCCGTTGCTTTACGGGCACCTTTGCGAAGAAAAATGTCTTCAGGGATAAATAGATCTGGTTTAGCATCCAACGGTATACTCCTCCTTGGTTGTATAACATCATGAGTTATACAGTACAACTTGCTGGAGAACAGGGATGTAAGGCATCTTACAAGTTGGCCGTGATTTTCCCAAGGGTAGCGATTTCGTCACGATGAAGGGAGACTGATTTGAATCCGGTACGAATACGTCCAGATTTTGCCAAGTCTTGCATGACAATCGTAACCGATTCCCGTGTGGCTCCTGCCATCCAGGCAATCTCCTGATGGGTAAGCCCGAGTTGAATCCGGCAGTACTCATCTTCTTCGATGCATCCCATCTGTTCAGCCAGCCGGAAGAGATTATGTATCACCTTTTCATGCAGGTTTCCGAGTGCGAGCGTCTGTGTCAACTCGCTCATTCGTTTGATCCGCTCGCTTAGTACGTTCATCAGTCTCATCATAAATTCTGGATGTTCAATCAGAAACTGTTCAAAACGTTGTTTGTTCATCAGGCAAATATCACACTCCTCCATCGTTTCGATATAAACGGCGCGTGTTCCGAGTGAGATTCCGTTCATTTCTCCAAACACGTTACCTTCCGTCAAAATATCGAGAGTGAACTGCTTGCCCTCCGGATTTAATGTATATAAACGGACCTTTCCCCGTTTTACAAAATAGAAACCTTCTGTAAACGTATCGGGTGTCTGGATCTGTCTGTTTTTAGGTATGGTCGTAATAGAAGTCATCCCATCCATTTCAATCAGGTCTGCCTCGGATAAGGAGGACATGAGGTCGAATTGTGATAAATACAGAATTTTATCCATAGAACTCCTTTCCATTACAATATGAATATAAAAAAAAGAAGAACCCACGAAAAACAACGGGTTCTCTTGCAGCGGGACTTCCTGATCGGAAGGTCTTCTGACTATAAATGATCAAATGCCATTTTGATTATAGTAACTTTTTTAATTGAGAGACGCGTCCTTGGCTGATGCCAAGCTTTTCCGCAATTTGCTGTTGAGCCAAACCGGGATTCTGTTCAACAATTTCTTTCATCTGTTGCAGCATACGTGCCGTCTTTGGCCGCAGGTCCGGGTATTCTTGGTTGTCAGCTGTGGTCCCTTCTTCCCTAGCGGGAGATGAGACTGGGGCGGATTTGGAAGCAGGACGCTCCACGGGTGCAGGAGCCTGTTTGTTCTGAGGTACGAACCAGTTGGGAGAGTCATCCGGGTGTTTTAATTGAATTGCACAAGTCCGGCAGATGAATTGTTCTTTGAAATACATTTCCGTATCTACATCACCGCAAAAAATACATAATGTTGATTTGTACTTTCTTAAAATCAACTCTTTTCCTTCAATGAAAAACTCAAGCGGATCGCCGATATGGATTTCCATCGTATCCCGCATTTCTTTGGGAAGGACAATTCGTCCAAGACGGTCCAGAGATCTCTTCATTCCGGTTCTTTTCATCGCATCTCCCCCGCAATATTCACAATTAAAAACCTGTCCTTATTGTAAGGAAGAAAGGGCTTTAATACAACAATAATATTTCAAAAAAGTGGATAATTCCATCCATTATGGGAAAATAAGTTTAGAAAGCACGGGTGCAACCGCTAAAGTGAACAATGCAGCGAGCACCATGGAGATGCTGGAGATGGTACCGGTCAGGGAACTCAGTTCAAACGCCTTGGATGTCCCTGTGCCATGGGCACCGGTTCCAAACAGTGTGCCTCGTGCAATCTCCCCATCGATGCGCAGCATTTTGACGATGGAAGGGCCCATAATTACTCCGAGCAGACCAGTCATAATAACAAAAACAGCTGTCACTGCGGGTATGCCACCGATAGTGGCGGATACGTTCATGGCAATTGGGGTGGTGATCGATCTTGGGATCAGACTATGAATGAGACCGGAATCCAGGCGCAACCATTTGGCGAGCAGGGCAGAAGAAAGTACGGCAACGACCGAACCGGTCATGACACTGAAGACAATCTCGGAAATATGTTTTTTGAGTACATGGAAAAAGGTATAGAGCGGTACGGCAAAAGCCACCGTGGCCGGTTGAAGAAGCAGACTCAGCCATTTGCCACCACTGCTATACGTGGCATAATCCGTTCCGGTTGCAAGCAATATGCCAACAACAAGAAGCGGTGTAATGAGCAACGGAGACAGATATACTTTAGGCAGATTGCGATACATTCGTTTGGTAACCCAATAGATACCGACGGTTAACAACAGGCAGAGGAATCCAATCATCCGGTGTGACGCTCCTTTCGTTTGGCAATTCGTGTAGCCACCAGGCCTGTGCAGGACATGACCAGGAATGTACTAAGTAGTACGATGAATAAAATTTGCAATCCGTCATGCTCCAGCATGGGCATATAGTTCATAATGCCAACGGCTGACGGGATAAAAAATAACAATAGTTCACCGAGCAGCCAGGCAGCTCCAACTTCAATCCAGCGCAACTTCACGACACGAGTCTGAAGCAGAATGAATAACACAACCATACCGAGTATTGAACCTGGTACAGGAAGATGGAGAGTACGGGCCAGCAGGTCCATGAGCAGTGAAAAAACCATTAAGAGCGCAACTTGTGCAATACCAAGGCCCCATTTTTTCACTTCAATCCCTCCTTGTATAATCAACGTAATCGTTTAAGTTATTATGAAAATGAAAATGATTCATTTGATATCACAAATTTTACATGGCTTCCTTTCATGAGTAAAATGCATATTAAGAATGTTTACTATTCCATTTGTCTATGAGAGGTGAGTATCAACCGATGGATATCCGCCATTTGCAATATTTTCTGGAAGTTGCCCGGCAGCAGAGCTTCACAAAAGCCGCCGAAGTTCTGTATATCACTCAGCCCACGATCAGCAAGACGGTCAAGAGTCTTGAAGAGGAACTGGGTATCACGTTGTTGGACCGTTATGGGAAGAAAGTTGAACTAACCGATGCAGGCCATGTGTTTTTTCGGCAGGCACTTGAGATTGAAAAATCATTCCGCAGTCTGTCGTCCGAATTGGACGATCTGATGAACTTGAAGAAAGGCCATCTGCGGATTGGTTTGCCGCCGATGGTAGGATCAAGCTTTTTCCCCATGATCATTGGTGAATTTCACAAAGCCTACCCGCAGGTGACCATTCAACTATTTGAGGATGGTGCCAAAAAAGTAGAGGCCGATGTGATCAGTGGTGCACTGGATATTGGCGTGGCCGTACTGCCAACCGTGGATGAGCTGTTGGATCATTTTGTGTTTGTCAAAGAGAAGTTGAACTTGCTTGTACACCCTTCACATCCACTTGCGGAGAAAGAGTCGGTTGCGCTGCATGAACTGGAAAACGACGCCTTTGTATTGTTTCGGGAGGATTTTGCGTTGCATGACCGGATTATTGTGGCCTGTCAGCATGCGGGGTTTCAGCCCCGGGTGGTATATGAGAGCTCCCAGTGGGATCTGCTCAGCGCAATGGTTGCCGCCAATCTGGGTGTAGCTCTACTACCGGAAACGATCTGTCGTGAGGTAGACCACATGCGCGTGCGCATTATACCCGTGGTGGAACCGGTGATTCCATGGCAGCTCGGCATGATCTGGCGGAAGGACCGCTATCTGTCTTTTGCCACAAGAGAGTGGATCGGATTCACACAGTCGATGCTGGGTGAGTAAGGGAAGCGATCGGAAGGTTATTCTGTCATTGTAGTGCCCAGTGTAAATACTCTTTTGTTGACCCCGGATCGTTGTTACAATGGAAGCATAATCTTGATGGAGGTGTACGAACATGAAACTGCGGGTATCCGCTGTACAATACCAATTGCACACAATCAGCTCGTTTGAGCAGTTCGCCGCTCAGGCTGAGCATTACATACGGACAGCGAGCGAATACGGAACCGAATTTGTCCTGTTCCCGGAATTTTTCACAACGCAGTTAATGTCCATTGGGGACAAACAAGGCAATGCACTGACAATTGAGGATCTGCCAAACTTTACGGAGCAATATGAACAACTATTCACGTCTCTTGCTACCAAGTACGGCATGCACGTCATCGGGGGAACCCACGTCATTCGACGTGAAGGGAAGCTGTATAATACAGCCCACATGTTCTACCCGGATGGTCGCATCGCGCGGCAGGACAAGATTCACATTACACCAACCGAAGTCCAGGAATGGAACATGGCTCCCGGAGAGGGACTTGAGGTGTTCGACACGGACAAAGGCCGTATTGCGATGCTGACCTGTTACGATATTGAATTCCCGGAAATTGTACGGATGGCCAAAGCCAAAGGCGCAGACGTAATTTTCTGTCCTTCCTGCACGGACGATCGTCATGGATTCTACCGTGTGCGTTATACGAGTCATGCCCGCGCGGTAGAGAATCAGGTGTATGTTGTGTTAACCGGAACAGTGGGTAACCTGCCGACCGTTGATTTCATGCGTGCCAACTATGGACAGGCTGCAATTATTACGCCGAATGATATTCCGTTCCCGCCACGTGGCATTCTGGCCGAGGGTGAGATTAACAACGATATGATCGTGACCGCCGATCTGGATCTGGACTTGTTGTATGAGGTACGTGAACGTGGATCGGTAACGACCTGGCGTGACCGCCGTACTGATCTATATACCGATTGGGAGTAGGCAACCTTATAGAGGTTGTTCAAAAAGCCCGCTTTTGATTACGAAGGATGCCTAGTGGCATCATCAGCATCGAATATGGAATTCAGCCGAAATGTCCGTTGCTCACGTAGTCTTCCCTACGCTCCGCTACTCCATTTCTAGCTTCATCCCATCTTCTCGGTACTGAAAACCGACCTCTTTGAACACATAATTAAAACCTAAGCGAAACAGAGTAGGGAATTCATTTTGTCAGTGGAAAGGGGTGAACAGGCAACATGTATACCAAAGAAATGCTGATCACCGATCCGGAGCGAAGTGGTAAAAGGGTAAAGGCAGTCGTTCGCAATTATGTTACTGCCGACTTTGAGGAACTCATTGGCATTCAGGCGGAGAGTTTCCCTCCTCCTTATCCGGAAGAACTGCTCTGGAGTCACGAGCAGCTCACCAGTCATGTACAGCATTACCCGGAGGGTGCCATCTGTATTGAAGTCGATGGAGAGTTGGCCGGATCAATGACCTCGCTACGGATGCAGTGGGACCCTGCACATCCAGCAAGTCATACCTGGGCCCAAGTAACGGATGACGGTTATATTCGTAACCACCAGCCGGATGGCAACACGCTGTATATTGTTGATCTCTGTGTTCGTCCAAAGTACCGCAAATGGGGACTGGCTCAGCTTATGATGCAGGCGATGTACCACCTTGTCATCGCTCAGGGGATGGATCGGTTACTGGGTGCTGGTAGAATGCCCGGTTATCATTTGGTTGCAGACCAACTGTCTGCGCAGGAATATCTGGATCAGGTAGCAGCGGGAGAGAGGCGTGACCCGGTGATATCGTTCCTGCTTCGCTGTGGCCGCATGCCTGTTGGTGTGACCGCAGACTATCTGGACGATGAGGAATCCTGCAACTATGCAGCCCTGATGGAGTGGCAGAATCCGTTCAGATAAAGAAATGTTAAATGAAATACATTATCAATCGAGGGGGTATTTATTCATGGAATTCACGCGTATTACATCCATTAAAGATCCATTGTTTGCCCAAATGCACAAGTTGATGCAGGAGATTTTCCCGCGGGAAGAAGTGCTTGACTTCCCCCTGTGGGAAGAACCACTGGAAGATCCGGGTATTCGGGTGTTCGTGGCTGTGCATGAGGGACAGGTTGTTGGAGCGACAGAGTACCGTTATTACGAGGATTGGAACGTAGCCATGACGGACTTTACGATTATTGGGCGTGAAGGTCTGGGGATCGGCAGTTTCCTGGCGAATAACCGCAAGCGTGATCTGCAAAAGCTGGCTGCAGCAAACGGGAAAGAATTGTTCGGTATGTTTGCCGAAATCTATAACCCTTATCTGAGTCAGGATCATGAGTTTGGCGGCATCAAGCCGATGGACCCGTATGTGCGTCGCGAAGTGCTGTCCCATCTAGGATATCAGCGTCTGGACTTCCCGTATGTTCATCCATCCTGGCAAGGTGACGGTGAAGCAGTTGGCGGATTGGATCTGTGTTTCATGCCAGGCGATGAGTCGCTCGGTGAACTGCCAGCCAGTCTGGTGGCTGATTTCCTGAATCGATATTATGCAGTGCTTCCTAACAAACCACAAGAATGGCTTGCCATGGTAGAGCAATTGACTGCTCGCAAGTCGGTTGCGCTACTGCCGTTGTAAACTGGACGGGATAGAACATTAAATCATAGTGGCGTTGCAAGTACCTTGAAGAATGATGACAGATGCAAAAAGCCCGTAGAACAGGCCATTATTGGACCTGCTTTCTACGGGCTTTTTCTATTTAGTTCGAGGTTGAGATTGAGCCAATGTAAGTTGGTTTTAAAATATTTTCTTTAAGAAGTGGTGAATGAGCTCATGGATCTCTGTCACATGTGTTTCGAGAGCAAAATGCCCAGTATCAAGTAAATGCACTTCTGCAGATGGGATATCACGCTTATAAGCTAAAGCTCCAGCAGGAAGAAAAGCGGGATCATTTTTACCCCATACAGCTAGAAGAGGAGGTTGATAATTGCGGAAATAAGCCTGAAATTCAGGATAAAGATCCACGTTTGTTCTATAATCGAGGATTAAATCCAGTTGGACTTCTTCAGCTTCCGGGCGTGACATGTAGGCAATATCCAGTGAATATCCGTCTGGTGAAACAAGGCTAGCATCAGTTCCATGAAGATACTGAAAGTTACGGATAGTTTCGGGGGTTAAGGAATCACGACATGCTTCACGATTTTCAGGTGTTGGAGAGTGCCAATACATCTCCCAAGGTCCCCATGCGTCACTAAACCCTTCGACATATGCGTTGCCATTCTGACTAATAATGGCTTGAACTTGTTCCGGGTGAGCCACTGCCAAGCGATAACCGATAGGTGCCCCATAATCAAACACATACATTACATATTTCTTAAGAGCTAATGCTTCAGTGAAGCCTTCAATAACTCGAAACAGGCTGTCAAATGTGAAGTCAAACTGACTACGCGGTGGAGTTGTTGTGCGACCAAACCCAGCAAGATCAGGGGCAATGACACGATATTGTTCTGCCAGTTTGGGAATAAGGTCGCGAAACATATGACTAGAGGATGGAAACCCGTGTAATAGTAAAATAACTGGGCCATCCTTAGGCCCGGCTTCACGGTAAAAAACTTCGACATCTCCAACTTTCTGGTGCTGATAACTAATCTTCATTTTTTTACATCTCCTTCTGGATTCATTAAGAAGTCCAATATTATTTCTCTTACTTACTTGTACAACTGGTGATGACGTGTTTTTATTGTATAATTAAACTATTTATTTGAATAATGAATAGATTGAATACTAGCTATTTTAAATCGAAATACAAAAGGGTGAAAGATATGATAAATTCCTTAGAGGGTCGTTTTTTTCAGGCATTTATTGCTTTGCTTGAAGAGAAGAGTTTCAGCCGAGCTGGGGAGCGCTTAGGTTATGTCCAGTCCACAGTAACAACTCATATTCAACAGCTGGAGAAGATCTGCGGACAGAAGTTGTTTCATCGATTTCCACGAGGGGTGGAACCTACGGAAGCTGGAAAAGTATTTTCCAAATATGCTTATCAGTATGTCCACTTAAGTGAATCCCTTAAAGAAAGTATGAATGATATGAATGAGCCGTGCGGAACAATAAATATTAGACTACAGGAATCCTTTTTTCTTACGCGCATGCTTCCATTTGTACAGGAATATACGAGAACCTTTCCAAGCGTATATTTACGTGTTGAACAAGGGGCGCATCAAGATATTCTAAAAAGTGTGCTGGATTATGCCCTGGATTTTGGCATTGTTCCTCAAAACCCTGAGCGACATGACATTCTCTTTTATCCGATTATGGAAGAGACTATTGTTTTTGTTGCATCTGAGGATTTGGTTTGGAAAGTGGAAAGTGTAGGGGCGCAGATTCTAAATGACGAGGTGTTTATCAGTAACGGCACATCTTGTTTGTATCATACGACTGCTGTAGATGTTCTAAAGAATGAAGGGATTGTGGTTAAGGATGCGTTAGAGCTTTCAAGTCTTGAGATGATCAAGGAACTTGTATGCTGTGGAAAAGGTTTTGCCTTGGTCCCTAAAATAGCGATCAAAAACGAACTAAAGATGGGTAGATTAAAAATTCTTCCTTTTACTTCTAAAATAAGCTTTACGCATGGTCTGATTGTTCATAAAAATCGAGAGCGTAGTTTTACTGCTGAAAGTTTCCAATCGGAACTACTGAAATATTTTAAAGAATATTGATCCATTAGCTCTTGTAGCCTTCTGAAATGGAAAAGGGTTGAATACCGATTGTGTGTAATTCAAATAACGCACATGTTCATCCTTGCAGGATTGATCATGTACGTTATAGATGTGTAATCTTGAAGAAACTTCAGTACTTGGTGATTCACTATGAAGCTCTTTATAGAATATTAAAAAAATAAAATCAGTTCGCGCCCTTTCGATCCGGGAGCTGGCTCAAATAACTGTTGGACAAGTGTGCAAGATCCAATGCCCGATCATATTGTTCCTTGGTTATAAACCGCGAAGGAGACACCTCACTGTTATTGGGTGTGGAGAATACTGAAGGTACCTTTTCCGCCGAAATCTTCGATATCTCTTCTGAAGGAACACCCGTCTGCTGTTGCTCGGCATCTTGTCTGCCCGCATCAGCTAGGGAATAATGCGTTCCGTCCCCGTATCCTTTCGCCGGTATGAAGAGAGAAGCATCGTTTAGCACGGAACCGGAAGGAAGATAATATCGTTCGGGTAGGAGATTTCCACCTTCATGCAACAAATCCTGTCCGAAGTGTAATTGGTCCTTCAGCGATACTCCGGTGAGTCCCGCAATCGTTGGCAGAATGTCCACCTGGCCTCCGATCTGCTCCAGCTGTACACCCGGAGTAGCACCCGGGGCCGAGATAATGAGTGGAATATTAATCATATCTGCTGATGTGTATTCCCGACCATACAATTCTTTCATAAGGACTTTGTCATCCCGATCCAGTGAGTAGATGGGAAGTCCCAGGTGATCCCCGTACAAGACGAACAAGCTATTTTCCCATAATCCCCGTTCTTTCAATCCAGCAATCAACTGTCCAACCGCCTGATCCGCATAATGCTGTGATATCAGATAATCACCGGGCAACGTATCCTTGTAACGCTCTGGCAGCGTCAGCTTCACCTTGTTTTTAGGCAAAGTGTACGGGTGGTGGGCTGACATGGAGATGATATGGGCATAGAAGGGATCGCCCGAAGACTGCATGGAGTCCAGCTTATCCAGTGTTTTGGAATACAGTACTTCATCCGAGGCCGAAAAGGCGATAGAGTCCTGTGTGCCGAAATAATTAATATCATAATACTGGTCGAATCCAAGTGCCTTGTATAACTGATCCCGATTCCAGAAACGAACATCATTTGTATGGAATGTAGCTGTCTGATATCCGTTTGCTGACATCAGCTTAGGTAGACTCGGCAGAGCTTTATCCGCATATACAGTTGTTGCTGCCCCGTTCGGCGGGGTGTAGAACGATGTGTTCACAACAAATTCTGCATCCGATGTATTTCCCTGTCCCACTTGCTGATAAAAGTTCGGAAAATACAGGCTCTGTCTAGCCAATTGATTCAGATTAGGCGTAATCTCTTGTCCATCTACCTCTAATCCAATCAGAAAGTTCTGAAACGATTCCAACTGGAGCATAATCACGTTGCGTCCGCTCGCGGCACCCTGCTCCACAATTGCAGGAAGTTCGGTCGTTTGTTTCAGCTGGTCGATGTCAGTCTGATCAATGTGAGCGATGGGCACAGGTTTATCAGGTCGATCCAGGATGGTATACGCCTCGTAACCGAGGATGCCCATCTGTTCTGCTTGTGTAAGCTCACTCATGCTGGCCCGATTGGGATAGATATTAAGCATGCACAGGATCATGGACAAGGTCAGTATGACCGAGGCAACCCTTCTTCTGGCACGTCGTTCAAGCGGAATGCGATTCGGACGTTCTGTACTCCCGAGTTTGATCCGACGACGAATGAGTATCCCTCCAATGATGAGAACGTCTGCAAAAATAAACAAATAATAGGGGTCAAGCAAAGAGAACATGCTGCTCTTGACCGAGGTCACCTGATTCACCTGTGCCAGCGCGTGATAGTTAACGATTACACCATAATATTTGTAGTACATGATGGCAGCAAAGAAAATCCCTGAGAGCAGCAAATTCATGGCAAGGTATATCCACATTCGCCGCTTGGCAGCAAACCACTCGATTAGACAGAAGCCGATCCAGATGAGCGGCAATTCGGTCAGCAGTGGTTTCCAGACAGGGATGTCATCAAAGATAACAATCCAGGCCAGTGAACTTTTGATCATCATGATAATGGTAAAGAATATAAACGGTCCGCTTAGAAATCGGGTGAGTGAACTGCGTGACAAGGTACCGCCTTCCCTTCCGAAGTTTCATTTAACAAGTATTATCCTATCTGAGCATGGCTGTGTCAAAAATGAGAGCCTTCTACAATTGACGGCAAAAAACCTCTTCCATGCAGGAAGAGGTTTGAAAAAACAGGGGCCACTGCGATAAAAGCCAGATGCGACCCAATTTCGTTATTCTATAGTGTACGTTGTGACGTAAGAAGGTCTGGGGAACATGGTGGGCTTCTGTGCGGTCAGGCCTTCGCTTGTACTGCGGTTACGGTGAGCGTGACTATATGCTTGGGATTCCTGCCAGCCTTTGAAGTGTTCCTCCGACTGCCAGAGTGTAAGTACGACATATGTGTCATCTTTCAGAGGACGAAGCACACGAATACCGACAAAGCCAGGCTCGTCTTCTACCTTGCGGGCACGGTTCTTAAACCGTTCTTCGAAGTCGTTACGACCATCCTCTGTGACAGGGATATTGTTGAGAACAGCGTAACCACCGCCAGTCCAGGAGCCTGCGGCATCGAATGCTTCATATGCGGCTACTTTATCATCAGACTCAATATTCATCAGGCGTTCTGCGGATTCAATAGCCAGACACACGTGCTCTTCGCTTCGCAAAGTCAGATGCGGGTATGCAGTAAGTGCATCCGGAATCGGTGAAGGAACCAAATAGATATACATAGAAGCTGCCTCCTTATTAAGTACATTCTATCTCAACATAGCATATGGGATTGTGCGAGTCCAATCGGCGGATCAACTGGTTTGAGTACGTCTTTTCATGATAAAGTATAATCACTACAAACAGAACGGGTGATCGTATGACAACAACAATTCGGATATCGGTTAGACCTTTGGTGGAGTATGTGTACCGCAGTGGCAGCATACGTCCAGGGTTCCGGACCAATGCCTCGATGCAGGAGGGAACTCGAATTCATCAGCGGGTACAGAAGGAGTACACGGAAGAGGATTTAAAAGAGATTGTGCTCGAAGCTGAGATTCAACATGGGGATCTGACCTATGTGGTGGAGGGACGATGTGATGGCCTGATCCGGTTGGAGGGTCAGTTGACGGTGGATGAGATCAAATCAACTGCGGGCAATCTGGATGATCTGGGTGAGGGGCTTCCCGTGCATTGGGCGCAGGCCATGATGTATGCCTACATGTACGCCGTTCAGCAAGACGAACCACGTATGCAAGTTCAGTTGACGTATGTGCATTCGGTTACCCATGAAGAAAGACGGTTTCGCCGAATGGCAGAACGACAGGAACTGGAGCAGTTTGCGGCAGAAGTGATTGCCGGTTATGCGCCATATGCAGAGATGATCGCTGCATATGAAGAAAAGCGTGATATCAGTGTGAAAGAGCTGCCGTTTCCTTTTCGCAAATACCGGGAGGGACAGCGGAAGCTGGCAGGAGCCGTGTACAAGACCATTCGTGAAGGCCAGGGATTGATGGCCAAAGCACCAACAGGCATTGGTAAAACGATGTCCGTACTGTTCCCCACGGTCAAAGCGATTGGCGAAGGCGAAGCGAGCCGATTGTTCTATCTGACCGCGAGGACGACGACACGGGTGGCGGCAGAAGAAGCTTTTGCCCGGATGCAATCGGAAGGATTGAAGATGCATGTGATCAGTCTGACCGCGAAGGACAAGATTTGTTTTAAAGAAGAAGAAGCTTGTGATACGGGGCAATGCGGCATGTGTGAAGGGTATTATGACCGTATTAACGGTGCTGTGCTGGACATGCTGGAACATGAGACGTTGATGACACGTCCGGTCATCGAGCGGTATGCGCGCAAACATCGGGTGTGCCCGTTTGAGTTTTCACTGGATGCGGCGTATGCAGCCGATGCGGTGATCTGCGATTATAACTATATTTTCGATCCGAGGATCTCTCTGAAAAGAATGTTGGAGGAGCAGAAACGCAAGACGGTGTTATTGGTGGACGAGGCTCATAATCTGGTCGATCGTGGCCGAATGATGTTTTCCGCTGAGCTGGAGAAGGCAGTATTTCTGGATGTGAAAAGAGAGTTCCAGTCGCTGGACAGCAGTGTGCCTGCTGCCAAAGCCATTGTTGACTACACCGGGGCCATTGATAAGTATCTGATTACCCTTCGGAAAAACGGTGGAGAAGAAGGAAAGATCATCCAGCAGGAAGCACCGGAGGAACTGATTGAACGACTGGAGCCTTTTGTCATGGTTGCGGAGCAATGTCTTGTTGAAGGTGGTTCAGGGAATGCCGAGACGGATCAGTTGCTGTTGGATGCCTACTTCACAGCACAGAATTTCCTGCGTATTGCCAAGCTGTATGATGAACGTTTTATTACGTATGCAGAGTGTGTTCGAAGTGAAGTGAGAGTGAAGTTATTCTGTCTCGATCCTTCGGTACTGCTTCGTCAGACGGCCAAAGGATTCCGCTCGCTCATTCATTTCTCAGCTACATTGTCACCCCTTCGCTATTATCGGGATATGCTGGGTGCAGAGGAAGAGGATTATACATTGCAGATTCCATCACCATTTCAGCGCGAACAATTGGATGTGAGACTTCTGCCCTTATCCGTGCGTTATAAGGACAGGGAACAGTCCCGGCGACCCATTGCGGAGATGCTGCAACAGCTGGTAAGTGAATGGCCGCGCAGCAATCTGATGGTCTTCTTCCCTTCCTACCCTTATATGCGCGAGATATATGAAACCTATGCACAGCTTCCGAATGAAGCGGATACGGTCATACAGAAGCAGGGCATGAACGAACTGGAACGGGAGCAGTTTTTGGATGGATTTCAGCCGAATCCTGAACGAACACGCTTGGTATTTGCCGTCATGGGTGGCGTATTCTCTGAGGGTGTCGATCTGCCAGGCGATCGCTTGAATGGCGTTGTTGTGGTAGGTGCGGGGTTGCCGCAGATTGGTCTGGAGAACAACGTATTACGTGATTACTATGATCGGACAGGACGCAACGGATTCAATTACGCCTATATTTTCCCGGGTATGAATAAGGTGCTGCAGGCGGGTGGACGGCTGATTCGGACAGAAGAAGACAGGGGTGTGTTGGTGCTGGTCGATGATCGTTTTATCCAGGAACCGTATCGTTCCTTGCTGCCCGAGGAGTGGCGGGACTATAAACGAATTTGATGAAAGAACTATGAATGAAATGATGCATGTATATAAGTTGAACTAATCATTTACACGATAACGGAGAGGACAGAAAAAACCTGAAAAAGCGAAGCGTTCGCCTAAAAGCTTTCTGAAAGAAAGCTGCATCGGAAGCATACGCTATCCTCGGATTTTCCCCTTCAAAAAAGGGAATCAAAAAATCTGGGGATAACAGCGATTGGAAGGTTATTCTGTCATCGTAGTGTCAGTGTAAATAATCTTTGTTAAGCTTATACAGCATATATTTTTTGATTTTCTTTCCTTTATATGATTGAAGGGTAGGGTGAAAGGGTTATAACTTGGTTAGCAACGAACGAACAACGGCGATTACCCTATCCGTTCCGCGGTCCGCTTCGAAAGCAATCAAGGAGGTCGGTTATAATGAAGAGAAATCATACCATGATGCAGTTTTTTGAATGGCACCTGGCTGCAGACGGAGATCATTGGAAGCGACTGGCTGAAATGGCCCCGGAACTGAAAGCCAAAGGCATTGACTCCGTATGGGTGCCACCCGTAACCAAGGCAGTGTCAGCAGAAGATACAGGTTATGGTGTATATGATCTGTACGATCTGGGCGAATTTGATCAAAAGGGTACCGTACGGACCAAATATGGCACCAAGCAGGAACTGGTGGAGGCCATTGCTGAGTGTCAGAAGAACGGAATCGCCGTCTATGTGGATTTGGTTATGAATCACAAGGCCGGAGCAGATGAGACGGAAGTTTTTAAAGTGATTGAGGTTGATCCCAATGATCGAACGAAGGAAATTTCTGAGCCGTTTGAGATTGAGGGCTGGACCAAATTCACATTCCCGGGTCGCGGGGATCAATACTCCTCTTTTAAATGGAACTCTGAACACTTCAACGGCACGGACTTTGATGCCAAGGGAGAACGAACAGGTGTATTCCGCATCGCAGGAGAGAATAAAAAATGGAATGAGAATGTCGATGATGAGTTTGGTAACTATGACTATCTGATGTTCGCCAATATAGATTATAACCACCCGGATGTTCGGCGCGAGATGATCGATTGGGGGAAATGGCTGATCGATACCCTTCAGTGCGGTGGGTTCCGGCTGGATGCGATTAAGCATATCAACCATGAATTCATTAAGGAATTCGCAGCAGAGATGATCCGCAAACGCGGTCAGGATTTCTACATCGTAGGCGAGTTCTGGAATTCAAACCTGGATGCATGTCGTGAATTCCTCGATACGGTAGACTATCAGATCGACCTGTTTGACGTGTCTCTTCACTACAAGTTGCATGAGGCTTCGCTTGCAGGTAGAGACTTTGATCTCTCCAAAATTTTTGATGATACCTTGGTGCAGACACATCCTACCCATGCGGTAACCTTCGTAGATAACCATGACTCCCAACCTCATGAAGCGTTGGAATCATGGATTGGTGATTGGTTTAAGCCGAGCGCTTATGCGTTGACGCTATTACGTCGCGATGGTTATCCGGTTGTATTTTACGGGGATTATTATGGTATTGGTGGACCTGAACCTGTGGATGGCAAAAAAGAGATTTTGGACATTCTGCTGTCTGCCCGTTGCAACAAGGCGTATGGAGAGCAGGAAGATTACTTCGATCACGCGAATACGATTGGCTGGGTACGTCGTGGCGTAGAGGAAATCGAAGGTTCCGGTTGTGCAGTGGTCATCTCCAACGGGGATGACGGTGAGAAGAGAATGTTCATCGGAGAGCATCGTGCTGGTGAAGTCTGGGTGGATCTGACGAAGAGCTGTGATGATCAGATTACCATTGAGGAAGACGGCTGGGCCACCTTCCATGTGTGCGGTGGAGGCGTCTCGGTATGGGCTCTTCCTGAACAGAATGAGGACTGCGCTGACGCTGAGTAACGGCATGTGCCATGCAGGATAAGAAAAGGTACACGGATTGATATGAAAACAGTATACCGACCGTATAAAAACAGTATATATAGATCGTTAAACCATCTGAACAGGAGAGCAAGTATACCTGTGTCCAGGTGGTTTTTTGCATTTCTCTAGGTACAACTAAAACTCCATCCTAACGAACCGAGGGCACCTTATTTGCACTGAATTAGCGTTATTGGAATTCTAACGAATCTCAGTAACCTTATTACTCTCAAAAACGATTGAAATAGCGCCAATTGGAGCAACATCACCTGATTAACGCGTTTGAGATTCGTTAGAATACTGGTAACTCGGATTTCAGCCGAATAAGGCCTCTCAGATTCGTTAGCTTAACGTGGGTTGAGGCTCACCATAGGCAAACGAATCATTGCTGTAAGTAAAAACATGGAATGAGAAAGAAACAGTTCGGTTCCACATCTTAATACATGGTACAATAATCCAAATATGGAGTGTTAGAAAACAAAATGAGAGAACGTAATAAGCGATATTTTTTGCAGAAGATGGAGAAGAGGAGGGGCGGCATGAGTCCCAAAAGAGAGATGAACCGTTTCTTCCCGTTGGTCATGTACCTATGTGTAATAGCCGTGTGTCTGGGGGCTTGCAGTTTGGGACCAAACCAGGGGCCAACGGGTGAACCGAAGCGAACCGATGAGTATACGTTGAATTCGGAGCGAAGAGATTTGAATGAGCGGGTTACGAAGAACCTTGAGTCTTTTCAGACGAACTCGCCAGATGATTATAATTTGACAGCAACGGTGGATGTGAGTCATGCATCCGGAGTTGATCGGATTACTTATGAGATTTTGGTGAATGAGGCTCGGGTGCCCATGGTTAATGTCATTCAGTCCTTCACCCTCGATCCCAACATGATAAATCGAATAGATGCCGGAGAGTTATTTCATTCCAATGTGAGCAATACACACGAGATTAGTTTAGAGTCTGACAAGGAACCGCTTGGATTGAGTCTGAGCAGAAGTTATGTCTTGAAACCAAAGGCGGAGATCGACAGCAATATCCTCCAGCATTATGCAGATATGTATATCAAAATTTCCTATGGCCCAAATGATCAGCGAACGGAAGATTATTTTCATGTTCAGGCCGAGCCGTCTCCAAGGACGATTGAGTATATGAAGTCATTGGAGAGAGATTAGATTAATAGAAAGGCAACATCCGCCAGTTCCGTATGAGGAATCTGAGTAGACGCTGCCGGTTATCTATTTGAGATAGTAAGGTTATTACTTTTCAAAATACTGATTCATCGTATCCCACATTCGATTGAACTCACTTCGTTCCATTGAAAATGCTCCAGGCTTCTCAGGTTTATGATGAGAAGTTGGCTCAAAGTTTAAGTATTCATGGTGTGTAGTACACTGATAGTTTTTGCTGTTAATGAGGAATTCAACTCTATCCTTAAAGGGTCTTTCCAGTAATTTAACCACCATGATGTCTCCACTACTGGTGCTTCTTGCAGGAGAATATATCAGAAAGTAACCTTGTTCAATTCGATATTCCATAGCAATGACCTCCATTAGAATATAGATCAAATAAGATAATATCCGATGCCCTCTTTCCGTTTACCTACTCCAGTTCAAATGATTCCAACGTGCCAACCATCCGCAGATCATACTCGCGGTTGAATTGTTTCCGTTTGTCCGCATCCGCGTACTCGTCATGATAATGCATCAGTACGGTTTTCTGTCTCACTTCCGCGGGTAACTGCTCCAGATCCTTCAATGAAGTATGGGATTTGATGACCAGATCGTGCATATGACATTCATGGAAAATCAGCTGCACATCAGCGGCAACTTGCTCCACCCGTGCCTGGTCCAGTGTACTGTCTGCACTGTAATAGAAGTAAGGTTTGGCGAGAAGTCCATTGCTGACCATACCGGGAACATGTTGGGTCCGAAACGTCTCGAACGTCACGCCGCCCAGTTCGAATGTGCCTCCATCTGGCAGGGGAACGACATCGTAGTAATCGCTCATGGTACGTTCACCATCCGTTGTGTAGCGCATGCCGGGGGATAGAATGTTCCAGAGCGGATCTACCAATTGTTCGTGGATGAACAGACGAGGTTTGCGATCGCCTACGATCTGTGCGTAATAACCCAGCATTTGTACACCGTTAATATGATCTTCATGCAAATGAGTAATGAACACGTTGTGGATATCGGTCATGGCGAATCCATATTCCTTGAGTGCTTTAGCATTTGATTCTGGAAAATCAATGACCAGATGCGTGTCTCCGAATTCAGCCAACATACTATTGTGGTGCTGCTCCACGCTGAACATATCTCCAGTGCCGAGAAAAGTGATTTTCAATTCATTTCATCTCCTTGTGTGATCTTCAGATCAGCATCCTTGCGTTAAATCCAGTATACCTTGTTCCCGAATATATGCCTAAATCAACCTTTTTTGATAACGCTATCATTTTATATTGAACTTTGATGATAAACAGTGTAGCGTAAAGATGGGAAGTGAACCCATATGAACGTAAACTCACCTAAAGGGAGCGTGCGAGGCGAATGAAATCTTTTCTGGATGAACAATTTTTGCTGCACAATGAAACGGCGATCAAGTTATATGAGGATTATGCCAAAGACATGCCCATTATTGATTATCATTGCCACCTCAGTCCTCAGGAGATCTACGAGAACAAAACCTTTGGCAATCTTACAGAGGCTTGGTTATACGGTGATCACTATAAGTGGCGGCTCATGCGCGCAAACGGAATTGAAGAGCAATATGTGACCGGCGGCGAGGGAGTAACCGATTACGATCGTTTCATGGCTTATGCCAAAACGGTACCGATGATGATTGGTAATCCACTGTACGCCTGGTCTCATCTGGAATTACAGCGATATTTCGGCGTCTACGAAGTATTGAATGAGACAAGCGCACCGGCCATCTGGGAAAAAGTAAATGCCAAACTGAACAGTGACGGATTCGGTGCACGCGATCTGATTACCAAATCCAATGTCACTGTTGTGTGCACAACCGATGATCCAACGGATTCTCTGGAGTATCATCTGAAAATTCAGGAAATCGAAGGCTTTGATACGGCGGTATTACCTTCTTTCCGCCCGGATAAAGGCTTGGAATTGAACCGGGATACCTTCGTGGAATGGGTGGGCAAGCTGTCGCAGGCATCTGGCACTGCCATTTCAGATTATGAATCCTTCCTTGCTGCGCTGGAGTCACGTGTGGAATTTTTCCATTCCGTCGGCGGCAGAGTCTCTGACCATGCACTTGATTATGTTCCTTACGGCGTGGCTACACGCGAAGAAGCAGCTGCCATCTTTGCAAAGGTACTTGCGGGTCAGAAGGTAACTCGTGAGGAAGAGGACAAGTACAAGACGGTAACGCTGACGTTCCTTGGCAAACTGTATGCAGATCGGGGCTGGGTGATGCAGTTCCACATTAATGCAGCCCGTAACAACAACACACGGATGTTTGCCAAACTTGGGCCGGATACTGGTTACGATGCCGTGAATGATACGCCGCTTTCCGCAGCGATGATTGGATTGCTCGACGCGTTGGAGCAACAACAAGCACTGCCCAAAACGATTCTGTATTCTCTGAATCCAAGGGACAACGAAGTGCTCGCGGCGATCATCGGCAGCTTCCAGGGCGGGGGTATTCCAGGCAAAATCCAGCTTGGTGCCGCCTGGTGGTTCAATGATACGAAGGATGGCATGCTCGCTCAGATGAAAGCCCTAGCGAATGTTGGTCTGCTCAGCCGATTTGTCGGCATGCTGACCGATTCACGCAGCTTCCTGTCCTACACCCGGCATGAGTATTTCCGTCGTCTGGTCTGCAACCTCATCGGTGAATGGGCCGAACAAGGGGAGGCACCGCAGGATATGGAGTTGCTCGGTCAGATCGTACAGGGCATTGCCTACAACAATGCAAAAGAATATTTCCCGTTTGCCTCAGTGCTTAAAACAGTCTCTGCTTCACAGTCCTGATGATTAACAAACGTACCTAATCATGTTCATGTTATGCGATTAAGGAGATTCTCTGGTTTCTAATTTTCAATCGTAATAAAAATGCTCCCATTTCTTACTCCCGGGTCATCATCCACCGGAGTATAGAATGGGAGTTTCTTTGTAAGTTGAATTCATGGAATTGCACATAATAAGTATAGCGGGCTCCAATGGAGGTCAAATGACAAAACTCATAATCAAGCGCGTGTAGGCTCTTGGTTATGGATTTATATTGGTTATTTTTAGATGTTTGACATTGGCTTCTTACGATAATATACTTAGTACACCTAATTAATTGTGCATCTATTTAATTGTACTACTATTTAATAGATGTCCTATGATGTTGGATGTCTATGGAATGATAAAGAAAGAAGGAGGGACCCATTATGACTGGTATAGATCCGGTCGCTCAGAAGCTTTTGTACTCCATTATGCAGTTTAATAAAGGCAAATGGAGGCAACATAAACCTCATGGGCGCAATCACAATGAAATTATGGTGCTGGGTTGTTTACTCCACGGGATGCATCCGGGAGAACAATTGAACTGGCAGGACAATCCGCCTGATTTCAATGACACGATCGAATCCAATCACCCCGGGATGAAAGTCTCGGAAATCAGCGCATTGCTACGAGTGAAGTCACCGACCATTACACCTGTTATTCGTGGCCTTGAAGATGAGGGGCTGGTCAAACGGACGATGGACCCGGAGGATCGCCGTGCTGTCCGCATCACGATTACTGAAGCAGGTCGTGAAATTATTCGGGCTGCTCACCAAGAACGCATGGAAATATTCAATAAGTTAGTTGAGCATTTGGGTGAGCAAGACAGTACTCAGCTGGCTGAGTTGTTGACAAAGGTATACACCTTTTTTGATACATTAACTTCCTTACAAAAGGATGATTCGACAAGAGGAGATGATAAGCCATGATGAAACTGTTTCGCATGCTGAAGCCATACCAAATTCCGATTATTTTTATTCTGGTGTTGGTACTGTTTCAGTCGCTTGCTGAATTGTACTTGCCCACGTTAATGGCAGATATTGTGAATTACGGCATCATTAAAGGGGATATTCCGTATATCTGGCAGATTGGTGGATGGATGTTGGTCATCGCGATTGGCGGAACAGCGTGTTCGGTGATCGCCAGTTATCTCTCATCTAGAACAGCGGGTGGATTTGCCAAACAACTGCGTAGCAGAGTATTCCGCCATGTGGAGAATTTCTCGCTCCAGGAGTTCGATAAGATGGGGACTGCTTCACTGATTACGCGTACGACGAATGACATCACGCAGGTACAGAATGTACTTACGATGATGCTGCGCATGATGATTATGGCTCCGCTCATGTGTATCGGGGGTATCTTCATGGCGGTATCTCAGGACGCCAAATTATCTACGATTTTCCTGGTCGTGCTTCCGGTACTCGGTGGAGCTATTGCGCTGATTGGTGCCAAGGGTTTACCTTTGTTCAAAACCATTCAGAAAAAGCTGGACCGACTCAATCTGGTGCTACGTGAGCAGTTAACAGGGATTCGGGTTGTTCGTTCCTTTAACCGTGGGGAGCATGAGAAAGTGCGCTTTAACGGGGCCAATACAGAACTGAGAGATTCATCGATCAAAGTTAATGTGCTCATGGCGACCATCATGCCTGTGATGATGCTGGTTATGAACTTTTCGATGATTGCCATCCTTTATTTTGGTGGAATGCGGATCGACACTGGTAATATGAACATCGGTGCATTGATTGCCTTCATCCAATATGCAATGCAGATCATGTTCTCACTGATTATGGTTTCGATGATCTTTGTCATGATTCCAAGAGCTTCAGCATCGGCAGAACGGATCAACGAAGTACTTGATATGCAGCCGGATCTTAGCAATCCCGAGCAGCCTCGTGGTATGAAATCCATGCAGGGTATGATTGAGTTTGATAATGTAACTTTCCGTTATCCGGGCGCAGAGAATCCAGCTTTGTCCAATATCTCCTTCACAGCTCGCTCAGGTGAGACAACAGCCATTATCGGTGGTACGGGTTCTGGGAAATCGACATTGCTCAGCCTTATTCCACGATTTTATGATGTGACCGAAGGCAGTGTTCGGGTAAATGGTACGGATGTGCGTGAAATTCGGCAGGAAGATCTGCGTGCCAAAATTGGCTTTGTACCACAAAAAGCAGTCCTCTTTACGGGTACGATTACGGAGAATATTCGTCACGGGAAAGATGATGCCACAATGGATGAAGTTGTTCATGCGGCCCGCACGGCTCAGGCGGAGAACTTCATTACCGAGATGAAAGAGGGATATGACAGCCTTATCGCACAAGGTGGTAACAACGTATCTGGTGGACAAAAGCAACGTCTGTCCATCGCTCGCGCACTTGTTCGCCGTCCGGAAGTTTATATCTTTGATGACAGTTTCTCTGCTCTCGATTTCAAAACGGATGCTAAACTTCGTGCTGCGCTGAAGTCCGAAACGACAGAAGCGGCTGTGCTGATTGTTGCGCAACGCGTAAGTACAGTAATGGATGCAGATCGCATTCTGGTTATGGATGAGGGCCGAATTGTCGGTTCAGGAACACATAAAGAGCTGCTGGAGCACAATGAAGTGTATCGCGAGATTGTATCCTCCCAGCTGACAGAGGAGGAGATCGCATGAGTGAACGTACAGAACGTAAGTCGCCTCGTCCCCATGGTGGGCCGGGTCCAGGTCCCGGAATGGGCATGCGACCTCCCGCTGAGAAAGCAAAAGATTTCAAAGGCACACTGCGTCGCTTGATTCGTTATCTCCAGCCCCATAGTTCTCGTCTGCTAGGTGTGCTGGTTGCAGCCATTTTGAGTACCGTATTCAGCATCATCAGTCCAAAAGTTATGGCCGAAGGAACGGATATTCTCAGTAAAGGCGCCATTGCCATCCTTCAGGGTGTACAGGGAGCCGGGATTGATTTTCCTGCATTGATGAAAGTGTTATACCTGCTTGGCGGACTCTATCTATTCAGTGCTGCATTTATGTATGTTCAGCAATACCTGATGGCCGGTGTGGCCCAACGTGTTGTGTATGACATGCGTGAGCAGATCAGTGCGAAGGTTGGACGTCTTCCTTTGAAATATTTTGACTCCCGCACAACTGGGGAGACACTTAGCCGTGCCACGAATGACGTGGACAATATCAGTAATACACTTCAGCAAAGTTTGGCACAGTTCATTACGTCCATCGTCACAATTGTCGGCGTAATTATCATGATGCTGACGATTAGTCCATGGATGACGCTGATCACGATTTTGACGTTGCCACTCAGTGTAGTTGTTGTCATGCTGGTTGCATCTCGTTCGCAAAAACACTTTGCGGGTCAACAGAAATCCCTTGGGGAACTGAATGGTCATGTCGAAGAGATGTACACGGGACACAAGGTCGTCAAAGCATTTGGACGCGAAGAACAATCCGTACAGCAATTTGAGAAGGTCAATGAAGAACTGTATGAATCCGGCTGGAAAGCCCAGTTTATCTCGGGTATTATTATGCCGCTCATGAGTTTCGTAGGTAACTTGGGTTATGTGCTGATCTGTGTGGTTGGTGGGATTTTTGTTACACGCGGATCGATCTCTATCGGGGATATTCTGGCCTTCACACAGTACTCCCGTCAATTCACACAACCGATTAACCAGATTGCAAATATCTCCAATATCATTCAATCAACGATTGCTTCGGCAGAACGAGTATTCGAGTTGCTGGATGAAGAGGAAGAAGTTCCGGAGTCCAAACAACCCGTGCAACTACAGCAGCCTAAAGGTGCGGTTGCATTCCAAGGTGTTAATTTTGGATATAAAGAAAATGAACTGCTCATTCATAACATGAATATTGATGTAAAACCGGGACAGACGGTAGCCATTGTTGGACCAACGGGAGCCGGTAAAACCACCCTGATCAACCTATTAATGCGTTTCTACGAAATTCAGGATGGTCGGATTACGATTGACGGTGCAGACATTAAGGACATGGAGCGTGGTAAGCTGCGCAGTCTGTTCGGCATGGTGCTTCAGGATACCTGGTTGTTCAACGGAACGATTCGGGACAACATCGCCTATGGTCGAGAAGGTTCTACGGAAGACGATGTAATTAAGGCAGCCGTTGCGGCACATGCGGATCACTTTATCCGTACACTGCCTGATGGTTATGATACGGTGCTGAATGAAGAGGCGTCGAACATCTCTCAAGGGCAGAAACAGTTGCTGACCATTGCAAGAGCGATTCTGGCGAACCCGGCCATCCTCATTCTGGATGAAGCGACGAGTAGCGTGGATACACGGACCGAAGTATTTATCCAGAAAGCAATGAATGATCTGATGAAGGATCGCACGAGCTTTGTCATTGCACACCGTTTGTCTACCATTCGCGGCGCCGATCTGATCCTGGTTATGGATCATGGTAACGTGATTGAACAGGGTAATCATGATGAATTGATGGCAAGTCAGGGCTTCTATGCGGATCTGTACAATAGTCAGTTTGCGGAGCAACAACCGCAGGCGATCTGATTACACTGTAACTAACTAGAATAGCCGGGAGCACTCTTAGGGGTGCTCCCGGCTATTTGTCGTGTATCCAGAGGAGTCGATTCTAATGTGTTCGTTTGGATACGATGGATCTATAAGGTATGAAGGAACGTTGGCATAGTAATTGGGTTGTGGTGCTCGTCAGTCTTTCAGTTGTTTGCGTGAGGTGCAGACAGGATGAGGGTTCATCCTTCGTCCATGCTAACGAATCGTAGACACCTTATATGGAGGATTATCAAGCACTCCCAATTCTAACGAACTTGAGACATGTTATTTCTCTGATAAGCAACACAAAGCGGTAAAATAAACTGCAGAATGCGGAAATAAAGTGTCTATGATTCGTTAGAACGCCGGAATTGTGGAATTGTGCCTATTAGAGTGTGCTGAGTTCGTTAAAATATTCTAATAAACCTTAGTCATAATTGTCTTACATATGCCATGCGTGCAAAAATAAAAACGGGACGAAGCGGTGTAACTACACTGCTTTGTCCCGTTTATTTATATTCTGAATTCATTGTACATCAATCTAGATACAAGCATACGAGCATAAGCTCACCGAGTGGGACATCCAGATTAGTCATAAGATACTTTGTAAGCCTCAGTTTGGGCATAGCATGACCCGCATTTTACTGATCCTTAGAATCGTTCGCAGGTTCATCAGTGTCATTGCTCGAGACCGACCTTACTTCTGCCTTCACGTCGTCGCTGTTAGCTTCCTCCAGCGCAGACGGAGCGGGTTCGCCCGGGATTAATTCGCGCTGCTCAATCATGCGTTTGACAACCTCATAACAGTCATCTACATGTTTGTTACCTACATAGCGCATGGCTGTGAAGCTGAGTGCGGCAGCCAATCCCTGTCCTGCAAAAGGAACAAATTTGGCGACGGATTTGGTGGCTACGCGTACGCCGACTCTTTTCAGAACCTGTACCACCAATTCCTTGGTGATCATACGACCAATGACTTTGCTTCCGATGGACATCACGAATCCATAGATCATGGATTTGGTCTCGGGGTCCATGCCGTCCAGCTGTTTTTGTGATAATCCGAATTTATTGTTAATGGCAGGCAACAGCTGCATCAGCATCCCCACATCAGCCAGTACGTCTGTACCGGGCAGCGGAACGAGTGTTGTACCGGCAGAAGCGGTAGCTCTTTTGCGAACCATGGTACGGCATTCCTTGCGAACTTGCTCCAATTGTTCCAACGTTGCCGGAATCATAGGGAATCCCTCCATTCGTATATGGTATAGATATAACCGTTTTGACTCAATTTGAATGGGTTCTCACCAGCAAAATTTGCAGCCTTATGACATTAAGGTGCGGAGAAACCCTTTTTTCCATGCATACATCTGGTTAAACAAGGAATTGGCTAGTTAGATAAAAGGGTTATCTATTTAAGTTTAACTATACATTTACACGAGAACGTAGAGGACAGAAATAACCTGAAGAAGCGAAGTGTTGGCCTAAAAGCTTTCTGAAAGAAAGCTACATCGGAAGCATACGCTTATCACCAGATTTTCACCTTTGTAAAAGTAAATCAGAAAAATCTGGGGATAACAGCGATCGGAAGGTTATTCTGGCATCGGAGTGGCAAGTGTGAATATACTTAAGTTGAACTTATATAGCTATTACGAATGAATGAGGATTAGGATGCATACCTGATTGGGAAACCTATTTGGAATCATGATGAGTACTTAGCGAAGGGCTTGTTTACAGCTTCAACCTTTGTGGGTAAAGGTTAACAAGCATCGGAATGGAGGAAGAGGGATGGAGTTTAACAAAGCATTGTTAATTCATCATCATCATTCGGGCAAGGCCAATCGTGAGAATACAGTGGGCCTTGTGGCTGGTGTGCTGGCTCCCGCTGTCCATGAACTCGTCATTGTGCGTACGGATGAAGCTGGTGAAGGAGAGAAGTTGTGTCGTGAACGCGGGGAGCAATTCGATGTGGTGTTTATCCTGGGTGGGGATGGCACGGTGCATGAATGCGTGAATGGACTGGCTGATCTGCAACATCCTCCGTTGATTGGTATATTGCCTGGAGGCACCTGTAATGACTTTGCCCGTTCACTCGGGATTTCACCGGATGCAGAGATTGCGGCACAAGAAATGCTGGCGGGTCGGGTGGTATCCATTGATGTTGGACGAGCTAATGATCGGGTGTTCACGAACTTTTTTGGCATTGGCTTGATCAGTGATGCTTCGCAGAATATTAACGAGAATCTGAAAGGCGCGCTGGGGAAGCTCAGTTATTTTATCAGCACTTTACAGACAATTAGTCATACAGAGCCATTTCGTTACCAACTGGAGGCGGATGGGAAAGAGATGGAAGGCGAAGCGGTGATGATCTATGCAGCCAACGGTCGTTTTCTAGGAACGAATGCATTACCCTTTGCACCGGATGCGTTGCAGGATGGCGAACTGGACGTGCTCATTATTCATGAGACAGGCATTCCGCTGCTGCGAGAGATTCTGTCGCACAAGCCAGAGGGAGAATGGCAACCTCAGAGTGAGAGCATTTCATACTTCAAGGCATCTACGTTAAAAGTCAAGACGGATGCGCCGATGTCAGCTGACACGGATGGCGAATTGTATATGAAGACACCCGCCGAGCTTTCGGTGCTGACGGGTCATCTGAAGTTTCTAACCGGGGAGGGTTATTAAATCCCCCGGTTTTTTGGTTTGATTTTAGCTGATCGAAAACTTAAACATTCTCTGGCTGATCTCTCATATGACGTTGCCTGAACTCATCCTCCAGCATGCTCATCTGAATGGCATCATGGTATTGATGATTGTAGAACAAGACATCCCGCTTCACACCCTCGCGCTGGAATCCAAGCTTCTCATAAGTGCGAATGGCTCGCTCGTTGAAGGCGTACACCTCAAGCTCGATTCGATGCAGGTTACAGATTCCGAAGCCGTAGTCCAGCATAAGTAGCAACGCCTCGCTACCGTAACCTTTTCCTTGATGCTCCGCCTGATCGATGGCAACCCGGATATGTGCACTGCGATTCTTGGCATGCATGTCCATCAGGACGACATCTCCGATGATCTGGTCATTTTCCTGCAAAGCAATAAGTAGCATGAGTCTGGTGTCATCTTGTGCAGCGCTCTCAACATAACGTTCAACCTGAGCACGTGTGAAACTGTTCTGTGTTCCCGTCAGCCTACGCATCTCGGCGTCAAACAGACCGGGGAAGTATGCATCCACATCTGTAATCTCGAAGGGACGCAGATATATGCGCGACGTTTCCAGCAGACGTGGGATACGTGGGGAAGGTTTTGAATGTGACATGGTTATTTCCTCCTATAGTTTCCAGGCTAGTATTATTCATGTTATGTATCGTATTAATCAACGGGAAATAGATAATTAACAACACTCTACCATATTTTCTCATGCTTGTAGCTATAATGGTCGATATAAGTATTGTCGTGCTTGCTAAGTCGAAGAGAAACCTAGTTTGAAGATTCGTATTACTCTGCTCGAATTACATATTTTGATTTGCTGTACTGTATACATAGCTGCGTTGTAGTAAACCAGACATTCATAGTCTTAAAGAGACGTATCAGTTTACCTTAGCAGGACGATAGATTCTATAAGAATAGAAATGGGGATTTAACGAAATGCGAAAGTTAGAGAATTGTTTGAAGTGGTTTACTGTTTTTTTAATTTTGGTTACACCGCTGTTTACTTCACCTGGACAGGTCTTAGCAGCGAAAAAAGAAATCTATATTACTCTTTCTGGTGAGAAACACAGATATGTGGGAGAAGTCAAAAATGGTGTTCCTAATGGTAAAGGAATATCCTACTTTCCAAATGGGAAGAAGAGCTTTGAAGGTAAGTTTGTAGCGGGAATGCCTCATGAAGGAAAAAGGTATAACGCAGATGGAAAGCTGTACTCGGATATTTCTAATGGACAGGGAAAGACTTATTACCCAAATGGAAAGTTTAATTATGTTGGTAAGGTGGATAAGGAAACATGGCTTCCTTCAGGTAAGGGTATCGAATATTATCCAGATGGAACGGTTAAATATAAGGGCGATTTTTTGAATGGTTCGTTTCATGGTCAAGGTAAGTGGTATACAGAATATGGTGAAATGTTCTATCAGGGTACGTTTAAGAATGGTTTGCCACAGGGACAAGGTAAAGCATATCAATATGGAGAAATTGCCTATGTTGGTGCATTTGATAAAGGAGTACCCACGTATTCTGGCAAAATTAAATTGTACGAAGATGGTGTAATCATCTATGATGGGCAGGCTAAAAATGGAGCCATTACCGGCAAAGGTAAAGGGTACTTAAACGGTAAGTTAGTCTATGTGGGCATGTTTAAAAACGGAAGACCAACGGGTGAAGGTAAATTCTATACGGAGAATAGTAGTGATGGACCTAATATATCTATTTATATCACTGTTGACTAAGTAACAGGTAAGTAATTACAGAATCAATTCAAAATTTTCAGGAGCAGAGTCCTATAATCATGATTAGATTTCAACCAATAAACCATCGGTAGGTGTGTTCATTACATCGCCCGATGGTTTTTTTGACATAACTGCTTTTGAGATACAGCTATATATTTTAGTTCCGCTTAACCGCTCCATCCAGAAATAGCGCCACCAGTTCCTGCGCGAGTTCCTCAATGCTGCCGCCATTCATGTTGCGTACATCTTCGCGGTTTGCGAGCATCAGCAGTGACGTAAATGCATGGGCAAGCAGCATAGGGTTCCCGACCCGCAAATAACCATTATCCATCTCCTTCTGAAAATGGGTAGCTAGTACTTCGAATATGCGAACCTCTGCTTCCCGAATCTGAGCGAGTTGCTCCGTGTCCAGATGTTTCTCGGCTTCTCGCATCATGGTCTCCGTTTCAATATGGGAATGCTGCATCTTCGCTTCAGCAACCTTAACCAGTCGTTCTTGCAACGTACCAGGTTCATCCAGACGGAGCGAAGTCTGCTGCATGCCCATCGCCATCATGCGGGTGATGGCAACGGTGAACAGGTCGGCTTTGCTGGTGAAATGATAATAGATTGATGCTTTGGTCACATTACATAACGAAGCGATCTGCTGGAGAGAGACGGGTTCATACCCGTATTCCATAAATAGACGTGACGCGGTCATCAATATGTTTGATTGCACAGATGCTTGATCCACACCAGTTTTGGGTCTACCCGGTGAACGGGGAATGTTTGTTTTTTTGCTCATAAGTACATACCTCTTTACGTATTTAATTGCTTGTTAGAAGTGTTCACAAAATTAGGCATTGCAAAATTAACCTTCCGGTATATATAATTAACTCGATTATACTATGACCCGTGGTTCATTACTACACCATCATATATATTAGGGCTTCATAGAAACAGAATAGGGAGATGAAGAGACAATGCAGGAAGGTTCGGGTTACGGCCGCTGGGTTGCCGGCAAACGAAGCAAATGGATTACGCTGTTGATATGGATCATTATCGCCGTTGTGCTTGGCATGGTATGGCCTGCTGTAGGTGATCGTGAAACCAATAACGCACAGGATCTGAGTGAATCTAAACCATCGGTTCAGGCAGCTGCACTTGCCGAGAAGGAATTCCCTGGTGGTGAAGGATTGCCCGCGCTGATCGTATGGCGTCAAGCCGGCGGTCTGACGGATGAGCAGATTGAGAACATTCAGGCATTAACGGAGCGACTGGATCAAGATCCGGTAGAACAACAACAGTCCGTTGTGCCACTCTATCAATTGACACCACAGGCATTGAAAGGCCAGCTTTCGGAAGACGGAAGTACTTTGGTTATGCCACTTTTCTTCAATGAAGGTGCCGATTCAGAACAATTGAAGGAAGCTATTGAAGCACTTGAGCAAAAAACACAAGACATCTTCGGGGCAAATCCGTTCGATGTAGCTATAGATGATACCAATACACTGATTGCCCGTGTGACAGGGCCAGTAGGGATATCCATTGATGCGAGCGGGCTATTCTCTTCCGCCGATGTATCCTTGCTGATCGCTACGGTTGTACTGGTATTAGTACTGTTGCTGTTGATCTACCGCTCGCCGGTATTGGCGATTATCCCGATCATTGCCGTTGGATTCGCGTATATGGTGACAAGCCCCATTCTCGGATTTATGGCGGATCAGGGCTGGATTACGGTGGATGCACAGTCCATTTCGATCATGACCGTGTTGTTATTTGGAGCAGGAACGGATTACTGCCTGTTCATGATCTCCAGATACCGCCAGATTCTCTATCATGAGCCGGACAAAAAGAAAGCCATTTTCCAGGCAATTACCGGATCATCTGGCGCCATTGCCATGAGTGGATTCACGGTCGTTGCAGCACTACTGGTACTGTTGCTGGCTGAATACGGTGCATATCATCGCTTTGCCGTACCATTCAGTCTGTCCATCTTTATCATGTTTATTGCAAGTCTGACACTGGTTCCGGCGCTCCTCGCGATCTTCGGTCGGGGTTCATTCTATCCGTTCGTACCACGTACACATGAGATGGAAGTGGAACGTGCGAAGAAGAAAGGAAAACCGGCTCCTGCCCCGCGCAAAGTGAAGGAAAGCTGGATTGGCCGTGTTGTAGTAACGAAGCCATGGACCGTTCTTGCAATTACGTTGGTATTGCTGGGAGGACTGGCGGCATTTTCTACTCAGGTTAAATTCACGTATGATCTGTTGTCTTCATTCCCAGAGGATGTGCCTTCCCGCGAAGGCTTCACCGTCATCGGCGAACAATTCTCCCAAGGTGAGCTGGCTCCAGTCAAAGTGATCGTTGATGCCGAAGGCAAAGAAACTGATCTGAAGCAGCGGCTCGAATCGCTGGATTACATTAGTAAAGTAGGCGATGCTCAGCAGGGTGCCGAGAATGCCAACATTACCGCCTTTGATGTGGAATTTAATCTGAATCCATATTCCATGGAGGCAATGCAGCATATTCCAGATCTGCGGGCTACTGCGGAACAGGCGCTTCAAGATGCTGGTGTAGCTAATGTGGACAGTCAGGTATGGATCGATGGTCAGACGGCTGAACAGTATGACATTGAAGTAACCGGAGAACGGGATGCCAAGATCATTATTCCGGTGGTCATCGGCATGATTACATTGTTATTGCTATTATACTTGCGTTCAGTTGTAGCTACGGCGTATCTGATTGCAACGGTTGTTCTGTCGTATTTCTCTGCACTGGGTCTGGGTTGGATCATCATTCACTACGGACTTGGCGCAGATGCCATTCAGGGAGCGATTCCGCTGTATTCCTTTGTATTCCTCGTGGCACTGGGTGAAGACTACAACATCTTCATGATCTCTAGCATCTGGCAGAAACGCAAAACGATGCCGCTTCGTCAAGCGATTAGAGAAGGTGTTGGCGAGACAAGCTCTGTTATTACATCTGCAGGTCTAATCTTGGCAGGAACGTTTGCGGTACTTGCTACATTGCCAATTCAGGTGTTGGTGCAGTTTGGTATAATCACAGCCGTTGGTGTGATGCTGGATACCTTCCTGGTTCGCCCGTTCATGGTACCGGCGACCACCGCATTGCTGGGCAAATGGGCCTTCTGGCCAGGCAAGTATGTGCCGATTGCAGAGAAGAATGAAGAGAAACAGAACCATTCCATGTAATGCATGGAATGGGTGAGATGGACGGCGGGGCTTCAAGCCTGCTGTCCATTTCTTTATTTTCCGAACGATGATGACCTCTACCAGTTGTCCTCCTGAGATGGAATGGTGGAACTGTAAAATATCCGCAGGATGAGGCGTGATCCTTGTTTTCTTTGCATGGGGAAGGTTTACGTAACCAAGGGTTATGGGACATAATAGAGAGAGCGTCGGCCTTGGGCAGACGGATGATCAACATCAATGGGACAACCAGGGGAAGGATGAAAGCAAGCATGACGAACCAACTTAATGTGTATTTTAACCATGACGGCGGCGTGGATGACCTCGTATCGCTGTTCATGCTTCTGCAAATGGACAATGTACATGTAACCGGCGTATCGGTTATTCCGGCAGACGGATATCTGGAGCCAGCAACAGATGCCAGCCGTAAAATTATCGATCGTTTCGGTACATATTCTGTAGAGGTATCCAAATCCAACTCCAGAGGGAAAAATCCATTTCCTGCGGCGTGGAGACTGCATTCCTTCTATGTAGATGCACTTCCAGTACTGAATGAATCCGGCAAAATGGAAGCTCCACTCTCTGCTGTTCCGGCACACCAGCATCTGATCGAGAAAGTGCGCAATACCGAAGGCAAAACGTTGCTCCTGTTCACAGGCCCACTGACTGACCTTGCGCGTGCACTGGACGAAGCACCAGACATTGAAGAGAAAATCGACAAGCTGGTATGGATGGGCGGTACATTCGAGCGTGGTAACGTAGAAGAGCCTGAGCATGACGGCACAGCTGAGTGGAACGTATTCTGGGATCCGGAAGCGGCTTACCGTGTATGGCAAAGTGGCATCCAGATCGATCTGGTTGCACTGGAAAGCACCAATAAAGTACCTCTGACTCCAGCTGTTCGTAACCGCTGGGCAGCAGAGCGTCGCTTCGAAGGCGTTGACTTCTTGGGTAACTGTTACGCAGGTTGTCCGCCACTGGTGTACAGTGAGACAAATTCCACATACTATCTGTGGGATGTGCTGACAACGGCTTCCGTTGGACGCGAGGACATCGTGAAGAAAAAAACCGTAAACTGTATTGTCATCCCGGATGGTCCTAGCCAAGGCCGCACGGTGGAGCAAGCAGACGGACGTCCAGTACAACTGGTGTATGATACCGATCCGGAAGCGTTCTTTACGTACATGACGGATTTGGGTAAAAAAGCTGCTCCGCAGCGCTATTAATTCAGGCAGCTGTAAGGCTTGCCAACATTAAAGGACAACAAAAAATAAAGCCGCAGGCAGTGGTCTGGATATGGGGTTGAACCCCATGATCCCGTCCTGCCGTGCGGCTTTTTGTTTTGGGCTGATTTATATAGATTGATAACAGCGATCGGAAGGTTGTTCTGTCATCGAAGTGGCAAGTGTGAATATTCTTTAGTCCAACTATATAGTAATCTAGCTGCCCGCTATATTTTAAATCGACCAATCAATCCGTTTAACTCACTGGACAATACCCTCAGCGATTCGGCGGATGCACTCATCTCATCCATGGATTGCAGCTGGCTTCCGGTAGCGTGCGACACCTTCTGGATGCTCGAAGAGGATTCGCGTGAGATATGTTCCATATCCTCCACGGAAGCGGATACTTCTTCTGCACTGGCAGACAGCTGCTCGGATGCTGCGGATACTTCGTGCAGACGTTCATTCATCGTCTCAATCCCGGTATGAATGGATGTGAATGAACGGCCTGCCTCCTGAACAACAGCGAGACCGGATTGGACTGCTGATGTGCTGGCAGACATATGTTCTGACAACAGGGCAGTCTGGCGTGTCATCTCGGCGATCAGTTCGGTTACATGCTGGGACGATTGCTCTGATTCCCCCGCAAGCTTGCGAACCTCTGAGGCAACCACCGCAAACCCGCTGCCATACTCTCCTGCACGAGCCGCTTCAATACTTGCATTAAGTGCGAGCAGATTGGTCTGTGAAGCGATGCCTTTCATCAGATGTGCCACCGACTCAATTTTACCTGAGTACTGCTCCAGCTGAGAGGTGGAGGCCACCATCTGCACATTCGCTTGATGAATTTTGTCCATACTGTCCATCGCCGTGTTGATGTTGGCCTGACCTTGCACCGCGTTATTGGTCGTTTCCTGTGAGACATCCGCAACCATGGAGGAAGAATTCGCAATATGCTGCATGCTGCGTGTAATCTCTTCCATGGCTACCGTAACTTCGCCCGCACGAGCCACCTGTTCAGTAGCTCCATTGGCCGTATGATTCGTATGCTCGGCAATACGCTGGCTAGCTTCGGCAGTTGCCTGCGAATGTTTGGATACTCCTTCTGCAGCTTGTAGCAGAGAATCGGAGCTTTGACGGATGCCAGTCATGACATCACGGGTACCTGTAACCAGATGTTTGAACTCGGAAGCGAGCTGTCCCACCTCGTCCTTGCGACTAAGTTCAACGTTGACGGTCAGATCGCCTTTTCCTACCTGGGTAATTAACTTCTTCAACTTCACCAATGGTCGGGTCAAGTAATGGGCGAATCCATACACCAGCAAGACACTCAGCAGAACAATAGCCAAGGCTGTCCAGATCATGGTCATACGGTTGCGGGACATCAGTTCATAGACTGCAGTAGAGTCCAGATCCGCACCGACCAATCCTAGTACTTTCCCGTCAGCCCCATGGATCGGCACATATGCTGTAATGGTAGCGCCATATTCATCCTGTGTGAGTTCGCCCCGAATAGGCTCATTCTGTTCAAAAGCTTGCAGCATTCCTTCATAATGGGTCTCTTCTGCGGAACCGTAAGGGGAGAAGTCATCCTCTGCCACATCGGCAGCAGCCCCATCCACAACGTAGAAATATGTATTTGTTCCATTTTCTTCGCGTGTACCAAGGGTGTACAGATACTTGAGTCCATTGGCCTCGCGCAGCTGACTGAGCTGCTCACGCAATGTGCCGTAATACGCAGTCTCGGCCTGTCCGGTACTGAGTGGTGCATACAGAGAGGTGTCAATTAATGCAGCTGCCCGTTCACCCACAGCCTGTGCCTGCATCCCCATGGATTGCTCGACCAGTTGGGCCGATGAACGGTACATGGTAATGCCAAGAACCGCACCCGCGGCTAGCATCAGACAGGAAAAAAATAAAAAGATCCTCATAAACAAACTGTTCATTGGTAAAAGTGTTCCCCCTTGATCTGTTGAATCAATCGTCTCTTTGTCTCTTTACTTGGTGTTTGTCGTTCTTCTTTGGTTCGTATGTATTGTATATCAAATATACAGTTTTCTACTTGAAATATCGGCATCCGGTCCATAAAGAATTAGCTCCCGAGTCAATTTGATCCGGGAGCTGGTTTTGTTTCAATCCTATATTGACCATGCTCATCATTGGAACACATCTCATTGTCACTACATAGAGGGGCTTCACATGACTGGGCGATTACGTCATTACATCGTTCCGCCGCCCTGGCGAACAGAGGCAGGAATCTTTTCAGGTCCCTGATTAATATATTTATTGATAAAAGTACCTACTTTGGCATCTTCGAATTGGTCGAGCTTCATCGTTTTGGTCCATGCGGTCACCACGACTTCACTGCCTTCGGGAATATCCTTGTTGGGTACAGCCAGAATACCTGCTCCGGCTTCGCGGAATTTGGCGAGGTATTCCAGATGTTCCTTCAAATCCTCGCTTGCGTTCTCACGATAATAGATGATGATGTCCCCGTGCTCCAGATTGTGTACCAGATAATTATAGCCTGGGAAGTCGGTGTAAAATCCAAACTTGATATCATGTGGATTATGTGGTCCCGATGTTGGAATTGTCATCTCATACTGAATGGGGTCCTCCGTATGGTCTGCCCCATAATATTTATCGTCAGTCACGTCGATTGTCGCGTTGGACTCCAGATCGGCTACATTATATGTTTTACCTGCCCCTTGCATGAAGAACAGGCCAAACGTAACGATCGACACTGCCATCATTACATGTGCAGCCAGCCGAAGGGATCGACTTTTTTTCTGGATGTCCGCCCGCTCTTTCTTTTTCATGTGGCCCAAGATTTTGCCCTGTGTGCGTGATGCCCAGATATAGGCGGCGATGGAGAACAGCAATACAATTACACCTACGATGAGCCACAGGTAGGATGTACCTGCCTCGTGCTCCATTTGCATATGATTCATATGAGTCATGTCCATAGAGAGTTCCCCTGCTTTCTTTGTAAAATGAGTGATTAATACACTACACAATGTAGTGTTGGTGGCAGTGGTGAATCCACTCATTACGTAACGGGAGTTGCTAGTTCCGTGTTTGTTACGTAAATAAGAACATACATGTTGCACTACACATTATAGTGTATGATACATGCTCGGCGCAACGCTGCCATAGAAAACCTAAAAAAGGCCTTCCCGGCATGAGCAAGGAAGGCCTTAATATAAATCCAAAGAGTCAGTAAGATTTATATTTATTGAAATAACCATTTACACGAAACGTAGAGGACAGAAAGAACCTGAAGAAGCGGAAGCGTTCGCCTTTATCTCCAGATTTTCACCTTTGTAAAAGTGAATAAAAAAATCTGGAGATAACAGCGATCGGAAGGTTGTTCTGTCATCGAAGTAACGAGTGTAAACAGCTTTATTCCAACTGATATAGTTTACAGACGTCCAAAAGGCGAAAGCATCATGCCAATCAGTCCAATGATAATCTCACCCAACAATCGATACAGAATAAAGAATACGACCACATTGGCGATCAGCACGCTGTACATGCTGTCGATGGCTGCTTGGGTACGATTCAGTGGATACTGGAACAGCACCGAGTTCAGAGCAACAAAGATAATGATATACGAGACAGCAAGCAATGAAATCGCGATGGAATATGAGATGATAATAAACAGATTCGCCAGAACAAGGGATACGACAGCAGGAACAAGCAATGTACCAAACTGGGCAACCAGTGTTTTGGGACGGAAGGTTATTTTTTCAATCTTTAGAATAGCGTACATCAGTGCAATAGAGGCAATCAGGATAATGACGGTGAACAACAGCGGTCTTAAAAATCCACCAATGAACAAGCCGTCCATGCCTATGCGACTAAAGGTAATTAAGAAGTATGTAGAAGATAGAACTGCAATTAGCGCCATCGTTAGCCATCCGTTTAGGGAATGCTGGTCACCAACGGTTTTCATCGTCTGATAAGGACGGGCCAATACACTGAGGAAATAGGATAGATACTGTTTGCTTACTTCTTTGGCTTGCTGAACCTTCTCATTCTGCACAATATTATTCCACTGATTGGAGCTATTGTCTCCTGCAGAAGCATGGTCATTGGTACCTGTTGATTCTCTCGCCTGTTCCTTGTGAATGGAGACGGATGGTGTGTTGGATGGAACGGATGCCTGGGAAGAGGTAGCCTGCGTGCTGGACCAACGGGTATATTCGGGTTCGGAAGCAGCAGATTTCGAGTTCGGTACAGGAGTTGGTGATGAGGTTGTTTGCGTTAGATTAGAGCCGCACCTCTCGCAAAAATGGGCATCTCCATTTTCGTGATTACATACTGGACATTTCATGGTATAAGCCTCCAATTTCTAGAAAATAAAAACATGTCAACATTGTGTCTCATTTTAACGGTTGATGACGAAGTTTGTCTATGTTTCGCAGGAATTAATACCCATAGAGAAAAATTTGAAACAATGAATCGAATCCTGTGTATGAAAACGGAGCTTAGAAGTAACAATAGTATAGGAATGACATGCAGGCATATTAATGTAAATTCACTGTGGTATAAGACGAATTGTTTTTGACCGTTAATGTCTCATCGTTCGCTTTTATGTGTTATTCTCATGTTAACTATATCTTTTGGGTTGCCTACGATCGTATATTTATGTATAATCAATCGTGTTAACACGTCGAATGTACGGTAGTAAGAGATGTGGGTGAGTTCATGGAACTACTGGACAGCAATGAGAGCAAGAAGAAGATGTGCCAGTATTATAACGAAATTTCGAAGGAACTGTTCGGATTTGGCACCACTCTCCTGAGAGTGACCATTGACCAGAATATTGTGACCTTCTACGCGAAGCACCGACGTTCACCGCGCTCTGACGCCCTGGAAGGGGAGGCCCCCGGCTTAAAGCTGGAAGTGGACTTCCGCATGTCTGTCTTATATAAGAAGAAATTCCGGGAGAAGCTCGAGCAACACATGGGTTTGCCAATTGAAGCTATATTGCGGGATTATGATGCGTCCACTCAGTGGGCGATCACGAATGTGATTCTGGAACAGGCCTAAGGATGGATCGGCAGGATTGATTCTTGTTGATGTATACGGAGGTTATGGCCCGGATTCATGATCAGGTTCCGTACAATTTCATATGATGGCGTCTGTCTTCGGATTGATTCTGAAGCAGAAACCGATGATGTACCGGCAGCGGGTGTCGCTTTCCTTTGTTTACGAAGAAAAGTGTTCTTGTTTATACAAGAGCACTTTTCTTTTTGTTTTTTCATACACATCACATATATCAGGGGGAATTAGGATCATGATGAAAAAGTGGATTAGCGGTTTGGCAGCAGTGGCAATGACATCAGTATTACTTGCAGGTTGTGGCAGCACAGAGGATGCAACAGGCGGATCAGGCAGTGGGGGAACAGCAGCTACCAAATTGGTTATCTCCACTTGGGGATTCTCGGAAGATTTCTTCAATGAATCGGTATTTGGTCCTTTTGAAAAAGAACATAATGTAGACATCGTACTCGAAGTCGGCAATAACGCTGAACGTCTGAACAAAATCCGTCAGGGTACATCGAATGTCGATGTCATCTACCTGTCTGACTACTATGCACAACAAGGTATTGATGAAGGTCTGTTTGAGAAAATCGATCGCTCCAAAATTCCAAATGTAAATGACATTTATGATATTGCCAAAGCACCACTTGGTGAAGATTATGGCCCGGCCTACACAGTTGGACAGCTCGGTATCGCTTATAACCCGGACCTCGTATCCAAAGAAGTGACTTCATGGAGTGACCTGTGGGACCCGGCGTTCGAAGGTAACCTGACTATCCCGAATATTACGGCAACAGCTGGCCCAATGGTTGTGGATGCAGCTTCCCGTGTAGCCGGAAACGATACGTTTAATGAAGATGCGGCATTTGCTGAACTGAAAAAATTGAGCGGCAATGTGGTGAAATTCTATAGCCAAACGTCCGAGTTCGTGAACATGTTCTCCCAAGAAGAGATTGCAGGTGGACCGATCATGGAAATGTATTTCAAAGATCTGAAAGCAGCCGTGCCTAATGCGAAGTTTGTTACACCTAGCGAAGGTGCATATGCCGTGATGAACACAATCAATGTCGTGAAGGGCAGCAAAAACAAAGAGCTCGCTGAAGAGTTCATCAACTGGCAGCTTAGCCAGGATGTACAAGCAAAATCTGCTAAAGCCAAAGTCGATTCCCCGGTTAACACAAAGGTTGAACTGACTGCTGAAGAAGCAGAAGGCGTAACATATGGCGCTGAAGTTGTTGAGAAGCTGAACAAGCTGGATATGGAATTCGTGAATCAACAGGTTAAAGGCTGGACAGATCGCTGGAACCGTGAGATTGCACAATAAACAAGTAACCGACTAAATAGTTATCTTTGATCCTATATAGTTTAACTAAACTTTTTACACGAGAACGGAGAGGGCAGAAATAACGTGAAGAAGCGAAGCGTTCGCCTAAAAGCTTTCTGAAAGAAAGCTGCTTCGGAAGCACGCGCTATCCCCGGATTTTCCCCTTGAAGAAGGGATTCAAAAAAATCTGGGGATAACAGCGATCGGAAGGTTATTCTGTCATCGGAGTGGTAAGTGTAAATATTCTTTAGTTCAACTTATCATTTGCAGCAAGCAACCATATCACCGCATAGGAGTTGAGAACGGATGAGTGAAGCGCAAAATCGCATCATTCTGGACGTGGACACGGGGATTGACGATGCACTGGCGATTTTGCTGGCCGTCAAAAGTCGGAAGTTGGACATTCTCGGCATCACCACAGTCTGTGGGAACGTATCACTCCAGCAGGCAACAGAGAATACGTGCAAAATTCTTGAACTCGCGGGTGCACCTGAAATTCCGGTCATTGCCGGAGCAGCTGGGCCGCTCACTCGCAAGTCGCATTATGAACACCGGGTACATGGACAGGACGGATTGGGCGGTGCGCTGCCTGATCCGGCCGTGTCTAAGAAAGCCGAGGAAGGTTTTGCGCCAGACTTTATCGTGGAACAAGCCAAGCAATATCCGGGCGAACTGACCCTGATCATGACCGCACCCTTAACTAACCTGGCACTCGCGCTGATGAAGTGTCCTGAATTGCCTTCTTTATTGAAGGAAGTCATCTTCATGGGTGGCGTAGTTCGTGGACATGGCAACATTACACCAACCGCCGAGTACAACACCTACGCTGATCCAGAGGCCGCACGCATCGTACTGCACGCAGGCATCGAGAAGCTTACCCAAGTCGGATTGGATGTGACGCGTCAAACATTGCTGAATGAAGCAACGATTGAGCGTCTCACTGATCCTGCACTGCGCGCGTACGTTGCTCAAAGCACGGAGATTTACATCAACCGTTACGAACAAATGAACGGCGTCCGCGCTTGCGCTTTACATGATCCACTAGCCGTGGGCGTAGTTCTTGCCCCTGAACTGGTAGGACGCAAATCGTATTACGTCGATGTCGAAACCGCCAGCCGCCTGTGCGATGGCCAGATGGTATGCGACTTCCAAAACCGTTTGGGGGAGCAGCCCAACACCCTCGTCTGCGAAAACGTAGACGCAGAAAGCTTCCTTGAACTGTTTATCAACGCGTTAAACGCGTAGTTATGAACTTCACGGCATTGGAGTTCAGTCTAAAATCAACCCACCTATTTCGCTGGTAGTGTAGGGGACGAAATCGATTCTGTAGAAGCAAAGCGTTCGCCTAAAAGCTTTCTGAAAGAAAGCTGCTTCGGAAGCATACGCTATCCTTGGATTTTTTCCTTCTATTAAGAAGGAGATCAAGAAAATCAAAGAATAACAGCGATCGTAAGAACGATTCGTAACCGGAACGGCTGGTGCGATAAACATGGACGTTTATTTTTGAAATGTGCGCCAGTGAAACGTGTGAATAAAACCATTTTACAAGTCAGGAGTATCGCGATGAAGAAATCAGTAATCTACTGGCTATTGCTGCCGGGATTCGTGTTTTTGGCGGCATTTATGATCATTCCGATTGTCCTGACGATCGGGTCGACGTTTTTCCAAGAAAACTCCTTCACGTTTGAAGGATACATGCATTTTTTCAGAGACCCATACTTTTTGAAAATATTGCTTACGACGCTGCAAGTCAGCGTGGTCACCACCATCGTCTGTGTGGTGCTCGGATTCCCGACAGCTTATTATATTTCACAGAAAGCGCCGCGCCGCAAAGGTATTTTGCTGGCACTGGCGATCTTCCCACTGCTGACGAGCCCGGTCGTGCGCTCGTTTAGCTGGATGATCATTCTTGGACGCAAAGGGTTGATCAATAACACCCTTGTTGGTCTGGGTATCGTGGACAAGCCGCTGGATATTCTGTATACACCAGCAGCGATGATGATTGGTCTGACGCATCTGTTCCTGCCACTGATGATTATCTCTCTGGTGGGCGTGCTGGAGAACATTGACGGTGACCTGCTCAAAGCAGCACAAAGTCTGGGTGCATCGCGCATTACGGCATTCCGCCGGGTCGTGTTCCCGCTGGCTGTGCCAGGACTTGTGATCGGAGCCGTGCTTGTCTTTGTCGGAAGCCTGACGGCGTATACTACACCTGCCCTCCTTGGAGGCAAGCAACGTGTAATTGCTACGTTCCTGTATCAAAACGCCATGACCCTCAACGACTGGTATCTGGCCTCGGTTGTTGCCGCGATTATGATTGTGATTACATTTGTCGTGGTTGGTGTCATGAACAAAATGGCCAAAACTTTAAATCCGAAGGGGTAGACATATGCGGGAGAAACATATCGGGCTGGGCCTGTTCAGTCTGCTGGTCTTTATCTTTCTGCTGGGCCCGCTTCTGATCATATCGGTCACTTCGTTTGAACCGGGAACGGTACTCAAATTTCCGCCGGAAGGGTTCTCCTTCCGCTGGTATGAGAATATTTTCAACACAGGCGGTTTCCTCCGCACATTCCAGACGTCCATCATCATTTCCTTACTGGGAAACTTGTTGGCACTGGTGCTCGGAGTTCCGGCTGCGTATGCACTTAGTCGTTACGATTTCAAAGGCAAGTCCGTGCTGAACGCACTGTTCCTGTCCCCGGTACTGATCCCGGGAATCGTGCTTGGTTTTACATTGATGAAATACCTGATCGTAATCTACCATCTGCCGATGTATCTCGGATTGTTGATTGGTCATACGATTATCATGCTTCCATTTATCATTCGGGTTATCGCGTCGAGTCTGTCGAGCTTTGACTTTGCAGTGGAAGAAGCTGCGCTGAGTCTTGGTGCGGGACGGATAAGAACGTTCTTCACGATCGTGCTGCCTAATATCCGCTCAGGAATTATCGCTGCCGTGCTGATTGCCTTCTTGGAATCCTTCAACAACGTGGACATCTCGGTGTTCATGACCGGACCAGGGGTAAGCACATTACCGATCCAGATGCTGACGTATGTGGAGAATTATTTTGACCCAACGATTGCAGCGATTTCCGTGCTGTTGATGGTACTGACCGGACTATTAATGTTCGTGATCGAACGGATCATGGGCGGATTTTCATACTTTACTAAACGTTAATTGGAGGCGCAGAACGCTATGGCATTGCTGACATTAGACCACGTATCCGTGGCATACGATAAGCAGACAATCCTGAAGGATTTTCAGTTAGAGCTGGAAAAAGGTAAACTGCTCTCCCTGCTCGGACCGAGCGGTTGCGGCAAAACAACTACGCTGCGCCTCATCGCCGGATTTCTGGAAGCATCACAGGGCAAGTTTATGTTCGGCGGCAAGGATTATACGAAGGTTCCGGCGAACAAGCGGAACTTCGGATTTGTATTTCAGAGTTATGCGTTATTCCCGCATCTATCTGTCTATGACAACGTGGCCTTTGGCCTGCGGATGCGTAAGGTGAAAGACAAGGATATTTCTTCCCGTGTGACGAGAATCCTGGAAGTCGTTAACCTGAATGGATTTGAGAAACGTTTTCCACAAGAACTGTCCGGTGGACAGCGTCAGCGTGTAGCCATTGCTCGTGCATTGGTCATTGAACCTGACCTGCTCTTGTTCGACGAACCGCTCAGTAACCTGGATGCCAACCTGCGCCTCAACATGCGGGTGGAGATTCGCCGCATTCAGCAAGAGCTGGGCATCACAACGCTGTATGTCTCTCATGACCAGGAAGAGTGCTTCTCGATCTCGGATCAGGTAGCGATTATGAACAAAGGCGTGGTTGAGCAGCTCGACCGCCCGGAAACCATTTTCAAATATCCGGCAACGGAGTTTGTAGCACGATTCATCGGGTTCCATAATTTCATTGAATTCGCGGAGCGCAGTGATGCAGGTGAATTAATCACACTGAGCGCAGGTGGACGCACATTTACAGCAACTGCGCATCCCGGAACAGCACGTCCCGGTGCTCGTAAAGGCGCAATTCGTCCGGATGATCTGATCGTTAGTGGAGATACCTCTGCGAATGTGATGAACGCCTTGCCGGGCATTATCAAAGTTAGCACCTATCTGGGACGTAGTTATCAGTATGTGATCGAGACGGAACTCGGTGACTTTACAGCAAATCAGGAGATGGAAACACCATACCTTAGCGGGCAACGTGTTAGCCTGATCTTCCCACAGGACAAGCTTGTATTGGTAGAGTAGTCGTGAATGTAGCGAGTAGCATTAAGAAATAAGAGCAGTAAAGAAGGCAATTCATGCGATGATTCCCGGACGATGGCAGTGGTGCGCAGTCATGTGCAGTACAGCAGATTAAAGTGCAGGTTCATTGTCCGGTTCGCATCATGGTGAAATGCTTGTGAAGAAGGAGATTATGCCCCATGCGTGCAGATCAACTGATTGTAAATGTACATGTGTATAACAGTTATTATAAACGGTTTGAAATGAACAACGTCGCTGTGTTGGGCGGCAGATTCCTGTATGTTGGACCCGGTGGACCTGAGTTGATTCAGGCAGACGAAGTCATTGATGCGCGGGGAAGATACATGATTCCTGGCTTGATCGATATCCATCTGCATATCGAAAGTACGATGGTGACACCGGAAACCTTTTCTCATGGTCTGATTGGCTGCGGGGTAACGTCTATTGTCGCAGAACCGCATGAGATGGCGAATGTGTTCGGGCTGGAGGGTGTGCAGGAGATGATGGCTGTGAGTCGGGACACCACCGTGGATATGTTCTATGCGATCCCAAGTTCCGTTCCGGCAACCCCGATGGAGACAACAGGCGGTTCGATCGAGATTGAAGATATGGACGTGTTGCTCGCCACTGGCGAGATCATCTGTCTGGGAGAGATCATGAACTATGTCGATGTCATTCGTGATCCGGAGTGCAAGACAAACCAGATTTTACAGCATATTCGCAAAAACTATCCCGATCTGGTGATCGAAGGTCACACACCGAAACTGCTTGGACTTGATCTGCATCGACTGATCTACGCAGGTATCGATTCCGATCATACTCATCAGAGCATTGAGGGATTACAGGCGCGGATTGCGGCAGGTATGTTTATTGAAATTCAAGAGAAATCAATGACCCCGGAAGTCATGGAGTACCTGATTCAACATGATGTGGCGCAGCATTTCTGCTTCGTAACAGATGATGTAATGCCGGATTCACTGGTGGAGCGTGGTCATCTGGATCATATCGTACGCAAGGCAATTCAGATGGGGATGCGTCCGGAAGACGCGATTTATGCAGCAACATCAACCCCTGCTTCCCGGATGAAAATGACCGATCGTGGGAGCATTGCCCCAGGCAAAGTGGCCGATTATGTGTTGTTATCTAACCTGGAGGATCTCTCTATTGATCAGGTGTACAAAAATGGCCGCAAAGCTTATGACGATTACGAACCGTATAAGCAGGAGCGCATAACCGGGCAGTTTCCACCTCACTTCTATAAGAGTGTACAGTTGGAGAAGTTGGGCGTAGCAGATTTTGCAATTCAGTTGTCAGACCCAAAAGTCAGTGGATCAGGTGTTGAACTCGCTGGTGAAGGTGAGCACCAATGCCGTGTCATGATGGTGAAGGATGGTTCTACTTTTGTGGAAGAACATATTGCACCGATCCAGTCCTCGGATGGTGAATTACGCTGGGAAGAAAGCGGATATGCGCAGATCGCGACCTTTGAACGTTATGGTGTGAACGGCAATCGTGCACATGGTCTGATCGGTGGAGACACCATCAAACGCGGTGCTATTGCAACGACATATTCACATGACAATCACAACCTGCTGGTTGTAGGACGTAATCGTGAAGATATGATATTGGCAGCTAACACGGTAATTTCGAGCCAAGGTGGTTTCTGTGTGGTGGAAGATGGTAAGGTGCTGTCCCATCTGGAACTTCCCGTAGGTGGCATTTTGACGGAAGAACCACTTGCAGTGGTATCCCATCAAGTGAAGGAACTGAGAGCAGCGATGTTGTCCCTTGGGTACGTGCATTACAATCCGATCATGTCGATTAGCACGCACTCCCTTGCGGTAAGTCCCGCGCTGAAGATTACGGACTATGGCCTGATTGATGTGAATGCAGGTAAGGTTGTATCGTTGATTGTATAGACTGAAGACACATATGTCGTGAAAAAACACCCTATTTCACAATTGTGAGCTAGGGTGTTTTTGTCTGTGCTTGTTGGAATTATTATTTTAGCAACTTCTCTGGGTTCTTCACTTTAATGGAAACAACTTCGCCGCAATCCAGACAAACCGTGTACATTTTTTCCACACCGAGAGTCATTTTCTTATCCAATGGACGAAGGTTGATGTAATCCGATGCTTCTACGAAAGATGTTCCTCCGCAATCATGACATTTCTTTTCTGATATACTCATAAGTTCATTCCACCTTTTATTCATTTGTAATGTGTTCATTAATATAATATTCATTAAATGGAAATACAAAATTATCTAATTATTCATCGTAGATTAGGGTCCGTTAGTCCGTGTAACCTAAATTTTTATTTTGCCTTCTAAAGTCCACTCCAAATATTTGGACACTGAAGGTGCGACCCATTTTCGGCTGTCATTTTCATGATTCCACACAAACACGTCATCTCTACACGTTCCATCCCCTGTCACAGGAAAAGCAAATAAATCCCCAATCCCACTTTCCCCGAAGAAGAGCAGGTGATCAAAGGGCATGTAGTAATCTTGGGAGTGGTCATCCCGATAATGTCTGTTTTCATTCTTAATTCGATCTTCTGACCAGATAAGTCCCAAATCGTAAATAGCTCTGACTCCATTGGTTTCGAGCAATATTTCTTTTAATTCACGAGGGAGCGTAACCTGTAAGGAGTCTTCCACCTTTGCAATGTCATCACCAGATGCAGGGGGACTGAACGTATACTCCTTCGAAATGCTATGAAGATGCTCTTTCCACATGAATAAAGGCCTCCTCGATATATTCTAACTGTCAGTAACGAATGAAACGGTATGTAATTGATTGAAAAAAGAAGTCCTTCTTAACTTAAAAGGCTACTGATTTTGATGTAGCGCAGTAATGTTATGTAAGGAACTACTCTTCTATATTTGATCTACCAGGTAAGCCAACCGCTTGTACGTTTATAGTTGTACAGAAGATCATATTGCTCATAGTGCATGAGACGCTTCATTTTGGTTCTATACAGACGATAATCATGTTTACGATTGGGTTTACATTCTTTGTTGTAATGCGTGCTCTTGATTCCTTTACGGTGATCTTTCAGCTTACCTTTTCTTGGATCAATGAACTTCTTGTTGTGTCTCTGTGCAAAAGCTGTTTCATTTTCCCATGATTGAATCTCTTCCTGTGTGAACATCTTCATCCCCGTTGTACCGGGCTAGATTTTGGCTTGAGTAGCCAGTGCCTTGAGCACAACTAATAGAAGAAGAATTTTGGGTTGAACATCGTCATCACCTCAGATTTAATCATCCTTATTTTAACATATAAAGCCGTCCGATCAATTCTGGTCTAAGCGTTATTATGGGCACTGTTCTGGAGTAGAGATGATCACGCAACAAATCCCTTTTGGACGATGCATAGGAATACATATATAGTAGTAAGAAAAGAGTGTTTGGACGCAAAAGCAGGAGGATAGACAACCATTATGAATGAAATAAATAATGCTAAAACGATATTTTTCGACGTAGATGATACGTTATATGATCACTTGCAGCCACTTCGTGGCGCGTTGCAGGACGTTCTCGGCCTGCCCGATGAGTTCCCTTATGCTGAGGCCTATCATCGTTTTCGTTATTATAGTGACTGGCTGTCTGCACAAGAAGATCTGTCCGCTGTACCAGAAGCGGATGCAGTAGAGCGAATGCGCCGTCGGAGGTTTGAGTTGACGATGGAAGAGTTCGGACTCCCCCTACAATCGGGACAGGCTGAAGAACTACAAGCACAGTATCTGAGCAGACAGTTTGAGATTGTACCTTTTGAAGGAGCGTATGAGCTGATCAGAAGGCTTCAGGCAGAAGGCCATACCGTTGGTCTAATCACCAATGGAGAAGGAGAGCATCAGCGCCGCAAGCTTGAAGCACTGGATGTGCTCAGTCTCGTGGACAAGCATCTGGTCTTCATCTCCGGAACGACTGGTTATGCGAAGCCGGATCGCAGGTTGTTTGAATATGTGAGTAAGCAGTCCGGGACAGATGCCCGTTCCAGCTATTACATCGGAGACTCGTGGCGTAATGATGTGGTAGGTGCAGTGGATGCAGGCTGGACAGTCATCTGGTTCAACCATCGTGAGGCGCTGCCGGAGTCCGATCATCAACCTCATTTTGTAGCATCAAGCTATGAAGAGATCAGTCGTATTCTGACTTTTGAGTGTGTTCAAGCTTAAGGAGATTTATGTTTAAAGGAGCAGTCTTGTTACCGTCTTAGGTGCAGGTCTGCTTTTTTATATTATACCTTCTATAAAGGCATCATTAATGAGGTGTCTAACTCTTCGCTTTCAATTACAATTGCCATGAGTCCAGCTTCTGTTTTGGTTTCGTGCCATTCATGTTTATCCCAGAGAACCGCTTCGCCACAACGAACATTGATGTATTCATTTGCTTCCCCTCTAACCCAACCCTCTCCACTTACTATTAAAAGGAGTTGAGGAACTACAGCTTGATGATAACCTATGACCCCACCCTCAGCTAAATGCATACATCCAATATGAGCTGCTTTGTTGGTCTGCGTTATACGTGACATTACGAAATTAGAATCGAATTTGGTAATCTTTTTCCCTGACTCTTGTTTAAATTGAAATATCCTCATGTTTACCTCCGCAATAGTGACTAAGTTAACTTCCTATAATGGTAACTATCTTTATGATGGGTATCATCCTATTTCACTAATTTATGGATAATCCGATCAGATGAGTCTATCATAACTCCAATAGGTTGGGGAGAGTTTGCTTAAAATCATCTTTTTTTATTAGCCTGCGCCAATGTTTCTATGAAGCTGTGCTTCATGAAATCTTCATTTGAAAGAGTAGTTCAGAGCCTTCCCAAACAGGATATGCGGTGTTATAATTAAAACAAGATTTAGATTAAGTCTAAATTAAAAAAGAAGCGAATCAAAGCAATCCATTATAAAATTCAAATTCTATTTTAATATTCGAGAGGGGATAAATTACATGAGCACAATCCAAACTAGAAACAACACTTTTGCTAACAATGCCACCGCACTTCAAGAGGTCCTGAACCGTCAGATCGCAGGTTGGTCCGTATTGTACACGAAACTGCATAACTTCCACTGGTATGTCCAAGGGCCTCATTTCTTCACACTACATGCCAAATTCGAAGAACTGTATAACTTGGCTACGGCAAATATGGACGAAGTTGCAGAACGTTTGCTTGCTATTGGTGGACGTCCAGTGGCTACGATGGGTGAACAACTACGTCTGTCTCCGATTGAAGAGGCACAAGGACAGCTGTCTGCTGAGCGTATGGTAGAGTCGGTGGTTGCTGATCTGCACACGATGGTGGAAGTCATTCGTCAAGGCATTCACGAAGCAGGAGAAGCGGAAGATAACGCAACCGAAGATATGCTGATTGGATTCACCGCTGCACTGGATAAAGAGGTATGGATGTTAACCGCATTTCTGGGCAAATAAGCAAAGTTACCCTTCATCCTGACAACGATATGTAGAGTCCGTGAACAAAGTGTCCGTTCGCTTACAAATCCGGTGCGCTTGCCGTATAATGGTGGCATTCAAGATGTACAGAATGGTGGAATGAACGATGCGGTCAGACCTGGAACAATTGCAGGAAGAAGCTGAACGGTTTATATATACATGTTATGAAGAGCTGGGCCATTCGCGTGAAGACGCGCAGGCCCGGCTTGTTGCCGTTATGGGCGAGATTGAAGTGACGGGTACCTATGTGCATACCACAAAAGAATTGGAGCAGGGTTGTAAAATGGCATGGCGCAACAGCAACCGCTGCATCGGGCGGCTGTTCTGGGATAAATTGCGGATCGTGGACGCCCGTCACGCTGATACGGCAGGAACGGCAGCGGAAGCTGTGTTGAATCATATCCATGTGGCATCCAACGGTGGCAAAGTAATCCCGATGATTACCATCCTTCCAGCGGATGGGCCGAATGGAACTCCGGTACGCCTCTGGAATCATCAACTCATTCGTTATGCGGGATATGAGACAGAGCAAGGCATTATTGGAGATCCTGCTTCGGTGGAGCTGACCAAGGCGGCGATGTCACTTGGCTGGCAAGGGGCAGGTAGCCCCTATGATGTGTTACCGCTCATTATTCAGGCACAAGGACAAGCCCCAGAGTGGTATGTTGTGCCAGAAGAAGAGATTGTGGAAGTTCTTATTGAACATCCGGAGCAAGCGGAAATTGCCGAGCTGGGCATGCGCTGGTACGGTGTGCCGATGATTGCTGATATGCGACTGGAGATTGGCGGTATATCTTATCCAGCAGCACCATTCAATGGTTGGTATATGGGTACCGAGATCGGCGCCCGTAATCTGGCGGATACGTTCCGGTATAACAAGCTGCCTGCGGTGGCGGAAGCGTTTGGATTGAATACGTCGAGTGAAACGACGCTGTGGAAGGATCGTGCGTTAGTTGAGCTGAATGTGGCTGTGCTGCATTCGTTCAAAAAAGCAGGTGTGAGCATTGTGGATCACCACACGGCGGCAACGCAGTTCGATTTATTTGAACAGCGGGAAGAGAAGGCTGGGCGTGAACTGAACGGAGATTGGGTGTGGCTGATTCCGCCAGTATCCCCGGCGACAACACATATTTTCCACAGCTCCTATCGTAATGAGATCGTGAAGCCGAACTTTTTCCGTCAGGATCAGGCGTATACCCTGAAAGATGGCGTGGAATCTGCCGCAGAACTGCGAATCAGTGAGCAGCAGAATGCACAGGTAGAGAATCCCCAGCCGCAGGCCGGAGATGCACCAATGAAATGCCCGTTTGCACACTAAATTGTGCAGACGGGTTATTTTTTGTGATCCTTTTTTATCAAACGAAGAACTACCCCTCTTTCAATCGATACCGACTGCGCATCACAGCCTGAACTACAATGGCAACAGCAATCAGCACCAGATTGAACACAAACACGGAGTACAGCGAGCCAACTTCCATAAGTAGCGCTGCAACCAGTGGAGACACGATGGAGCCGATCTCGGCAGCAGAGACAATTTTGCCTATGACAGAGCTTCGACTCTCGTCTGGGATGTGATCACCAATATGAGCAAAGAACGAATCCATATAACATGCACCGCCAACCCCGCCAATCAGCATGCCAACGTAGACCCATAGATGAGAGGACGTGCTTAGAAATACAACAACTTCGATTCCAATCAGGAACATGCCAAGCATGCAGAGCAGCAGACGATCGCCCATCCGGTCAGAGAGATAACCGACAAAGGGAGCAGCGGCAAGCGTAGAAATCCCTGAGACGGTGAAGGCGAGACTGGTTGCAAACGGGTCCCAATGCATGATGTGAGCTGCATACAGTGCAAAATAGGTGAGGAATACCGCATACGCGCTCATCTCCAGAAAATGTACTGTGCCGTAACCGAGAAGCTGTTGACGCTGTGTGCGCCTTGTAGACAAATCTCGAGTATACTTTGCATCAGAAGGTGATGAAGATAAAGGAGGCGCAGTTGATACAGTAGTATGAGGATGGGAGTCATTTGTGGTGGGTTCTACAACTTCATCCGTGGAGATTAATGAATGTGTTAAGTTGTCCAGAGGTTCTTGCTTTACGCCAGCTGAAGGCTCTTCCATCAGAGGATCACTTAGCGTATCCCCAGACTCATGATTAGCTCTAGCTTGTGCCGTTGTCTTCATCCCCATCGCAGCGACCACGGCCATCAGACAACATACGGTAACGAGTAAAAAAGGCACCGACAATGGCCAGTGCAGCGCGAGCCAGCCACTTATGACCGGACCGAGCACCATGCCGCCGCCCTCACTACTGCTGATATATCCATTGTACAGGCCGCGGTTGTCTACATTACCCTCATCTCCGATGATGGAACGTACGACCACGGTAAGGCCCGTGGAAGCGAGCCCCTGTAGAAGTCGGAGCAGGCCGAATAACACCACAGCAGTAGACAGCGCGAAGCCGCCCATACAGACAGCCAGCAGGATCAGCATCAGGATGAGAGCCTTTTTACCACCTAGTTTCTTATAAATTGCCGCTGCTGGAACGCCACCAATTACTTTCCCCACATAAAAGAGTGCAAAAATAACCCCCATCATCCAGCCGGACAGGCCGAATTCCTCAATAAACAAAGGAAATAGGGGCAGGATCATGAATCCGCCCATCTGACTTAAGAAACAAATGGTCATCAGCAAAGGCAGGTTACGACGAATATCCAAGAGCCAAGACTCCTCTCACACATAAAATGGAATCCTAAAAATCCTTCATTTACTCCATATGGGTACGTATTATCGAGATTACCCGTAATGTATGCAGGATTTTTGAAAATAAGAAGAAATGACACGCGGCGTTTACATCAAAACCATTGCGGATATACCTGAATCATATATAATAGATGGGTTATCTATAAGGATGCATGAACGAAAGTGTACAGACTTAAGAGGTACCTCAAGTATAAGGGGGCGATGTGAAGCATGTCAGAACAACAACCGATTATCCGCTTCGAAGCGGTGACTCAGCAATACGATCAGGATGAAGCCGTATTGAAGGCGGTCAGCTTTGAGATTGAGCGGGGTAAATTTTATACGCTTCTTGGCCCATCGGGCTGCGGGAAAACAACGATATTGCGGCTGATTGCTGGTTTTGCGGAGCCGACACAGGGCAGTATTTATTTTAACGGTGCGCTCATCAACCGAGTGCCTGCCCACCAGCGGCAGGTGAATACCGTATTTCAGGATTATGCGTTATTTCCACATTTGAATGTATTTGAGAACGTAGCCTTTGGTTTGCGGATCAAAAAGATGAAAACGGCTGAAATTCGCAGCAAAGTGTTGGAAGCCCTCAAATTCGTCAATCTATCCGGGTATGAAAACCGGGAGATTGGCGAAATGTCCGGCGGACAACGACAACGTGTCGCGATTGCACGCGCCATTGTGAACGAACCTGAAATTCTGCTACTGGACGAGCCGCTTTCGGCACTTGATCTGAAGCTGCGGACCGAAATGCAGTACGAGCTACGGGAGCTGCAACAGCGACTGGGCATCACGTTTATCTTTGTTACGCATGATCAGGAAGAAGCCTTGGCGATGTCCGACGAGATTTTTGTCCTGAATGGCGGCGTGATTCAACAGAGCGGTACACCGAATGATATCTATGATGAGCCGATTAACCGCTTTGTAGCAGACTTTATCGGTGAATCGAACATTGTATCGGGCAAAATGAAGCAGGACTTTGTGGTGGAATTCGCTGGCGCACAGCACGAGTGTGTTGATCAGGGTCTCCAGCGGGACGAGCCGGTAGAGATTGTCATTCGCCCAGAGGATCTGGAGATTACAACCGAAGACCAAGGCAAACTCAAGGTTAATGTGGATTCCCAGTTATTCCGCGGGGTGCATTACGAGATATCCACGTACGATGATGCGGGCAATGAGTGGCTTGTTCATTCAACCAAGAAAGCCGTTGTCGGCGCACGGATTGGACTGTATTTTGACCCGGAAGCAGTACACGTCATGCGCTTTAACGAGACCGAAGAAGAGTTCGACAAACGACTCGAAGCCTACCAAGAGGCCGCTCATGCAGACTAAGGCCAGCACACGCAATGCGTATCTGATTCCATATGTATTATGGATGGTGTTGTTTGTTGTGGCGCCGGTTCTGCTGGTCATCTATTATTCATTCTTCGATGTGGAGGGTAACTTCACGTTTGGCAACTACGCCAGATTCTTCACACCGGTGTACTTGCAGATGACGCTCAGTTCGTTCTGGTATGCATTTCTGATTACGGCGTTCTCACTGCTGATCTCGTATCCAACGGCGTATATGCTGACCCGGACGAAGCACAAACAACTATGGTTGCTGCTGATCATTCTGCCAAGCTGGATCAATCTTTTGCTAAAAGCGTACGCCTTCATCGGCCTGTTCGGAACGTACGGTCTGACCAACTCCCTGCTTGAAGTGGTGGGTATTGGTACACAGCAGATTTTGTTCACCGATTTCAGCTTTATTTTTGTCTCGGTGTACATCTTCATTCCATTCATGATCCTGCCGATCTTCAATGCGCTGGAAGAGATGAATCCATCGTTGATCTATGCGGCGCGTGATCTGGGAGCCTCATCGTGGCTGACATTCCGCCGGGTTATCTTTCCACTGACGATTAGTGGAGTAAAATCAGGCTGTCAGGCTGTATTTATTCCTGCGCTGTCTCTGTTCATGATTACCCGCCTCATTGCGGGGAACCGTGTAATTACGCTGGGAACAGCGATCGAACAGCATTTTCTCGTCACCCAGGACTGGGGGATGGGTTCAACAATTGCCGTCTTTTTGATTATTGCGATGGCGATTATTATGTTCCTGACTGGATCAGGCAAGAAGGAGGTGCGTAATGGGAAGAAACGGAAAGCTGTCTAACGTCTATCTAGCCGTTGTATTCGCCATATTGTACGCACCGATTGCGTATCTGATCTTCTATTCCTTCAATAGTGGCGGCCACATGCGCAGCTTCGAAGGATTCACGCTTGAATGGTACAAAGAGGTGTTCGCTGATACTCGGCTGCTCATCATTGTGCTGAATACATTTATCATTGCGCTCCTGTCATCAGCGATCTCGACGATCCTTGGTGTAGCAGGAGCACTGGCGATCTACCATGTGCGTCGCAAACGGACCAAGAACACGCTACTGTCACTCAATAACGTGCTCATCGTTAGTCCGGATGTCATCATTGGTGCATCGTTCCTGATTCTGTTCACCATGATTGGTATCAAACTGGGCTTCACTTCGGTTCTGCTGTCTCATATTGCATTCAGCGTACCAATTGTCGTGATCATGGTACTGCCGAAGCTGCAGGAGATGAGTCCAACTCTGATGGACGCGGCACGCGATCTGGGTGCTGGCTCATGGCAGATTCTGACGCGTGTGGTGTTGCCATACGTGAAACCGGGTATTTTTGCCGGATTCTTCATGGCATTGACGTACTCGCTCGATGATTTTGCAGTAACATTCTTCGTCACGGGTAATGGATACTCCACACTCTCTGTAGAGATATACTCCAGAGCAAGGCAGGGCGTTTCGTTGTCCATCAATGCTCTGTCCACCCTATTGTTCCTGCTCACGGTGTTGCTGGTGGTTGGATATTACTTCATTAACCGCCGTGCAACACGGATACCACCCGGAGGAAAGGGGCTGCGACCATGAAGCAACTGGTACGGACATTTGCGCTTGTTTTTGTGGCCGCGTTTGCCCTAATGATCCTGGCTTCGTATCTGAACAAGAGTCAGGGGTATTCTGGCGGCAACACGCTGACCATCTATAACTGGGGCGATTATATCGACCCCGATCTGCTCAAGGAGTTTGAGGACGAGACAGGCATTAAGGTTATCTATCAGACGTTTGACTCCAATGAAGCGATGCTGACCAAGATTGAGCAGGGCGGTACTACGTTCGATGTGGCGATTCCTTCCGAATATGCGATTAGCAAAATGAAAGAGGAAGACCTACTCGTTCCACTCGATCATAGCAAATTGACCCACCTGGATAACATTGATCCGCGGTTCATGGACTTGTCCTTTGATGAAGGCAACAAGTACTCCATCCCTTATTTCTGGGGAACGGTGGGGGTTGTGTACAATCCCGAACTGGTGGATGGATTAACGTTTGATAGCTGGAATGACCTGTGGGACCCGCGTCTGAAAAATCAAATCCTGCTCCTTGATGGCGCACGTGAAGTCATTGGGATGGGATTGAACAGTCTCGGGTATTCCCTGAACGATACCAACGAAGATCATCTGCAAGAAGCGCTGAAGAAGCTGTCTACACTGACGCCAAACGTCAGAGCAATTGTCGGAGACGAGATCAAGATGCTGCTTGCGAACGAGGAAGCGGCAGTTGGACTTGTATGGTCCGGGGATGCATCGGAGATTATGGATGAGAACGACAAGCTGGATTACATGGTGCCTGAAGAAGGCTCGAACCTATGGTTCGATAACATGGTTATTCCGAAGACGGCGAGTAATATTGAAGGGGCACACCAGTTTATCAACTTCATGCTGGACCCGGATCATGCCGCTCGCAATGCCGAGTATGTCGGGTATTCCACACCAAACGCCGAGGCGCTTAAGCTGCTGCCAGAGGACATCTCGGAGGATGAACGCTTCTATCCAGACGAGACACTGACAGGTAAGCTGGAGGTCTACGATAATCTGGGTAAAAAAATGCTCTCACATTATAACGACCTGTTCCTGGAGTTTAAAATGCACAGTAAATAACCGCCAATAACGTGTGCACATTTCGTTAGATTTGCAAAAAAGACAAAAAGGGGTGTTGCTCGTCATTTCATTTGAATGACGAGCAGCACCCCTTTTTTATTACTTACTTCAGAGCAATAGCGCTTGAAGTGCCATATAAGATGAACATTTAAGATCAAACGTTAACGGAGGGGACAGAACAAACGAAGGAAGCGAAGCGGTCGCCTTTATCAACGGGTTTTCCCATTGCTAGATGGGATTCAAAAAAATCCGGGGATAACAGCGATCCGAAGTTGTACTGTCACCGCAGTGACTCAGTTAATCGCACCCCATTCATCTTATATAATTGCCACTACATGCGTTTTTTGCGACCCACCATGATCCATGCCCCACCCATAATCAACACAATCGCCACGAACGGTTGAATAAAACTCAAGCTGCTCAGCATCGTGCCAATCGACATCACAGCGAAGAATAGCAACGATATCACCGTTAGAATGTTGATGGGAATCAGCAACCATTTGTTCCGACCACCGAACCAATACAATTCGAACAAACCAACAGCAACAGCCAGAATGAAGCCCGGCCACATTGTACTCCAATTGTTGAACAGCATGGCGATCTGACAGACGATACCGACGGTGAGCAGCAGTCCACCAGGAACCAGCAGTCCAACCCCTCTGCCAATCATGGAGAAGTACAGCCAGTGGAAGAACAGCCCGAGTGGAATCACGAACAACGTGGGCCAGAATGTAGCGAAGATTGTACCTGGACCGAGTGAACCTCCCTGGTTCAGAATCAGGTACACGCCCAGCAAAATGAGAACAGGCGCAAGGATCGTACGTTTAGCCATAATATCTCTCCTTCTTAATACAAGATCAATTTTCCGAACGGTTGTATGTAGAGCAATTACTTTCGTTATTCACAGCATACCATGAACTGGAAAACTCTATCCTCCGTCTTTGGAGTTAAAATGAACCTAGACCAAAGTCTAGGTTCGAAAGATGCTCAGTCGTTTTTTCATGCAAACAATCCGTGCCAAACGGTGGTGAACAAGTTACACAGAAAAATTTGATTTAGGCTTGCATGTTGCGAGAGAGAATTATCATTGCTTTCGTAGCAGATGCTCCCAGTTTGTAGGGAATCCCAAAAGGGATATATCAACTATAGTGTAAGCTTCGATTAATGAGGATAGCTCAGTCACCCAACTATCCCAGATTGTTCTATCCTTTATCAGGTACTTCGCATTGTAGATAGCTCCAAAAAGAAAGGCTTTGTCTAAGCCTAATAATTCATCATTTCGTGTGTATCTTATGGTAACAGGGATTCTATAATTAAAAAGTCTGCTGTAGTGAGCACATCTATTCCTAAAAACAGTTAAGACGTGGAACCAGTTCTTAAGTTCCCTATAACTTATGTTTCGAGAAGGGTAGTATTCTCGATCAATAGATTTTTTGTCAGACGTTTTTAAATTTTTATAGAGTGAGGACATCATAGAAATTGTACTAACTTCAAAGGCCGCCCAGATAGGATATCTATCTTGGTAATTCTCTCTATGATGAGCAATAAGCACTTCTTTGTGCTGTTTTTGAATGCATTTTTGCAAATCCTCCATAAAGCGTTGGTGAAATTGAATTTTAGAAAAATTAGCGGCATTCGTATATCCAAGAGCACCATACTCGTGGGCGAGCTTGTATGAAATTTGTGATCTTAAGGCAATCTCGATTACTCGACAATCTTCATAAAGTGATTTCTAAGGGCTGCATCAAACAAATAATGCTTATACACTTTGTTGAAAGTCGTTCCTTCAATGTAGTTGTCCGAGGTATCCTGTTTAAAAGTTAAGGCATATGCAGTAAACCTGTAATAGTGAATGCGTTTCAGGATTGTAATTGCTTCTACATCATTTTCAATTGTCATTTTTCGGTTTTTAAACTTTTCGAGCTGTTCTTCATATGTAGTAGGCGCTTTCATTTCACGTAGCTGAACATCATCTGGCAAGGAAAATACCCCCATAACGCAAAAATGTCTCGCCCTGTTCCACATGCATAAGCAGAGGTGCGGGCGAGATCTGTTATTAAGAATATACGATTCGTTGACTGTTTAGTCAACAGTTAAACTTAAATTGAGCAACTACTGAATGGTAAAGCTGAGTCATCCAAAACGAAGCTTGTTATTTCACCACATCCGAATGTTTCTTGCCCCAGCTGTTCACACCGTCATCCTCAATAATGGAGATGGCAGCGTCGGCGATGTCGGGGTTTGTCATCAGTTTCTCCTGAATACGGAACTTGATGTCATCCGCATCGGCAAGACTGAGTCCTTTGGTCAACTCAATCAGACCTTCGACATGATAATAACGGCCTTCCTGAATGATACGCATCATCTGAATGTCAGCAACGTGTGTGTCTGCGAGAATAGTCTGGGACACTTTGTCCTCAATATCCTGCGGAGCCGCAACACCGATCAATCCGATCATATTATCGTAACCGACACGGAAGGCTACAGCGATCATCAGACATCCAATAATCGTTGTCACAATGCCATCGAGCAATGCAAAGTTGGTCAAGGCAATCACCACGACGGAAATCAGCGCAAGCAGGGCACCGAGTACAGCGACAACATCTTCGTAGAACACGAGACGGGTTGGCGGTGCAGCACGGCCTACATTTTTAATGGCAGCAGGGACCAAGGCAAATCCGGCGGCTTTGGGTGCGCGTGCTTCTTTGAGGATTTCCTTCATGGCTTTGATCAGAATGGCACCGTCGATCAGAATGTTCAGAACAAGCACTCCGATGTTAATCCAGAGACCGCCGGTATGACCAACAGGATGCTGCAACAGATGGATGCCTTCATGGATCGTTTCATACGCCATAATGGTAACAACAATAACGGCGATCATACAGAAAATGTTAATGACCCGTCCGAATCCGGTCGGGAAGCGGCGTGTAGGTTTTTTCTCGGACAACACACTTCCGACAAAGACAAACCCTTGGTTAATGGCATCAGCGAGTGAATGCATCGCCGAAGCGAACATGGCACCACTGCCACTGAATAGGAAGGCTCCCCCTTTGCACACAGCAAGAACAGCATTACCTGCCATCGCTACGGCGGAGGATGTGTTTCCTTTTTTGATGAGAGACATAAAGCTCTCAGACTTCGGTTGTTCAGCCACTTCGTATGTTCCTCCCAGATCAATGTATTAGGTGTAGAAAAGGCAGTCTTATCTATACAGCATGTGCATTTCCACTAAATGTTATTATAACCGCTTTGACATATCCCAGCATTATGCAAAAAAGGTCATATCATCATGCGCATTTCAGTACTCAATGGCTTCCAAGGCACGTAAATTGCGGTTGGATTGTTCCAATAGTTCCGTAAACGTCCCAGCGACATAATATACAAAATCCGGGTCATGCACGTACATAATAATCTGTCCAACCGTTCCTTGCTCTGTCGGATCAAAGTCGAACATCAGATACAGCGAACCACCTCCAAGCATGCCAAACGTGATCCATTTCTTTTGAAAAAGGTAGGGTTTGATTCGGGGATCAAGCTCACGGATCTCTTCTTCGGTAAAATAATCATCCATGCGGTTCTCCACCAGCGTGGACTGCTCCTTTTGAATTTTTTCCAGGGATAACAGGTAAAATGGCTCGGATTCCCGTCCTTCCTCAAGGCTTGGGTACAAGACGTGAAAGCCATAACCACTCCCATTTTTACGTTTATAAAACGCACGAAAATCAGCAGGTAATCGAATACCTTGTTCACGCTCGAATGCGTCGAGATGCTCATCCGTCACGCCTTCAAACTCGCGATATGCCTCCAAGAGCTCCCGGTTTTCCTCATCCTGTACCTTCTCCTCCAGCAACATATCCAGTTCTTCCATCAATTCATATATACGCTGTTCTGGCATCCAATTCCCTCCGTATGAGCTATTCAGATAATATGGTGAGTGATATGCGAGCAAACTGTGCCTAATTTCACCTCATATTATAGTTATAATCCGGAAAAGCACACAAGAAACCGGAGACCTTGCTTATGTAATACAATGGTCTCATTATTTATAGGCGGTTGTTGCATATCAGCACACCTGTCTCCATTCCAATCGATTACGTACAACCATCATGAAAGTCACTCCTAACAACAAATAAGCGTGGGTTACAGGGGTAATCCCTGTAACCCACGCTACATTTTTTATCTACTATATAAGTGAAACTAACCTTTTATATAGTCCTCTTTAATCAAACTTCCAACAGGACAAGCTCAGGTTGCCATACTGATAGGCTTTGAACAGGAGCGATGCACGTTTGTTCTGATCTCCCGCACCCATGGCGAGTAACAGCGGTACAAAATGCTCCGGCGTAGGCACGGCGGCTTGAGCTGAAGGTGCCAGTTTATCATAGGAGAAGAGAGACTCCGTATCCCAGCTCACCAGCTTGTCATGCAGCCAGTTGTCGAACTCTGATGCCCACGGGTCAACGCCGTTACTTTCCCAGTTCAATCGACGTAGATTGTGGACGGTTCCTCCGCTACCAATGACAAGAATGTCTTGCTCACGCAAGGAAGCGAGCGCTTGTCCGACCTGATATTGCTGCTCACCTGTCAGATAGCGATTCACGGACAAGGCAATTACAGGAATATCCGCATCTGGGTAGAGCAGGCGTAGAACGACCCAAGCGCCGTGATCCAGTCCACGAACGTCATCGGTCTGTACCGGAATCCCGGCTTCTGTGAATAAACGTTCCACCTCGGCTGTGGTCTCTGCCTGTCCTTGAGCCGGGTACTTGATCTGATACAGCTCGGGCTGGAAACCGCCGAAATCATAAATGGTCTCATAGTTGGCTACCGAGGATACAAGCTGAGTTGTGGATTCCCAGTGAGCAGAGAACAATACGATTGCTTTGGGTTTCGGCAGTTCCTGTCCAAGTTTTTGCAAAAATTCGGTGTACACATTCTCCTCCAGTGCCAGTGATGGGGCACCGTGAGCAATAAAAAGAGATGGCATCATTATGAATTCAGTCCTTTCGGGTCTTCGGTAGTCAGATTTGCATCCGTCCGAAGCCAGTGTTGGAATTGTTGATATAGTTCGGGGGTCACCTGGTGTCCACCGTTGTAAGGTACATATGTGACGTGATTGGTGTGTTGACGGAAGAAATTGGCGTTATCTTCGCCCAGTTGCAGCGGGAATAGATGATCCTGATCTCCATGCGAGATGAACACAGACAGCTCCGAATCGGGGTGCAGCATGTACTCGTCTTTCACAAATTGCGGGATGTACCCACTCATCGCTACAATGCCTTTAATTGCATCTCCCATCACCAGCGATAGGGTCATTGCCATAATGGCGCCCTGGCTGAATCCGGCGATATAACGCCGTGTGGGATCAATAGCATATTTGGCGGACAGATCAACAATCAACTGTTGCAGTCCCAACACGGAGGCATCATACAATTCACGGATAGGGTTGCCAATGCTTTTGATCTGAAAATAAGCATAACCACTACCCTGAACGATAGGTCCACGGATGGCGACGATAATAAAATCAGACTGCATAGGCTCCATTAAACGAAGCATATCTTGCTCATCTGATCCCATGCCATGTAAGGCGAAAATGACAGGATAACGTTGATCTGGATTGTAATGAGACGGTAATCGGACTTCATGTATATAAGGAGAATTCATTAAAAACACCACCTGAAGAGGAATGAGTTAAATATATCGTTCTGACAATAAAGTTCACCAATATGAAATAAATATTCTTATTTATGAACAAAATTTATCATGGTTTCATTGTAGGGTCAATACTTTTTTTGTATGATGAATATATGTTGTTTATAAGAAACCTTGAATGGATTTAAAAGAAGTGTCGTTGCGCATGGTTCATATTTTATTCCCGAGGACGTGATCAGGATGTTAAAGAGTATCGTGCCTATTTTGAGAATATTTGATGAAAATAAAGCTAGAGAGTTTTACCTTGAATACCTGGGTTTCCAATTGGATTGGGAACATCGATTTGAGCAAGAAATGCCCTTATATATGCAGGTTTCGCTCGATTCCATCGTGATTCATCTCTCCGAACATCATGGAGATTGTACACCTGGAGCTGCCTTGCGCGTGGAAACAGATAACTTGGATACATTTCATGGTGCACTTCGTCAGAAAGAGTACAAAAATGCGAGACCCGGTATAGAGGAGACCCCTTGGCAATCAAGAGAAATGACCGTGACAGATCCGTTTGGTAATCGGATTATATTTGTTGAGGCAAGCGCCGAATAGATAACCTGTAGTAGCTAAGCTTACGTCTGGTGTCTTATATAGGTGAATAGAAGGGGAGGGACGCAATATGGATATTGGCTTGGCTATTCGTACGATCCGCAAACAGAAACAGATTACGATCATGCAGATGTGTGAGGGCACGGGGTTGTCCAAAGGTTTTATCAGCAACGTGGAAAATAACAAAACATCACCTTCCATTGCTACGCTTGAAAGTATTGCGGATTATCTGGAAGTGCCACTGCCCTATTTGCTGCTGACACCGGAGCAACGGATGAATGTGGTACGCAAGAACGAGCGCAAGGAGACGACAGCAGGAAGCGGACAGATCAAAGTGCAGCAGCTTACAGCCAAAGGTGCGATGCGTATGTCCATTGTGGAGTTGCCGCCAGGCGCATCGACCGGGGTAAGCAAACATGCCGGGGAGGAAAGTCATCTGGTGTTGCAGGGCAAGATTCGTGCGGAGCAAAGCGAAGATGTGGAAGTTCTTGAAGTGGGTGATTCGTTTACCTGGAATGCGATCGTGCCCCATGAAGTGACCAATATCGGTGAGGAGCCTGCGGTGGTGCTCATTGCGGTGTCCAGAGAATTGGGTCTGGATCATCTGTAAAATACAAAAAGGACGGCTCCCAAGTCATGAACATGCGAACCTGCATACATGTACAATGGGAAACGTCCTTTTATATTTCTAACGAACTGAGCGAGCCCTATTAGGTGAGTTTAAGCAGGTGCAGAGATGTAACGAACCTCATACGCTTTATTTCACTGCTGTGTGTGTATTTTGGCTACAGTTCACAGACTTTTAGCGAAATAATGTTTCTGAGATTCGTTACGTTTCTCATTTCCTGCATATGACAACAATAGGGTGCGAGAAGTTCGTTAGAAAAGACAGAGGGAGACTCTGCCTATTGCGGATTAGTCGTCCAGATGCCTGCTGCTTTAACGAAGACACGGTCGGACAGCTTGAGCGTTGCGAGTGCAAGTTCAGCTACATCTTCCGCTTGCATCATGCGATCTTCGTCGCCAATTTTCAGTCCGGCATTGGTCGCAAGCTCCGTATTAACGGTGCTTGGAGTCAGTGCCGTTACACGAATGTTGGACTTGCGCACTTCCTGCATCAGAGATTCGGTCATGCCAAGCAATGCAAACTTGGACGCGCAGTATGCCGAACCTGTAGCGAATCCGCGCTCACCTGCAGTGGAAGCAATATTGATAATGCTGCCGCTACTTTCCTTGATCATGCTCGGAAGGACAGCGCGTGTAACGTAATATGTACCCATAACGTTAACATGCAGGATGCGCTCCCACTCTTCCGGCTCCATCTCCATGAACGTTCCGAACTTTCCGATCCCCGCATTATTGATAAGGATATCCACCGCACCGAGTTCCATCTCGATGGCTGCTACAGCGGCTTCGGCCTGCGTGCGATCCGAGATATCTGCTACTGCACTGGTTACTTTCACACCGTATTCTTGACTCAGAGACTGTTGCAGAGCCTGAAGATCGGAAGCGGTACGTGCAATAAGGCCGAGGTGCACTCCTTCTTTGGCAAGAGCTTCAGCGATCGCACGGCCGATACCTTTTCCGGCACCTGTGATGATCGCTGTTTTATTTTTAAGTTCCATGTGGGTAATTCCTCCTTAGAAATGGACTAGCATTCAATTATACTATTATTACCCACAGTTCGGAAATTGGCTTCATCACTATCTGGTAATCTCGATGCTACCAGAAGAAGTACGGGCCTTGATCACTTCGCGGCTCACCATTGGCGATTCAGGTACATCGACACTTCCGGAAGTAGCCTTAGCATCATAGATTCCGTCAAAATCAGGTGCAGCTTGAATGAAAATATCTCCAGATGTTCCGGATGCATTGATTGGCGCAGCATGGGACTGTTCAATATGAATGCTACCCGAGGTGAATTTAACATCGGCCGCACCATTCAATTCAGTGATCTCAATATCTCCTGATTTAATCTCACTGTTGACTTGACCGACTATCTGATCAGCAGTGAAGCTTCCGGATGTCTGTTTCACGGTCATGTCTCCATCAATCATGGAAGCGTTAATGTCACCAGAAGTTAGAACCAATTCAATATTGGGCGCCTTAATATTTTCCAGACGTATGGAACCTGAGGTATTGTTCAGCTCAAGCTGATTGGCATTCAGACCTGTCAGATCCCAGTCACTTGAAGAGGAGTCCAGCTTAACCTCATTTAATTGGTGTCCTTCAGGCAGAGCAACCGTTATTGTGGAGTCTTGATCATTCCAGTACAAGGTGAAAAATTGCAATCGTTCACGTGCTGTCTGAGACAGTTGGAATGTGCCTTTGGATAAAGTGGCTTGTTCGAAGCTTTTGACTACGGTAGGGTCCCATTTACCATCCACTTCGATATAACCATTCGAATCGGGGCTTATGACAAATTCAATATCTGCACTGAAATTAGCATTCATGATAATGTTCTGCAATTCATCTGCTTTGAAATCCCATCGTTTAGAATAATGCTCCCGTTCATCCCCGAACTGAACGCCATAGATGGATGTCCCGAGCAAACCTATTCCGATACATATCACGGCAAGCGCAAGCCATTTTTTGGTACTCATGCGGAAACATCTCCTTTCATCATATTTTTATTCCATTGAATGTATTGAAGAGTAGTGTTTTTGAAGGCTCTAAAAACATACTTCGATGCGATGGCAAACAAAATGCCGACACCGAAAGCGCCAATCGCAACGAAAATTTCCGGTTTATCGAGTTGGCCCAGGAATACAAAGTCCACAACTGCTGCTACAGGAGCCACTACCAGCAAGGAAAGGCTGGCAATAACAAGCCATACCGACCACATCATGAGACCAAGAGGAATGCCAAGGATCAGATTCAAGAATAACAGGCCGATGGCTGTGAAAAATTTGCGAGTGGCGCTGGTGTTGTTTCTGGGTGACCGCATCTCGCGATACGTCGGTGCATAGAACGCGTCTGAACCCGGCGTATGCATGTCATAACGATCACCGAGTGCTTCCTTGGCGATTTCTTCCGGCTGTCCGAGTTCCCGAGCGATCTCTTCTTCCAGCCTGCCTTCTCGTAGTCCGAGCTCGAAATGTTGATCATAGTCGGCGAGCAACTCAGCCCGTTCGAATGGGTCCATCGGCCGTAGATGAATTTCCATGGCTTTCATAAATTGTTGTCTATTCATTGGGGATTCCTTCCTCAATCAGATTTGCGACATTGCGCACAAAATCATTCCACTCTGTCGTCAGTGCCGTCATGTAGTCGCGACCTGTATCGGACAGTCGGTAATACTTGCGCGGCGGTCCTTCGCTTGATTCTTGCAGATAGGTGGTGCAGTAACCGTCATTTACAAGCCGGCGAAGCAAGGGATACAGTGCACCTTCAGCAACTTCGATATGTTTGGAGACCGCCTGAGCCAGTTCGTAGCCATACCGATCCTGGCGGTTAATTAATACCAGGACGCACAGCTCCAATACTCCTTTTTTGAACTGGATGTTCACATTCACACAGGTTCCTCCTTAGTAGCTTCATTATATAGCTAGTGTATATTATTCAGTAGTGGTGAATTCATCATAGCATCCAGTACTGTTTAATGCAAGGTAGTGACTTTAAAATAGTTCCGTATCACGATTGATCGATAATAAGTTCGTTTAATACTGATGATCAGCTGAAGCTGTTTGTTTAGCTATATTCAGCATACGCAAAAACCGGATCGGTTACTTCCGTCTGGAGGCGGATTCCGATCCGGTCTGTGAGATGAACTTTTGTTTCTTTGGTTACAGGTTAATCGCTAAATGTCGGTTATTCTTGTGCATCCAGGACTTTAAGGTCTTCCACAGCAGGGCCCTCAATGACATGGCCTGCATAATCAAAGCGGGAACCATGGCATGGGCAATCCCACGAACGTTCGCCCTCGTTCCATTCGACTTCGCAACCCAGATGGGTGCAGGTAGTATCCACCAGAAACAGCTTGCCACTGGTGTCCTTGTAGGCGCCAGCACGTTTGCCATTATGACGAACGACGGCTCCTTCGTCTTCACCAATATCGCTAACCTTTTTATGCACAATGCCTACTTTACCGGAGATTAATTCCTTTGCTACATTCACATTTTCCACAATAAAGTGTTTCATACCAGGATCGGCCTTGAATCTTGCCGGATCGAATATGGCAGCATGAGGGTTGTCACGTCCAGTGATGCGATCTGCAAGAAGGTGTCCTGCCATCGTGCCAGTTGTCATTCCCCATTTGGCAAACCCGGTCGCCACATAGACTCGTTCATGTCTTCCGGTAATCGGTCCGATGTAAGGCACCTTGTCGATGGAGATCAGATCCTGGGCTGACCAGCGAAAAGGAATGTTGCGAATGCCAAATGTCTCCGCTGCGAACTGCTCTAGGCGTTCATAATGACCAAAGGTACAGATGCCTTGTCCAGTTTTATGATTTTCACCGCCAAAGAGGATAAGTTCCTTACCATCATGTAAGACGGTACGCAAGGAGCGGTACGGTGTATCGTCCGAGATGTACATGCCACCCGCATAGGCTTTCTCCGGTTCGACTAATACAGCGTAGGATCGTTCGGCGTGTAATCGTGTGAAATAAAATCCGGGATCATAGACGGGAAAATGAGAAGCCACAACAATATGTTCCGCTGTTACGGATGGGCCATCTCCATAAGTTCTGACATGCAGGGAAGCGTCTTCCTCTACATCCGTAACAGTCGTATGCTCGTAGATCTGTACTCCTTGTTTCACAGCGGAATCGAGCAAGTAGTGCAGGTAGGCTAGCGGATCAAATCGTGCCTGACCCGGCATGCGAATGCCTGCCCTTGCGGGAACTGGAATAGGGAGTGGGTCTACCCACTCACCAGGGATATTGAGTTTGCCATAGGCGGTCAGCTCGATCTCCAGTTTTTTGATGTTTTCCTCCGATTGAATGTAGACGTAGGCATCTTCCTCTGCCCACTGGCAATCAACCTGTTTTTCCTTCACCAGATTGCGCATCCACTTCGCGGCATCGGCATTGCCTTCATAGTACATCCGAGCCTGTTCTTGTCCGAAGTGATGCATAATTTCATCAAATATGACACCGTGCTGTGCAGATACCTTGGCCGTGGTATGACCGGTCGTGCCATCCAATACTTTTCCAGCTTCTAGCACGACTACACGCATACCCGTCTGTGCGAGCAGATAGGCTGTAGTGATCCCGGCAATACCGGCACCAATAATCGCTACATCCGCGGTGATATCTTCGGTCAGTTTTGGATAGGCATCGAATTGGTGCGTAGCACGCCACAGCGATTCGGGGACCGGGGGCAGACCCGTCTTGGGCTGCTGATTGTCGCTCATTTTTTTTCCTCCTTGATTATCTTCAATCTATCGTATGGGGTGTTGTTCAGCGCACATCGTTGTACTCTTATTCATGATTGCCAGACTATGCCAGGAAAAAACGGTGTTGTTCAGATTTTGCAGAGGGGATGTTCACAATTTCCTGCGCAGAACCTCTGTTTTTTTTGTTAAATATGCTATATGATAAGATTACCGAAATCGTTTTAGGTTTTGAAAAGGAGATCAGGTTTCACACCTATAAACGTTGATTATAAAAGGATTAATTGATTCATCGGAAGAAAGATTTCATCCGAATTAACCCCGTTTTTTCTTAATATATGTATTCGCTATCATTTTAATTAACTACCGATAACCAAAGGAGATTCTATATGACGACCAACCAAACGAAATATCCGTTTCAAGATACAGCACTAGAGTTAGACACCCGGGTGAAGGACCTTGTATCCCGCTTGACGGAAGATGAAAAAATTGAATCCATGCTGCAATATCAGCCGGCAGTAGACCGCCTGGGTGTGCCTGCATACAAACATGGTACAGAAGCGGCCCACGGCTTGGCCTGGCTTGGAGAAGCAACATCCTTCCCACAACCGGTGGGGCTTGCATGCACATGGGATGCGGATCTGATGAAAGAGATTGGCTCCGTACTCGGAGACGAGGCGCGTGTATTTTATAAACGAAATCCGGCAGTGAACGGTCTTACGCTGTGGGCACCTACAGTGGATATGGAACGTGACCCGCGCTGGGGACGGAATGAAGAGGCGTATGGTGAAGACCCGGAACTGACAGCCGAGCTGACAACAGCATTGGTCAAAGGAATCCAGGGTGACCATCCAAAGTATTACAAAGCGGTCGCTACCTTGAAGCATTTCCTCGCCAATAATAACGAAGTGGATCGCGGAAGTGGTTCGTCCAGCATTGATCCACGTAACATGCGTGAATATTATCTGAAGGCGTTTGAGAAGCCATTTAAGGAAGGCGGCGCACAGTCCATGATGACAGCGTACAACTCCATTAATGGTACGCCAGCGTTGTTGCATCCTTTTGTGAACGAGATTGTCAAAGGCGAATGGGGCATGGATGGTTTCATTGTCAGTGATGCAGGCGACGTAATGGGCATCAAGAATGATCATAAATACTATGATTCCCACACACCAGGTACCGTAGAATCCGTGAAGGCCGGAATTGATAGCATCACCGATGATGCTGAGCTGTCCAAACAGGCACTGCGTGAAGGATTGGAACAAGGTACACTCACGATGGATGACATCGATAAGGCGTTGTTCAATACGTTCCGTGTGCGTTTCCGTCTAGGCGAGTTCGATCCGGAAGAAGACAACCCGTACGCTGCTATTGGTGAAGAGTCCATGATGACGGAGAAAGCAAAAGAACTGTCGCTCAGAGCCGCAAGAGAACAAGTGGTATTGCTCAAAAATGACAAAGGCACGCTCCCGCTGGACAAAACAAAAGCTGGTAAAGTGGCTGTGATTGGTCAATTGGGCGGAACCGTCTATCGTGACTGGTATGCAGGCACCATGCCGTATAACGTATCCCCACTTGAGGCGATCCGTGGCAAAGTAGGCAACGATAAAGTATCGTTTAAGGATGGTAATGACCGTATTACGTTAACTTCCGTAGCCAGTGGGAAGAAAATTGGACTGGCAGAAGGTGAAAAATCACCTGTGATTGCTTCGGGAGAAGCGGAGACGTTCATGGTTTCCGACTGGGGCTTCGGAAGTTATAACTTGCAGGCCGAAAGCAACGGCAAATATCTGACCACAGATGAAGAGACCGTAACGGCTTCCGCTGATGAAGTATACGGCTGGTTCGTGAAGGAAGTATTCCACCTGTTGCCACAAGAGGATGGCAGTGTAGGTCTGACTACTTGGAATGGCAAAACGGTGACTGCACCTAATGGTGGAAACGATGCATTAGTAGTGTCCGAAGAACTGAAAACCTTTGGTGCCACAGAGACGTTCAAGCAGGATGTGATTGTGAACGGACTTGAAGAAGCGGTAGCAGCGGCTAAGGCTGCGGAAACGGCGATTGTTTTTGTTGGTAATAATCCGCTTGTAAATGGTAAAGAAGAGATTGACCGTCCAAGTCTGGATCTCGCCGGATCCCAGCAACGTCTGGTTGAGGCGGTCTATGCCGCGAACCCGAACACGGTAGTTGTCATCGTGGGTAGTTATCCGTTCACATCCAACTGGGTTCAGGAGAACATCCCGGCGGTATTGTATACTTCACACGCAGGACAGGAACTGGGTAACGCAGTAGCTGACGTCTTGTATGGCGACTATGCACCAGCAGGCCGTCTGAATATGACATGGGTACAATCGGCAGATCAACTGACCGACATCAAGGATTACGATATCATTCAATCTGGTCGGACATATCAATATTTTGAAGGTAATGTATTGTATCCGTTTGGACATGGTCTGACGTATGCAACGTTTAAATACAGCAATTTGGAACTTAGCCCAGCTCAAGTGGGTACAGAGGGCAACGTTACGGTAACTGTAGATGTGAGCAATACGGGTTCAATCGCCAGTGACGAAGTTGTACAGTTGTACGTTCGTGCAGGCAAATCCCGGGTGAAACGTCCACTCAAAACGTTAAAAGGATTCCGTCGTCTTCATATCGAAGCGGGAGCTACAGCGAAAGTCAGCTTCACCTTGCCTGTTCAGGAACTGGCAATCTGGGATGTAACTCGTGATCGGTATGTCGTGGAAAGTGGAACTTACTCCATCATGGTTGCCAAGTCATCCTCTGATGTCCAACTGGTTGCAGACCTGACGGTAGAAGGAGAGACGATCCCTGCCCGTAATCTAGGTGTGGCTACTCGTGCCGAGAATTATGATGCTTACCTGGGTGTTGATCTGGATGAGAGCAAAGAGGGCGGAAGTGCTGTCCGTGTAGTTGGAGAGCAAGGATGGATTGCTTTCAAGGATGCCGATCTGGGTAGTGGGGCAGCAGCAATTGAAGCGCGTGTCTCCGCAGAACAAGCAGGTGCTGTGTTAGAAGTTCGACTCGGTTCACCAGACGGTACGCTCGCAGGACGTGTGGAACTGGCGCAAGGTGAAGCCCAGCAGTGGTCTACCGTGAAGGCTGAACTCACAGGTGCATCAGGTGCGCAGGATGTATACATTGTGTTGTCTGCAGGCGTGCGCATCAGTCACTTCAAGATTCGTTAAGTCAAATAACTCATGAAAAAGCCTCCGAACTTATTCGGAGGCTTTTGTTTATTGTTTGCTATCAAACGCATTTTTTATTGTCCATTAAACGTATTTTTATTTTCCGTCAAACGTAATCATTTTTTGCACAAATTGCTTCAATTGTTTGTTGGTTTCATTCAGCTGCTCAATTGTGCTCATGAAATTGTTTACGAGTTCAGCCTGTTCTTGGGAGCTGGCAGTGATCTCACCAAGTTCATTCTCCATGCCTTGAATGGATTGCCGAACAGAGAGAAGAGAATCTTCAATACGGGCCGTTGCTTCTTTGGTATCCACAGACAGTTTGCGAATTTCTTTGGCAACAACGCCAAAACCTGCACCTGCTTCACCTACACGAGCAGCTTCAATGGCTGCATTCAAGCCGAGCAGATTGGTTTGTTCGGAGATTTCACGAATGAAGCTGGCGACTTGAGTTACATTGCCTGATTTCTGTACGGCTTGTTTGGAATTATTCCGGATCTCTTCGGTTGTGGCACTGAGTTCCTCGGAGTGTGCAGCTACATGCTGTACACTGTCAATTAACTGGTTGGTCAGATTTTCGGTAGCATCCATGAGCTGTTGCAGCTGGTCCTGGTCATCCATACTGTAGAGCAGGTTGAACAGGGCGATGACTTCACCTTTTTCATTTTTAATGGGGATAAAAGCCACGTCAAAAGGAACACCGAATAAATCTTTAGGGTAGTGATCGAATCGTTTGACGGTACCGCCGTTGAGATCAGCAAAATTTCGATTTCCATCCAACAGAGGGTCGCCGGGTTGATAATTCAGTTGCTTTAACGATTCCCCTGCTGAGAAATATAGGAATTTCTCATGATCAATAACGGAGAGGGTTACATCCTGACGAATCGTATCTCGAAAGAAAGGCATACATGTAATTAATGCTTGAACAATATCCATATAAAAGATGATTCCTCCCTGGTTACCTTATGTAAACGGTTAAATTTTAAATGCTAACTTAGTAACTACCTATATTATATATCGTCATGCAATAGAGAAGAAAATAGAGAGAATGGATAAAACCTATTTCTTAAAGCAGACCACTATACGCCAACAAGACACGAGTCCGCTGGGGACCCGTGCCTTGTTAGTTGGTGAGGGGAATAAAACCAATGTTTACAGCATACTGAGCTGCATTGTAACGATGGTTCGAGTGGCTAGTGTTGCACGGACATCAATCAAACGCTGATTCCGGCTGCCGCGGAAGGGAAGGGAAACATCACGCTCTGCTTCAACGTATCGACCGTCAATAATCACATCGCACAACCGGGCAAGCTCCGCTCTTGCAGGGTCGGTAATCAGTTCTTCATATTCGAATCCCGTGTAGGCCCATACCGTCAGATCAGGACGTGTAGCGCGGAGCTGCTGGACCCAAGACGTACATTCTGCTGCCGAGAAAAAGGGATCACCACCACACAACGTAACGCCATCCAGTAACGGATGGGTCGTCACTTCATGCAGAATCTGCTGCTGCCGCTCCTCTGTAAAGGGCTCACCCGCTCGAAAGCTCCATGAATCCGGACTGAAGCAGCCCGGACAGGCGTGACGGCATCCGCTGATGAACAACACGGCACGCAGGCCGATTCCTTCATTAACCGATTCCGGGATGTAACCATATAGATTCACCGGTGTTTCACCCGATCCCGCACTTCGGCTTGCTTCGCAGCATTGAAGCGTACTTTGTAATCTCCGGTCAGATAGCCAGTTACGCGGCGTAACCGCTGGAAGTGTACATGGTTCTCATGGGCTTCACAGCTTGGGCATACATCCCCAATGACGCCTTCATAACCACATGCAGGGCAGCGATCAATTGGATGATTAATGGAGAAATAACCGATATCCTGCGCCAGTGCATACTGTACAATTCGCAGGAAAGCTGCGGTGTTGGCCCGAACGTTTCCGTCAAGCTCCACATAGGAGATCGCACCCGCGTTACATAAAGTGTGGAATGGGGCCTCCAGTTCAATCTTCCGATATGCTGGAAGCGTGTGGTAGACCGGGATATGGAATGAATTCGTATAATACTCCCGATCATTCACTCCGGGAATAATGCCATAACGCTCTCTGTCGATCTTCGTGAATTTGCCGGACAACCCTTCAGCAGGTGTGGCAAACAGTGTGATATTCAAGTTATGCTGCTCGCTCATCCGGTCACAGAACTCTCTCATGGTCCGAATAATGTTGAGCGCTTCGCGATGTACATGAGGATCCTGCCCATGATGGCGCCCATAGAGAGCTGTCATACATTCCGCGAGACCGATAAAACCAAGAGATAATGTTCCATGCTTTAAAAGCTCGGCAACCGGCTCGTTCGGGCCAAGCTGTTCTCCACCTTCCCATACACCCTCCCGCATCATGAAGTCCGATGCCTTGGCAGGCTGCAATGTCTGAATTCGGTAGCGGTGCAACAGGCCGGAAGCGGCATTATGCATAACTGACTCCAAAGCAGTATAGAATCCGGCTCGGTCAGCGACAGCTCTTGCACCTTGGCAGATGCCAAACCGGATGCCGAGCTTCACGAGGTTAATGGTGTTGAAGGACAGATTACCTTTACCACTTTGACGATTGCGACCAAACCGGTCAGCCAGTGTACGTGTGCGGCATCCCATAGTTGCAATGATCGTATCCGGATCTTCCGGATGATAGAAAGGCAGATTGAAAGAGGCATCCACATTGACAAAGTTAGGATACATCCGCCGGGATGAACAGGTGACTGCGAGCCGGAACAGATCATAGTTCGGCTCTCCTTGAGCCTGATTGATCCCCTGTTTACATTGGAAAATATGTTGAGGGAACACGGGAGTCTCCCCGTTGCCCAGGCCACGAATGGTTGCTTCCAGCAACGAGCGTGATACCAACCGTCCTTCCGCAGAAGTACATAATCCATAGTTCAGTGAAGTAAATGGAATCTGACCACCCGCCCGGCTGCTCATCGTATTCAGGTTATGAATCAGTGATTCAGCAGCTTGTCCTGTCTCCAATTCAGTCTCTTCATAGGCGAAGGCATATGCCCGCGGACATTGATTCTTCGCTTCGATGCTATCCAGATGAAGCTGTTCATCCCCGATCAGAACATTTTCACCAAAGAGCCGTTGCCCTTTGCGGTAGTGTTTGCGGAACGATCGCTGTACATAAGGGGCCAGATCCCAGTCAATTTTATTGGCCGATACACCGCCATATTGACTGTTCTGCTGGGATTGGAAGATGATCGCAACCAGAGCCATGGCAGACATGATCGTCTGAGGTGTGCGAACCGATCCGTTACCTGTGTTGAAACCCGCAGCAAGGAGACGGTCAAACGGGATAAAGATACAGTTGGTCGTTCCAAGTGCATACTGATCCAGATCGTGTACATACAGATCCCCATTCTCCACAGCTTGGGCAAGCTCTTCCGGCAACACATGACGCAGAGCATGCCACTTGGCGGTCTCCGAACCGAGCCTGCTCATCTTACCACTGAAGGAATCCCCGTTCAGATTCGCATTTTCCCTCAGCGTATCGGCGTCTTCTGCGCCAATAATTCGTCTTCCCAGGTCGGATAATAGATCGGATGCCAGTGGGGTGGCATACTCAAGCATGTTCATGTAAGGTTCCTCCTAAAATGATTTTGGTTATCATTCAATTCACGTTAAATACTATATGTAGATTCGTCTTATCCATTTATAAACTATATGTGGTTTTTTGGGTGTGATAATGATCACACAGCTTACTGAACAAAGTGGACTTTCCTTTAATTGCTACGGATAAAGGTTCCCAAAGTCTGAGCGGAAGCGTATAATTTCTAGTTATTCTGCAAGTATAATATCCGAAGTCGGACAAGATGGACTTTAATCAAGCTGAAAAGGCGAGTTGCAATGAATTCGCGGTCGTTAAACCATCCGTTTAAGACCTGCTTTTGTCCACAAATGGGCAATAGGCAGGGAGTATGATTCTCTTATACTTCTACGGTGTTAATCATATAAGTATAGATTGTGACAGCTATTCGGATTTTTGATGACCCCTGTACGTGATTAAACATTCTGAAATACAGATTTGAAAGTGCAGCTAAGATAAGAGGGGTGAATCATGGGGACGGCAGAAGGCATTACAAGAGGCTTCTATGAAGATATAAAGGAAGCTGCGGCTCATATCGTAGACGTATTAAGTGGTATATTGAAGGTCAATACCATCTTTGTTGCCACGAATGACGGGGTGACCAATGTCATTTTGGAGGCCTTTAATCGTACGGAAGAGTTAGTTGTTAAAGGCAGTGCACTTCCATTTACGGATTCATATTGCAGCCTGGTATTAAGAGACAACGGTAGCGTTCTTACGATCCCGGATACATGTGAACATCCGATGACACGATCCATGGGCGTTACGAGCGGACTTGGCAATCGCTTCTTCGTGGGCGTGCCTATTATGAGAAGATCGGGCGAAACATTTGGTACCATCTGTCTGATGGATGATCCTGGTTATGTGATCAGCGAAACCGATATGAAGACACTGAAGGCAATGGCTGTATTCCTGGGTTATGTTGTTGATCTGGAAAGCACGTTGCATGTTCAGGAGCAGAAATTGAGTGATTCGGAACAAATGCAAGAACAGCTCCAGGCAGAGAAAGAACGTGCCGAATCTGAGGCTATGACCAAAACACAGATGTTGAAGCTAATGAGTCACGAGATTCGCAATCCTTTGAACGGTATTTTGGGACTGACAGATCTGATGCGCACACCGGATATGCCTGAGGAGCAGTCCGAATATGTGAACATGATTGAGACAAGCGGCAATATTCTGCTTTCCTTGCTGAATAATATGATGAATTTCAACATTAATGAAGCAGGTAAAACGGTTATACATGATGATCCGTTTGATCTGGTAGGCACCATTGAGAATACCGTGTATCTCTATGCCGGGATTGCGACGGGCAAGAACATTGAGCTGGGATTAAATCTTGAACTGAATGTATCTCAAGTGTTTGTTGGTGATGAAGTCAAGATTGGACAGTTGCTTGCACACGTCATTCAATATGCTCTCGATTCAACGCGTGAAGGTTCCGTTCTGATCACAGCAGTGGTGAACGGAGGAGAATTGGAGGAGACCGGTACACTTCAGCTCAAGGTGAAGTACACGGGTCAGATGTTATCGGACAAGAAGACACAAACCTTTAACAGCCAAGATGAAAATTTGAATATCCAAAAACTGATTGGAAGCAATCTAGGTTTAGCTGTAAGCCAGAATCTTGCCATTCTCATGCATGGCCGTATTCAGGTGAGCAGTGTGAAGGAAAATGAGACGGAATTTAACATCTCCCTTCCGTTGCGCAGATACTGGGAGTTACCTCAACTCGCAAGTGTTCAGCAGCGGTTAAAAGGGAAAAAGGTGTTGCTTGCCAAGGACCCTGACATTTTGCAAGGCGTCTCTTCCCTGATGCGTAGGTGGGAGATGGATGTACACATGACCTCCGGTGTGACATTAGCGCATGATTGGATCAAGGAAGGATTCATGCCGGATGTAGCCGTTGTGGATATGGGGTTACTGGAAGGCGGCGCAGTTGATTTTGTACATGAACTGAAACAGCGCCTGGAGAATCTGCCCGTCATTGTTCTTGTTCCTTATGGGATGCACATTGAATTGCATGAAGCAGAAGCATTTGATGCTGTTCTGACCAAGCCGGTCAGACAGGCTGATCTGTTGAATGCATTGAGTATTACTTTGCCTTAAATCATGATCATAGATAAATCTTTATTCGGCGCACCGGTTATAGGTGCGCTTCTTTTCATTTTCCATTTTCTGAGCCAAAGCCCTTTTATTCCGAGCTGGTTACGTTACAATAGTAAGTGAACTTCATCTTTATAACCAACAGAGGAGGATATGCAATCAATGGATTATCGCAGATTAGGTGGAAGCGGACTGAAAGTGAGCGAGATCAGCCTGGGAAGCTGGCTGACGTACGGAGGGTATGTGGAACGTGAGAATGCGGTGAAATCAATTGAAACTGCATTTGATGAAGGCATTAACTTTTTTGATACTGCCAATGTATACGAACGGGGTGCAGCAGAAGAACTGCTGGGGCAGACGCTCAAAGCATATTCCCGTGACTCTTATGTACTTGCAACCAAAGTATTTGGCAAAATGGGTGATGGTCCGAATGACCAGGGGTTGTCTCGGAAACATATCAAGGAGCAATGTGAAGCCAGCTTGAAGCGCCTGGGCGTTGAATATGTGGATATCTATTACTGCCATCGTTATCATACCGAAACACCAATTGAAGAAACACTCCGCGCGCTCGATGATCTGGTACGCCAAGGCAAAGTGTTATATGTAGGCGTCAGCCAGTGGACAGCGGCTCAGATGGAAGCTGCGTTGGGTACAGCAGATCGTCTGCTTCTGGATCGTATCGTGGTTAATCAGCCGGTGTACAACATGTTTGACCGTTATATCGAAAATGAAATTATCCCGCTCGGTGAGCGTAAAGGCATCGGACAAGTCGTATATTCCCCGCTTGCTCAAGGTCTATTGACCGGGAAATATACGTCCGTTTCCGATATCCCAGAGAATAGCCGTGCTGCCAAGCTAGGATGGGACGAAGGAAAGATCAATGCGGATCGTATCGGGAAAGTTCGTCAACTGATTGAAGTGGCGGACAAGCTGGATCTGAAGGTTGGCCAACTGGCCCTGGCTTGGATTCTGCGCCAGAACAATGTATCCAGTGCACTTGTAGGGGCGAGTCGTCCCGAGCAGGTAAAAGAGAACGCGGCTGCATCTGGCGTGAAGCTGGATGCTGCCATTGTGGAGGAGATTGAGAGCATCCTTGCTTGATCTCCTGTCATTTTACACAAGCTGAGATGATATGCAATGATCTATAAAGAAAGGGATGTCCTGTGCGCCTGAATAGGCGAACGAGACATCCCTTTTTTGGAGAACGTTGAAAGGTTAGATCTTACTTTAAAGCGTAAGAGGCAAGGAACGAAAAGTTAAGGCACACACACGGTTACGCCCTGTATTCTTGGCTTCATATAAAGCACGATCGGCCTGTTCGAAGAAGTCGTCATCGTCATGATCATCACAATGATCGGGATATACGGCTACACCAATGGAGATGGTTAGACGTGTCGTGTGCCCGTCGGGCAGAGCAAAATGGTATTTCTCTACAGCCTGTCGTATAGATTCGGCGGTAGCCACGGCCTGACGGTGTCCACAGTCGAGCAAGAGAATGGCGAATTCTTCCCCACCGTTTCGTGATACGATATCAGCAGAACGTGCATGCTCAACAAGCAGTTGTCCAAGTTGCTTCAGGACCGCATCGCCAGCGGAATGACCATAGGTGTCGTTTACCTTTTTGAATCGGTCAATATCAATGGCAAGCAAGGAAAGCTTCTGTTGGTAATCCCGCGCACGCTGTAGTTCCAGTTGAAGTGATTTTTCGAACTGTCGTCGATTGCTCAGGTTGGTAAGATGATCGGTAGAAGCTCTTTTTTCCAATAGAAATAACATTTCATTGGATTTATTAATGAATTCTGCAATGAAATAGATAAATATTCCACCGGCAAAAGAAATGGTCATTTGTAACGGATATATCTTCATTAATGAATTCATGCTGTCCGTGTTCAACATAAGGATGATAAAAATTAATGTCATGCCAAGCAGATTCATTGTAATTATTTTAGTCAGTCTGGACCAAGGAGCATAGGCGAAGTATACACCGGACAGTCCGATCAGAGTCATGACAAAACCTGCATCTATGGCAGAGGATGATAAGCCGAACATCAGAATACGAATGATCGAGATCATGAGTCCCGTAACGACCGAAGCCAATCCTCCCATATATACCGCTGCGGTAACGATGGCCAGATGCCGTAGATCTACAATCGTAGTTTCGTTCAGAGGGAATGAATAGTTCATGAGTACTGTGCCATATATACCGAATAATAAGCCGCCGATCAACTGAACACGTAACGAGGGAAAAGGCAATCGGATACTATAGAACTTTGCGATGATCCCGGACACATACATAAACGTAATCATGACACAGATATTAATGAAAAAAGTGCTAAACAACCGACATTCCCCCTTTTTACGCACATCCTTATATTTTATCTGAAAATTTGCGCTGTAGCGAACCATATTATCCCAAATTTATGAGGGGATTGCTGGTAAAGGTGGTTTATTTGCATATACAGGATGTTAGAGTGATATTGACTTCAATATGCAATGAGATTTATACTTAATCTAAATCAAAATATATTCCTTCTTTTTGGGAAGACCATCATAAGTAGAAGATCAGTGTCTGATTTCATATAAAATGGATCAATAATAAAGGAGAAATGGTTGTGAGAACTTTAAATCTGACGATACAACGGCAAGCGGTATATGATGTGGTGCGCCATTCAGAGGATCATCCGACAGCTGCTGATGTCATGAATCGACTCGTGGAACAAGGATATAATCTGGCCTATGGTACGGTGTATAACTCTCTTCGTTATCTGACGGACAAAGAATTGATACGGGAACTTAAACTCGGAGAGACAGCAAGCCGGTACGATGCCCGTATGGATGATCATCAGCATATTATGTGTGAAGTGTGCGGCAAAGTGGACGAGGTGATGACAGAGGTTCCTCCACAATGGATAAAACAGGTAGCTGAAGAAACCGGATATGCAATCGATCATGCTCATGTGGTCTTTGGAGGTGTCTGCGGGGAATGCAGAAACAAACGGATCAAGTAAAAATAAAACTGCCTGGCCGCCGTTTACCCCTAAGGGTTAAACCAGCCTTGTCTGACTCAACACCCCTTGTGGACAATTGTCCGGTTACAAGGCGTGTTATTCTGATCAGCCCGATGCCGGGGCAGGTTCATGAACTGGTAAAGGCCTTAACGGATAGTTGCTTTGATGTACTGGTCTTCCATCGCTGGGAACCGGATCTGCATGAGCGTCTTGTCTTTGATCTGTTGATCTATGATCTGTCTGTTGCTGGAACTATCGATGCATTTGCCGGCATTAGCAGCCGATTGAATCGTGAGGCTGAGCATACAACCCCTTGTTTGTATCTGGTTGGTGAGAAGATGATTGGCAGTGCAAGTGGACCGATGCTTCAGGAGGAATTGCTGGTGTGGCCTGCACGCCCGCAGGAAGCACTTTACCGAGTGCAGCGCATGATTGGCAACAGCCCTGCTCTGCCCAACCGTGGTTTTTTGCCTGAGGAAGGGCACCGTATCGGATTCAAAGATCTGTGGCTCGATCGTGAACGGATGAGTGTACAGCGCGATAATAACCGGATTCATCTAACCAAGACCGAATATGATCTGTTACTCAAGCTGATTGATGCCAAAGGTGCAGTCATTTCCCGTGAGGAAATGCTCAGCGATATCTGGGAGACGGACTTTACGGGTGGAAGTAATGTGGTCGATGTTCATATCAAAAGCTTGCGCAAAAAATTGGGCGATAATGCGTCTTCGCCGCAATATATTGTAACAGTAAGAGGAGTGGGCTACCGCCTGGCGGATTAGTCCGCTTTTTTTTGCCCAAATTTTATCTTTCACTTCATGCTTTTTCGGGTACTACCTAATAGAGAGGCAGATCAGAATCATTCCCTTAAAACATGTTCATAGTTCATTCATGAATGTTGAAGAACCTCATCTTAATCTCATGTGAACCTCATGCAAGAGTAGAGTGGGACATGTTAGAATCAATTTAACAGTTAGATCAAGTCTAAATGTATATTTAAACCGAAGCCGAATATGATTTTAATAGTAGATATATAACAGCCGTGAGACCCATTAGAGGAGGACGACATGATGACAGAACGTATGACAACGAATCAGGGAGCACCTGTAGGTGACAACCAGAATTCCCGCACAGCAGGCAGAAGAGGGCCGACACTGCTTGAAGACTACCATCTCATTGAGAAAATAGCCCACTTTGACCGTGAACGTATTCCCGAAAGAGTCGTACATGCGAGAGGTGCCGGAGCTCATGGTGTATTCACGCTGGAGCAGAGTATGAAGGCTTATACAACAGCTGACTTCCTGCAAGATCCAGGTACGGAGACGGATGTGCTGGTTCGTTTTTCAACCGTTATTCATGGTACGGGATCACCAGAGACTGCACGAGATCCACGTGGATTTTCCGTCAAATTTTACACACGGGAAGGCAACTATGATATTGTCGGTAATCATCTGCCCGTTTTCTTCATTCGTGATGCGATGAAGTTCCCTGATATGGTGCATTCCTTGAAGCCGGCTCCGGATACAAACATTCAGGAACCTGCCCGATATTGGGACTTTATGACCCTCTCACCGGAATCAACACATATGATGACCTGGTTGTTCTCTGATCTGGGCACACCAGCAAGTTATCGGGAGATGGATGGTTTCAGCGTACATGCTTTCAAATGGATTAATGCACAGGGACAGGTCCACTATGTGAAATACAAATGGGAGTCTGCACAAGGCGTGCGAGGCTTCTCTCGTCAGGAAGCTGCCGAGGTACAAGGACAGGACTTTAATCATGCTACCCGGGACCTGCATGAACATATCAAGAACGGGCAATACCCGCAGTGGAAGCTTCAGGTACAGCTCTTGAAGCCGGAGCAAATGGATGATTTTGCTTTTGATCCTCTCGATCCAACCAAAACATGGCCTGAAGATGTATTGCCGTTCCATACGGTAGGGACCATGACCCTGAATCGGAATCCACAAAACTTCTTTGCTGAAGTGGAGCAGGCGGCCTTTTCTCCTAGTGCGCTTGTACCCGGAATTGAGCCTTCCGAAGACAAATTGTTGCAAGGACGCCTATTCTCCTATCCAGATACACAGCGTCACCGGCTTGGACCGAACTATTTGCAAATTCCGGTGAATTGCCCGTACGCACCCGTTCGTAATCATCAGCGTGATGGACTCATGAATGTGAATCAGGACCCATCTCCGGTGAACTATGAACCCAACAGTTCAGGAAACAGCCCGCAAGAAGATCCGGCATACCGGGACAGTCAGGTTCCGTTGCAAGGGCATGTTACAAGAGAGAAAATCGAGAAGACGGATGATTATACGCAGTCAGGGGAGCTTTTCCGTTCATTTACTCCTGTAGAGCAGCAGCATTTGCTTGATAATCTGATCAATGACCTTAAGGGCGTATCTGTTGATATTCAAATGCGTGCCCTGTGCCACTTCTTCCGAGCGGATGGACAGCTTGGCGGACGTTTGGCTCATGGACTCGGCGTGGATATTTCTGCACATATGCCGTCACAGGATGGAAAATAAAGTACAGTTTGACCATGTTCTACAACATCATACGGACTAATATTCGTTGAAGACCGGGCAGAACCGCGAACGTGCGGAACTCCCGGTCTTTGGCCTTTTTTACTGAAATGGAAAACAAATTTACAAATCATTTACATAAAATAGCTGACATAGAGGTTGACTTCTCATTTGATGGCACTACAATGGGTAGTGTGAGGGGTGTCAGAAAATGAGAATACACAATTTCAAAGTGGGTGAGCGTGGGCTCAACCGATTTTTTGGTCCGCTGGAGGCCAAGATCATGGACATTTTATGGGCTCGTCCTGGCAGTAGCATCCGTGAAGTGCAGACCGCACTTGAACAAGACAAAGACGTCAATTTTAATACAGTCATGACCGTGATGAACCGGCTCGTAGACAAGGGACTTCTCGGAAAGTCACAAAAGGGCAGAACATCTTTGTACCAACCGGTACAGAGCAAGGAGGAGTTTATGAACGACCAATCCAAGGAACTGTCACATGAGTTGGTGGATGAATTCGGAGCTTTGGCATTGAATCATATGCTGGATGCGCTGGACGAAGCAGATGCGGGTCTGATTGAACGCTTGGAACAGAAGATCAAACAATGGAAAAAGGATAGCGATTAAGATGTGGAAGACCCGCTCGAAACTTTTGTTTACCGTCGGGTTTGGCATTCCGTTACTCGTGTTCATGCAGATGTTCATGTACGCGATGTACAAAATTTTTGGCTGGGATATCCCGTTTAACCTGCTCTGGCTCTGCAATCATTGGATGAGTCGACTGGGATGGTTATCCGTGGGACATTTCCTGCTGGCACTGGTATTGCTGACATTTGCGGGAACAGGTTGGTTGTTAATGGTGCGTATGATGAAAACCAGAGCAGCCGTACGTAAGCTTCGCTCCATGGAGGTGCGTGCATTGTCTCGCGAACTGGAGTCCAAGTATCACCATCTCGGACAGCCGGGATTCATTGTGGTGGACAAGCATTCTCCGGTTGCATTTACAATTGGTCTATGGAGACCTTGCATCGTACTTTCCACGGGGCTTCTGACGATGCTGGATGCAGAAGAGGAGACTGCAGTTGTGTACCACGAAGTCCATCATCTGTGGCACCGTGACCCACTGAAGACAACACTGTTATCGGTATTTGCAATCATGATGCCGTATATTCCTGTATTGAAGCATACTTCGAAACATTACAATATTGTTAGAGAAATTCTGGCAGACAATGAGGCCATTGAGCGTACAGGCAATGTGGCAGGCATTGGCAGTGCTTTGCTCAAGTTGCTCCGTGCTTGTCCTGAACCTTGGGGGGTCAAAAAACTGACCGTTCAATCCTCATTTGCGGATACGTCGGTGAATGTCCGCATTTCACGTCTGCTGGACCCGGAACAGGACGTAACGCTGAGGTTGCCACGTTATGCTGTCCTGATGTCGGCTACTGTTTTTCTATTGCTGTCTATCTTGTTTGTTTGGTCCATCGGATAGATTAATTGGGCTACATGTGAAGTCAAATATAATGAGGAAGGAAGATGAACATGAATAATAAAAGTGTAGAGATTGGATTACTTTTCTCAAGGATTATGATCGGTTTGATCTTTGTATTGCACGGCTGGAGTAAATTCGAAGGTGGAATCAGCGGTACGGTAGGTTTTTTCGAAAGTATTGGTATTCCCGGATTTCTTGCATCCGTTGTAGCCATCATTGAGTTGGTAGGTGGTGCAGCGATGATTCTGGGTCTGGGAACACGTGTGTTTGCTGCTCTGTTTGCCATCGTGATGGTTGGCGTTCTGTTTACAGCCAAAGTGGGTGAGCCGTTCCTGAGTGGTACCGAGTTAGATTACCTGCTGCTTGCGGGTTCCCTGACACTGCTCTTCACAGGAAGCCGCCTCCTGGCCGTGGATTATCTGTTCTCCAGACAGGGGAGCGCTCGCCAGAATGTGAGTGCTTGATTTGACTAACGATTGCTAAAAATAATGAAGTGCAGGATGAGTCCTGTAACGAGGTTCTTTATTGGCCAGGCCGGTTCGGGAATTGATTTGCGAACCGGGCTGATCAGTAGAGAACTTTTTTCGTTTGGACGACATGCCTGAGGTTTGTTACAATGAGAATAAGTATGCTACTAAGAAAAAATAAGGAGGATGCATTTTATGATTAACGTCATTCCATCCGATGCCCGCTCCAGCTTCGATCGAGGCTGGCTCCGTGGTAGTCACAGCTTTTCTTTCGGAGAATACCAAGACCCGGAGAATACGGCGTTTGGACCGATGCGGGTAGCGAACGACGATGTGATTGCGCCTGGTCGCGGTTTTGGAGCTCACCCGCATAGTGATATGGAGATTGTATCGATCGTACTGAACGGCAAGTTGCGACATGAAGATAATCTGGGCAATGTAGCCGTTACAGGCTTTGGTGGTATCCAGCGGATGTCAGCAGGCAGTGGCATGATTCATACCGAACATAATGCATCCGATACCGAAGAAGTACGTTTGCTTCAGCTCTGGTTCATGCCACAGACAAAAGGGTTGGAGCCCTCCTATGAGACGACATCATTTGATCCAGCGGCATTGGCAGGAGCACTCGTGCCGATTGTATCCCCAGATGGGGGACCAAGAGTTGCGACCATTCATCAGGATATGACGATCTACCTTGGCCGATTAGCCAAAGACGAAACGTTAACCTTTAATCAGGATGCAGGCCGCCGAATGTACATTTTCTCCATCGAAGGCAAGCTGGGATTGGATGGAGAGTACCTGTTGAACGAAGGCGACACGGCTCGTGTGGAACAGCGGGATTCAATCGAACTGCAAGGAAACGAAGATACGTTCTATATGATTATTGATTTGCCGTAGATGGCTGATGAAATGAACTCCAAGATGAAGGAGGATATACACGTATGGCGCAACAGGAATGGTTTATGGTTAAACATGCGGTGACCGGACGAGGATTAGCTAATAGCAAAACAGATTCGCTGTCCTATCGGTTCCAACAAGAAGGTACAGGTTTCATATTTACCGTTACGGGTCTGGACGAGCAGATTGTGGAACAGATTATGGAGCTTAGACAGGAACTGAACGTATTTCGATTTGTCCAACGCAAGGATCAGCCCCTTTTGAAACACTGGTACTACGTAGATGGTGAACAGGTAGTATACGACAGGGAGAGTCACACGCTAAGCATCTATGCGAAGTCGGAGATTCGTTATGTGCCTGAAGATTATTTTGCGGATTAACTTATAAGTACCTATAGAACTTGGAACATCCCAGAGGTCTCTGTTAAATACAGAGGCCTTTTTGCTGTCTAAAAACTCAGAGAATTTAATCGTAATTTTGCAAAAAAGACCACATAATTCCCTGCTGTCTGGCACAAGCTACCTTGTATAAAAACAAGAACGGAGGGGCGGCATATGGCAGACAAAACATCTGGGAAAGACAAGTCCGGACAACCGGGACGAGCTTCAGAAGAAAAAAAACATATTCCTTTGGGACTGCCGTCCCCACCTTTTCTTCGGCAGCCAATTAGTGCAGTACATGAAACTCAGATTAAGGCGGTAAAGGAGATATTCTCCGATTGTTCTGATGTGGTTTTTCGCAACGTCATGATTACGCCTGAAGTGAAAGGACTTCTGGTCTATATCGAAGGCATTGTCAATTCGGCTGATATCCAGGAACACATGCTGCGACCGATTATTCGAGGGCTGGTGCAGCAGCGCACAGATGAACCTGATGTTCCACTGGATGATACAACCGTTGAGCTAACACAGGTGAAGCGAGTGGATACCTGGGCTGCTGCGACAGAAGGGGTGCTGGCATCCTCTGCCCTTCTGGTGGTCGATGGAAGTAACAAAGCCTGGATGTTCAATGTCAAAGGTGGCGTCAGACGTGGTGTGGAGGAACCGCAGACAGAATCCGTCATTCGGGGACCGCGGGAGGGATTTACCGAAACGCTCCGTGTGAATACGGCCTTATTGCGGTTCAAGCTGAAAACACCTGCGCTCAAGATGGTGAGTATGACCCTTGGAACAGACACCAAGACAGATATTGTGCTGACCTATCTAGAAGGTATTGCTGATCCAAAAACGATTCAAGATGTCAAGAAACGTCTGGAAAAAATTAATATTGATGGCATCCTGGAGACGGGTTATATCGAGGAACTGATTGAAGATCATCCGTATTCCCCTTTCCCTCAGATGCACTATTCGGAGCGGCCGGATACCGTTGCAGGCAATCTGTTGGAAGGACGCTTTGCCATTATGGTAGATGGAACCCCATTCTCGCTAATTGCTCCAGTCACGATGTGGCAGATGCTACAAGCCAGCGAGGATTATTACGAGCGATTCTTCATCAGTAATCTGGTGCGGTGGATTCGCTTCCTATTCGTAGCCATCGCTCTGTTCCTGCCAGCCTTGTATATCTCTATTACAACATTTCATCAGGACATGCTGCCAACTACGCTGATTCTGAGTATTGCGGGTGCACGGGAGGCTATACCTTTTCCGGCTTTGGTGGAAGCCCTCATCATGGAGCTGTCGTTCGAAGCTCTCCGGGAAGCGGGGGTCAGGTTACCCAAGACAGTGGGTCAGGCTGTCAGTATCCTCGGTGCACTCGTGATCGGACAGGCGGCAGTTCAAGCGGGGATTGTATCCGCACCGATGGTTATTATCGTATCCATGACAGGAATAGCTTCCTTCACGATCCCGCGATTTAACTTCGCGATTACGGTGCGTCTGCTCCGATTTCCGATCATGTTACTAGCAGGTATGCTTGGACTATACGGCATCGTCATCGGCTTGGTCCTGATCTCGGTGCATCTGACACAGATGACTTCGTTCGGTGTCCCATATCTCTCTGGTCTTAGCCCGTACAGTAAAACAGATACCAAAGACATTCTCATTCGTGTGCCATGGTGGAAAATGATCAATCGTCCTTCTACGGTACATCGGGATCAGAAACGGATGACCGAAAAGATCAACGGTTCCCCTGAAGCTGAGGAAGGGTGGTGAACCCATGCAGATCATATATAAGTACCGGGCAGTGATAGCGCTGTTGTTATGTACCACTTTTATTTCAGGTTGCTGGGATCGTAAGGAGATTAACGATGTTGCCTTTGTGATTGGTATTGCTGTTGATAAGGAGGGGGACAATTACAGATCCAGTCTTCAGATTGCTCTGCCAGGACAATCCGGTTCTTCCGGTAGTGAAGGAGGCGGAGGCGGCACGAGTGGGGATAAATCCTGGTTCATGTTATCCAATACAGCCAAATCTGTGCATGGTACGTCTATTGAAGGTCAAAAGGAACTTTCACGAACAATCTATTACGCGCATCGCCGTACGATGCTTATTGGTGAGGAGCTTGCCCGGGATGGCGTGGCCCCCATGCTCGATCTGTTTACACGGTATCCGCTGAACCGACTCTCTGCATTGCCAGTGGTCACAAAAGGTGCAGCATATGAGGTCATGGATACGGATGCACCTATAGAGAAGTTTCCATCCGAGATGGTGCGGGAACTGTGCTTCCTCAATATGCGTAATCCACGTTCACTTAAAACGTTTATAGATGCCATTCTGAGTGAAGGTGTCGATCCATTCCTGCCGGTCGCTTCGAAAGTGAGCAATGTTCCAAAAGGGTGGAAGGACGCCAAAACAAACATAAAGCTGGATGGGTTGGCCATTTTCAAGAAAGATAAGCTGGTTGGCATGATTGACAAAGCTCCAGCCGATGCGCTCATTCTTGCTATGGGCGAGGCCAATGCACCGGAGATTATGGTTAAAGCTCCTGGCGGAGATGGAAATATGTTCATCAAGTTGAACGAGAACAACGCTTCACTACATCCCAGTATCAAGGCTGATAAGGTCACCGTGAATATTGAATTATATGCCAAGGGAGTTCTCGTAGATAACGAATCCAATTATGGCGACCGGCGTGAGAATGAGATTCTGAAGTTACATGAAGCCATTCACGAGAAAATAAAATTGGATATCGAGGAAGGTGTCCGGTTGGTTCAGGGAAAATACCATGCGGACATCCTTGGAATCGGTCGATCCATTCATCAACATCTGCCGGCCAAGTGGGACACGATGAAGGATCGTTGGGATGACATATACCCTGAAGTTGAGGTGACGGTTACCCCCCATGTCCTTATTGAAAACGTTGGGGTGAGCAATAAACCAATTGGCGTCGGAGAGGATGAAGTTGTACATGATTAAACCACTCTTATTTACCTTCCTGGCCATGGTAATCGTGGTCATTTTGATGGATTTCAGACATTTGAAACAGGCAGCTGCCATTAATCGCTGGCTATCCTATAGTTTGATAGCAGTGGCTACAGGCATTTGGTTCTATGTGACTAATCTAAGCAAAACCTTATTTGTGTCGGTATGGATAAGCCACGTTATCCAGCGCTTACTGCCACTGCCCTAGGTTGTGGACAGGATGCATTAAGTTTGCGAGATCGCGAGAGGGAAAGGAGGTATATCATGAATCAGAGAGTGACACACCGTCAGATGATCCTGCTCGTGCTGCTGCTCAGTATTTCAGGAACGTTAATTCAGCCTCACGCGCAAGCTATCTACTATGCGGAACAACACGCTTATCTCTCGTATATACCTGTAGTCTTAGTGATGCTTGCATCCATGTGGATGTTAAGTCGGGTCCAGCGGAGATTTCCGGATCAGGATCTATTTCAAGCCCTTGCTGGGCGATTCCCCTTTTTGGGAAGGCTCGCAGGATTGATGTACATTTTGTTTTTTTTCTTTGTGTTTGCGAGGGATATCCGGTTAACGGGGGATTATATCAGCATAACTTTGTTAGAGACCACGCCCATCTCCATCATTGTGTTATCTCTGATCGTTATGGGAGTTTTTATCGTCAGAGGTGGGCTCGGCTCCTTAATCGGTATGTCGGAGTTGTATGTGACATTGTTTCTCTTAAACTCCGTGATTGTGCCTTTCATGCTCATTCAACAGATCAATATGGATAATTTGATGCCGTATTTTCACGTTGATGTTACGGGAGTGGGCAAGGGGAGTTGGTACATATTTTCGTTTTACGGAGAGATGATTGCATTACCTTTTGTTATCAAAGGCAGTGATTTTCGATATAAATCGGTTGTGTCAGGTATTATCCTCTCTGCACTCCTGATGATGCTAATCCTTGTGGAGACCATTACCTCCATTGGAGTTCCTATCGCTTCAAGGTTGGTGTATCCCTCCTATGAACTGGCAAGACAATTGCAAATCAGTGATTTCTTGGATCGGTTTGACCTTGCGCTGGCAGCGGCAACCTTGCCTACCATGATCACGAAGATTGCATTTGACCTGTACTTTGTCTGCTGGGGATTGAAGCGAATCATTCCGAACGTATCGGGAAAGGTGTTGACAGGCCCGATTGCCCTCGTCGGATTTGTCTGTGCATTCTGGTTCTTCCGAAATGCCATTCAGCTCAATCGTTTTACTCGGGAATGGACGTGGATCGCCATTGTATTTGAAGTGATGTTCCCTATCGTGCTGTTTCTTTTCCTTCGTCCTCGCAAAAAGGATAAAAAAGAATCTACCCAACAGAGATCGGGAGAACAGTCAAAGAAAGAGAAACATGAGCCGGAACAAAAATCGGCTGATTCGGAGAAGGACGGAGAGAAAAGACGGAAAGATTCTCATGGCGGAGAACTCCAGCCTTCCTGATGCATTCCATCAAAAATCCTTATAGATGAACGGGCAAAAAGAGGGAAAGTACAGTTTCCCTCCACAGAAGTACCCTGTATACTGTAGTCAGACTGATGAACATTCGGCTGAACTAACGGGGGGAACATGAATGGCTCAACATTTGGCAGGTGTACGTGTAGCATTGACAGGACCACGAAAATCGAAAGAAATGTCCATACTGGTTGAAAAAATGGGTGGAATCCCGCTTGTGCGACCGGCACAGGGGACCGTATTCCTGGATGATCGGAGTATCAGGGATGGGCTGGTATCCTGGATCTCAGACCCGCCAGATTGGGCGGTATTAACGACGGGTATGGGATTGGATGCATTGTTTGAAATGGCTGAGGATATGGAAGTGGCAGGCCAATTGTTGGATGTATTATCAGAATCCTCAATTGCGGCAAGGGGATACAAGACGGTGAATGCGCTCAAAAAGCGCAAGCTAACACCGCTGGTACGAGATGATGACGGTAGCACGGACGGGCTCATCCGAGAATTCACCCCACATGATCTCGCAGGGAAAAAGGTTATGTTGCAGCTTCATGGGGAGACAGCTCCCAAACTCGTTGCATGGTTGGAAGAACAAGGTGCCATCGTCAGACAAGTGCTTCCTTACCGCCATGTACCGCCAGAAGAGGCAGAACTGGAACAGTTATTGAATGAAATTCTAAAGTACGAAGTAGATGCTGTTGCGTTCACAAGTGGACCGCAGGTTAGGTTTCTGACGCAATATGCGGCCTCCCAGGACAAGCTTGAGCCGATGCTTGCAGCCTTCAGACAAGGTGTAATTCCTGCGTCTGTAGGTAAAGTTACCGCAAACTCCATGCGTGAAGAAGGCATTGAGGCACTGGTCATTCCGGAGGAAGAGAAGATGGGAGCACTCATCGTTGAGCTTGGACGTTACTTTGCAGCAGGGCGTGCGGCCAAGATTAGAGATTAGTGGCCTGCTTTTAGATCAGTTCGATAAAAAGCTTTTGGCGTCGCTTCATGAATAAAAAGTGTGCATTAATCTTAACCGCATCGCTATATGATGCGGTTTTGTTTAGATTATAGAATTTATACGTTACAACTAAAATACGAATGTACATCCTTGATAGTGCTTCGATCAGAAGCTTTTCTTATCTCGAAGAAAAGGTGGAAATGACGATGACCATTGCAGATCGTAATGCCAGACCCCGACTTATCATTGCAGGGACCGGAAGTGGTGCAGGAAAAACGACAGTAACCTTGGGGCTGATGAGGGCACTTGCCCAGCGTGGCTTGAGTGTACAAGGGTTCAAATGCGGCCCGGACTATATTGATCCGACATATCATACCGCCGTCACGGGCAGACCGTCACGTAATCTGGATGCATGGATGACATCGCCTGAATACGTGAGAGATACGTTCGAGAAGGCATCGGCGGGACATGATATTTCCATTATAGAAGGCGTTATGGGCCTTTACGATGGCAAAGATCCGCTCAGCAATACAGGCTCAACTGCAGAGATTGCTCTGGTCACGCAGACCCCTGTGATTCTGGTTGTGGACGTACGCAGCATGGCTCGCAGTGCGGCCGCGATTGTCCTGGGTTTTCAACAGTTGGATCCTGAATTAAATATTGCCGGAGTGATCGTCAACCGGTGTGGAAGTGCGGGTCATTATACCATTGTGAAAAAAGCCATTGAGCAGATGTGCGGAATTCCGGTGGTTGGCTGGCTGAAGCGGGATGAAGACATGTCCATTCCTGAGAGACATCTGGGACTTGTACCTGCCATTGAGCGGGGTGAATTGAAACCATTATTTCAGCGGGCTGCCGATGTGCTGATGGAAGGCACCGATCTGGATCTGCTGCTGGAGCTGGCGACAAGCGCCCCACCTTTGAATGAAGAAGAAGTGATTCCTGCAACTACTGCCCAAGCTGATTCGGCTAATGCTGAATCAGGCTCGAATTACGATCCACTTTCCAATTCAGTGATCCATGTTAATAATCGACATGTATCATATGCGATGCAGCCTGTCATTGCCGTTGCGCGCGATGCGGCATTTAATTTCTATTATCCCGATAATCTGGAATTGCTCGAAGCGGCCGGGGCTCGATTACATTACTTCAGTCCGCTCGCTGGCGAAAGTATTCCAACAGATGTGGATGGCATCTATTTGGGTGGCGGGTTTCCAGAGGAGTTTGCAGCAGAGATTGCCGGTAACCAAGATTTCTTGGAAGGACTTCGACGGGCAGCACAATCCAACATGCCTTTATTTGCTGAGTGTGGTGGTTACATGGTACTTGGAGAAACGTTGACCGACCGAGAGGGAGTTACTTTTGACATGGCGGGCATTATCCCCGCACAGGTGCAGATGCAGAAGAAGCGCGCTGCGCTTGGCTACCGTGAAGCGAGTAGCGTTCAGGATTCCTTTTTACTGAAAAAGGGTGAAGTACTTCGAGGTCATGAATTTCATTATTCGACAATGACCTATCGTGATGAAGAAACGATTCCTTATGCGTATGAGACCAAGGGGATGCGTGGCTTGAAGCAAGAGGGATATGCCGCAGGCAACATCGTGGCGGGGTATACGCACGTTCATCTGGGCTCTTATCCGGCAGCTGCTCAAAGATGGGTGGAACATTGTTTAGCCTATCGGCAGGAGCGAGATATGCAGAGATAATAACAGCTATTTATAGCTCAAATAGATAGCTGAATTCAATAAGCAAAATGGCTCTAATCTCGCTTTTACCTCCTGAGTCTTTGGTCGTGAAGTTGGCAATCCTATTCTGAATTAAAGGTTTTCAGATGAATATGTGGAATGAATAAAAGACAGAATCATTATGCGAGGGAGGGACATCATGATGAGAACCGTATGTGTAACGGGAGCTGCTCGTGGATTGGGATTGGCTTTGACGGCACAGATGCTGAAGAGAGGGTATCTCGTGTATGCGGCCGGTCTGGACGTGGAAGATTCCGAGGGAATTCGTATGCTTGCAGAAGGATATCCTGACCATCTGCGCGCCATCGAACTGGATATCGCGGACGACCTGTCGGTAGCACTGTTCACGGAGACATTGAAGCTGGATACGAATCATTTGGATATGCTGATCAATAATGCGGCTATACTAGGAAGTATTACGGATCATATCCGCGGGCCGTTGAATATGGCGGAGATGGCTGAAGTATTTAATGTGAACACCTTAGGTACACTGCGTGTGACTCATTCCCTGTTACCCCTCCTTCTTCAAGGACAGGTCAAGCTGATTGTTGATATCTCTTCCGAGGCTGGAAGTATAGAACAATGCAGTCGGGATGGGTGGTATGCCTATTGTATGTCCAAAGCTGCTTTGAACATGCAGGCCCGTCTTGTGCACAATGGTCTGAAGGATGAAGGCGGACAAGTGATGCTTGTGCATCCCGGTTGGGTACAGAGTTATATGAGGGGCGAATTGGATGTTGCTGCGGATCTCACGCCCGAGCAATCTGCACAGCATATCGCAGTACTTATCGACCGCCATGAACAGTTTAAAGGAGATCAGCCCGCATATGTGGACTACAAGGGAGAGAAGCTCCCCTGGTAGTTGGTTTTATACAGTGAGGTGAACAAGAAAGGAGATTAATTGAATGGATCATCGTAAAAAAGCATTATTACTTGGCGATTATACACATCCGGATTGGCACCCGCTTCAGGGGGTGGATGCGGAGATTAGCCGAATTTTCCATGATACTATGACTGTGCAGTGCAGTGAGAATCGGAATATGCTGCTGCAAGAAAATATAACCGGGTTTGATGTATGTATCTCATACATGGACGATTGGAAGGGTAAAGTCTCTCCACAGCAGACAGCAGGTTTGTTGTCCTATGTAAGTAATGGGGGTGGACTGGTCATTATACATAACGGCATTTCGCTCCAAAATCGTTATGAGCTCAAACAGATGATCGGTGCCAAGTTCCTGCATCATCCGGCGTATGCACCGCTTGAATTCACTGTAACGGCGGAAAGCCATCCCGTGACGGAGGGCATTTCGAATTTCACAATGGAAGAAGAGCCTTATCAGTTCGAATTTGGTTCTTTTGCCGAAACGAAAATATTACTTGAATATCAATCCGAAGAAGGACCAAAGCCTGCGGTTTGGGCTCATCGATATGGTGTTGGGCGTATTGTTTATCTGATGCCGGGTCACCATGTGCCGTCTTTTGCACACGAAACGTACCGGAAGTTACTTCTGCAAGCAGGCAAATGGGCTGCGCGTTACGTCTGATCGGACTGACATTTTTGCATGCAGAGTATAAGGGGTATAATATAGAGATCAACGAAGAGGAGGATGACAAAAATGAGCGATTTGTTCAAAAAGGCGATCTCGTTAGGGCTTGGTCTTACTGTCGTAAGCAAAGAAAAAATTGAGAAAACCGTGGATGATTTGGTCAAGCGCGGGGAACTTGCGCCCGGTGAATCCAAAGCTTTGGTTGAACGTCTGCTGGAACGGGGCGATGAAGAGCAAGGCCAGTTCAAGAGAGTGATTCAAGAACAGGTCAAGCGTGTGCTTCAGGAAGCTGGTGTGGCATCCGAAAGTGATGTAACCAGTCTGGAACAGCGCGTTGCCGTTCTGGAGAAAAAACTTGCCGAACTGGGCCACTCACCACAGCTTCAACCTGATGAATCCCCAGCTCCACTTGAAGTTCCTCCTCCTCTCAAAGGAAACGAGATCGAGTAGATGGCAGTGCGAATCAAACATGTCGGCAGATACCGTGAAATTGCCATGGCGCTAGTGCGTCATGGCTTCGGTTATATGGTCGAGGAGCTGGGTTTGTTCCAGTTGCTGGCTCTGCCCAGACGGTGGATGTCGCGTGAAGCACACACCACCAAAACGCTGAGTGAACGTATTAGGCTTGTGCTGCAGGAGCTGGGGCCAGCTTTCGTTAAGCTGGGGCAACTCGCAAGCACAAGGGCAGATCTGTTGCCTGAGTCTGTCATTCGTGAGCTGGTGAAGTTACAGGATCAGGTCCCGCCGTTCTCTTCCGAGACGGCACGGGGTATTTTGGAACAGGAATTGGATACACCGCTGGAGGAGATCTTTTCCCGGTTCGAGGATACCCCTGTAGCTGCGGCCAGCATTGGACAGGTGCATCTGGGCAAACTTCAAAGCGGTGAATCGGTAGCCATCAAGATTCAGCGTCCCGGTATATCGCGTATTGTGCAGCGTGACCTGGATATCTTGCGTGAACTGACAGCCATGGCCGAGAAGCGCTGGGACTGGGTGAAGCAATATCAGATTCCGCAAATGGTCGAAGAATATGCTCAGGCGTTGATGGCCGAGCTGGATTATACGGTCGAAGGCCGAAATACGGAAAAGATTGCACAGCAGTACCAACAGGACAACAAGGTGAAAATCCCGGCAATTTACTGGGATCAGACTTCGTCCCGTGTGCTCACTATGGAGTATATCGAAGGTATCAAACTCAATGATCGTGAAGAACTGGTCAGACGCGGCCATGATCTGAACAACATTGCCGAGCGGCTGGTGGATTCATTATTGAATCAGATCTTTATTCAGGGTTTCTTTCACGCTGACCCACATCCGGGCAATCTGATGGTATTGAAGGATGGACGTCTTGCTTTTATAGACTTCGGTATGGTGGGCAGTCTGAGCGACGAGATGAAACAACAGCTCGCTTCACTTATTATTGGGTTAATGCGCAAAGATACGGACAGTATGATCCGGGCGATTGAAAAATTGGGCATGATGCCAGATGACATGGACCTGCGTGGTCTTCATGTGGATTTGGACAAGTTACGTACCAAATATTACGATATTCCCTTTTCCAAGATTAGTGTGGGTCAGGCGTTGAATGACTTGTTCGGCGTAGCTCAGAGGCACCGGGTTGTCATGCCTGCTGATATTCTGCTGCTAGGTAAATCGTTGCTGACGATGGAAGGTGTAATTGAACATCTCGATCCTTCCCTGAGCATTGTAGATATGGCCGAGCCTTTTGGGCGGAAGCTGATCAAGGAACGTTTTAGCGCTGGAAGAATCAAGAATCGCTTGTTCCGCAGTGCGGCCGATATGGCCGAGAGTGTCATTGGTCTGCCAGGGCAGTTAAGGCAATTATCATCCATTATTAGCAAAGGCAAGCTGAGGCTGGAGATCAGTGTCCCTGAACTCGATGCACTCATGCGTAGAATGGACCAGATTAGTAATCGGCTGTCTTTCAGTATCGTGTTACTCGCCTTTTGTATCATTATGGTGGGATTGATTATCGGTTCTTCGATCAGTCATCAGTCCACGATGCTGTGGGATATTCCGGTCATTGAGATTGGTTTCCTGGTGGCGATTCTGATGGTGGCTTTCCTGCTCTATTCGATATTCAAATCGGGAAGGTTCTAGCAACAGCATTACATCACAAGAATACCCGTAAAGAGACTTTCTTCAAAGGATCTTTGCGGGTTATTTTTTGTGAATAGAGAATTGGTGAGTAAATTATAGAAAGATTAAGATAATAGAAGAAAAGGTTCTGTTTTTTCGCCTTAACTGTATTAGTACATATCCGGTCCTGTGACTATAATAATAGGTCAGTACATTAACGGACCCGGTTTTTCTGAGAGGGGAAAACCTATGGGCATCAGGATCAGCTCCTTATGTCGCACGAAGTAAGGCAACTGAGGCAGTAATGGAACACCAGCGGTACACACTGGAACGGAAAAGACATGAGTGCATATTAACCCGTCAAGGCTATATGGATGGTTAATAATGATGCAACTCAGGCAAGAGCATACGAATAATGCGGAGAGGAATCCGTTGTTTTGTGCTGTCCTGGGTAGTTGGTTAGTGTGAACGGCTTCCGTTACTCTTCAGTAAGATTGTCCATTATGAGGAATACACGTAGGAGGAACGGCAAGAACATATGAATACTTTAAAACAACAATGGTTTGGCAACATTCGCGGAGACGTGCTGGCAGGCATTACGGTAGCGCTGGCGTTAATTCCGGAAGCCATTGCGTTCTCCATCATTGCGGGTGTTGATCCGATGGTCGGATTGTACGCTTCGATTACGATTGCGATTGTGATCTCGATTGCTGGTGGAAGACCAGGCATGATCTCGGCGGCAACCGGTGCCATGGCGGTACTGATGGTTGGACTCGTCAAGGATTATGGCGTGGAATATCTTTTTGCAGCGACGATATTGACGGGCATTATCCAGTTTCTACTGGGCATATTTAAGGTTGGACGGTTTATTACGTTTGTGCCTCATTCGGTGCTGACCGGATTCGTTAACGCACTGGCTATACTCATCTTTATGGCGCAGTTAACCCACTTCACGGGAGCGAACTGGATCATGTATGCGATGGTAGCGGGTACGCTGGCGATCGTTTATATTTTGCCACGGTTTTTCAAAGGCGTTCCAGCTCCACTGATTGCAATTATCGTGATGACGATTATTACCTTGGTATTTCATCTTGACGTAAGAACAGTCGGCGACATGGGGAATATAACGAGCACTCTGCCGATGTTCCACTTGCCAAATATTGCGTGGACTTGGGACACGCTGATGATTCTGCTGCCTTATTCATTCACCATGGCACTGGTTGGATTGCTGGAATCTCTGCTGACCGCAACCATCGTGGATGAGATGACCGAGACCAAAAGCAGCAAGAATCGTGAAGTGCGTGGTCAGGGTATTGCGAATTTCGTGAACGGTTTGTTTGGCGGCATGGGCGGCTGTGCGATGATTGGGCAGTCGGTCATTAATGTGAAGTCTGGCGGACGTGGAAGATTATCTACGTTTACTGCGGGTGCGTTTCTCGCGATCCTGTTGTTGCTGTTTAGCGGTGTGGTGAAACAGGTACCAATGGGTGCGCTGGTCGGTGTGATGTTTATGGTGTGTATCGGAACATTCGACTGGAGTTCCATCAAAAATATAACTCGCGTGCCGCGGGCGGAAGCTTTTGTCATGATCGTGACGGTAGCGATTGTGGTCTATACCCACGATCTGTCGATCGGGGTCATGGTCGGCGTTGTGCTCAGTGTGCTGCATTTTGGCTGGAAACAGACCAAGATTCGTGTACAGGCGAGCCAAGCGCAAGGGCAGAAAGTTTATTGGGTTCACGGACCGTTCTTCTTCGGTTCTTCGTCCCGATTCGTGGATGAGTTCGATGCAGAGGCCGATCCGAAGGAGATCACGATTGATTTCGGAGGTTCACATATCTGGGATAACACTGCGGTTGTGGCTATCGGCAAAGTGAAGTTCAAATACGCGAAGCTTGGCAAAACCGTGCACCTGCGCGGGTTAAACGAGGAAAGCTCCCGTATTCTTGAACGGAGTGGATTTGCTACAGCTGGAGGGCATGGTTCGTAGCTTGTTTGCAACGAAGGTTGTTGTCCAAAGGTGCATTGTCTGACTATAGTTACGCGGACAAGGTGAAAAATGAACGGTTTAGTAAATCTGGAATTAAGGATCTAAACAAGTAATGAAGTAAAGTTATGAAGGCTACTGTCCTAAAGTAGTGTTGAGTAGACATGCGACAGCCCTGTGTAGTAGATAACATAAAAAGATACTTTCTATCAGCGGCGCACTTTTTCCTAAAATAAATTGGGGAGAGGGCGTCGTTGTTTTTATTAGATTGTGTGGTGTGTACAGTGAAGAAAAGAAAAAGAACGAAGAAGAAGAAGGAGTAGTTCTAATGGTGGTAGTGGTGTTCTAGTAGAAGTAGAAGTAGAAGTAGAAGTTGGAGTAGCAGTTGTAGTAATAGTTCTAGTAATAGTTCTAGTAGAAGTATAGGTAGTGCTGGTTGTTGTTAGTTCTAGTATTTGTAGTTGGTGTTCTGGTTCTAGTAAATGTTGTTATTTCTCTAGCTGATCTTATTGTGCTCAAGCTTGTGTTCTTCAGTGTGTGTAAACTCTAACGAACCTGGCACGTCTTATATGGAGTTATTTCATGTTTTCGTTATTCTAACGAATCTCAGACATCTTATTTTGCTGATTCCACCCATACTGATGCCGTTTCGCGGGTATTCCGAGTAATTAAGTGACTGGAGTTCGTTAGAAAATCCAAACGGCTTTAATTGGCGTAATAGGGTGTCCTGGATTCGTTAGAATTGGTGGTACGTGGGATTTGCATGCAGTTCAATCCTCAACCAATTCACAGAATCAGAGTCATACTTCGAGCCAACACCTTGGGATGTTCCACTCATCATCATTTTCAGAGGGGCTCCTATGGTTACTGTCAAAATCATCCTTACACTCTCTCTCATAACCATCCTCAAACTCACTTGGTCGATACAAGTTACGCTGATCTTGGAATTTTGTGCTACAAGTTGGGGGTGTAACGCTGTATCCCCTTTTGTTTTGCTTGACTAACGTGTAAACTACAGGGTATGGAGAAGAAGAGCAACGAGTGGATTGCTTTTTAAAAAATTCATTTCATAATCATGATTGAACTAAGGAAAACTAGTCTTGATGGCAGATACTGATACTGAGTCATTATGAAATGGACTTATCTAAATGAATATACAGAGGTGTAACGATTGGCAAACTTTGAACAACTGGGCATTCGCCCGGAATGGTGCGAGATCCTGAAACATCAGGGAATCGCCGTGCCGACTCCGGTACAGGAGCGTTCGATTCCGGTACTGCTGGGTGGACGCGATATTATCGCTGAGGCACAGACAGGAACAGGGAAAACGCTGGCATTTTTGCTGCCGATTATTCAGAAAATTAACGTATCCGACCGTTCGCCACAAGCGCTGATTATCGCGCCTACGCGTGAGCTTGCGCTGCAAATTACGGAAGAAGCGAAGAAGCTTACTGCTAACGACGATAAACTGCACGTGCTTGCCGTATACGGCGGGCAGGATGTGGACAAACAACTGCGTAAATTGCAGAACGGTACCCAGATCGTTATTGGTACACCAGGTCGTCTCCTGGATCACCTGCGCCGTGGCACGCTGAAGCTGGATAATGTGAAAAAACTGGTGCTGGATGAAGCCGACCAAATGTTGCACATGGGCTTCCTGGACGATGTGGAGACGATTCTTAGCGAGCTACCACATAAACGTCAGACAATGCTGTTCTCAGCAACGATGCCTAAGGGCATTCGCAACCTGGCGAAGACCTACATGAAAGATCCGGAAGATGTAAAAGTATCTTCCCAATCTGTTATCCCGATCAAACAAATTCGCCAGCAAGTGCTGGAATGTACGGATCGTGGTAAATTAGAAGCGCTTCGCGGCATGATTGATACGTATCGCCCATACTTGGCGATTATTTTCTGTCGGACCAAACGTCGTGCATCCAAGCTGAACCAAGATCTGCGTGAAGCAGGTTATGCAAGTGATGAACTTCATGGAGATCTGTCCCAATCCAAGCGTGAGAACGTAATGAAAGCGTTCCGCGATGCCAAACTGCAAGTGCTGGTTGCTACAGATGTAGCTGCACGTGGACTTGATGTTGAAGGCGTTACGCATGTATTTAACTACGATATGCCGCATGATGCGGAAAGTTATATCCACCGGATTGGTCGTACGGGCCGTGCAGGCGGTACAGGTCTTGCTGTAACGTTTGCAACAGAGCACGACAGACCGGAACTTGCACGTATTGAACAAGGTATTGACCAAAAGCTGTCCCGTATCCAGTGGACAAGCGAAGGTCCAATTGCTTCAACTGGAGCAGCTAGACGTTCCATCAACAGTCAAGGGGATGACGAACGTTCAGGCGGACGCTCTTCCGGAACTGGTAGTGCCCGTCGCGGTGCAGGCCGTAACGATCGCAGAGATGGCGGACGTGGGGGACGTGGTTCCCGCGGTGGCGAAGGTGGCCGCAGTGAAGGCGGACGCAGTGGTGGTCGTAGCGGTGGCCGCAGCAGCGACAGCAGTCGTGGTGCAGCGGGTCAAGGTGGACGCGGTGCGGGTCGCAGTGGCGACGAGCGCAGCGCAGGTCGTGGTTCCGCGCGCAGCAGCGACAGCAGTCGCGGAGCAACGGGTCAAAGCGGCCGCGCAGCTAGCAGCGGCTGGGCTGGCCGTAGTGCCGACAAGCGCACCTCCGGGCGCAGTAGCGAAGGCTCTCGCCGTCCGGAATCCGCAGGACGCGGACCGGCGAAGGGTGACCGTCGCGATTCTCGTCGCGGACGGTAAAGCCTTGGCGCAAGCGGCGATGCAGCCGCAATTGCGCAGGCACCATGCCATGCCACAGTGATGGGCATGGCACATATGAGAGGGTTCGGGTACAGATGTACCGAACCTTCAGATCAAGGGTCGCGACGGAACCACGTCGCGGCCCTTTCACCAGGACAGATGATCATTTCCGCTTATTCTTTTTGTCATCTGTGAGTACCTGTTTGCGTGCCTACTTGATCCATGGAAGATGCCATTTAGGTATTCCCCATGTAGTTTTTCCTTTTTTTCGTGTACTGCGTATAGCACGTGGCAGACTGCCATAAAATTCAAAACACCTCATCCTAGACCTAAGGATGGGGTGTTTTTGGATTAATTCTTATATCATTAGAAGCATAACCTTCGATCTGTGGTGCTGACGCGCATGCAGGGATGGATGAAATTGCATTCGTCTATATACAGGGAGTGAGTTTGCACTAAACTACGTTTTTCTTTCTCAATATATCATCCCTACAGCTGAACATCTGCGTATTGATCCCGATATTTCTCGTTATACACCCGGCCTACCGACTCCGCCAGACCCCCGCGTGCCTTGCTCGGATAGCGTTCAATCGTGTGATAAAGTCTCATGAAGCGATCCTTGGGCATAAAGCGGGCGTAGCGGGTAATAAGACTAGGGAATAACTCAATATATTTGCTCTTGCGTACGGCAGCAGCAGCTACGGCTGTAAGTATCTGAATTCCATTGTGGAGCTGTAAAATGTTCACTTCATAGGTTGCGATATAACGAATCGCATCTTCACGGATCAAATCGGGCTTAAGCCGAGCAATCTCACCAATATATTCAGCCAGCAGCCGCTCGAAGCTACGTAAGAGCAAGGGCTTGAGCTGCAGATCCATATCACTGCGTAGGACAAAGGATTGTAACAGCGCAACCTGTTGCAGTCGAATCCGGTCATTGTAGACGAGTGAGCCGATCTCGCGGAGCATCTCATAGGCAAGTGCTTCATCCTGTTTTCGAGCTTCGGCGACCAGAGCCCAATTGCGGTTAATACCCTGGCGGATGAGTTCCTCATCCTGTTGTAACGTGCGCTTCAACTCGCGCTGCTGCTCTACCTCGAATGAACGTTTCTGCATGAAGATCAGTAAGGCCAGAAGCAACAGGGAAACGCTGGCTGCCGCCATGGTCTGATCTATGGTCTCACCGAAATAGGTAGCAGCTACACCGAACAATGTCGTAATGAACAAGTCGCGTGCAATCCGGCGTTTTACACGGGAAGTTGCCTTCGCTTGAACGGAATTGAGGGTACCCCGGCCACAGGCCGTGCACTCATCTTCCCACAGGCAGGTGTACTGTCCACAACGTGAGCAGACTTGCAACTTTTCATAGGCATAGGTCGTTCGATGAAATGGTCTTATGGATACAACTAGTTTAGTACTCATGCTTAATCACGCTCACCATTCAGAATAGTGTAGAGGGTACGATCCGTGTCTTCCCGGGAGACCGGTTTCCGTCGATGAAGCTGGAGTGCAAAACCCTTTATAATGACAAAAAGAAACAATATGGCGAGGCATCCGTATGTAACCATAATCCGTTCCCTTCTATGGCTTGGTGAACAAGCGCTGTTATATTGCAGTTTGCTGGCAATAACTATATCATATTTCCATAGTTGGTACTTTTGTGCCAGTTCAAGGCATGAAATCGTCGATTTTTGTCAGTCATTACAAAACTGTAACTCAAGATAGGGGTGCTTTTCAGAATTTGTTAGTAGACTGTTAAGATTTCCTTAAGGCTTGACGCCTATAATAAACTATTCCCATTTTAATCTCAAACGTGAAGGAGTACACCCAATGCTGCGGACACGCAAAATACGCTGGCTTAGTGGAACGATGGTTCTGCTGACAATTCTAACGCTACTGTTACCTCAAGCGTTGCTGCCACAAGCTGCAGCGGCTCAGGCACAGACAAGCGGAATCGATGCGGTACTTGTAGCCGATGTAAGTAACTCAATGAATACAAGTGACCGTGACAAGATCAGTAATGAAGCCATGAAAATGTTTATTGATATGCTGCCAGTCCAGGGGGACAAGGTAGGGATTGTCGCTTATACCGATCAGGTGGAGCGGGAAAAGGCTATGCTGGAGATTCAGTCCGATGCGGACAAGAGCAGCCTGAAGGATTTTATTGATCAGCTTGGCCGGGGGCCATATACCGATGTCTCAGTTGGTGTCGCCGAAGCCGTGAACATACTGAATCATGGTGCAGACCCATCCCACTCGCCAATGATCGTGCTGCTGGCGGATGGCAACAATGACTTTAACAAAACCAAAGGCCGTACACAGGCACAATCTGATGCTGACCTGGCAAAAGCCGTGAAGGAAGCACAGGATCAGGGTATTCCGGTGTATACGATCGGATTGAACGCCGATGGCAAGCTGAACAAGAATGCACTCGCAGACCTGGCTCAGCAGACTGGAGGTAAATCATTCATTACCGATACGCCGGATGATCTGCCACAGATTCTGAGTGAGATCTTCGCGGATCATGCCAAACTGAATGTGGTAAAGCTGCCCTCTGTAACGGGAAACGGCAGTTATCAGGAAGTTACCGTGAATGTACCGAATGACAGTGTATTGGAAGCAAACATTTCGATCATGTCTTCGAAGCCGGTGGAAGTGCAATTGACGGACCCTTCCGGACAAGCCGTGGACCTGAACTCGGATGCAGCCAAGCTCTCGACGTCGAAGAGTTATTCACTCGTGAAGCTGTTGAAACCCCAAGAAGGAGACTGGAAACTTCGGGTAAAAGGGGCTCCGAAAGACAGCATCGATATCAACCTGTTGTTCAACTATGATCTTCAGCTCGTTGTGGACCCAATTAAGACCAAGTCCTATACCAAAGAGGACAAGGTTGATCTTGCAGCCAAACTGGAGAATGGCGGTCAGCCACTCCAGGATAATGATCTGTATACAGATATGAAGGCCACGCTGGTTGTGAAAGATGTGGATACTGGCAAAAGTGAAGAACAACCGCTGGAAAACACAGGTTCTGGTTTTGCCGGAACGTTTGAAGTACCAGACAATCATAACTATGAATTAGTCATCCGTGCGGAAGAAGACAGCTTCTACCGTGAAAGTGAGCCAATCACGATCAACGCGAGCGGAGCAGCTGGAAGTGGATCTCAACCAACAACGTCTGGCGGTGAACAGGACAAGCCGTTTCCTTGGTTGCCTGTCATCTTGGGTGTTATAGCCCTGATCGTGGTTGGTGTTGGTGCCTGGTTCCTGATGGGCTGGCTGAAACGGAAAAATCGAGGTTTTGTAGGCCAGATGGTCGTGGAGATTCGTGATGAGAACACGGGAGATAAATCATATCCGCAATATAAAAAGCTGGTATCCTTCCGGGGCAGATTTCATCTTCATCAGTTGTTGCAACTGGACCCTGAGCTGAAGGAAACCGAAAAATATGTATTTACGCCCAGCAATGGGGATCGAATTATAATCCGTAACACCGCAGGCGGTACGTTGGAGAAATCCGGTCGTGCAGTCGATGCAAGCTCAGGCGTTGAACTGAAGAACGGTGACCGACTGAGCATCCCGCTGCAACAGGCGGACAAAACGATTTTGATCGAGTATTTGGTGTGAAGGATTATAGCTAAATGAATGTAAGCTATATAAGTTGAACTAATCCATTTACACGAGAACGCAGAGGACAGAAAAAAGCTGGAGAAGCGGAAGCGTTCGCCTAAAAGCTTTCTGAAAGAAAGCTACATCGGAAGCATAGGCTATCCCCAGATTTTCACCTTTGAAAAAGAGAATCAAAAAATCTGGGGATAACAGCGATCGGAAGTTTGTTCTGTCATCGGAGTGGCAAGTGTAAATATTCTTTAGTTTGAATTATATAGATTGAAGCATACGTGCGTTAATCTAAGGAGGACATGGAATGAAACCGATTGTTAGAGAACATATTCAGCAACTGGATGTATCACTTGGCGGAGGTATTGTCAGTGAGAAGATCAGAGTTGATACAATTGATAATCCCATTCTGATTATTGGTTTGGGAGGAACGGGAATTGATGCGTTGCTGCGTCTCAAATATCAGATTAACCGTCGTTTCAAGCTGCCACAGGACCCGGTATCCAAGAAAAAAATGGACAAGCCGGACAATGTGGAGTTTCTGGCTTTTGAGACAAACGAACAGGATCGTGCCAAAAAGTATAAAGGGATCGGACTTGATCCGATCAATGAATTCGTGTTGCTATCCAATGCCGAAATTGGCGGACTTCTACAGAACCGTAGCGTGCTGGAGCCGTATATTACGGACTGGCTATCTCCGGAACTGAGCATCACGGACGGGATGAACGGTGCCGCAGGTGTACGTCAGGCTGGACGTCTGCTCCTGTTCACCAAGATTAATCAGGTGGTACAGGCCATCGACAAAAAGATCAAAACCTTATCCGTAGGCACCAACAAAAAACTGATGGTATTCCTGCTGACAGGTCTGTCCGGCGGTACAGGCAGCGGCTGTTTCCTCGATATTTCCTATATTGTGCGCGGTATTATCGAACGTGATCACGGCTCTGCCGGGATTGACCGCGTGAATACGCTGGGATATCTGTTCACGCCAGACGTGAACCTGTCCAACAAAAGCTTGAGCGAACACACTCGTGAATACATTCGCAAGAACGGATATGCTGCGCTCAAAGAGCTGGATTACTGGATGAACGTGGATAGCCGCGGTGAGCGATTTACTCAGAAGTACGGCAATATTTTAACCGTTAACTCACCACTGCCGCCATTTAACCTGTGTCATCTAATCTCAGCGACGAATACCGAAGGCAAATTGCTGGAGAACGCCTACGATTACTGCATGAACGTCACGGCCGAGAACATTACCAACTTCATGGCAAGTGAGGAGAAGCAGTCGGGTGAGGAGTTTGCGATCCATGACTATATCAGCAACATTCGCACCAACATTGCACAGATGAACAAGGTGTACCCGGCGAACTATGATTACAACATCATTGGTGCATCTTCGGCTGTCCTGCCGATTGAAGAGATGACCACGTATCTGGCGTATCGCATGTTCGACAAAATGAACACCATGTTCTCCAAAGCACCAAACCAGGAGGATACCGAGAAGTTTGCCCGCAAGCTGGGCATTGATCTCGAAAGTGTGGTCAAGTCCTTTGAAGCGCGCGTGCCAGAGCCGCTGCCTGGTTATCAGAACAGTGAGCGTCTATCCTATGGCAACGTGGTGAAATCACAGGTTGTGAATATGGATACCGAACTGGAGCAGAACTTCTTGGCTCGTGCCCGTGAAGAATATATCAAGGCGAAGAAACAACTGCCGGGCGAGATTGCCGGTCAGTTCACTGAACAGATCCGGCGTATGTTTTTACATCCCGAACAAGGTCCGTTCTATGTCTCCCGTCTGATTTATACGGAAAAAGGTTTCTGTGTACTGAAGATGATTCAGTCGTACATCGAAACGTTGCGTGAGAATGCCTTCCGCATTCCACGTGATATTGAAGCAGCTCAGGAGCAGTCCGAAGAGAAGCTGGGCGATGCGAAGAGTGCTTTTGTCTCCAAAGAGAAGAAAAAGAATGCTTATATTGAAGCAAAAATTCATGAGTACTGGCTGCACGCCGACGTGGAACGCAACGATCAGATGATCGAGTTCTATGAAGATCTGTATGAGTTGCTGAACCAGGAAAACAGCCGCATTTATAACGTATTTACCGAAACGCTGAACGCCCTTAGCTCGATATTCGCCAAGAACGGTGACCTGCTGACACGTGGCGAGGAACAAGCTGATCACAAAGGCAACAAAACATATTACTGGAACGTTGTAAGTGTACCGGATATCGTCAGTGTGGTGGACGGGCTGTTGGATAAACGTGATACAGATGATCTGATCCGTGACTTCTCTCGTGAATTGCTGGAAAACTCCAGCCAGTGGGTGAAAGAAAACGAGATTGATATCGTCAGCTCCATCTCCGACTTCCTGAGTGAGAAATTCGGTGATCTGATTACCCGTTCCATGGAAGATTTCCTGGTAATCAAATACGGTCAGGATGAGTCGGTTGAGAAATTCGTGGAACGTTTCATTGCTGGCAAGTTGGATGATGAGGCTGTTCCGGTGTTTAATCTGAGCAACAGTACGGGCAGTCTGCATTTCCCTTCATGGGGATTTGTATCGGTACCGGCACAGGCGCCAGGCATCTTGAAAGGGATTCGCAATTATCAGAACAATGCGGTAGGCAAATCTCATTTTACCGTTAAGGAAAGTGAAGTGCGTAACCGGATATTCTGGCTGAACACCCGCAACGGGGTACCACTCTTTGTGTATACACCGCTCAAAGTATATGAGGAAAGTTATGAACGTACCATTTTGGACAAAGAAGGCATTGGTCGTCACTTGGTGCAAACGGAGAAAAACAACTGGACCTATCTGCCGTCTCCGATTCCGGAGAAATCATGGGGAGATGTGTACGAGAACGCCCGCGTGAAGCAGTATAACGCCCGTGTGCGTAACGAATTTGAGCAGGCGCTTGGATACAACATTGTGACAGCCAAATCCATTGATGAGAATACAAGCAATCGGTATGCGATTGTGACAACAGAAGCGTTTGATCTGTCTGCCAAACTGGGAGCCTACGACATGCGTCTGACGTCCACCACGCCGAACCTCGGCGAAGTGAAGCGGGCCGTGATCGAGCTGAAGCGTCTGCAAACCGAAGGGTTGCCGCGTGTAGGCGTTAAGGATATTTTCGGAAGTATTAATGAAGATATGGCCAAAGAAAACCTGGTACGCTCTCCGCAGCTGATCGCACGTGTCCGTGAGGAACTGGCAAAGATGAATGCCATCTCGGCCAAAGTTGCCGAACTCGAAGGCATTCTTGCCCAGTACCAGGACGAAGAGCAGTGGTATGACCGCTTCATCGAAGCGTTATATACTGACACCATCGTCAAAAAAGGTGCCCTCTACGTCTATGACCGTGACCCGGAAGAAGACGCATGGGAGCCGTTCGCAAACTTGATGAAGAGCCGTAACTTTGCCGAGTATGAAGTGTTTGGCAACTTCCGCGGTCTGGCAGAGAAGGATCGCAGTACATTGCTGCGCAAAGCCTCCCGCCGCGATAACGATCTTACAGCTTCTGAGGATATCACCCCACTGCTGACAAAGCTGGATGATCTGGCTGCCCTGTTCATGGAATCGCGCGATCGTCTCGAATATGAGCGGGTAGAACTGGCTAACGGAGAAGACATCTATCAGTTCTACAGAACGATGTCGTCCAAGCTGAACGACATTCGCAGAAGGCTGAAGTAAGATGGCGGCCGGGATGGAGTTCAATTCGAACAATACCCTGAAGCGTGATCTGGAGAAGTATGCAGCGCAGTATGCAATAGAGCAGGAGCGTCAAGGCAGCCTGGGTGATGGACGCAGCAGTATCCATTACCCGGCGCTGTTCCTGTTTGTGGGTGATCTGGTTGCACCTGCAGTGTCTGCTGTGCAGGAGATCAATCGGCTAAAATGGGATAACGGAGACGGTGTGGTCTACGTTCAGATTGGTACAGAAGATCAGAAAGAGCATCCGGGTGAAAAGAGGAATATTGGCTCGTCCGATGATGGGCAGGTGACTTGTCACCGCTTGCCTCTGTCCGCTGGGCAGACGGAGCGACCGTCCAAAACACGGCGCAAGGATGTACACCGCAGTTTCCACGAATCGGATCAGGCGCTCTACGATCTGAATCGTACGCTTCGTCGGGTCAGTAACCGAATTGCCGAATATGGACGGTTATACTCGTCATTTGATCGGATTTACGTTACGGTGGTAACCAGAGCGGATGATCCGTTGAATGTATTGTTGCCAGAGCTCACCAAGCTGACGGAGACCATTTTGTCCCAAGCCTTCAAGTCGGTGCAGACGGATCTGCATGTATTGGTCAGCGAGATGGAACAGGTGGATTCCTTCGGGTATGCCAGCGCAGCAGGCCTCGCTTTTCTGCGGGAACTGGATTATATGCAGTCCTTGGACTACACGTTCAGCGGTAAACTGCTGGTGACGGAGGATGGGATCTCCATTCCGGTTACACATCCCGCGTCACCGTTGTTTGATCTGGTATATCTGTTGTCCGACAAAAATGAGCGTGGAACCGGCGTTCCCGGTGGCTGGATCGAAAATGCTGAGATCATCTGCCGGATCTGCCTGCTGAAGAACAGGAAGCAGGATGTAGATCACTCGGGTAGCGTTTCAAGCACGGGAGCGAACACCTACAACAATACATCCTTTAAAAACAATATTCGTACCACCTCTGATCAGCATGGTTATGCCAGCGCGGGTTTTGCCGAGATCAGGCGGCCAAACAAGCCGATTGCACTGGCGGTGTTATATCACCTGTATCGGTATCTGCTCGCACGCATGCGGCAGGAGCCGGATTGGAGCATTAAGGACAAGCTCGCTTTCTTTGGACTGGACGCGGCCTCGGTGGAACGCAAAGTCGAAGGCCTGCTGCCCAATGAAGATCTGGTTAGTGGCATGAGTGGCATCATGACGCATAACGTCAGTTTCTCTGATCTGAAGCCGCTCTCACTTCGTGAAGCGGAGAGAGCGTTGTTTGGACAAGGAGCTGAAGCGTACTTCCGCGATAACGTTGTCCGTCTTGTCGAAGAGCGTGTGCGCGAGCGCAGCTCTAGCGGTTCCCTGCGCCGTCATGCTGAACATTCCCGCGCGGAGCATCCAGAGGTTGGTTACTTCCAGTGGGCGGCCTGGAGTGACAGTGAGCCTGGCAGTGTGCGTGAAGCGCTACTCGGATTGATTCGGGATAAATCGATGCAGCTTGAATCGGCACGTGCTCTGCTGGAGCAACGTCAGCAAGAGCGAGTGGAAGATCAGTCGTTCAAACGAGCGTTGTTCCGTGATAAACAGAATGTGCGCAATCTGATTGACTGCATGCTGGAGCGAGTGTATGTACCAAAGGTAGAATTACTGCGACTGGAAAATGAATTACATCTGCTGCGTATCTACGATACGGAGATGGAAGAACTTCATCGTTTTAGTCGCCAAGTCACAGCAGCACTTGAAGCGCTGGAATGCACACTGCGAGAGACAGCTGCCCAAAGTATCGCCGCTGCGGATGAATACATCGGCCAGAACGTGATGGAGTACTACGGCAAAGTGACGGAAGAGCTAATCATCGACCTGGAAGCCAAACGCGGACGGGATGTATGGTTTGAGGACCGTTACATGGGAGACATGAACCGGCTTGCCACAGAAGGCGATGACCGTCTGTTGAAACGGCTGATGGAGGTATGTCACTCGTTGCTGCTTACGGCCGAGCCATTGCGATTGCCATTTGAAGAAGAACTGTTGCAGCGGGCGAATGTAACGATTGCCTACGGAGATAAAGACGTATTAACCCGGGATGATCTGTTCCGCAGGTTGTACCACACGCTGGAGGATCAGGCGGTTGTTCGGGTCCGGGTATTCGATTATACGCAGGAACATCGGTATGAAGAGAAGTATTTCTTTGGTGACCATCATAGTTCTTTCATGGACTACGCGGCACATGCCGAAGAGACGTCACGTATCTACAAGTTGGGTGTGGTGGAACGAAGTAGTGGCGTGGAGAAGCTGAATCTGATGGGCGGTTTCCATCTGGAGGATCTCATGGTGTATCGGAACGGTAAGGTATATTATGACTCGTACACGGAGAATGGCTATGAACTTCACCCCGCTGGTCTGGTGGAAAAGTTGTCACCCATTCGTTAAGACGCCGGCGGTGTCCTGACACCCAGCACCAATCTTGTATTAACTCAGCCTGTTTACGGCTGGTATGGAAAGGATGCATGTAGACATGCAGCGAAAAATCAATCTTCTCCTGGTCCTGTTCAGCCTGATTGGCGGGGCAGTGGGCTTTGCGGCAGGAGAAATCATGCTGCGTCAATGGCTTGGGGAGATGCCACGTCTGTTGCTGATGGGATTATACTTTGGCGTACTGGCGCTGAGCGTTGGATTGTTCTGTTTGATCGCAGAGATGATCTCACCCAAGCTGAATGGCGCTTCATGGAAGCTCCGGTATCTGGGACTGTCGTGGAAATTGCTTGTTCCGGCAACACTGGCTCTGTTATTTGTTGTTGGACTCGCCCTGCAATTGTTGTATCAGATCAATCCGGGCGGTGTGAAGCAAGTCAAGGACATCGTACTGATGATTGATAACTCGGGCAGCATGAGCGAGACAGATCCGGATAACGGACGCTTTGAAGCAGCCAAGACACTGATCAGCCAAATGGAGAGTGACAAACAGGTGGCTGTCATTACATTTGATGACCAGCCGCAGTTGTTACAGCCATTTATTGCGCTGGATAGTGAAGCGGCCAAGAATGAGGTTTATAGCAAAATCGATGGCATTGTCACGACTTCGGGCGGCACCAATTTTGATGCCGTGCTGCGGGAAGGCATGGAACAGATTCAGGGCAAACAGGACCCGAAACGCGGTACAGTTGTCATCTTGTTATCTGATGGCTTCAGTGAAGCGGATACGGCAGATATTTTGTCCCAATATACCAGTGAACAGATTTCTATTAATACAGTTGGCCTAAGCCTGGTGGACCCATCAGGTACGGATCTGCTACGTAATATTGCTCAGCAAACGGGCGGCATGTACTATGATGTACCGGATTCCGGTGGTCTGAATCTGGCATTTCAGCAGATCTACGATACGATTGATGAACGGACGCTTGTGACGGAGCGTACAGGTATGATGGAGCATAGCGTTTATCTGGCGATTTTCCGTGTAGCAGCCGTGTTACTGATTGGAGTAGCATTGGGTGTGTCACTCGGACTTGTGTTTGATAACCGTCATCTCGCCCTCAGCTTTGGTATTGGTGGTGCGGTGTCGGGTCTACTGGCAGGGCTTCTGCTGGAGTGGGGACTCGACGGTTCGAACGTGGGGGATACATTCGTACGTCTTGGTGCGATGCTCATTTTGTCTGGCGTATTGACCCTCTTCTCCTGGACTGTTCCGATTAAGGAGAACACGCCGCGGAAGAGCAGGGGTCGTCGTGAAGCTGGCGGCGGAACTTCTTCTGCCGAAGGGTTTGGTCAGAGACCAAGAGATACACGCAGCAAAGGATTCTAACGTCGGGAGGTCAATGGAAATGCGGTTTACGGATGCAGACCCTTCGACACCCTTGATTCGAAAACTGACACTTGCGGTGGACGAAGGGCGTTGTACACTTCGCTGGCTCTGGCCGGAACGGGTAGAAGCTGTGTATGTGGAACGGCTGGAGCTGGATATGATGAGCGATGATCGTACCGGGGAAGAGCCTGCACAGGGCAAGCTGAAGCTGTACACGAGAGAGGAATATAAGGCGAGCAATGGTTACACGGATCGGATTACAGGTTTTGGTGCCATCAAGTACACGGTTTATGTGTGTCAGATGCAGGAAGATGGGCCTGTGCTGATCCGTCAACGAGACGAGGACAACATGGTGATTGCAAGCGCAGGGAAGGCGGATATCCGCTTTTCCATTCGTTACAAGAGCGGTTTTTTTCAGAAACGAAAAAGTGTATTGATCACCGTCACAGCGGAAGTACCTGTTCCAAAGGAAGCCCTCTGTTATGTTCGCAAACAGGGCGGGGTTCCGCTGAATAAGGAAGATGGTACGGTGTACCCTTTTGTGAGTGATTTTGCTCCCGGAAGAAATGAGATGCCGCCCGTTGAAGTTGCCAAGGATGATTATGTGCGATTATTCTTCACGGACGGACCGAAATATGGAGCCGCCTATCGGCTTATATCAGACTAGATAGTTGGACTAGCGATTGGAAGGTTACTCTGTCATCGTAGTGCAAGTGTAAATCACCTTAGTCTGACTGATCAGGGGAGGGGAGTGGCTATGAGCTTTTTTAGTCGGTTTTTGAAGAGACAACAGCCGGAGGAACGTCCGCTGTTTTACGATATTGTGTGCCCTTATTGTTTCAGTAAGTTTTCACCGGAAGAGGTAGTGTTCCGCGCCGCCCATCACCGCGATGATGACGAGGACTACGCACTCGGGGAAGATGCGAAGTTGAATCGGTATCGTGAAAGATTCGGACTCGACACGGTATTTGATATGGAGGCGGTATTGGCCCCTCATGATGTACCGGAGGAACACCGGATTTATTCCGATAACATTGTGATGGGTCTGAACGATCGGTATGGTGTCGTTACACGTCGCCGGTTGTGTCCGCAATGTCATAACGAGCTGCCTGTTACGGCAGGTAAAGCACCGAGCAATATCATTTCCATTATTGGTGCATCCCAAGTGGGGAAATCCGTCTACATGACTTCATTAATTCATACATTGCAGCATTATACGGCCGATCATTTTGACGCGGCTTGCATGCCATTGAATGCGGAGATTAGCCGCCGGTTCCGTGCGGATTATGAAGAACCGTTGTTTGAACGGGGGGATCTGCTGGATTCCACACAGAAGGAGAAACTGCAGGAGCCGTTTATCTTCCAATTTGTGTTCAAGGACGAAGATAAAGCGCCGCTGACACTGGTTTTTTTCGACGTTGCGGGTGAAGGTATGGTGGAGCAGGATTATCTCGGACTTCACGGGCAGCACATCAAGAACTCGGCAGGTATCCTGTTCATGGTGGACCCGCTTCAGATTCGTTCGATTCGGGACAAAATCCGCATTAACCTTGGCAACGAGCCGGGAGAGTGGACACCACGATACGATGAGCCGCGTGACGTGGTACTGACGATGTTTGGAGATTTTATCGCATACCAGGACAAAGCCAAAACGAATATTCCAACGGCCGTTGTGCTCACCAAAAGCGACATGCTGCATTCCCTCAAGGATGAAGAGGGGGATTATATCAAATCCAACAGTAATGTCTTCCGCAACATGGTGCACCGCGATTGGTTCGACTTAACCGAGTTCGAGAATATCGACGGGGAGATCCGGCGTTTTATCGAGAAAGTGGATCGCCCATTCAAGGGCACGATGGATGTGTACTTCAAGGATACAGCCTATTTCGCAGTCTCTGCGCTGGGTAGCAATCCGGTGGATATGAAATTGCAGGGTGTGGTTAGTCCGATTCGCGTGGATGAACCTTTCCTGTGGCTCCTGTACAAGCTGAAGTACATTGAGGGGAGAGTGGGATGATGCGTTCTTCCGTAACCCCGCCCATTGAACAACAGCTGTATACCCGAGAGCGGCGCGGGGTGTTTCGCACAACAGAGGGGTTTGATACGGTTGCGGCATCGCCGGGACTGGACCCTTCTTTTATCAAAAAAGTGCTTCACCCCTACTGTGTCTATGACGCTCCAGCGGAGCTAACAGGCCGTAGCGAGAAGGACGAGACGAAGTTTCCGGCTGCCATTCACCTGCTTCATCTGGAGAGTGGAGAGACGATTCTTGGGCAAAATGTGTACCAGTCTGCAGATTTCACCGGGCTGCGAAGTGCCTTTTTTGCACATAATTACGTCTTGTCTCCCGAACGCTCGGAAGAGCAGATGAAGCAAGGCGGCTGGCTGGATGCCGTGTTCGCCACGTCATATGACATCGAACAAGGTACAGTTCTGCCAGCACTTGCTGAATTGCCTATATCACCTAGGAGCGGACAGGGTGGGGCGACCGATGCTGGCGTAGGATCACCAACCCAAGTGCTGAGCACCTTGAAAATGAACGAAGTGCTGTTCAAGCGCCTGCTCTATGCGGTAATGCAGTCTGTAGCGACACGCAGAAAAGTATACATTGCGCTGGACCTTCCCGCAGAGGAAGTGACCGCAGGGGCCAAAGGATTGTTACGTTTGCTGTACACGGCTTTACCCTACGCATTCCGGCGGCAGCTGGGATTCATGACGTTTGCCAAGGAGCCACAGGCCAAGAAGGGCATCCACGTCCAGTTTGTTGAGCGAGGGACGTTACGTCCGAAAGACCGGAATACGGAGAAGGATTTCACCTTTGATCTGGTATCCGGCAGAGTGACACATGCGGATGCATCTGTGGCGAAGTTACCTTATGCAGAATTCGCTTGGGCCTTATTGCAGGAACCTGCGGCGGCGGATGCGTTCTATACGTTTGCGGATGAAATGATGTCCGGCATGGAACCTGGGCGGGAACTTTCCATTGAAGCATATGGCGAACTTGCGGTGTTCTATGGTCTTGAACAAGGCATGGAAGACCTCTATCTGGATAACAAAAGTCATGTCCTGAGTGGCTTGCTGACCTATTTGAAGCCGGATGGTGGATTGCAGCAACGTTCCCGTCTGAACGAGCTGTTCCTGACCTTGCTCAGCAGGGAACTGGACAGCGTGAAGCGTGAGAACGTACCCGAAGAAGACGTCGCAGCTCGCATTGGCGAATATTTCAGTGTTGCCACGCCCGTGGTGCAATCCCGGATTGTGGACTATTTCATCTACGGTGTGAATAATGCCCGCGCCCAGAAGCGTATGCGCGCTGTGCAGGAATTGTATGCTGTGCTGGATCGGGATCCGCAGCTGAATCGGGCTTTCTTTGATAAAGTGCTGGCCAATGAATCGCTTACCAAGCTGTTGTTCGAGCCTTATCTGGACAATCAGCTGAAACGCACGGAATCGGCAGCGAACGTTGTGGAAGTGATCCGAAGATGGGTTACGTCCCATCCATCTGCGATCCACTACAGCTTCTTGCAGGAGCGGACAGCCAATGAGCTGCTTGAACGGTTATGTTCTGCGCCTAATCCGGTACAATCTGCGAATGAAGCCCTCCAGCGTGTTAGCATACTGGATCGGGTATCCGCTGATGTCACCTATGATACAGGCATTACGGCACGAATTGGTCAATCTGAAGCTACAGCCCGTCCTAATCGCAAAGGGGGATCTCCGTCTGCCAGTCAAGATCCGGCATATCAGGAGGAGTTAACCCGCCTTGCAGACAAGCTTGCTTATGTCATTAACCTGTTTATGATTCAGGATCTGGATCTGGATCGGGTTAACCGTGAACAGCTATTAAGCATTGATATTTTGCAGCATGGTAATGAGGTTCGGGATTGGGCGGCACGTCAGGGCTCTGATGTATCTGCTCGAACGAACATGATGCTGGCTGCGAGAGTGTGGCTTAGTGGCGAGGGGAATGAAGAAGAGGCCTTGGAGGCACTTTCCCTGGCAGAACGCAATGAACTTCAACGCTGGACGCGTCGCTGGCTTGCCGGAGAGCTGCAGGCTCATCCGGGGATTGCGGCATATGAAGCTTTGCCGATGGCTTTTTATCGGGGAGGAAGCGGCAGCAATCGGTTGGATTATCCTGGCCTGATTGAATTCATCCGCACCAATGCAAGTCGTGCTGAAGGGCTGTATCCATTCTTCGAATGGTCAGGAGATCATCGAATGTTTGTCCGGGGTTCCAATGCGCATAAAGGATATGCGGATGCGATCGTGGCGTATTTCAAAGCCCATGACCGTGAAGCATTCAAGTCGAAGTCAGCTTTCAAACCGTATTACGTTAGAGCCAGCAAGACAATGAAGCCGGTCTATGACCGTGCGAAGACGGAATTGTCCTCTCCACTGGTGCGGATGCTAACGGGTAAAAGGAAAAATCTGTTCGGATTAATCCTCTTGATCCTGGTTCTGGGTATTGCTGGCGGTACATATGCATGGATGAAAGATTCTGTAGAGCCGCCAGCGGCATCCCCTCCATCTACCCAGGAGCCTGTCATACCGGCTGAACCGGAGGTGCAGCTCGCGGAGCAGATTGCTTATATGATTCCTGCGAGTGAACAGGAGGGTACGGAATTACCTGCTCAACTGGTGATCCGTTTCAGGAATGATACGGGAAGCACTGAGTTTGAGCAAGGCAAACTTCAATTGACGCTGAAGGATGATAGCACTCAGGAGTTGGATGCTACAGGTAAGTGGGAGAGCTTTAATCGGAATGAGGAGCCAGATAACCAAGTTCCTTCCGATGGTGGCTCAGGAAGTACTTCCGAAGGAAGCACGGATGGTTCTTCAGCGGGAAACATAGAGCAGACGGAGGATGGCGATCAGCAGGCCGATCCTTCAACATCGGGTGATTCCACTTCAGATCCTGCTACTGATACAACAACGGATACAGGGACGAATGCACCGTCTAATGCTGGGAGTGGAGACACGGATCAAGGTACGGATGCCGATCAAGCTACTGGTTCCACATCGCCTGACACATCTGTATCCAATGAACAGGATGCGAACACTCCTGCACAGATGTCTATTGGAGAGGTAGATCGTCTCTATCCGTATGGATTGCAGATCGATCTTCCAGCGAATATGGATGCCGAGAGTATTGCCAGTGTGAAGAGTACGCAGGGCAGTATGACTGTAATTCAATTGATGCCTCAGCCGAAGCTGTAAGTTATTTTATATGAGCATGTTGCATAGATTCATTAAGTGTCTTTTGATCCAATAATGAAAAATGCTGACCTCATACCTTATTAAACGAGCGTATGTGAGATGACCTTGAACTTTAGATTTCAAGGTCATCTTTTTTTATTTGATATGGCGGATACAGCCATTGCATGAAAAAAACTCACACATTCACAATTCAGACACAAAATTTGCGATTCAAGAGTTTGAAAAACAGTCAGAAGTGATAAAGTGCGCGGAATGAATGAGAAAAGATCTCATGTGTACTTGAGAAAAGAGCGGGATTTCTGCTACAGAAAGTCCAAATAAAGCACGAAAAGAGAAGAAAATTTGGTTTTTTATGTTGACAAATGATAATGATTATCAGTATCTTTAGTGTAGAAGATATTTGCGTCGGAAATCACAGAATTACAATTTCGTTTTTGTTGTCATAGCCGGATTACATAACCGGGATAAATGAGAGAGGGATGATCGCATGTTTCGTCTGGAGACGACCAAGCTGGATATCGCTTATGAGGAAAGACTAATTGTAGAGGATCTGAATATTCAGATTCCCCAAGGAAAAATTACAGCACTTGTTGGAGCCAATGGTTCAGGGAAGTCAACCATCCTGAAAACGATGGCACGCATTATGGCTCCAAAAGCAGGTAATGTATTGCTCGACGGGAAGTCCATCCATAAACAGTCCACGCGTGAAGTTGCCAAGCAACTTGCGATTCTGCCACAGAATCCAACAGCCCCTGAAGGTCTTACCGTTACTGAATTGGTATCGTATGGTCGCTTTCCTTATCAAAAAGGATTTGGCTCCATGCGTGCGGAAGACAAACGTATGATTGAATGGGCTATTGAAGTGACAGCCATGACTGAATTCCATGATCGTCCGATTGATCAACTGTCCGGTGGACAGCGTCAACGTGCCTGGATTGCCATGGCACTTGCCCAAGAAACAGATATCCTTTTCCTGGACGAGCCGACTACATTCCTGGATATGGCTCACCAGCTCGAAGTATTGCAATTACTGGAGCAACTGAATGCCACAGCCAACCGTACCATTGTTATGGTTGTGCATGACTTGAATCATGCTTCCCGCTACGCACATCACATGATTGGTATCAAAAAAGGTAAAGCCATCGCTCATGGTTCACCTGTGGAAGTTATGAACTCAGATGTACTTCGTGAAGTATTCAACATTGAAGCAGATATCGTGATTGATCCGCGTTCCGGTGTACCGCTCTGCTTGCCTTACGCTCTTGCAGGCGAACGCCAGCAATCGAAGACGCCAGAGCAGCTGGTCATGAACAGCGCGATGGTTCATGCTGGAGGACGGGCAGAACCACGTGTTCAAGCGACAGGAAGTTAACGAAATGGGCCATATGTGGTCCTTACATTATAGAATGAAGCCGCTGTGCGCTATCGCACGCGGCTCTTTTGCATTCATGGGGGATTTGCAATGCATGGGAGCAAAGGGGACGAGTAGACCCGGGATTTGGTAATCACATTGGATCAGGTTTATAATAATAGGACAGGCTGTGGGTTCATTGGTTATGCCAACGTGCTCGCAACAGCCCAAACCAACATATGTCATGGGAGGAATCAGTCATGTCCGTATATTCATATCAGGCGGTAACCACCGCGAACCAAGAAGTCTCACTGGATCTGTATCAAGGTAAGGTATTGGTCATTGCCAATACAGCCAGCAAGTGTGGGCTGACCCCGCAATACGGTGAATTGCAAAAGCTTTATGATCGTTATCGTGATCAAGGCTTGGTTGTACTGGGTTTCCCTTGTAACCAGTTTGGAGGGCAGGAGCCAGGTACAAGTGAGGAAGCGGAATCATTTTGCCAGATTAACTATGGTGTGAATTTCCCGGTGTTTGCCAAGGTAGATGTGAATGGTGAGGGCACTCATCCCCTGTTCCAATACCTGAAGGAGCAACAACCTGGCGTAGGTGAAACAAGCGACATTCAATGGAACTTCACCAAGTTTCTTGTTAACCGTGAAGGTGAAGTGGTAGGTCGTGTTGAACCGAAAGAATCTCCGGAGACAATGATTGCAGATATCGAGAAATTGCTCGGTTAATACAAGAACGTTTGAGAAGCCTGTCCTTGCATAAGCAAAGATGGGCTTCTTTGATTATTTTATATACGCAGATTTATTCTCTTCACAGGTATGAGTTGGATCCATGAGATCAACTCTGTAATGAAAATTGAAGCCATTTATTTTTTGTATAAGTCAAACATGAATGCAGAAGACGCCTCTAACTTTATACGTCCACACTGCATTCATACAGGGATCACGGAAGCCATTACATAGCATAAACCCGCCCAAATCCGGGGACAATGAAATCAATACAATGAAGGGAAGAAAGGCTTAAATACAGGGAAATGACCTCCTTCGACAAACTTTTTTTGCTCAACCTATTGCAATGTGAAAAATATCACATTATAATGAGTGTATAAAGTGAAATAAATCACATACACAGTTTCGAACAAGAAGTGAAATGTTTCACAACCATAACAACCTTATATTCAAACTCATTTATATATTTCGAGGAGGAACTTTTAATGAAAATCGCAGTTATCGGATGTACACACGCAGGAACCGCAGCCATCGTAAATACCGCTAAATTGTACCCGGATGCTACCATCACCGTGTATGAGCGCAATGACAATATTTCCTTCCTATCTTGTGGCATTGCACTCTACGTAGGTGGGGTTGTGAAAGACCCTGACGGTTTGTTCTATTCTTCGCCTAATCAACTGGCAGAGCTTGGTGTTGAGACCAAGATGCTTCATGAAGTAACAGCAGTAGATGCCAAGGGCCATACCCTTCAGGCTAAAAACCTGCAAACCGGGGAAGAATTTGAAGATACGTTTGACAAACTGATCGTGACAACGGGGTCATGGCCTGTCGTTCCAAAGCTTGAAGGCATCGAGATGGATAACATTTTACTTTGCAAAAACTACAATCATTCCAACACGATTATTGAAAAAGCCAAAGATGCCAAACGTGTCACCGTTGTAGGTGCAGGATATATCGGCGTAGAGCTGGTGGAAGCTTTCCAAATGAACGGCAAGGAAGTTACCCTGATCGACAGTGTGGACCGGATTTTGAATAAATACTTGGACCCTGAGTTCACGGATGCGATTGAAGATACGTTGACTGGACGCGGCATCAAGTTGGCACTTGGTCAAACGGTACAGAAGTTTACTGGTGAAAATGGCAAAGTGACTAAAGTGATCACGTCCAAAGGAGAGTTCGAAACCGATCTGGTTATTCTGTGCATTGGTTTCCGTCCAAATACAGAGCTGCTCAAAGGCCAAGTGGATATGCTGCCAAACGGCGCAATCATCGTGGATAAATATATGCAAACGAGTCAAAAAGACGTCTTCGCTGCGGGTGACAGCTGTGCTATTCATTACAACCCAACAGGCAAAGCATCTTACATTCCACTGGCAACCAACGCCGTGCGGATGGGTACACTCGTAGCCCGTAACCTGGTTCGTCCTACGACACCGTATATGGGTACACAAGGAACATCGGGTATCAAAATTTATGAGCAAAATATCGCGGGTACAGGGATGACGGAAATGTCTGCTGCTGACGAAGGCCTGATTGTTGAATCTGTCGTACTGGAAGACAGCTACCGTCCGGAGTTCATGCCAACGGCTGAGAAACTGTTGCTCAAAGTAGTATATGAGCAGGCTACTCGTCGGATCGTTGGAGCACAGGTGATGTCTCAGGTTGATCTGACTCAATCGATTAATACAATCTCGGTTTGCATCCAAAATAACATGACCGTAGATGAGCTGGCCTTCATCGACTTCTTCTTCCAGCCACATTACAACAAACCGTGGAACTTCCTGAACACGGCGGGTCTGCAAGCACTGCCTCCAATAGAAGTAAAAGCACCAGCAATGGTGTAAGGAAGCAGAATAGATGGTTGAACAGAGGGCATGATAAACGCCATACAAAGATAAGTCATGCTTGTCCGTAAATAAGAGGAGTACAATAACTGCCAAGATTACGAAACAAGGCGGATGATTATAAAGGAAAAGAAGACTGGCGAGTATATCGTCAGTCTTTTTTGTGATTTTTTTAGCTACAAAAGGCCTTACTACACTCTTGCTGTCATAACTATTCCAAGACACTCTTAAAGTATCTTTTTAAACAACATTGTGATAATTTGCACAAAGTTATGTTTAGGACCGAGATACAATTGAGATATGGTATTCAACGCATAAACAAAGGAATTCAGATGGTTTTATCCAACGATGAACAATGAAGGAGAGGATGAATGATATGGCAGCAAAAACACCTCTTGAGGTTGCACAATATACGGCGCAGACAGGCATGAAGAAGGCTCAATATCCGGCGTCTTCTGTACTGGTGCTTAGTTTTCTGGCAGGTGCTTTTATTGCGCTGGGGTTTCTACTGGATATTCGAGTGATTGCTTCTGCGCCAGCAGAGTGGGGAAGTCTGGTCAATCTGATTGGAGCGGCAGTGTTCCCGGTTGGATTAATCTTGGTACTCATCGGTGGTGGAGAGCTGTTGACAGGTAACATGATGGCAGTTCCACTTGCAACGATTGCAAGAAAATTATCCGTGGGTAGCATGTTGAAAAATCTAACCTTAGTGACGATTGGTAATTTTGTTGGAGCTTTGTTTGTCGCGTACGCGTTTGGACATGTGCTGGGTCTGACCGGAGAGGGTGTATATCTGGCAAAAGTGGTGGATATGGCTGGGCATAAGCTGCATGAGGGTTTCCTGCAAGCTTTCATCTCTGGCATCGGCTGTAACTGGCTGGTCGCGCTGGCCGTGTGGTTATCTTATGCTTCGGATACGATGAGTGGCAAGGTACTGGGCATTTGGTTTCCAACGATGGCATTTGTGGCGATTGGATTCCAGCACGTTGTGGCCAATATGTTCCTCATCCCGGCGGCAATCTTTGAAGGACATTATTCGTGGGGTCAATATGTGATGAATTTCATTCCGGTATGGCTCGGGAATCTGACTGGTGGTGCTCTGTTTGTAGCTGCAGCCTATTGGGTGGTGTACCTGCGCCAAGCTGAGCCGAAAGTGAAGCCGGAGATAGCAACGTCGATCGAAGCTGTGGAGACGGAGGCTAGAGTGATGTTGAGCAAACAAGCATAGCGGGCACAGCGTAGCATGTGTGCACGGGTTATAGAAGAGAAGACGATTCTGATCTTGCTCGGTTCATGGCGAATATGCTGTGAGGGAGCAGGGCGGGATCGTTTTTTTGTATGGGGTTCTTGTTGGAGTCTAACGCAAAATAAATTCGCCATGACAAGGTTCGGGGGAACGAAACCTGTTCATGGCGAATTTCGGGAGTGGTCCATGATATGGCATGAGGAGGAAGTGGGGAAACACTAGCCTAATGCCTTATTTTTAATTTACCCCTGAATTCTGAAGTTGAATCAAACTCAAAAACATTTTTTTGAAAATAATTTAAAGCCGCTATAGCGGCGAATATGAAGCAAAAACATACTGTTCTCTTTACGCGATAACCTCGAAGAAGATATGATATAGGGATAGCTTTTAAAGAAGGGAGCCTTACGATGATCGATCAGGAGAATGGTGTATTTGCGGCGGTGTGCCCGCTCGACTGTCCGGACACTTGTGGTCTGTTATTACATAAAGAGAACGGCAAAATTGTGAAGGTGGCAGGCAATCCGGATCATCCCATAACCAAGGGTGCCATCTGTAATAAAGTTAGAAATATGACTGAGCGGGTGTATCACCCCGAGCGTCTACAATATCCGATGAAACGTGTAGGAGCCAAAGGTGAAGGCAAGTTCGAACGAATTAGTTGGGATGAAGCGATTCGCGAGATTACGACCAAATTCACCGCATTGTCCGAAACCTACGGCCCGGAGAGCATCCTGCCCTACAGCTTTTACGGTAACATGGGCATTCTCGGCGTAGACGGTATGGATCGGCGTTTCTTCAATGCGCTTGGTGCGAGTGTACTGGAGCAGACGATCTGTAACTCTGCTGGAAATACGGGCTGGAAATATACGATGGGTGCCAACCGGGGAACGGTGCCGGAAGATACGGAGCATGCGGATCTCATCCTGGTGTGGGGCGGCAATATCGTCAGTACAAATATGCACCAGGTCGTTTTGGCGGAGAAAGCCCGTAAGAAAGGCGCCAAGATTGTCGTCATCGACGTTCATCGCAATCGTACCGCCCAATGGGGCGACTGGTTTATTCCGCTGTATCCGGGCACGGACAGCGCACTGGCGCTGGGTTTGATGCATGTGCTATTCGAACGGGGACTAACGGATGAAGCGTTTATGCAAAAGTATACGGTAGGTCATGAAGCACTGCGTGATCATGTCCGCAGTTACACCCCTGAACGTGTTGCACGCATTACGGGCGTGCCGGAGGAAACCATTGTGGAGCTGGCCGAACTATACGGCAACGCACAGGCAGCCCATATTCACATCGGCAATGGCCTCCAGCACCATGATAATGGGGGGATGAACGTGCGTAGCGTTGCATGTCTGCCTGCCATTACAGGGCAGTGGCTGAAGCAAGGCGGCGGTGCCGTTCGCACTAACAGCTACGCGAGCACAAATAGCGACGCGCTCGAACGTCCGGAGCTACGGCAGAATCCGGAGCCGCGAGTGGTGAACATGAACCGGATTGGTGAAGCGTTGCTGGAAGCAGAGCAGCCAATCCGAGCGATGATGGTTTACTGCAGCAATCCACTGGTGGTGGCACCGGATACCGAGCGGGTGGAGCGAGGTTTTGCACGGGAGGATCTGTTCACGGTTGTGCATGATCTGTTCATGACGGATACGGCGAAGTATGCAGATATCGTATTGCCAGCCACATCTTCATTTGAAGCGACGGACCTGTACACCTCTTATTGGCATCAGTACGTTCATCTGCAAGAGCCGGTGATTGCACCGATTGGGGAGAGCAAGAGCAATGTGGAACTGTTCTCACTGCTTGGGCAGGCTATGGGGTACGATCCTGCAATCTTCGGAGAAACACCGGAACAGATGATTGAGGACGCACTTCAGGGCACAGGCAACCCCTACATGAATGGGGTCACGTTGGAAGGACTGAAGGAACATCGATTCGTGAAGCTGGATATGACGCCATATGCTGCATATCTGGATCAGCTGCCCACACCTTCAGGCAAAATTGAATTGTATTCCGAGACGATGGAACAGAGAGGGCTTCCGCCGCTCCCTACCTATAGTGCTCTGGTTGAAGGATATGATGGGGAGCATCCGGCTGGACCTGCCGATACGTATCCATTGATGTTCCTGTCGCCGCCAAACCATAATTTCCTGAACTCCACCTTTGGTAATTCAGCCAAACATCAGCGTTTGGAAAAGATGCCTTTATTGCAGATACACCCCGAGGACGCCATCCGTAGAAACCTAGAGGATGGAGATGAAGTAGTCGTATGGAATGATCGTGGGCGCATTGAACTTACCGCCAAGGTGAGTGAAGCCATGCTGCCGGGAACAGTGATTAGCCAAGGCTTATGGTGGGATGGTGACGGGAAGAAGCAGCGGGCGAATTCACTGACGTCCAATCGGTTGTCGGACATGGGGAACGGGGCGACCTTCTTCTCAGCCACTGTTGAAGTGAAGCGTCAATGAGTGTGCTTGCAGCATGATTTTTTTGAGGTAAGATGAACAAAGGCTAGAACTTGAGCAGGATTATAGTGCAATTGATGTAACACTTCATAAAACCTTCGCTCTGGCTGGTTATATTTATGCCGTCAGGGCAAAGGTCTATTTTTTATGGCCATTTGTATGTGCAGAGGTACTAAGGAGAATGAACTAGAGATGATGAGATGGCTGGATAACTATCCAAAAGAAGTGAGAGTATTTTTATTAGCAAGTCTGGTTAACGCAACAGGCAGTGCCTTGATGTGGCCGCTGACCACCATGTATGTGTTTGATGAGCTTGGACGGACGATGGCAAACGCGGGTTTTGTAATCCTCATTCAGTCCCTGGGTGGCATCTTTGGACAATTGCTTGGTGGTTCGTTGTATCACAGAGTAGGCGTGAAGAAGCTGATTATTGGCTCACTGGCGCTTAATGCGTTAGGTTTGTTTGCGTTGCCGTGGATTAGTGCGTATTGGGTCGTATTTATATGTGCCATGGGCTGGATTGGTCTGTTCAGTTCATTGTCGCTGCCAGCGATTCAAGCCTTTATTGGCTTCCGGTTTGCGGAGCGACGCGGTGAATTATTCAATATTATCTATGTGGCGAACAATATCGGGGTGGCGATTGGTACGGCGTTGAGCGGTTTTCTGGCTGACTTTTCCTATCACCTCAGCTTTGTACTGAACGGGGTGACCTCAGCCGGATTTGCAATTTTCTTCTGGTATTATCTGTCGCGGGTTGAACCGGATCAGGGGGAAGTACATCTGACGAAACGGAAAACCGTCCCCGATGGGCCGGGCGTCTGGGCATTGCTGGGGAATACCCGACTATATCTGTTTATGAGCTTGGGCGTACTCTTCCTGTTATTCGGCAACTCCATCTGGAACACAGGTGTGTCCCCGTATATCATCTCTGAGGGTATGGAAAAAAGAATGTACGGTCTGCTCTGGACCCTGAACGGGGTGCTGATCTTTGTGGGCCAACCTTTTACCAGCTGGGTGAAACGGACCATGGCCCGTACCTCCACTGCCCAGATGACGGCGAGTGCGGTATTCTATGGCATGGCCTACATTGTGATGATTACCATGTACAGCTATCCAGGCATGGTGCTTGCAATGGTACTTGCCACGTTTGGAGAGATGTTGATCTCCCCTGCAACGCCTGCATTTATCTCCGAGCATGCTGGCAGGGCGGCACCTTTTTACATCGGGATATCGGGTGGGATCGGTGCGGTTGGACGGGTTATCGGCCCCTATGCGATGGGGGTCATGTATGACAAACAGGGACTTATTCCGGTAGCGTGGCTGGCAACAGGCACAGCAGCTATTGCGGTACTTGGTTTTGTGTTGCATGCGGTGTTGAACCGTAATCGTGAAGTGAAGGAGTATGGAATGGACGCCTAACAGATCTCATCGGGTTGGATAGGATGCGGAAGGAAGAACGAGTTGAAGTGGACGGTAAATCCACTGTAAACTGTCTGTTCATCCGTAAATTATGGTTGACAAAAAAATGTATTTATGCTATAATTTACATATAAAAATATTCCGTATATAATAAGATTCTCCTGGCCAGGGGAATCTTATTTTTGTTTGTACGGGAGGAATAAGTATGAAGCAAAATGAATCCAGTATCACATCATTGATTTCGACTTTTGGCCGAGCCTATCACAGCCAACATGACACACCCCTCATTTTCGATGATTTTATGGCGAGATTGCTGATCTCTCCTCAAGAGTTTTCAGATATCAGCAATAACATGGTTAGAGGCATTCATTTTTTCAACCCGGATATGGCTCACGAGCTCAAGGACGACCCGGAAAAGGTTCTAAAATGGATTACCCAGGTACAGTTATCTCCAATAACTCTGGCTCGGGCCGCTTACTGTGAGCATGTACTTTTGCATGAAGTCGCGTTGGGATTGAAGCAGGTAGTCATTCTTGGCGCCGGGATGGATACGTTTGCTTTGAGGCATCCGGAATTGGAGGACACGCTGGATATCATTGAAGTGGATTATCCGGCTACACAGCAATTCAAGAAAGAGCGGCTGAATCAGGCCGAGCTGACTATTCCGGACAATCTTCACTTGGTACCCATGGATTTTACGCGTGAGCTTTCGAATGACAGCTTGACTATTGAAGGTTTGAAGAAACGGAAGACGTTGGCTAGTCTCTTGGGTGTTTCGTATTATTTGCCCCAAAATGATCTGTTTAACGTGATTCGTCATGTGTTTGCGAACCTGCCAACCGGAAGCTCTATAGTTCTGGATTATGCAGATGAGCACCTTTTTGAGGAAAAAGGAATGTTTAATCGGGTTGAAAATATGGTTAAATTGGCTGCAATGGGTGGTGAGCCGATGCAATCCGGCTATGCATATGTGGAGATGGAGGCCTTGCTTGATGAAGCAGGGCTACTTATTTATGAGCATCTGACTCCCGAGGCGATTCAGGAACAGTTTTTCCAGGATCGAATCGATCATCTAAGGGCATTTGAAACGATACATTTCATTCACGCAGTAAAAAAATAAATCGATCCGGGCATGTAAGTCACCTATATAGCCCGCATTTGCATAGTAGCGGCAAACCTTCACCCTGTGGCAGGGTGAAGGTTGTTTGGTTTGATCAAAGGAACAGCACAAACCATGATTCTGTAGCCAATAACATCACACGTGATACAAATGTTCAACAATCAGACTTGTTAGTGTGCAATTCCATGTCATTCAATGTCCTCCCCTCTATTTGTGCATAATGCCCATATAATAGAATGGAACTGGTTAAAGGCAGGAGGATGCATACGATGTACAAGGTTTTGCTGGTTGATGATGAATTTATGATCTCGGACGGGATCTCCAGTGTGGTGAACTGGTCCAGATTAGGAACAGAACTGATCGGCATTGCTCAAGATGGATTGGAAGCGCTTGCTTCAATTGAGCGGCAACGCCCGGATATCATCATCTCGGACATCCGCATGCCGGGAATGGATGGGTTACAGCTGGTTGAAGCTGTGGCAGAGAAGTATCAGCATATCTCGTTTATCATGCTCACGGGTTTTACGGAGTTCGAATATGCGAAAACGGCCATGCAGTATGGGGTGAAGCACTATTTGCTTAAGCCCTGCAGCGAGGAGCATCTTGTACAGGCTATCAGTGAATTGGTCAGTGAGAAGCGAGAGTTAACCGATCAGGAGCGTTTTGTGCAGTCGATCCAATATGATCTGGAGCGTGTACTGCCGCATGCCAAGGAATATTTTCTGAAAGAGCTAGTCACGAACAGAACATACGGGGTCAAGGAATGGAAGTATTTCGAGGAATTATTCGATGTACAGTTTCAGGATCAGCGTGTGCGGTTGCTGCTGGTAGAGATTGAGGGGGATCATGAGTATTTGCACTTGTTCGCGGTGAAGAACATTGCCGAAGATATTTTTCACAATCCCATCTTAAGTGCCACGGTTGGAAGGCATGTGCTACTAATTATGGAGGACAAGTTGTCTGAAACGCAGTTGTTCCATAATATCGATGAGATTCGCGCCACATTTACCCGATATTATCATGATGATCTCACGATAGCGCTAAGCGAGCCAGGAGACCTCTCGCAGGCACGCCATTTGTACATGCAGACGCTGGTTTATCTCAATTACCGCTTTTACCTCGGTGAGGGCAGTCTCATTATGGAACGGGATATTTACTCTCCCGGAGAACGCATTCTTCCTGAATTCGAATACGATCCGGAGCGGATGGTTACTGCAATCAAGGCGGGACACTGGCAGGAAGTGGGATCAGAGCTGAACCGGATGTTTCAGCTGCTTGCCAGCTTGCGATACGATATATCCCAAACGAAGTCCTATCTTATTCAGATGTTTATGGAGATGATTCGACTCAGTGGCTCTGCCGAGATGAAAAGGTATATGGACCAGTTGCCAGGCATGATTGAATCCAGCACCTTGCATTCTTTTCAACAGTTTCTGCTTGCCGTCGCCAAAGAAATCACCTTGCGCCGCTATGATCAACATCGCTCCAGACAATCGCAGATGGTAGGTAGTGTGAAACAGCTGGTAGAGAAACGCTACAAGGACGAGACATTAACACTCCAGTCCATCGCTGGGGAAATATACATGAATCCAGACTACATCGGCAAAATGTTCAAAAAAGAAACGGGTGAGAAATTTACGAACTATGTGTTAAGCTACCGCATCCGTAAAGCGTTGGAGCTTCTGGAGCAGGACGGGAACTGCACTGTATCCTCGCTTGCCGAACAGACAGGCTTTGGTGCCAACTGGCCGTATTTCAGCAAAATGTTCAAGAAATACACGGGTTTCTCCCCTTCCGAGTATAAAAAAGTACCCTAAGACAGCGTTGCTGTCGCTTCTACATAGCTAATCTTTATATCCGATCTACATCTAATCTGTGATCGGGCCCTGTACGCCATTCATCGGCAGCAGGGTCTTTTTTTGTCGGACGGAACTCGGTTTTGAACATCCATTTATCGGAAATGAGCATGGGAAGAAAAGGCGCTCGCTTCTATCATTAGAAGTGTCATGTTAGTGAATGAACATCGAGAGTGGAGGTTGAGTGGATGGAGCTGAATCGAAGCCGGGGGATTGAACCTGGGCGTTTGAAGCCAGCTGGCAAATGGAGTTCGGTGAAAAAGGAACTTGTCCGCAACAGATACGTTTATCTGATGCTCGTTCCTGTGGTAGCCTACTATCTGATTTTCAGCTATGGGCCAATGTACGGGCTACTGATGGCATTTCAGGAATCCTACAACCCGATCAAAGGAATCTTGGCAGGCGAATGGGTCGGATTTGACAACTTCACCATGTTTTTTGAAAGTTATTATTTCTGGCGACTGATTAAGAACACACTGATTTTAAGTTTTTACAGTATTGTGTTTGGTTTCCCGGCTCCGATTCTACTAGCACTGCTACTGAATGAAGTCCGGAAGAAGTGGTTCAGAGGTGCAGTACAGACCATCAGTTATATGCCGCATTTTATTTCGGTTGTCGTCGTGGTTGGAATGTTGAAAACGTTCTCATCTTTGGACGGTGGCTTGTTTAACGTCATTCGTGACTTTTTCGATCTGCAGCCAATTATGTTTTTGGCAGAAAAAGATATGTTCCGTCCGATGTACATTCTGTCCAACATATGGCAGGGCGCAGGCTGGGCCTCGATTATTTTTTTGGCAGCACTAAGTGGTATTGATCCTCAGTTGTATGAGGCTTCCAAAATTGACGGCGCAGGCCGCTGGAGACAGCTGTTACATATTACACTGCCGGGCATTATGCCCACGATTGTGATCATGTTAATTTTGCGTATGGGGGCGGTCATGAATGCGGATTTTCAGAAAATATTGCTGATGCAAACAGCACCGACCTATGAGACATCGGATGTCATATCCACCTTTGTTTATCGATCCGGTATTTTGGAGGGGAACTATACGTATTCAACCGCCATCGGACTATTTAACGGCGTCATTAATTTCGCGCTGCTCATTATCGCAAACGCGATCAGCAGAAAGCTTAACTCAACCAGTCTATGGTAATCGGAAGGTGAAGCGATGAAACAGTCTATAGGGGAACGACTTTTTGATGTATTTAATACACTGCTGCTCTTGGTGATCATGGTTTTATGCTTGTACCCGATGCTGTACGTGTTCAATTCTTCAATCAGCGACCCGGACCAGATGCTGCGTTCCCGTTCACTGATGCTCATTCCTGAAGGTTTTCAGCTGGGAGCGTACAAGTCGGTATTTCAGGATACTCGCATCTATACGGGATATATGAACACCTTGTTCTATGTTGTGGTGGGTACCGCCATTAATCTGCTCATGACTTCACTGGCTGCATATGGGCTGTCACGCGGTGATCTGATGGGCAGAAAAACGCTGATGAAATTAATTACGTTCACGATGTTCTTCGGTGGGGGTATGATTCCGACTTTTCTGCTGATTCAGAATCTGGGCATGGTGGATACCCGTTTTGCGCTTATTATTCCGGGTGCCATCAGCACATTCTATTTCCTCATTATGAAAACAAACTTTGAAGGCATCCCGATCAGTCTGATCGAATCGGCGAAGCTTGATGGTGCCAATGACTTTCTGATTTTGTTCCGAATTGTACTGCCTTTGTCAAAGCCAATCCTGGCGGTCATGATGCTGTATTATGCGGTTGACCATTGGAATGATTATGTCGGACCGATGCTCTACCTGCGCAGTCAGGAGTTGTATCCGATCCAGATTATTATGCGTGATATTCTGATCAGCAGCAGTACAGAGGCCATGGGCGCTGGCGCCGATACCGGCTTTGCCATTGGGGAGAACATCAAATATGCGACGATTATTATCTCCACACTGCCGATCATGCTGGTATATCCGTTCATCCAACGTTATTTTGTTCAGGGCGCTCTAATCGGTGCTGTGAAACAATAAAAAATGTATCCTATGGAGGCGAATTACGTGAAAAAAAGAATGGGGTCCATCCTGTTGTCATCGCTACTTACCATGTCTTTACTGGCGGGCTGTACAGGTGATAATGAACCAGGTAACGCAGAGCCAGCAGAAGGAACAGAACCTGCGGTTCAGGCGTTGACCGAGATTCCGCTACCGATTACAAGTGAGCCATTTACCATTGATTACTGGCGCGCCAATGATGCCAAACTGACAGCTTCCTTGAACAATTTTGGCGATATGGCGGCTTATAAGGAAAAGGAGAAGCTGACAGGCATCAAAGTGAAGTTCACACATCCTCCGCTTGGACAACAGCGTGACCAGTTCAATCTGCTGATCTCCACGAAGGAGCTGCCGGATGTCATTTATTATAACTGGGCGGATGCCGTTGGCGGACCGGAAAAAATGATCAAGGACGGCCGGATCATCCGGTTGAATGAATTGATCGACAGTTATGCACCGAACTTAAAGCGGATTATTGAATCCGATCCGGATGTGAAAAAACAGATTGCACTCGACGATGGCACGATCTATATGTTCCCGCTGCTGAAGCTGGATGCATTGAAGCTGAATGCCACTTCAGGTTTAATTATGCGCCAGGACTGGCTTGATAAATTAAATCTCAAAGTACCTACCAACATTGATGAGTGGTATACGGTGCTTAAGGCATTTAAGGAACAGGACCCTAACGGCAACGGCAAGCCAGATGAGCTACCATTCACCGGAAACTGGGGACCGGGCAACCTGACCAAGCTCCATGATTTTGCCGCGGCATTTGGTGTCATTGGTGGTTTCCAGATGAATGGAGACAAGGTGGAGTTTGGACCGATTCAGCCGGGCTACCGTGATTTCTTGGAGACCATGGCCAAGTGGTACAAAGAAGGGCTGATTGATCCCGAGATCATGACCAATGACGGTAAAGCTTTCGATTACAAGGTTACCAGCAATCTGGCAGGCGCATATCAGGGTGGTGTGTTCAGCGGCATGGGGAAATACTTTAATCTGATGAGAGATACGGATCCGAACTTTAACGTGACGGGTGTACCATGGCCTGTATCTCCGGATGGAACTTCGTATGCGACATTTAATCTGGACACTAAAGTGTTGTCTTATGGTGAGGCTATTACGGCTTCCGCAGACGAAGACAAATTGAAATACATTGTACAGTGGATGGACTACAACTATAGCGAAGAGGGTAGTGATCTGTTCAACTTTGGTATCGAAAATGACAGCTATGTTCGTGACGGGGAAGGTGTCAAATTCACAGATACCATCATTGATAATCCGAACGGTCTAACGTATGACCAGGCACTGGCTTCCTATGCCTTATCCATTATGGACGGTCCAATCAATCAGGATAGTCGTTATCTGGATGCATTATTATTTGACGATGGACAGCGTGCGGCAAATGCGGAATGGATGAAAGCAAGCTCAGCATTAACGCTTCCTCCAATTCGTTTGTCAACAGATGAGGTGACCACAAGTACATCCATCATGAGTCAGGTGAATACGTATTTGAATGAGACGATGACTGCCATTATTAGCGGACAGAAGCCGATCACCGAATTTGACAAGATGGCCGAAACAATCAAGAGCATGGATATTGACCGGGCGATTGAGGTTCATCAGGCTGCGTATGATCGATATCAGTCTAAATAAAACGTGAGAAATCGAGCGCTAAAACTTTGGGGAAACCTTCCTGTATGTGATATACCTAGTAGTATCACGTGGTTCAAAGGAGCGCTTTGGTCATGACAGCCTACCGCAAACTCAGCATCAAAATGAAAATGTTTCTGATGATTATGTTCATGATGGCGTTTGTCATCATCCTCGCGTTTGGGTCCTTGTATTATACGTACTCGGTGTATGACAAACAGCTGTTTGATAAGTCGTCCCGACTTCTGAACCTTTCTTCGTCTACAGTGGATGTTGAACTTCAGAAGTTGGAAGCGGTATCATTAAACATGATCTCCGATACGCAGATTCAAAGAGCCTTGAAGTCGTTGCTGGATGACGATAGCGCATATTCAAGCTTTATTGAACGAAAAAAGATCACGGATCGGCTATGGGAGCATATTAGTGGGGCTGCACGATATGTGCAGTCCGTTCATCTGATTGATTCCAGGGGAAGAGTCAATAAATATGGCGAGACACTAACCGTATCTCAGGAAAAATATGATCGGATGATTGCGGCTGCGGAGCAGGCCAATGGTGCAGTGCGCTGGTTATACCCGGATGACGATGACCCGATGCTGGTTATGGTGCGTCAAATGCGAGCCTATGAACCGATGACCCTGGAACCGGTAGGCATCCTGTTTCTGCGTATTAATATCGAGCGACTCGTCGAGGAGTATGCGGGCATCGATAGCCAGGACAGTGACATTATTTTAAAAGCAGGTAGTGATGTGGTGTATCCTTATCGCCAGCTTCCAGAAGCGGTGTCCGCCGGACTGAATCCACTTCCAGGCAGTGGGGGATATGAGATCAAGAATCTGGATGGGAGGGAGATATTTCTTTCCCAGAAGAAATCCGCATACACCGACTGGGTGTATTATAATATGGCCTCTTATGATGAAATTTTTGAACGTATTATATGGTTGAAAAATAGTTTGATTGTTGTTTATCTTATCGCCATTCTGGTTGTTCTCGCGCTTGGTATGGTGTTCGCACGAAGTCTGACAAGGCCGATCAGGCAACTCATCAGTCAGATGAAGGAGGTTCAGTATGGGGATCTGGAGAATATAGACGCCAATCTGTCCATTCCAACGCACCAGCACATGGATGAACTGGGGTTACTACAGCGTACGTATCGACTGATGATTACACATATTAATACATTGATTAAAGAAAATTATGCAAGCCAGTTGGTCATTAAAGAAACGGAGTTCAAGGCGCTACAGGCGCAGATCAATCCCCACTTTCTGTATAATGCGCTGGATTCGATCCATTGGCTCGCCAAAAAGAACAGGCAGGAGCAAATCTCCAGTATGGTGTTATCACTCGGATATTTGCTGCGTTCCTCCATCAGCTTCAAACAAAATATCATTACCATTGCGGAAGAGCTGGAGATCGTCAATCATTACATCACCATTCAGACCTACCGTTTCCGGCAACGGCTGGATTTCCGTATGGATGTGCCTGCTTCTTATCTGGGTTGTGCCATTCCAAAGTTGACCCTACAGCCACTACTGGAGAATGCCATTCAATATGGTTTGGAACCACAGGTTGGATCATGTCTGATTCGAGTGTATGCCGAGATATCAGCTGGCAAGCTGGCTCTTATCGTGGAGGATCACGGTCCCGGCATGGAACCCGAATATGTGGAACAGGTGCTGCGCGGTGAAGTGAAAACCAGAGGCACAGGTATTGGTCTACTGAATATCAGGGAGCGGGTACGTCTGGCTTTTGGCGAAGAATATGACGTTCTGCTGGAGAGCAGGCCGGGGCTTGGAACGAGAGTAACGGTGCTGCTGCCACCCCCATCACCAGGTAAGGAGGAGAAGTTATGGGAAGATGGATGCGAATGATAGGCATGCTCTGCCTTATGCTGACTCTTCCTGGCTGCGTGAACCAGTTGGATCAAAGGCCAGGCATGATTGTGGAAGAAGAGCCGATAACGCTACGAATCGCTTGGTGGGGTGGAGAGTTCCGCAACAATGCAACGATTGCCGTTATCAACCTGTATGAGAAGTTGAATCCACATGTGAACATTGAATACGAATATAGCAGTTTCAACGAATACTGGAGAAAACTTGCCCCACATGCAGCAGGCAATGCGTTGCCCGACATTATCCAGATGGACATCTCCTATCTGTCCCAGTACAGTTCGCTGCAACTGTTGGAGGACATGACGCCGTACATGCAGAGCGGGCTGATTGACACGACAGATATTGAGAAGGAACAGCTGGAGAGTGGTAGCCTGAATGGAAAAACCTATGGTCTCAGTTTGGGGGTTAACGCCATGCTCAGCATCTATGATCCGGAAGTGTTAAAGGCCCATGATATTGAATTGCCAACGGATACGTGGACATGGGCGGATTTTGACCGGATGGGCGAGCAATTGCTCGGGAAAGGCATCTATCTGGGAACCTATTTTACGCCGGAACAGTTTTTCGCGTATTACTTGAGACAGTATGGTTCCAAGCTATACGCGGAGGATGGCAAGAGGTTGGGGTATGAGGATGATGGGCTGTTTATTGAGTACTTTGGCAGGATGCAGAAGCTCGCGGAAAAGAAACTTATTTTTGCACCGGATATCTGGACATCAGACATTGGCCAGCCTGATAACGACCCGTTTTATCTGGGAGAGGCTTTGTTTAGCTGGGGGTATTCCAACCAATTTATCAGCACCGCTCAGCGTTATGGCAAACCCTTAACCATCTCCCCAATGCCTGGGCCAAACAGCCAGGATGGATTGTTCTTGAAGCCAGGCATGTTTTTCTCCATGGCGGGTAATTCCAGACATAAGGAGGAAGCTGCCAAGTTCATCAGCTTTTTTGTGAATGATTTGGATGCCAATCTGCTGCTCAAAGGGGAGCGGGGTGTGCCCGTCTCATCCAGTGTCAAAGAGCGGATGAAGCTGGTGGTTGAACCGGAGCTGGCGCAGGTGTTTGATTATATCGATTGGGTTGCGGATAACAGCACTCAGATGGACCCGCCTGATCCCGTAGGTGCGCCAGAGGTCACTGCGGTATTACGTGAGTTGTATGATCTGCTGCTGTTTGGCAAAATTACGCCTGAGCAAGCGGCGGTGGAATTTCGTGAACGGGCGAATGCCATTCTGGGTGGGAAGTTATAAGAATGGACTAGATCATATATGTATTTAATGGACTTGGGGCTGTTGTCGTTCACAAGCTCAACCTTCATTCTACTCGGGTGAGGGTTTTTGTTATGGAATGGTGTATATTTCCTCTAGTATAATGAAAATGGGTAGTTGTCCTATCTGTAGATTAGATAGATTCTATCCATATATTAATGGATGAGGAGTGTCAGGACATGTCCATACATCAGATAGGTCACAAGGTGTCTTTTGCCGATATGAAAACGAAGTTGCCTCAGGAGAGCTGGATGTACACTCAGAATGAAGCGCACAACGGTGAATTTGAAGCCGAGGAAGTATGGTTACATTCTGGTGATCTTCATATCAGTGAACTGTTGTTGGATGAAGGACCCTTTTTGATCTTAGTTGAAGGAAATCTGACAGTGGATCGTTATATTGGAAATACAAGTTCCGACGCGGCCAGTTCAAATCTGGTTGTACTTGGGAATCTCATAACGCCCTATATGATCGTGGGTGGGCAGGAAATATATATTACAGGTAATCTCTATGTGGAGGATATGTTCTGGGGGGATTATAACCATGGAGAATTGACAGTGAGAGGGAATGTAGAAGGTGGATTGCTGGTAAGTACCGATCAATATACGATTCAGGTTCAAGGACAGCGTAATGTGAAGCGTCAGCTTGAAGAATGGGAGGATCTCGGACCATGGCGGGGCTTTGACATGTTGGCGTTATTCGTTCCTGAATGTGTGATTGATGAAGATACAGAGCCGTTTCCTTGGCGAGAAGAAATGTTAAAGAGGCTGCAACAAGGACAACCTGTAATCAACCGAAAGTACATTCATGCTGATGAATCAGAGCCAGATGCGCCGGATTGGTTCGAAGATCATCGGATTACCGCTGAGAACATAGAGCGTCTTACTCATCCATCTTTGTTGCCTGTAAGAGAGGAGGATGAGTTACTGAACAGCTATGAATTTTGGTTGGACGAGCAATTTTGCCGAGTATCGGTCTATGGAGATGAGCATACGGAGGGATATTTCCGCAGTCTGTATTTTCAGGATGACCACAATTGTGCATTGTTGCTTAAGATGGAGCCATCAGATCAAGGTTCCAACTCTCCTGATAAACATATCGTACAACCGGGTGAACCTGTCTGGATGATCTCAGGAGCATTTCGTTATCTAAACAATGAGAAGTCGGAATGGAACGTATTTTCGGAGAACTCACCTGCTGATATTCAGCAGTTAAGCGAGCAAGGATGGAGCACCTTGTTGCAGTCTGTATCGAATTATCAGTATGCCCGTTCCTTAATTTCGCACCAACTGATCCACGATTTATTAGCACTGCCTGTCGTGGAGCCATATGACGATTATTATGATGATGATCGGCACGGGCTGTGGATTGGAGAGTTATATTATGCATTTCGACAAGCAGGTCAGATGTCTGATGGTGTTCCCCAGCCAGTTATGCTACGTATTGGAAGAGAGTATGTGGATGCTCAAGGGGAGACGCAGGTGGAAAAATACTATTATACCCTGCACCAACATGCGGACGGCTCGGAAAGTGTGTTGATCGAATACTCGGCTCAGAAGGACGAGGATGAGGAAGAAGAACCGTTGTTGCTTGAACTTCATTATATAGGCGGCTCTCAATTACTACATGCCGTTCAATTGCTCGAACGTGGACGCCAAGTACTCATTCAAGCAAATGAGGATCTACTGAATGGGGAGCTGCCTTACGCTGCTGAATCATTTGCAAAACGATTTTGGAAATCCAAAGGATACCTGAAATGAATAAAACAACCTTCACCTCTAGTTCTGAGGGAAGGTTGTTTTGTCGTTGTATTTACCCAAACTGGGCTTGATGCAGTCGGCTGTACGAGCCTTTGCGCGCGAGCAGTTCTTCATGACTTCCTTGTTCAGCAACGCTACCGTTCTCCACCACCACGATGCGATCGGCGTGTCTAATGGTCGCCAGTCGATGGGCAATCACCAATGTCGTACGACCTTGAGCCAGCTCGGACAACGCCAGTTGAATGGCAGCTTCCGTCTCGGTATCGAGAGCGGATGTTGCTTCATCCAGAATGAGAATTGGCGGGTTTTTCAGGATCATTCTGGCGATGGACAAACGTTGCTTCTGTCCGCCGGACAATTTCACGCCACGTTCACCGATCATGGTGTCCAGTCCATCTGGCTGGGATTGTACCAGCTCTTCCAATTGGGCCCGGCGAATGGCTTGCCAGATTTCCTCATCGGAAGCATTCAGTTTGCCGTATGCAATATTTTCTCGAATCGTTCCATCAAACAGGAAAATATCCTGCTGCACAATCCCGATATGGGAGCGCAGTGATTCCAGTGTCATGTCCTTCACGGGAATGCCATCGATGGAGATATGTCCTGCATCCACATCGTAGAAACGTGGGATCAGACTGCATAACGTCGTTTTACCTCCGCCCGAAGGTCCAACCAGAGCAACCGTCTGGCCTGCCTGGATATCCAGATTGACCTGAGACAGCGTAGGTTTGTGTTCTCCATAAGAAAAGGTAACGTTATGGAAAGCAATATCTCCTTTGACATCCGGAATCGGTTTCGCTTGTGGTGTATCTTCTACATCCGGTACAGCTTCAAGAAGCTCCAGGTAACGTCTGAATCCGGCGATGCCTTTGGGATACGTCTCGATGACAGAGTTAATCTTCTCGATCGGTCCGAGGAATACATTGGAGAGCATCACAAAAGCGATGAATTCCCCGTAGGTCATACTGCCTTGAATGACAAACCAGGTTCCACATACCAGTACAAACAGCGATACAAATTTCATCAGGATAAAACTGAGTGAAGAGTTCCAGGCCATAATACGGTAGGTGATTAGTTTTGTAAGCCGGAAACGTTCGTTGTTCTCAACGAAACGTCCTACTTCATGTTTTTCATTGGCAAAAGCCTGTACCACACGGATGCCGCTCACATTGTTCTCTACTCGTGCGTTATAATCGGCGATATCCGCAAACATGCGCTTGAACGCCTTGGACATTTTGCGACTGAAATACAGCGACAGGTAGATCATCAGCGGCACAATGATGAACGTCATCACAGCCAACTGCCAGTTGATCCCCAGCATAATCCCGAAAGCTCCAGCGAGTGTCATGAGGGCAATGAATAGATCCTCGGGTCCATGATGCGCGATCTCACCAATATCCATCAGATCGTTGGTCATGCGGGAGACCAGATGCCCGGTCTTATTGTTATCGAAGAAGCGGAAGGACTGTTTCTGTACACGCTGGAACAGTTCACGCCGCATATCGGATTCGATGTTAATACCGAGCTTGTGGCCCCAATAGGTCACTGCATAATGGAAAAAGGAACTGAGCAGGTAGATGCCGAGCAACCCGACACACGCCGCTAAGATCATGGACCAATTGCCAGCCGGAAGCAGTTGATCGACCACCCGGTTAACGGCGAGTGGAAAGGCCAACTCCAGCAGAGCGGCAGCGATGGCACAGGAGAAGTCCAATATAAAGAGCCTTTTGTAAGGACGATAATAAGACATAAAACGGCGAAGCATATGTAAGTCCTCCTCAATATGACATAAATGCCCGAGCAGGCTAATTAGCCTGTCCGGACACCTGTATTCATGCTTATGTTATTTACGGTTTTGCTCGGCACGTTCTACGATCATATCGGCGAATTCCTCAGCCTGACCTTGAATCGCAATCGGGTCGAAGTACCAGTAACGGTCTTCCAGCAACTCATACACCTGATTGTTTTTCACAGCCGGCAGGGATTGCCAGATGGAATCGCCTTGGTAATTTTTATTGTTCTCTCCAACGGTTAAGAAGATATGATCCCCTGCATAATCACCAACAACTTCACGCGAAATTTCTTTCCATTGGGTATCACCCATCAGTTCTTTTTTGGTGATTTCGAGTGGGGCAAGTTGCAAAGCACTGTAGACCGCTTGTCCTCCTCGACCAAAATTGTCTCCATATCCATAATAACTTTTGTCGGATACTTCAAGGATGGAGAAGGTTTCCTCCGGTTTAATGACTGTTTTCACCTTAGCGCGAGCGGCTTCAATCCGTTCATCGTACGTTTTCAGCCAAGCTTCGGCTGCTTCGGATTTGTTCATCAGCTCTCCGAATCCCCGGATTTCGTCGTGTACATTGGTGAAAGTACCATACGGAATGACCACGGTCGGTGCGATTTTTTGATAACTCTCAATTTCGCTGGCCTGATCAGAGTAGGTAATGATCAGATCCGGGTTCAAGGCAACAACCTTCTCCATGGATACCGCCGCCCGATCACCAATACTCTCTATGCCCGCTACCTGATCTGCATAGAACGGGTTTTCCAAATAATATTGAACAGCACCAACGGGTTTCACACCCAGTGCGAGCAGATCACTTACGTACATATCGGTAACGATTCGTTTCGGTTCAGCCGGAATTTCAACATCTCCGCTTAATGACTTGTAGATCCGTGTAGCATTTGAATTGTCTGAACCGGACGACGTGTCTGTGTTCGTCTCGGAAGAGGCTGTTGTTGTTTCGGTTCCCGCTGCCGAAGTCTGTTCAGTGGCAGTCGAGCCTGTTCCGCTGCTACATGCAGCCAGAATCATAATGATGGCGAGCATAAGCAGCAAGCCGGAAAAGCGTTTTTTTGCAGCAAACATATTTTTGTTCCCCCTGTGTATAATCAATAATGATTATTATTCTCATTAATAACATAGAGGAAGATGTGATATTTGTACATGGACAACTATGATCACTACTGCATGGACAATTATGATGTGAGGTGACGCATGATATGCTGCAACTGCTCCATAACGGACAAGGGATCAAATCCATAGAACATGTCGGCATCAATCTCGTATACACGTCCTTCACGAACGGCGGATAGGGTGCCCCAGGATTCCTGATTCAGCAGGTTATCCAGCATTTCTCGTTCGGCAGGTTCCTCAGGGAAGGCGACAAACATGTGATCTGCGGCATACAAGTGAATCTCGGACAACGGAACATGAACGTACCCCGTAAGTAACTGCCCATCCTGCTCCATACGTGACGGCGGAGTGAAGCTCAGCGATTGATACAGCACATGAGAAGCTCTGCCCCAGCCATGACCATAGATATAAGCGCCGTCCTCTCCAATCATAAACATGCAAACGGCGGACCCTCGTGTTCCTTCCATCTGTTGGTCTAACGTATGATTGGCTTCTTGCTCCAGTTGATGATATTGATCTAACAACGCCTGTGCATTGGACTCAAGCCCGGTAATTCGGCCCAAAAGAAGAAGCTGCTCCTGCCAATCAATTTCCTCAAAGGGCATCAGAATGGTTGGTGCGATCAGACGTAGTTCATCAGAAGCGGGATGTGGTGCATACCCGATAATGACATCGGGCTGAGCGTTTGCAATCAGATCCGTATGTTTAACAAGCTCATATTCGGAATGCTGCTCAAATTGCTCATGACCATCATGAACATGTTCACCACGTTTTTCTTCCATCCAGCTGGCGACGGCACCCATGTGGGGAGTGTGACCCAATGCCAGAAGTGAAGCCGTATAGTTGTAAGTCAAAGAAACAATCTTTTTGGGCATTTTCCGGTAGTGTGTTGGTGCTGATCCAACCATCTGTTTGAATTTGCGGCTCAGATAAAAGGTGTCCCTGTAGCCTGTCAGTTGTGCAATCTCCTGTAGCGTAGGGTTCGCGAACAACAGATGTTCCTGAGCCATCCTGATTCTGAGACGAGTTACATATTCAACAAACGTAAGACCTGTATGTTTCTTGAACTCCCGTGAGAAATGCTCAGGACTCACATTTGCATCCCGTGCCAATTGTTCGCGGGTTAACGGATGGGTATACATCTGATGGATATGTCTGAGCACGGCATCGAGCCAGGAGTGATCTTCATGAGCAGAATGAGCCGCATGATCCCGCAAAATATCCAGTAACTCATAGAAAAGCATATGTGGCCTGAAGGGGCTGGAATCACGGCCTGCCGTACTGGCTTGAACCAGCTCTACTGCCCTGTCGGTGAGAGTGCGACTTCCAATGGGAACTGGTATCCCGAACGGCCAGAACAGCTGTTCATTTTCAGTGGAATCAAAAGCAATAGCAATGCCCTGTACTGGCGACAGGGAGCCGCGCTTGTTCTCGTGCTGAAGCAGGCTTCCAGCTTGCCGAACGACTGCACAGCCTGCATTTAATGTCAGTTTACCCTCTGTACTGATCAGCCTGGCCTGGCCAGCAGTAATGACGTATAGCACATGAAGTGTGCTCCACATCTCATCTGTACGGGAGAACGCCTCACGGTCATGAAGTTGCACCAGATGGCGCAGCTTGAACAGGGCAGCGGGGATGGACTGAATCTTCTGCAAGGAAACGGAGCGGGACAGCGATTTTTTATGGTAAATAGGCTTGGAAATATTCATTTGATAACTGTCTCCTTACATAAGTCAGCAGGCGCATTTTTCGTCTCATGCCCCTGGTGTACTGGCGTAATTCTCGGATCTCGACTATTATGCAGTATATACTATAAACGGAGTGACGTGGATGGACAGATTGGACAATTCAACTTTTTCTGTGAAAAATAGATAAAGTGGTTGAAATCGCTATCAACACCGACTATAATGAAAATGTCGAAACGTTTCAATCTGGCGTTTACTGCCAGTTTCATTGTATTAGGCACGAACTGTTTATAGAGCGCCAGATTGAAAGACGTGTCATGACCATCACTAATGGTATGGATTGGAACGAGGATTTTTTTTGAGAACACCTCGAAACGTTTCGATTGACATCCATCGCTATGATATGTATAAAGATTAATAAACGATAATGAAGGATTTAGTGGTTGTTCTAACCATGTACCGTATAAAATGTAGATAACCTTAGAATTTGTTCTATATAAATTGAACTAACATTTACACAAAACGGAGAGGGCAGAAAGAACCTGAAGAAGCAAGGCGTTCGCCTTTATCCCCGGATTTTCACCCTTATAAAAGGGAAACAAAAAATCTGGGGATAACAGCGATCGGAAGGTTGTTCTGTCATCGGAGTGGTCAGTGTAAATATTCTGTAGTTCAATTTATATATAGTTTAGAAGGAGCGAACGTGGAATGGCAACGATTAAGGATGTGGCAAAGCTGGCAGGTGTAGCACTCTCGACTGCTTCCTATGCGCTGAGCGGGGATAGCAAGGTTAGTGCCAAGACCAAGGCTAAAGTGCTTGAGGCAGCACGAGAACTGAATTACCGCAAGAACGGCTTTGCCATGGACCTGAAACGGAGCCGGACAAACACGATCGCTTTGATCCTGACCGATCTGTCGGGCCCGTATTACTCGGAGTTGATCCGTAGTGTACAGGATGTAGCCCTTGCGAACGGGTATGACCTTATTGCTTGCAGCTCCATGGGTGGACGGGATTCAACGGCAGTGCGATTTTTGCGTGAAAAAAGAGTAGATGGAGCCATCATCCTGGCGCATAACATCCATGATGATATTCTGGTAGAATCTGCCGGTCATCGTTTTCCGATCATTGTGATGGATCGTCAGCTGTCGAGTGACCATCTGGTCAACGTGTTGGTGGATGGAGAGCAGGGTGGTTACCTTGCAACCCGCCACCTGATCCAGGCAGGACATCAGAAGATTGCTTATATCAGCGGTCCATCCAACTCGTATGACAACGCGCTCCGTTACCAAGGGTATCTGCGAGCGATGCGGGAAGCGGGACTTGAAGAAAAGTCCAAATGGCGTCTGAACGGCAATTTTGTGCGTGAGGGCGGATACAGTGCAACCAAAATGATGATCATGCAGGGCGATCTTCCCTCAGCGGTATTTTACGGTAACGATGAGATGGCGATTGGTGGCCTGAAGGCATTGGAAGAGCGTGGTGTATCGGTGCCGGATGACATTTCCGTGATCGGTTTTGATGATATTCAGTTGTCCGAATATGTGCATCCACCGCTGACAACGATACGCCAGCCGAAGCATGAAGCCGGGTCGCTCGCCGGACATCTGTTATTCCAGATGCTCAATGGCGAAGCGGTTGACCCTTCATATACGTTAACGATTAATATGATCGAGCGCAGCTCTGTACGTTCGATTTAGACCAAGTCTGAACAATAAAGAACTGTCTGCATGCTGAAGTAAAAGTTTAATGATGGGGTTATCGTCCGGACGGGCTGTAAAAAGCCGGTTTGAAGAGGCCCCTATTCTTTTTCAGATTTATCGAAACGTTTCGATTTTAACTAATTCAAGGAGTGAACCTTATGACAACGATGATTAATGAACCGATCCGGTTAAGTGCCGGGGAGTTATCCTTTACCTTTTTGAATAGTGGCGACCTATACCAAGCTACATCCGGCACAACGATGTTAAACCAGTTGCTCAGCAACCAGATTGATGGATCTTTGAACAACCTGTACCTGCGTGTACATGAGGGAGAGAATATCAGCTCGTTCCCGTTGCTCGGTGTACGTTCGAACAGCAAGGTGATTACAAGCAAGGCACAATTCAGCAACCAGTTGATCTGGGAGGGCACAGTCCAGCTGGAAGGTAGCGAAAAAGGCATTGGCTATCAGGTCGTATTTACAGCTACACCTCAAGGTGTATGGTTCTGGGATGTGAAGCTCACAGGACAACAACATAACGTAGATGTGGTATACGGACAGGATGTTGGGCTTGCAGATCCAGGTGCGGTACGTAGTAATGAGGCTTATCTGTCACAATACATTGACCATACGGTGTTTGAAGATGAGGCGAAAGGCTATGTCGTTTGTTCCCGTCAAAACCAGCCTCAGGGCGGTGCATTTCCATATATGCAACAAGGTTCCCTGACGAAAGTAGTTGGTTACTCCACAGATGGATTCCAATTCTTCGGTCTGTCGTACAAGGAAACGAATCAACCAGAGAGCTTGACTCACCCAACGCTGGCAAATGAGACATATCAGTATGAATTTGCCTATACGGCATTGCAATCTGAACTGCTGAATCTGAACGGAGAAGCTCAGGTGGTCTTCTATGGACTGGCGAAGCCTAATCATGCCGAAGGAATCTCTGCACTGGAGTTCGGAGATGAAGTTACCGCAGCATGGAATGAAGTACAGGCTCTGACTGTGGAAAATGGTGATACGTTGGAACAGGTGAAACTGTCCTCCTTCCTGGGTGAACCACTGGTTACACTTGATCTGACGCAAGATGAGATTCATGATCTGTTCCCTGATCGTCATCAGGAAGAGCACAGTGGTGAGGAACTGTTGTCCTTCTTCACAGGCAGCTATGAGCATATCGTTCTGAAAGCAAAAGAATTGCTTGTGGAGCGTCCGCATGGTCACATTCTGATGAGTGGTGGCAACGTGCAACTTGGAGCACAGGTTATTACGACAACATCGTATATGTACGGTATTTTCAACTCACAACTCGTTATTGGTAACACCAATTTTAATAAAATGATCAGTAATGCTCGCAATGCATTAAACGTGCCGAAAACGGCGGGACAACGCATCTATGTGGAAATGGACGGACAATATCGTCTGCTGACGATGCCTTCCCTGTTCGAGATTGGCTTCAACTATGTACGTTGGATCTACAAAACGGCATCCGATACGATCATCGTGACGAACTATACAGGGGCACACACCACCGAAGTGAGCATGAACGTACGCTCCACAAGTGGCACAGCATACCGTTACCTGGTAACAAACCAGATTACGATGAATGTGAATGAATACGAGTATCCGCTGCATATGACGCAGGATGGCGATACTTTGATCTTCAAGGCTGATCCACAAGCGATTAGTGCAGGAACGTACCCAGATCTGCAATACCGCATGTCGGTGGATGGCGCAGCTGTGAATGTAGGGGACGAAACGTTGCTGGCAAGTGGTATCCGCAGTGGTTCCGCATCACTGGTTACGCTTAGTCTGGAAGCAAGTGCTGAATGGACGCTGAAGGTACAAGGGGTATTGGAAGGCCAAGCGGACAGCGGAGTGGTAGCAGGTTCAAGCCTGACGTTTGAAGAGGAAGTGCAGGCATACCGCGAGTTCTTCGCAAGTGTGATGAACGGGTTCCGTTTGTCCCGTGGAGAAGGTCAGAGTGCAGAGGATCTGTTCAAAGTAAATGCGCTGGCTTGGTGGTACACCCACAATATGCTGGTTCACTATTCTGTGCCTCACGGTTTGGAGCAGTACGGTGGCGCGGCTTGGGGTACACGAGATGTGTGCCAAGGTCCAGTGGAGTACTTTATGGCAACGCAAAAATATGAGCAAGTTCGCGATATCATCAAAATGGTTTATACCCACCAATATGAAGATGATGGCAACTGGCCGCAATGGTTCATGTTTGATAAATACTTTGCGATTCAACAGGAAGAAAGTCATGGCGATATCATCGTTTGGCCTTTGAAAGTATTGGCGGACTACCTGACAGCGACTCGCGACTATGCGATACTGGATGAGAAAGTACCTTATACCGTCAAGCATAGCTTCGGGTTCACGGAAGAGACGGCAACGGTACTGGATCACGCGAAAAAAGAGATCGAATATATCCGTTCGCACTTCCTGCACGATACGTTCCTGTCTTCCTATGGAGATGGCGACTGGGATGATACGCTCCAACCAGCCAATGCACAGCTGAAGCAATACATGGTGAGCAGTTGGACGGTGGCATTGACGTATCAGTCCGTGAATGTGCTCTCGCAAGCGCTGAAATTCAAGGATGCAGACTTTGCACAGGAGCTTGACGTGTTGGCTCAAGGCATTCGTGAGGACTTTAACCGTTACATGCTGGGCACAGATGTGATTCCAGGCTTTGTATACATGGAAGAAGCCGACCAAGCGAAGCTGATGCTTCATCCAACAGACACAGAGACAGGCATTCAATATCGCCTGTTGCCAATGACGCGCAGCATGATCGGTGAATTGCTGAATGCGGAGCAAGCAGAATCGCATTACGCATTGATCCGTGAACAGTTCCTATGCCCGGATGGCGTGCGTCTGATGAATCGTCCAGCTCAATATGCTGGTGGTGTAAGCACACACTTCAAACGTGCAGAGCAAGCATCCAACTTCGGTCGTGAGATTGGTTTGCAATATGTACATGCCCATATCCGTTACGTAGAAGCGATGGCGAAGCTCGGTAAGACAGATCAGGTGTGGAATGGTCTCGCGATGATCAACCCGGTTGGTATCGGCGAGGTTGTACCTAACGCGGAGATTCGTCAAGCGAACTCGTACTTCAGCAGTTCAGACGGCAAGTTTAATACACGTTACGAGGCGCAGGAGCATTTTGACCAACTTCGTAAAGGGACTGTACAAGTGAAAGGCGGATGGAGAATCTACTCCAGCGGCCCTGGAATCTACATGAACCAGCTGATCTCCAATGCACTTGGCATTCGTCAAGAGGGCGGCGATCTGGTCATTGACCCGGTATTGCCAGCTGAGCTGAACGGTATGCAATTCGAATTCGAGTATGCGGGTGAGCCGGTGACGTTCATCTATCACTTGAATGAAGGTGCTGTGAGCCGAGTAGCGGTGAATGGCAAGGACATTCGTACCAAGCGTACAGCGAACCGTTACCGTCAAGGCGGAGTAAGCATCTCACTGGATGAGTTCAGACAAGCACGCAGTGAAACTGAGCGTACGGTTGTTGATATCTATATGTAATTTCATAGCATGATGTACACCAAGGTCATCCTCCTTTAATCAAGGCGGGATGGCCTTTTTGGCATATGCTCATAATCCACTAGCGCAGCGGGACCGCCAGCAACGTGTACAACAGCTCATTATGTCGCACATGTTTTGTTACGTAGCCCTGTTGCTCCAGCCAGCCGCATAGCTCATCCAGCAGAGGGAAGTGACGCTGGCGTAAGGCTAGCAGCTGTTCCTCGTGTCCTGTGGTTTCTGCCTGCCGAATATAGGAATCACGGTGAGTCGCATCAACAAACATCAGATCCGTTAGACCGATACGTCCACGCGAGGTTAATACCCGCTGCATCTCCTGTAAAGCCAATAGTTGCTGATCTGGACTTAGATGATGGAAAGCAAAGCTGGATACAACAAAGTCGAAGGAATGATCGGTAAAAGGCAACGCCATAAAATTACCAAGTTTCACATGCATCTCAGGATATTTGGTACGACATCTGCGCAGCATCTCCCGGGATTGGTCGATTGCAGTCATGTCTGCGCCGTGCTGTAGCAGTTTCCCAGCCAGATTACCTGTGCCTGTACCAATATCAAGTCCTTTCTCACCAAGGGCGGGAGAGATCCATTGAGCTGTCTGTTCGAGCGCTTCGTCATAGTTGTGATACAGATAAAAGGAAGACTGTACCGTATCATTGGAATCGCCCGGCGTGGAATGACCTGCATTATGGTTTGGATGTGAAACTTCATTCTCATCGCTTATAGGCGAGGGGTTGGCCGAATGATGCCTGTCCTCTGAATTGGGGTGTTCAGTACTGACTCTGCCTTCTGCCTGCACTCGCTGATCATGGATGTCTGCCTGCATGTCATAATTCCACCGATCATGCCAGTTCTGCCGGGCTTCACGCAGGCGACGGGCACTGTCTGCGAGATCGTGCAGATGGCTGACATCCAACGGGCCGTCCTGACGATTCAGGTCAATCATGCGCTGGGTTGTATCCATCATACGTTTGAGCTCAATCCACTGGGCATACATGACGGCCTGTTGCAGCTCCAGATATTCTTCCAGCCGCTGCTGATTCCCTTGATCAATCTCTCCGAGCGCATGTGTAATATCCTGTAGCGACATGCCAATCTCACGCAGCGCAGCAATGGTCTGAAGCCGCCAGATATCATTCTCCGTATAGGTACGATACCCGTTACTGGACTGTTTGGCGGGGAGAATTAATCCTTTTTCCTCATAAAAACGAATGGCTCTCGCCGATATACCAAGCCTGCTTGCTGCCTCTTTGATGTTCATCATGCATCCCCCTCCTTATCGAATCAGTATAAACCATGACGTTACGGCAAGGTTAAGTGTTTATCATTTTGCGAAAAGGTTCAATACCGAGTGGAATTTTAGTCAAAGCTGAGGCTATGCTACAATATATAGAACAAAAAACTTAAATAGTGGAGTAAACGAACAATGTCTTCCTATTCCTAAGTTTCTCAACGTTCTTAACTCTCTTAACTTTCCCGACGTTGTAACGCACAGCGTTGTCGACTATAGCACGAAAGGTTGAATCATTATGCTTACCAGCCATACATTTACGATTCGTCCATCCGAGATTAAAGATGCAGCCCAGCTAATGGAGTTGGATGCCCTGGTATGGGACAAATACACCTCTCCTGCACCGATGCAATGGCGTTCCAGACAACAATATCTGCAGCATTGCCCGCCAGGCAGTCAATTGATTGCGGTGCAGGGAGAGCGGGTATGTGGTTATGTGGGCTTTAATCCAGCCACAGGTATGCCCGTCAACCGTCATGTCTACGAGATTCATATTGCGGTTCATCCTCATGATCGGCGTTGTGGCGTTGCCACAGCTTTGATGGATGCCATTAAGCAGCATGCGGCCCAACAAGGCGTTCGCAAGCTCAGGCTGCGCGTACTTTCCAGCAATCCGGGAGCCATCACGTTTTATACACAGTGTGGATTTGTGACGGAAGGCAGGTTGGTTTCCGAGTTTTATATCGGAGGCAAATATGTGGACGATATTCTTATGGGTTATTTTATCCAGACCAAATAGAAACATAGCTGAGGAGGAGGAACAACGATGGATATGGGACTTCAAGGTAAAAAAGCATTGGTGCTGGCTTCCAGTCGAGGACTGGGCAAAGCGGTAGCCGCTCAATTGGCAGCAGAAGGTGCTGACGTCATGCTTGCCAGCCGGAGCGAAGAAAAGCTCGCAGCAGTGAAGCAGGAGCTTCTGGCGCTTGGTGGTGGCGGACATGTGGAATATTGTGCAACCGATGTGACACGCAAGGAAGATATTGAGGCTCTGATTCACAAGACAGCAGAAATGTTTGGACAGATTGATATTCTGGTGAACAATTCGGGTGGCCCGCCATCGGGTTCATTTGAGTCACTGACGGATGAGGATTGGGAACGTGCATTTGAATTAAATGTACTCAGTTATGTAAGGCTGATTCGCGGTGCTCTTCCTTATATGAAAGAAAGTGGAGGACACATTGTCAATATCGCTTCAACTTCAGTGAAACAACCCATTCCGGGTTTGGTGCTGTCCAACACGTTCCGTACCGGCGTGTTTGGATTGGCGAAGACCTTGTCTCAAGAGCTGGCCCCATACGGAATTTTGATCAACACGGTGGCGCCAGGACGTATTGCAACAGACCGTATACGTGAGCTGGATGCAGCACGGGCTGAGCAGAATGGAATCAGTGAGGAAGAGGTATCTGACCAATTCCGTAAAGAGATTCCACTGGGCCGTTATGGTCAACCAGAGGAGTTTGCCAAAGCGGTTGTATTCCTGTTATCCGGAGCCAATACGTACATTACCGGAACCTCATTGATCGTGGATGGTGGTATGGTCCGAGCACTATAAAAGTCATTGAATACAATAAAATACCCTCTGTCACCACATTACGTGGAGATCGAGGGTATTCGTTTTGATTCATTATGTTGGGAGAGATCACTCCGATTTATTATGTAGGCGAATTAGCGCAAGAGTTCCCATTCATGCTGAAGCATGCCGTACACCGCATGGTTCACGTAACCTTTAGGCAGTTTCTCTGCCTGACGAATGACACCCTCGAGAACAAATCCGAGTCTTTCAGGGATAGCACGACTCCGTTTGTTATTCGTTGCCGAGCGAATCTCGACGCGATTCAGGTCCAGGGTCACCAGAGCATAATCAACCAGAACGCGACAAGCGCTTGTCATCAAGCCCTGACCCTCAAAACCTTTGCCAAGCCAATATCCGATGCTTACCGAGCGGTTGGTCCAGTTAATCTCGTGGAATCCAATGACGCCAGCTAGATCCCCTTTTGACCATACTCCGGCGGTGAATCCGCCATTCTCGGCACCTTGTTTTAACGCGTTGGTAATGAAGTTCGAGGTGTGTTCCACTTCTGTCACATGATCCACCCACGGCAACCAATGTCTCAATTGATCCCGCGAGCGATCCGTCAGTTCAAACAGCGGTTTGGTATGTTCCATGGCCAGTGGCCGGAGTTCGGTATATTCATCCAATGAATAGGTAAACATGAATGCAACCTTCTTTCTTTGTATAGTATAGGTTTGGTTTGTAGTGGATTAACGGGAGGTCTTGGGCAACTTTTGCTCCAGTGCAAACAGGTCTTCTTCCATTGAGGCCATGCGTTGATTGACCGTTGTGCGTGCGTCACGGAGTGCCTGATTATATATGTAGGGAGCGAGCTGTGTCATGAACAGGTCGAGGACACCCCAAGCGGCCAGATCGCCGAGTTCTTCGCCACGTTCCTCTTCGAAATACGACTGGATGGTGCGAATGGCTTCATCCTGCTGTTCTTTGGTCAGTTTAAGCGAGTTCGATGGAATGGGAAACCCTCCCTTTAATTTGTTTTTACTATCATGCTACATGATTCGAGCGAACCCGTCAAAATGGTTTAGGGCCTATTTATGCACGGCTTATCCTGACTTTGGTGCCGTTCTTTATTGAACTCCTCCCCCGTTAAAGGTATATTTAAATGAAACGCGTACGAAACTTTCCAAGAAAATAGATTTTTTCAGGAAATGACTTCGTTATTAAGGAATTATAGCCGGAATTGCTGCAATTCCCTAAGGCTCCAATCCATTCATGAAAGGTTTGATACCTGTGGACAATCGTACAACCCCACCTAACTTTATCAAAAATATTATTACCGAAGATCTCCGGTCTGGGAAAGTCCAGGAAGTTATTACCCGTTTTCCTCCGGAACCGAACGGTTATCTGCATATCGGCCATGCCAAGGCGATCTGGATTAACTTTACACTGGGCGGCGAATTTGGCGGCAAAACGAATCTGCGCTTTGATGACACAAACCCGGTCAAGGAAGATGTAGAGTACGTTCAATCGATTCAGGAAGACGTGAAATGGCTCGGATACGAGTGGAATGAGAAACGTTTTGCCTCGGATTATTTTGACGAGATGTACAACCGTGCTGTCTTGTTGATTAAAAAAGGTAAAGCCTACATCGACGACCAAAGCGCCGACGAAATCCGTGAAATGCGCGGAACGCTGACGGAGCCGGGTAAGAACAGCCCGTACCGTGATCGTTCGGTGGAAGAGAATCTCGACCTGTTCACACGTATGCGTGCAGGTGAATTCAAGAACGGAGAGAAAGTGCTGCGTGCCAAGATTGATATGTCTGCACCGAATATCAATCTGCGCGATCCGGTTATTTACCGGATTTCTCATGCACATCATCATAACACGGGCGACAAATGGTGTATCTATCCAATGTACGCCTTTGCTCACCCGCTTGAAGATGCGATTGAAGGTGTGACGCACTCTCTCTGTTCCCTGGAGTTTGAGGATCAACGTCCATTCTACGATTGGGTTATTGCCGAGTGTGAGATGGAGAACCAACCGCATCAATATGAATTTGGTCGTCTGAACCTGTCCCAGATGGTGACAAGTAAGCGGAAGCTGAAACTGCTTGTGGACGAAGGTCATGTGGATGGATGGGATGATCCGCGCATGCCAACGATTTCGGGTCTGCGCCGCCGGGGTTATACACCGGAAGCTATTCGTGATTTTGTATATGAGACAGGCATTTCCAAAAACTATGGAGTTATCGATCTGCAAACGCTGGAGCACTTTGTACGTGAAGACTTGAAACTGAAAGCTCCACGCACGATGGCTGTTCTGCACCCACTCAAAGTGGTCATCACCAACTATCCTGAAGGACAAGTGGAATGGCTTGAAGCAGAGAACAATGTGGAGAACCCAGAGATGGGTAATCGCCAAATTCCGTTCTCCCGTGAGATTTATATCGAACAAGACGATTTCATGGAAAATCCGCCGAACAAATATTTCCGTTTGTTCCCTGGCAACGAAGTTCGTCTGAAACATGCATACTTCATTAAATGTAACGATGTGATCAAAGATGCAGCAGGCAATGTGACCGAGATTCATTGTACCTATGATGTAGAGACGAAGAGCGGCAGTGGCTTCACTGGCCGTAAAGTCAAAGGAACAATCCACTGGGTAGAAGCGACTCAAGCGGTACCTGCTGAATTCCGTCTGTATGAGCCGTTGATCCTGGATGAAGCACCAGAAGCAGAGGTCGAAGTAGCAGTAGCTGGGGCTGAAACTGAGGTTGTGGAAGAGCAACCGGAGAAAACGTTCCTGGATCAATTGAACCCGAACTCCCTTGAGATTGTTAATGGGTATGTGGAACAAGAGATGAAAGAAGCGAATGCTCAGGATAAATTCCAATTCTTCCGTCACGGTTACTTTAGTGTAGATCCGAAACATTCCGAGCCAGGACGTCCGGTATTTAACCGGGTCGTATCCCTGAAAAGCTCGTTCCAACTGCCGAAGGCATAAGGCCGCTGGATGAAATTTATGGCTTGTTCATCAGAGTGCTGGTAAGCAGCCAAGTTATAAGTTAAAGGGAGGGCATCTTTCGTCATGATCATGGCGAAGGATGCCCTTTTTGTTTTTCTGGGTCTAGCCAGGTCCAGTTTTAGACGTAGTAATACAATTTCTCATGAACATGAACATGAACATGAACATGAACATGAACATGATAATGAGCTAAGGCCATAGATGTGCGTATGAGGCAAGAATCTAACGAACCGAAGACACGTTATTTAAGTGTATTTGGACATTCCAGCAACGTAATGAATCGTAGACACCTTATTTCCTCGTTCGGCCTGTCTTTTTGGGGTTTTCAGCGTCTTTTACGCGAAATAACGTGGCTGAGATTCCTTAGCTTTAGAATTTCGTGAAATTGCTGCAAATAAGGCGTCTAAGGTTCGTTAGGAGCAACAAACCTTAGACGCCTTCCTCTTTACTGCACCTATGATTAATCTTTTGTCTGAATGTTTGAACGTTTTATTTACACCATAACGGAGAGGACAGAAGAAAGCTGGAGAAGCGGAGCGGTCGCCTTTATCCCCGGATTTTACCCTTTGAAAAGGGAATCAAAAAAATCCGTGGATAACAGCGATCGAAAGATTCTTCTGTCCTCGTAGTGCTCCAGTGGAAATCCTTCAACTTTTTCTAACAAAAGATTATCGGTCCTCATCCATATTACCCATCTCCGTTAATACAACTGGCTGATAGCCGTTACGTCGATTCGATAACCACATGATGCTAAATCCGACAGCGCCGATGAGCGAGAAGAATACGCCAATGCTATACATGATTTCTGCACCGAAGCTTTGGAACAACCAGCCGCCGAACAGACCGGCAATGACGCCGGAGAGACCGCCCCAGGCCATCGTATACACCGCTTGTCCGGAGGAACGATAAGGTCTTGGGATAAACAGCATGGTCAGCTGTGTGCCTACATAGAAGTATCCACCAAACGTAATGGAGTGCATCAACTGAATGAATACAATCTCCAGTGGGTTGTTAGCCAGTGCCATGAGCTGCCAGCGAAGTGCAAACAGCACACTGATCAGAATGAGAGATGCCAAGAGCATGCTCATTTTGCGTTTGAGCAAGCGGTCAAGCAGCAGGAATACGCCGACTTCGAGAATGGATGAGGTGAAGATGGCCCAGCCGACCATCTGTTTATCGCCACCCATCTCTACTATGTATAGCGACATAAACGTACTATTCATGGCATTAGGCACCGATACGAGTACACCCAGGCCGATAAATGCCATAAAATACGGATTGAACATGACTTTGCCAAACCGCCGAAAAGTAACCACGGGTGTATCCGAAGCGATTGGCTGTCTAGGCAGAAATACGGATAATACAAAGGCGGTGGCAATCATGCACGCAAATATAATGGATACACTGCCGATGCCAAAACGGTCAATGAGCGGTCCGGCTGCGACGGCAGTCAGTGCCCAACCGAGTGAACCCCAGAGCCGGAATGATCCAAATTTTTGGTTTGTCCCATCGATATATCCGAGAATCAGGCTATTAGTTTGAGCAAATAATGGACTTTGAAAAAAATAAAAGAAAATCATGGCTACATAGATCCATGTATAAGTGGGCGCATAGAATACACCCTGGGCGAGCACAAATGTGCCTCCCATCATAATCATTAGAATGATACGAATGTTGCGAGATTTATCGCTCCAGAAACCCCAGAACGGGTTGGCAAACAAGGATACAAAGGGTCCAATCGCCATGAGACTGCCAATCTCCAGTTTGGTCATACCAATCTCTTGCAGATACAACTGCAGGAATCCGGCAAAGATCGAGATGGCTCCATATATGAAAAAGTTATATAGTTTCAGAGAAACCAATGAGGGATTGCCTCTTGAAGGTGCAGGTCTGTCCAATTAAGCCATTCCTTTCAAATGCATATTGTTCAATGTATCATTTGTTGAAAGGGGATTCAATGCATAGCGAACGTTTTGAAATTGATGTAGTCAAACACATATCGTTACCAGGAGGGAGGATAACAACATGAACACGCGTGAATGGACAGGCATCATATTGGCAGGAGGTTTATCCAGTCGCATGGGGACCAACAAGGCCATGCTGGAACTGAACGGTTCCGTTATACTGCAACATGTCACAAATGCCATGAGACCCGCTGTATCCCGTATCATCGTGGCTGCCGGACCCAATGTGACAACCTACAGTACAATGGGCTACGAATGCGTTCAGGATCACTATCCGGGGAAGGGGCCACTCGCCGGTCTTCACGCGGCACTGGAGGCTTCCGGTACGGAATGGAATCTAGTCTGCGCCTGCGATATGCCGCTCCTGCAAACGTCTTTTTTTGATGGGATAAAAAAGCTGGCCGAGTCGCATGACTCTTATTCTGCTATCGTTCCACGCGTGGATGGACATGTCCACCCTCTTGCAGGGGCTTACCACATACGAGTGCTCCCTGATCTGGAGCAGCGTCTGATACAGGATCATCTTCGAGTCATGCGATGGCTTGAAGAGATCGGTTGCTGTTATGTCGAAGCGGAAGAGCTTGAAAGAGCGGGCGTTCATCAAGTAGCGATGCAAATGAGTAATATGAACACGCCGGAAGAGTACGAACGTATCCGTAATCAAGATTCTGGACTCGATTCCGATCTGTAGGATACAGGATTACCTGATGCATCTGCATGATGATTGCGATATTGAAGCGGGCTTTGGCCTGTCCAACGTTTGAATTGTCTGCTGAAATGGGACAGATGGGTGTAACCTAGCTTCCACGCAATTTCCCCGAGCGACAGCTCTGGTTGTTCGATCAGCACTTTGGCCTCCTGCAACTTCAAGCTGGACAGGTAAGCCCTGGGCGATCGTCCGTACACCTTGCGAAAGACCTGTAGACCATATCCCGGGCTGATGCCAAACGAGGATATAATCTGCTCTACTTTGACCGTGGATACGCTGCTTTCCTTGGTTCGAAGCTGGGCATGGAATGCCTGCTTGATTGCCTCTGCTATAGCTCCCGCATAATGCATGGCTGTTGGAGCTGGTGCATGTGAAGCAGCAACGGAAGGGGTGGACTCCGGTTCATTGTCAGCGGCTTGGGACAACAGGGCGAACAGTTCAAACATGCGTGCCTGCATGATCATTTTGTCAGTGGACGTGTAGGCTTCAGATACGTTAATCATCCCCATCCAACTCTCCAGCACAACGCGTATTTTCCCATTATCAGCCGTACCTGCTGCGTAGATTCGGCTGTGCTGTGACATCAGCTTCAGGGTGAAGACCGGATCATCCACATTAAAGTGAGCGCTAAAATAAGTCATGCCTTCCGTGGATACACATTGATTTGTATGTTTGAACCCGGGAGGAATGAGAAGAATGGAACCTTCCTCCACGGTATAGGTATAACCATGAATCACACTCTCCTGCGTACCTTCGATGATCAACATAATCTCAAAGCCCGGATGTGATTCTTCCGGCATCGCCCATCCATAGGGTACTTGTTGGCTGTGCGCACCATAGAATTTGATGTTACAGTCGATAATAGGCAGCCAGTGGGCCAGCGTATGATGTGGCATTTCTCGGAGCTGTGATCGGATATCCATAACATTCACCTCGGAAAAGGGTAAAAACAACTTGCCTTATACAATCGGCACCCGTAGTATACTTCATTATAATCAGTTTAACGTGAGCATGGTTAATCCACTTAACACATCAGCGTTTGAAGTGGTTGCTGAACAATCCAAGTTCTTTAACCGACATTAATGTAAACGCTACCATTATGGATTGGAATATGTCAACTCTTGCACACGTCAAGATCATTATATTTTCCACCTAAAAAGGAGATTAAATCATGGACAAATTATTATATGGCGTAGCTTATTATGATGAATATATGCCCTACGAAAGATTGGACAAGGACATTCAGATGATGAAGGATGCAGGGATCAACGTGGTCCGCATTGCAGAATCAACCTGGAGTACCCATGAACCGCAGAATGGTGTATTTGACTTCTCTTCCGTAGACCGCGTGTTGGATGCCATGCATGAGGCAGGGATTCAGGTTATCGTTGGCACACCAACGTATGCTGTTCCAACGTGGATGGTCAAGGAACATCCGGACGTTCTGGCTACAACCTCACAGGGACCTGGCAAATATGGCGCAAGACAGATCATGGACATTACACATCCAACCTATCTATTCTATGCCGAGCGGATCATCCGCAAGCTGATCTCTCGGGTAAGCACACATCCAGCGGTAATCGGTTATCAGACAGATAACGAGACGAAGCATTACAATACGGCTGGAGATAATGTACAACTGCAATTCGTGAAATACATGCGTAACAAGTTCAGTTCTCTGGATGAACTCAACAAGGAATTTGGCCTTGATTACTGGAGCAATCGGATCAATAGCTGGGAGGACTTTCCGTCTGTTGTAGGAACGATTAACGGCAGTCTGGGCGCTGAGTTTGCCAAGTTCCAGCGTCTGCTGGTAACCAATTTTTTGGCTTGGCAAGTGGGGATCGTGAATGAATACAAACAGGAAGGACAGTTTGTTACCCAGAACTTTGACTTCGATTGGCGTGGATATTCCTACGGCATTCAAGGGGATGTGGACCATTTTGCCGCATCGAAACCTTTTGACATCACCAGTGTGGACATCTACCATCCTTCCCAAGATGATCTGACGGGCATTGAAATTTCATTCGGCGGGGATGTGGCGCGTTCGACCAAACAATCGAATTATCTGGTACTGGAGACCGAAGCGCAGGCTTTCTGGCATTGGGTTCCCTATCCGGGGCAGCTGCGCTTGCAGGCATTCAGTCATCTGGCATCAGGAGCGAATATGGTTGCCTACTGGCACTGGCATTCGTTGCACAATTCGTTTGAGACGTACTGGAAAGGATTGCTCAGTCATGACTTTGAACCGAATCCGGTGTACAACGAAGCGAAGACCATTGGCAGGGATTTTGCAAGGCTGAGTCCAAAGCTCGTGAATCTGAAGAAAACGAATCGGGTGGCTGTGCTGTTCAGCAATGAGGCACTGACATCAATCAAATGGTTTGGGTTTAACTTCACCAGTGACAAGAACTACAATGACGTGGTGCGCTGGATGTACGATGAATTGTATAAAATGAACATTGGCTGTGACCTCATCGACCCATCGGTTGAGAGTTATACGGAGTATGATGTGCTCGTTGTACCTGCTCTGTATGCTGCTTCGGATGCATTGCTGGAAAAATTAAATCAATTCGTAGAGGATGGCGGACATATCGTCTACTCGTTCAAAAGCGGATTTGCAAATGAGCATATCAAGGTACGCTCTACCCGCCAGCCCGGCCTGATTAGTGAGGCCTGCGGGATCAGTTATAACCTTTTTGTAGAGCCAAAACATGTTTCGCTGCGCAATGATCCATTCGAGGTTGGTGAGGAGCAGAACCAGATTCACACCTGGATGGAACTGATTACACCAACAACGGCTGAAGTACTCGCTTGGTATGATCATCCACATTGGGGTGAATATGCGGCAATTACCCAGAATGCCTATGGAGAAGGCAAAGCAACCTATGTCGGCTGTTATACCAGTTCTGCGGTGATCCGTAAGTTGTTGGAACGTGTCATGAAGGAAGCGGGCGTATGGGGAGCGGATCAGGAGCTGGCTTTTCCTATCATTGTGAAGACAGGTGTGAACGATCAGGGGAACACGATTCGCTACTATTTCAATTATGCGAATGAGGCAACATCTTTCGTGAATGCTTATGGAAAAGGAACTGAACTTCTGGCAGGAACCCCGATTGCTGAAGGAGAGAAGATCGAACTGGAGCCATGGGGCATACGGATCATTGAACAATAATAGGAAATAATAAATATAGGTATATAAGTTGAATTTAACATGTGCACGTTAACGGAGAGGGCAGAAATAACCTGAGGAAGCGGAGCGTTCGCCTTTATCACTGGATTTTCCCCTTAGAAAAGGGAATCAAAAAAATCCGGTGATAACAGCGATCAGAGGGTTGTTCTGACCACGTAGTGATCTCGTGTAACCATTCATTCTATTGTATAACGTGATATTTTAACATTTCCAAACGAATATAAAGACCAAAGCGCCCTCAGCTTCCATGCTGGGGCGTTTGTCTATTTTAGCTCAGGAGTGGATGCGCTGTGTTTACCGAATGTTATCGGAAGCTGATAGATCCTTTCAAACGTAGCATTCGCAATAAATTGATTCTTACCATGACGCTGCTGGCCGTTCTGCCCGTCATTGCCATGACCGCTATGGCTGCTGAGAATACCCGCTCTTCCATGGAAGAGGAGATTATGGAGACCAACCGAGCCAATATGAACTGGGCCTCCATCTATCTGGGTGAACAGTTCGCGCGCATGAACAACATTATCTATTCGATTCAGATCAGTGACGAATTGCATCAATATCTGGCGTTGAACGAGGAAGCGCCGGCGGCCAGCCGATTCGATGAACAGAAGGCCATGTTCAATATGCTGAACAGTGTATACTATTCTGCTGGCAATTATGTATTTGGCGTTGAACTGTACCTGAAGGAATTGGACACCTTGTTCACCTTCAACTCGATGGATTCTCGCATCAAAGCGGTATCGGAAATACCGGAAGGATATCATGAGCTTTTTGCACAACATAAAGATTTTACGATTATCAATGATCCGGACGATCCGCAAAAGTTTCACATGACCCGCAGCATGAACCGCTTCGAGGATCAGGCACAGATCGGCGCCATCAGTCTGGAGGTCAAGTGGGCTGAGTTCAACCAGACCCTGGAGCTGCTGGATAGCCGGGGTGACTATGCGGTATACATTGCTGACAGCACGGGCAGTCCGGTCTATCAGCCAAACCAAGAGATTCAGCCTTCAGCGGAAGCACTGGAGAAATTGGCAGGCACAAAAGAAAGTTCGGGGTTTATCCGTACAGCCAAAGAATATGTATTCTTTCACTCCATCGAGCCGTCAGGACTGCGTGTGATCAAGATTGTACCTGCCCATGTTGTTAACGAAAGTGCCTTGGAAACGATGAAATACGGATTGGTTGTGGGTGGCCTGGCCACTGTCATATCTGTGGGACTAGCTGCGCTGGTGGCCTGGCGCACATCAAAGCCCATTGTCAGACTGGCAAATTCTATGAAGGGTATTCAACTGATCAAGGACAGGGAAGTGGTGCGAAGTGGCCGGGTAGATGAGATTGGTCTGCTGGAGAAAAATCTGCACGGCATGGCTAGTCGTATTCGGGAACATATTCGCGACAACTACCTGATGAATCTGGAGAAGCAGACGGCCGAGCTCAAAGCACTGCAATCCCAGATCCATCCGCATTTCCTGCAAAATACGTTGCAGATGATTGGCGGCATGGTCTACTCGCAAAAACCGGCAGACAGTTACAAAGTCATTCGAGCCTTGAGCGAGATGTTTCGTTATATTGTGCGAGCGCCGGATGGACTTGTCCCTCTACAGGCTGAACTGGACCAGCTGGAGCATTATATGCTGATTCAGAAGCAGCGTTTTGCCGGCAGGCTTGAATATACACTGGAAATCACCGGAGAACTTCGGGCGTGTTATATCCCCAAGTTGTCTTTGCAACCCATTGTGGAGAATGCATTTTTGCATGGTCTGGAGAAGAAACAGGGCGAGTGGAAGCTGGGTATTAAGGTCGTCTGTGAACCTACAGATGTAACCATTCGAATTTGTGATAACGGCGTGGGTATGGATGCTGAGAAACTAACGGAGATGCAGTCCAGACTGGAGCGGCTTACCCGGCAGGCTGATCGGGTGTGGAGTTCAGGTACAAGTATTGGACTGGTCAATGCGGCCTCACGAATGGTAATGCATTTTGGACCTGAATATGGGATGAGCATAGAAAGTGAATACGGACAGGGGACAAGCGTTACGGTACGAATCCCCTGCAATACAGGAGGCGAAGCCTTGTGAACAAGGAACTGTACAGAGTGCTGTTGGTGGACGATGAACCGTGGAACCGGGATATTTTGCGCAACCTAGGAGATTGGAATGAACTTGGCATGACCGTTGCAGGTGAGGCAGAGGATGGCGAGCAGGCCATTCAACTGGTCAAGCAGCATCAGCCTCACATTATCATTACGGACATGCGCATGCCCGGTACAGACGGTGTGGAACTGTTACAGACAATGAGCGGACAGTACCCACAGATCAAGGTGATCGTGGTGAGCGGATATGATGACTTCAATTATGCAAAACATGCGCTCCGCCATCGGGCTGCAGATTATCTGCTCAAACCGGTGAATCCGGATGAACTGAATGGTGTACTTGCTAAATGTGCAAGGGAGTTGGAAAAGGTTGAATCAGCACCTGAATCGTGGGAATCGTACCCATCTTCGTTCGCAGGTGAGTTCTCCCTGTTTCAGCAGCAGGCCCGCCTGCGGTTTAATGACCTGAACGGTCAGAGTCTGCGTGAGTGGTTCCAGCAATTACAGCAGAAGCTGGAACGATGCGAGATTAACAGACCTCGGCAGCTTGGGCGGGTGGCTCATGAATTACAGGCTTTGCTGGATGAGTTGTGCGTCTCCAATGGCTTGTACGAGCGGCCCGAAGCAACGGCGCTACCTCCTGCGGCTGCGCTGGCTTCCATTGAATCCACGATCGCATGGATTTCGACTCCGTACTATCAAGCTTTGGAGCAGCTGATTGCGCAGCGTAAGTTCAAGAATAAGCTGAACCTGAATGAGGTGAAGCAATACATGGAGCAGCACTGTATGGAGATGATTACCCTGGAGCAGCTCGCCCAGATCTTTTTTGTCAGTAAGGAATATCTCAGCAAGGTATTCAAGAAAGAGTATGAGGTGAATGTGACCGACTATGTTGTCCAATTACGTATGACGAGAGCGAAAGAATGGGTGATGGATGAACAGATTCCGTTCAAGCATATTGCCGAGATGGCGGGTTATGAAGATGTGTCCTACTTCTATCGTGTTTTCAAGAAGCATTTCGGAGTTTCTCCAGGGGAGATGCGGAAGGGACAGGCTCGTATAGCAGGTAAATCAGGCAGTAGTACGGAATTAGACGTTTGAGAGAGCATTTGCGGCAGGATTAAGGTTTAAAATAATCCAATACACAACTCTAATTTTGTCCAATGAAGCGCTTTCATTTTCTGATATATAATGAGCCTATGAAAGACAAACCAGTTACACACCGGGAGGTCATAAGAGATGAAAGTATGGAAAAGCGTAGCAAGTGCGGTACTGGTCAGTGTTCTGCTCGCAGGTTGCGGTTCCAATGCAGGAACGGACAATGGGCAGGAGGAATCCGCATCAGGCAGCACGGTATCACTCAAAGTATTCGTTGCACAACCTCGGCTGAAAGAACATTACGATAAATATATAGAACAGTTCAAAGCCAAGGAGAAAGCAGAGAAAAACATTGAAGTGAACGTGCAACTGGAGATGCCGCCTGCGGACAATGCACCTCAGATTCTGAAGACTCGCCTCGCCTCCAATGATGCACCGGATGTGTTCGCCCTGCATGCAGTCAATGAGATTCCACCATTCAGCAAAGCTGGTTATCTGGAAGACCTGTCGGGCCAACCTTTTGTCGATAAGCTGCTGGATTCGGTTAAACCTTCCATAACGGATGCGGAGGGTAAAATCGTAGCTATTCCATTGGAAACAGTATCATGGGGCTATCTGTACAATAAAGATATTTTTGAAGAGCAAGGGCTGGAAGTGCCAACGACGTTAACGGAAATGAAAGCGGTCGTGGAGAAACTCAAAGCAGCCAACATTACACCGTTTGAACTGTCCTACAAAGAAGCCTGGATTCCGCAATTATTCCTGCCACTTACCGTGGGTGCATTAACTCAGTCGGAGCACAAAGACTTCGTGGAGAAGATGAATCAGGATCAGGGCTCCTTCTCCGATATGAAAGCATTGTTCGATATCTTCGATCTCGTCAATGCCAATGGAACGGACAAAGCGCTGGAAGTGGGCGGAGATGATGGTTCAGCAGCCTTCGCATCTGGAAGCGCAGCGATGTGGATTCAGGGACCATGGTTTGCCGAAACCATTCTGAAGTCCAACCCGGACTTGAACTTTGGTGTAGCACCAATGCCGATCAATGACAATCCGGATGATACCAAAATCAATCTGAGCACCTCCACTTCACTGGCAGTATCGTCATCTAGCAAAAACAAAGAAGTGGCACTCGATTTCGTGAACTACATTCTCGATGACAAGGATTCAAGTGCATTCTTCGAAGCACTCAAGTTCAATCCGATTGCCAAGATCCATGACTTCAAGAGCTTCCCATGGGTAGACGATGCCCAGAAATATGTGAGTGAAGGTAAAGCTTATGAGGACCCATCCCTCCCTCAAGCGGTGAAAGACGAGTCAGGCAAAGCGTTGCAAGGCTACTACTCTGGGCAATTAAATCAACAGCAGGTTATCGATGCGCTCGACAAGGCGTGGAAATCCTACAACAAAGTCAACAAGTAAGGAGCTGTGAGGAATGGAGTATCCGCTTTTGTTGGCAAATCTCAACGGTCTGAGAGTTTTGTCAACAAATTAGCGGTACTTTGTTTCGTCACAGTCTCCAAGCAGATGATACGGCAGGCAGAACGTTCTTCGTTCCCTCGTTTACAATCATCCGCTTCGAGTGAAAAGGGGGAGAACCAATGGCTACGAATGTGTTCAAGAAGTATCTGTCACTGCTCGCGTTCACTGCGCCTGCCTTTGTCATCTATGCGATTTTCCTGCTGTATCCCACGTTTAGTGGCATGTTCTATAGTCTGACGGATTGGAACGGACTCAATCGGGATTACAGCTTTATCGGTCTGGGTAACTTTGTGGAATTGTTCAAAGAAGATCCAGACTTTCTGAACTCTCTGTGGTTCACGATGAAATATGTAATATTTATGCTGATTCTGCAAAATGGAATTGCCTTGCTGCTCGCTGTGTTGATTGAGTCACGAACGCGCAGCAAAGGGCTTTTCCGGACGCTGTTCTTCATGCCTAACATGATCAGTACAATCATCAGTGCTTTCATGTGGACCTTCATCTTCTCTCAGGTGCTGCCACAGCTCGCAGAGAAACTGGCTTTTTCGTTCCTCGACCAGCAATGGTTGGGTGATCCGAAGTTTTCATTTTACTCCATTCTGATCGTATCGCTCTGGAACGGTGTAGGGTATATGATGATCATCTATCTGGCTGCTCTCCAGGGTGTGCCGAAAAGTCTCAAAGAAGCGGCTGTTATTGATGGGGCCAACGCATTCCAGGTACTGCGCAATGTGGTGTTGCCAATGATTACTCATGCCGTGACCATCTGTTTCTTCCTGACGCTGAACGGAGCATTCAAAGTGTTCGAAGTGGTATATGGACTGACTGGTGGCGGACCGGGTCGGGCCACGCAGGTGATCACGATGAACATCTATGAAGAAGCATTCTCCAACAACTTCAGATACGGCTATGCGAGTGCCAAATCGGTTGTGCTGTTCATCATCGTACTCATCTTTACACTCATCCAGATCACCGTCATGAAGAAGAAAGAGGTGGAAGCATGAGGATGCAACGACTGAACAGTTATCTGATTCGACTGCTGCTGATTCTGGGCTCTCTCGTCGCCATGCTGCCGATCTACATGGCGGTTGTGAACTCTTTCAAAACACAGGGTGAGATGTTCCAATCTTTTCTCGCGCTGCCAACAACGTTGCACTGGGAGAATTATTCGGACGCGTTTAACAAAATCAATCTGTTGGGCAGTTCCATGAACTCGGCAATTGTATCCTTTCTGGGGATCGGTGGTATCGTCTTCTGTGCCTCACTTGCGGGATACAAGCTGTCACGTACCTCAGGCCGTTTGAGCAACCTGATCTTCTTCCTGTTTGTTGCGTCCATGCTGGTACCGTTCCACTCGATCATGATTCCGCTGACACGGGTAGCCAAAGGCATGGGTGTACAGGGAAGCACGTACGGATTGGCCCTGATCTATATCGGACTTGGCGTGAACATGGCAATCTTCCTCTATCACGGGTTTGTGAAGTCCATTCCGCGTGAATTGGAAGAATCAGCTCAGATGGACGGATGTAATGAGTTCCAGACATTCTTCCAGATTATCTTCCCACTCTTGCTGCCGATCACAGTCACCATCGCGATTCTGGACTTCCTGTGGATCTGGAATGACTTCTTGTTGCCACTACTCATGTTGACCGATGTGAATCGTTATACGCTGATTCTGTCCACGAACATGCTGTTTGGGGAATACAACAAGGAATGGCCGTTGATTCTGTCATCCTTAGTACTGACTGCGATTCCGGTTATTCTGATATACGCGTTCTTCCAAAAGTTCATCATGGAGGGTATTGCGGAGGGTGCGGTAAAAGGGTAAAACATTCGAAAGTATCCCAAAACACAGCTGGTATTTGTCCGCTCTGGTATTTGGCCAAACTTTCGAAACGTACGCAAATAGCCTTGATCTGAAGGACATGGTCCTTTCAGGTCAAGGCTGTTTTTTGGTTGTGAAATCAGGAACCAACATTCGAAGTTAGGAGCCAGAATCCATGAGCCTGTGGACAGCTTCTGCGAGGCATTTTAACCCATGTTCCATCTCATCAGGTGAAGCATACGCGTAAGAGAGCCGAATGTGACTCGCATCTAACCGGTCATACAGATAACCCGGGTGTATAAGTACGTTTTGCTCCAGACAGGTATGGAACAATTGGCGGATAGAGAGAGGGGATACGGTGAATTGCAGCCAGATGTAAAATCCACCAGCGGGTATTTCCCAATCCGCAATCCCATGGAAGTGACGTTGAAGCAACTCCAGCATGATATCTCTGCGTCTGCGTAGTTCAGGGCGAAGGCGTTCCATATGTCCAGAGTGATGTCCTTCGGCGAACCATAGGGCAGCAGCTTCTTGGGCGAGTGAACTGGTGCCGTAATCGGTCTGCATCTTGATATCTGCGAGACGGCGAATGACCGGCTCTGGCCCAACCATCCATCCGAGGCGCAGTCCAGGACTGACTGCCTTTGACAGAGTACCCATATGCAGCACCCGTCCTTCCTGGTCACGCGCCTTCAGCGATGACGGAGGAGGTTTATCCAACCACAGATCACTGTAGGCGGCATCCTCCAGTATGGAGATGCCTATTGTTCGAGCGGTGGTCATGAGTTCTTCCCGGCGGTGATCACTCATCACAGAGCCGGTGGGATTATGGAAGCTCGGGATCGTATAGAGAAGCGAGATGTGGTCTTGATCTTTGACATGCTGCGCAGCATCCTCCAGACGTGCAATATGCAATCCTTCGTCATCCATAGGGATGCCACTCATTTTCAACCCTGCCGATTGAAAGGCGTGAATCGAATAGAGATACGACGGTTTTTCCAGGAGAACCGCTGATCCGCGAGGGAGCAGTCCGACCGAAATCAAGTGCAGCGCCTGAAGAGAGCCCGACACGATTAGTATGGAATCTGGAGAGGCCTGAATGCCGGTAGTCTGCAAATGGACGGATAAAGCCTCACGAAGCTCCAGGCTTCCTTGAGGTTCCAGATAGTTGAGTGTACGAGAACGATGGGACAGGGAGTGCAGAATGTCGTTAAAAGCATCCTGAGGCATCAGTTCCGGGGAAAGCTCCCCTGTACCAAGACGTATGATGCCAGGTCGGAATTCAGCCTGATTAATCTGCTGGATCTCGGGCAGGTTGGGATAATACCAGCCCTCCTCAATGGCTTCATTCCAGTTGGGCATCGCTTCGTGAGCCATACCATGCCAACCGGAGCCGGAAATATAGGTTCCCCCGCCATGTCTGCCTTCAATCAGACCAGTGGCAGCCAGATTATCAAGGGCAGTGACCAATGTACTGCGGTTTACCCCCATGGACTCAGCCCATATTCGCTGTGAGGGGAGACGATATCCTGCTGACCATTCGCCCGTTGTGATTTTCTGCCGAACATAGGCTTCAATCTGGCGATACAAGGGCAAGTCGAGAGAAGGGTTCGGCTTCCACCCCATGTTTAGCCGAGAATCAGAACGTTCCATAACTGGCAGAATCACCTCCGGTTTTCTTTGTAACAAACAATATATCATTTGGTTGGGTCTGATGCCATCCAAGTGGTTGGTTACGTCGGCCATCATCTGCCCTACTATGGAATACAGAGATAAGGGGGAAGCGCGATGGAGGTTGTTATTCACGCAGTGGTTCTGGCGTTTGGCCTGATCTTGCCACTGGGTGTGCAGAATGTATTTATTTTTAACCAAGGCATGAGCCAGAGGCGTTATATACATGCCCTGCCTGCTGTAATAACGGCAGGGGTCAGTGATACGCTGCTGATCGGGGCAGCCGTTGGAGGGGTGTCGCTCATTTTGTTGCAATGGCCATTGCTAGCGAATGTGTTGTATGCAGTAGGAAGCTTGTTTCTGCTATATATGGCATGGAGTATCTGGAGGTCGTCCGAATCTGTGGAAGGTTCGGGGACGGTAATGTCAGCGGGGCGACAAATTGCGTTCGCCGCATCGGTATCTTTACTCAATCCTCATGCTCTGCTGGATACGGTTGCCGTGATTGGCACCAGTTCACTTCAGTATGAAGGGGTGGAGCGCATTTATTTTGCCCTAACAGCCGCGGCTGTATCGTGGATATGGTTCTTGGGACTTGCAGGCGCAGGCAGGGTGATTGGCAGAACGGATCGAACTGGACGCATCAGTCTGGTGTTTAATCGGTTGTCCGCTGTAGTCATGGTTGGGCTTGCGTGTATGATGCTGTGGAAGCTCATCTATTCATAGAAGGACCGTGATGTGGCTGGCACAACTTGTTAAAATAAAAAAACTCCCCGTGACGTTAATCGCACGGAGAGTTCAATGTGGATGCTGAATTTGGTAATCAGCATAGCCTGTTGAATTAGTTATTGAGTAGGAATATGTAGTGCTCGATAATGCATCGGTATTGCGTCTCTTATATATGGTTAGTCATTTGAGTTAAGTTCATCGTAATCGGATCTATTCCGCCTTCAGCAACATGGATTCAATAAACACTTTCAGATCACGGCTTACACTGTTCAACTGATCAATGACCTCGCTGAACTCGGTTACCAGCACCGCTTGTTGGTTGCTAGACTGTGAGATGGATGTGATCTCCTGCTCCATCTGCTGAATGGAATGCTGAACATCTTTCAAGGAACGTTCGATATTCACCGTAGCTTCTTTGGTACCTGTAGAAAGTTTACGCACTTCAGATGCAACGACGCTAAATCCGGCGCCTGCTTCACCTGCTCGGGCCGCTTCGATGGCTGCATTCAGGCCGAGCAGATTGGTCTGTTCTGAGATTTCACGGATGAATGCGGCGACTTTGTTCACTTCGCTTGAGTTCTGCACAGCCATGCGGGTATTATCCAAAATTTGCGTGGAAGATGCCGTCAATTGCTCGGATTGGGCGGCTACCGTCTGCACCATATCTGTTAATTTTCCGCTGATACCGCCGATCAATTCAGTGAAGTACTCCAGTTTTTCCTCGTTCTGAAGAGAGAAACCAATGGCAAGTGTGCCCACGATATTTCCTTGTTCATCCCGAAGTGGGGTGGCCGCCGAGTTGATTGATGTGCCATAGAATTTCGCATCAATACGGTTCGCTGAAGTTTCCCCATGTATAAGTGCCCGGCGTAGTGTAGGGTCATCGAGGGAAACGGGGTCTCCAGCCTTGATGCCCAGATCGAGTTCGTTGCTGGGAACATAATACCAGAACTTCTCCGTGTCGGTTACCGCAATCATGATATCGTGTTCTTTCAGCATAATTTTAAAATATGGACTTGCTGCAACGAGTGCTTCAACGATGTTCAATAAGGTTCAGCTCCTATAATGTATGTGTATCATCTAGATGTATTGTATACATCGTCAGAATGAGGTTGATCTTGAAGGCCTGATAAGGGCATAACGTATATTAATTAAATTTTCAACAAATGAAACAGGGGAATTGATGATTTTCAGAAATTTATGAAAATATAACGAAAAAGCAGACAAGAACATCATGTTCTTGTCTGCTTTGGCTATCCACCTATGCCTTATGACACGCTCCACTTCACGTTATGAATGCTGATTCACGTCAGGGGTCACCGCGCCAGCGTTACCTCATCCGTTGTGTGAAGAGGTCATCCTGACGGTAAAGATATATATCGATATGCAGGAATACGCGGTTGAGTTATATTGCGTACTGTTGTTATCCGCCAATCTGGGACATGCGGCGTACCGTCGGCGTGTGCGATTGCATTTTTTGTTCCAAAGCCAGAGCCATCTCATGATTCTTCGGTTTCGTACCCAGCGCTTTGAGGAAAAGTGCCGCCATGGCATTCGGATCATCCACGAAGCGGCGAACATTATACTCATCTGACCAGTAGAGGCAAGCTTTGATATGTCCATCAGCGGTCAACCGAAGTCGGTTGCAATTGTCACAGAAGTGATCGCTTACGGGATGAATCAATCCAAATGTGCCTTCGGAGCCCGCAATTTTCATATTACGTGATGGGCCATTGCCCGCAGGGCCTTTTGTATTTTCTACCGTCCAGCCTGCTTCAGCACATACATCTGTCACGGCTTCCAGCGGCAAATAAGATTTGCGCCATGAATCCGAAGCCTGTCCAATCGGCATATATTCAATAAAACGCACATGAAGAGGTTGATCAATCGTCATTGCAATAAAATCCTTGATTTCATCATCGTTGATACCCTTCATCAGCACAACATTCAGCTTGATCGGAGCAAGGCCAGCAGCTGTTGCAGCTTCAATGCCTTTCAGTACCTTGTTCACATCTCCGCCGCGGGTAATCATGGAGAAGCGATCAGCGCGCAGGGAATCCAGACTGATGTTAATCCGGTTCAACCCAGCATCTTTCAACGCCTGAGCTTGTTTGTCCAGCAGAAGAGCGTTGGTAGTCAGGGCAATATCGTCAATCCCGTCAATTGCCGAGATCATGCTGACGAGCTTGTGCAGATCCTTCCGTACCAGCGGTTCGCCCCCCGTGAGCCGAACTTTACGCATGCCCATCGGAGCAAGCACTTTCAGCACCTGTGCAATCTCTTCGTAGCTCATAATCTCATCATGTGGAGCAAACTCCATACCCTCTGCGGGCATGCAATACACACAGCGTAAATTACAGCGGTCCGTAACAGAAATACGGATGTAGTCATGTATCCGGCCAAATGAATCCTGAAGCAGTTCCATGCAGACCACCCTTTCATCGGTTCAGATTGGAAATCTTCTATTATAAATGATACGACAATTTCAAAAGGAACAGTTGCATCAAATTTTAGCTATTTCTCCAATCCGCGTCAACGATGACGTCAGATGACAGCATTTTTGGCGGGGTGATTCAGATGGAATTGTCCCACGAGTTGTTGCAGAAAGACCGTAATGGCTTCCACATTATGCGAAGAATGCTGAACCTGCAACATATCACGGATCAGCTCCATCATCTCTGCTTCTACCTCAGCAGATGTCGCCCGATTCTGATGGCTGATTGCAGCAATATTCTCCATCAGCATGACCACTTGATCCACGACTTGTATGCGCTCAGGTTCTTCAGCGGTAGCATTTTGCAAAAGTTGCGAAGCGGCCTGAACCAGTGTTGTTCCTTCAGCCAGTACCTGATCACCCTCTGTGATTAATTGAGATGCCGCTCCTGCTGCCGTTGAGATTCGGTCCAGAATCTGATGAATATTTTCAGTGGAAGAGCGGGATAACTCGGCTAGCTTGCGGATTTCCCCTGCTACGACCGAGAACCCTTGGCCATGTTCGCCCACGCGTGCGGCTTCAATTGTAGCATTCAGAGCCAGCAGATTGGTCTGAGCTGAAATTTCATCAATGACAGCCAGTGCACGGTAAATCTCTTTCATGGTATCCATGAAGGAAAGGATGGTACGGTTAGTATCGGATACCGCTCCTGAGATTTGGGTCATTTTATCGCCGATTCGTTCCACTTCCTGCTGAGCCACGCTGATCTGTTCGGTAGCAGAGGTCTCAAGTTGTTGCAGCGTTATGCGCATGTGATCAGCAGCAATCTTGGCCTGGTCAAGATCTTCCAGTTGGGTACGAATGGCCTGAATCATCGAACCAAGCTTGTAATTCACACGCTCAGTTGTACCTTGGGTTGTCTCTGTTGAAGTTCGCATCTGATACTGATTATCCATAACGTCTACCGTGGCAAGTTGTACCTTCAGCATAATGCCTTCCAGAGAGTCAATCATGTTGTTGATCCACTTCGCCAGTTCACCCGATTCATCTTGGGCAAAAGCAGACGTGTTCAGGCGCTGGGTCAGATCACCCCTGCCTTCGGCGTTAATTCGAATAAATCGGCTGATGCGACGCAAGTCTTCATGAACTCGTTGATATTGGCTGCGATGCAGCTGTAATGCAGTGAAGAATCCAAATAACACATTAAATGCTGCCATCGCTGCCGCGCCCCATCCACTACCAGTGAAGGCATAGACAAGGGCGGCTCCTGCAACGCCTGACAAAAGCGTGAAGAGACTGTGTTGCTTGAACTGGCGCCAGCCGATGCTTCGTATCCGATACACTTCCTCCAGATCCCCTTCACACATCATGCCCCAGCGATCAGGACAGTGTGGCAGCTGGAAGGTGATGCCTTTGCCGATCACAGAAATATGGCGGTAATCCGAGTAGCCAGGAAAAGCTACAAACAGATTGGAACCATTCTGAATGGTGTTTGCTACTCCGGGGTGTAGTTCTCCGGTCGACGGATCAGTGAACATGAGTTCCAGTTCGGTATGCTCCTTGACGGAAACGATACCCCATTCGGTGGTGACACCATCTTTGAGATTTTCCCCATGTGTAAAAGTACGATCCTCGAAGCGGCTTCGGGACAAGGCGGTGCCGGGTTGCAGATGGGGCCGTAATATCGACTCAGCCATAAAGAGGTAATTGTCACCGGAATCGGGATAGATATGACCTGATTCTCGTTGGATCAGGTCACCGAGTACATCCCCGGGTACACGGCTGCATAATGAACCGACATATCGACCTTCCTGCAAGATTGGGGAGATAAACAGCAAGGTGACATCATCGTGAAAAGCGGACGAGCGTGGACCAATATCCAACGTCAGTGGATCAGAATATGGACCATACAAGCATTTTTTACCATGACGATCTGCTCTGGAGTATTTCAATCCTGGTCCAATTAAAGCTTCGTAATCCTCATAGATCTGTCCAATATGTTTCTTATATGTAGAGAATACTACCTGATTCTGTTCGTTCAGCATGAATAGCTCCGTACTGTCTATGGCTCGAATATAACTGGATTGAAACCATGTATCTAGTTTGCTTCGTTGCTGTGAACCTTGTAATACATCTTGTAATCGGACCGACTGTATCTGTTGAAGCAAACGATCCAGGTGATTCCATTGTTCATCTGCCCAGTCCATCATAAGCTGCCGTCTCGTCTCGGCAATCCCCTCAAAAATCTGTTCCACATCTTCCTTCATATGTGCGTTCAACCGATACGATCGCCACAGCGGCAATCCTTTTCTCCATCCCAGCCAATCAAACATCATGACCACCCCGATTTCTGGATTCTCTATTCAATCTTTATACAAGAAAATGAGCAAGAATACGAGGGCATATGTCATATTTTCCGAATATTTAATCAATAAATACAAATGATCGTGCGCTTGTTGTTAGGTGAAATGTATGTTAGCTATCTACGAAGAAAACTCACATGTATGTATATGAGAATCCGTCTCATTTTACATTGTGTAACATGAACAGGCCCATACTCAAAACACACTGTATAATGTAATCCCCGCCCAAAGCGATATAGTATTATCTAACAAGCAAAACCTGTTACGTTTGTGTATATAAACCTCCCATTCAGCCTTGGTGTGCAATGAAAACAACTTCTCACAAAGGAGAATGCCCATGTCCTCCATATCCTCAGCCACAGTCCCCGAAGCCTGCCATATTGATGTAGATCATGTGTCCGTTGTTTTTGGTACAGGTACACAACAAGTGACTGCCTTGTCGGATGTTACATTCCAGATCCAGTCCAATGAGTTTGTCTCTCTGCTGGGCCCTTCCGGCTGTGGCAAGTCGACCTTGCTCCGGCTGGTGGGTGATCTACTTCAACCTAACTCAGGCACCGTACGCATTGCAGGTCAGGATCCTGAGCGGGCTCGACTACAGCGACAGTTCGGCATCGTTTTCCAAACACCCGCCTTGTTCGATTGGCGCACCGTTCGTCACAATGTGGAATTGCCCTTGGAACTGCTGGGTACCCGCCGGAAGGAGTGCCGCCGCATTAGCGGTGAACTACTTGAAATGGTGGGGTTAACCCGCTTCGCCGACCATTATCCATGGCAGCTCAGTGGCGGGATGCAGCAACGTGTATCCATTGCACGTGCACTTGCACTTGATCCGCCATTGCTGCTCATGGATGAACCCTTCTCTGCCTTGGACGAATTCACGAAAGAAAAGCTTCAATTGGAGCTGCTTGAGATCAAGCGCTCAACAGGCAAGACCTTCCTCTTTGTCACACACAGCATCTCCGAAGCCGTATTTCTGTCCGACCGGATCATCGTGCTCTCGGCACATCCGGGGCAAGTACATTCCATTCATTCCGTCAATCTGCCTTCCGAACGTCATAGTGAACTGAGAGAAACGGAAGCCTTCTACCACATGATCACAACCATTCGCAACTGCTTCTACGAGGAGCGTGATGAATCTCATGTCTCTGCGGTTCTTTAAACCGGGATATCGATCCTGGGTTGTCATCTGGATTATGGCCATATTGGTGCTATGGGAAGGAATCGCCTGGATGCTCCAACTGTTCCTGTCACCTCAGCAGGCGGCGTCTCGCCTTCCTTATCTGCACGAAGTCCTTGCAGCCTTGTTTCGTTACTCGAGTACGCTCGCAGAGCAGGGGGCTGTCACGTTTGGCAATGCAGCCATTGGTTTTGCAGGGGGAACGTTGCTTGGTCTGGGTCTGGCTCTACTCATGAGCGGGGCTGTCTGGCTAGAGCGCACGTTATCTCCATATGTTGTCTCCTCACAGATGGTTCCGGTTATTGGTCTCGCACCAATTGTGTACGGGATCATCCACAATGCGGAGTGGGCCCGAATTGTTATGGCCGCGTATGTCACTTTCTTCCCGATCATCATCCATACGTTGAAAGGATTGAAAAGTGCAGCACCAGAGCATTTGGAGCTTATGCGTTCCTGTGGAGCTTCATTGACTGCACGATATATCAAATGCCTGCTGCCCTCAGCACTGCCGGGACTATTTTCTGGTATGAAAATAGCTGCTCCGCTGGCGGTGACCTCCTCCATCGTTGTGGAATTAATGGGAGCTCCCGACGGACTCGGCGTCCTGATGGTCAGTTCGTTATATTACGGTCATGCCCAAGTTGGTATGTTCTGGGCCACCATCATGCTTAGCATTGGCATTGGCCTGATCTCGTATCTGGCCATCAGTCTGGCTGAACGTTGGCTAACCCCTTGGCAGCCTGAATTCAGGGCCAAAGGAGGTCAGGCCACATGAGTGAAGGTAGTGTGTTGAGCCGGAAAAGTGATGAAGGTGTGACGATTGCTGCTGTAACTGGCGCGGCTACGCCCCTCACGGGTTCACAGATAACATCTGCTCCAGGATCAGAAATTCACGGACAACAGGGACAAGCCGAAAAGGCCAGATTGGGTACCAGCGTTCGCAGGCGCTCCATTGTACTGAGCATGCTTCCTTGGGGTGCGGGTGTGTTATTTCTCGCCCTCTGGCAGCTCAGGTTGTTTCATTGGATATTCTCGCTGGAAAGTTACCAACTGCCTGTGCCTTCCGCGATTGCGGCATCCATTCAGGAAAATGCCAATATGCTCTTTCGATACGCGATGTATAGCGGAACCGAAATGCTGGGAGGTTTTTTGCTCGGTTCATTGTTGGGTGCTCTGGCAGCGGCAGGTGCATCGTTCTTTCCAACAAGCGGCAGGGCGGCGGTTACGGTTTTGTCGGCACTGAACGCAGTTCCGATTGTGGCCCTTGCCCCGATTATGAACAATTGGTTCGGAGACGGGATCTGGTCGCGTATTGCAGTAGTCACGGTGATTACGATGGCAGCGATGGCCGTCAGCCTGTTCAAAGGGCTGACTTCCATTCAGCCGCAGTACAGTGATCTGCTGAGTGGTCTTGCCGCGAGCAGGATGCAGTTTTTTTGGAAACTGAGACTGCCTCACGCGCTGCCTTCCCTCTTCGCCGGTCTGAAGATCAATATGTCGACCAGTATTATTGGGGCCATTGTGGGTGAATTTTTCATCGCCTCCCAGGGGCTGGGGTACTTGCTCTCGGATCAGATTCGACTGGCAAACATGCCCTTGGCCTGGTCCTGCATTGTTATCGCCGCCGCGCTCGGCATTGTGTTGTATGAAGCGGTTGTCCTGGCAGAAAAGCGACTCATTCCGTGGAATCGTGCACGCATAAATCCTTAACTTACATCAGGGTACCAACCATAGATTCATAGATCGTAATACGTGATTGAGGTTGTTCAAAAAGTCCACGGTACTGAAAAGTAGACTTTTTGAACACGGACTGATGCTTGATAAATCGTATATAAACAGGGGGTTGTTCTGTACATGTACAAAACGTTGAAGCCGGGTTTGCTGGTATTGGTCCTGTTGGTTGTTACGATGCTGAGTGCATGTTCTACGAAGTCCGAGCCGGCGGCTGAGCCTGTTGCTGCGAGTTCAGGAGGGGCGGGCGAAGCAGATCAACCGTTAACCAAAGTGAAAATTCAACTGAAATGGGTGCCGCAGGCGCAGTTTGCCGGGATCTATGCAGCGAAGGAAAAAGGTTTTTTTGCAGATGAAGGCATTGATGCCGAGATTATTCCAGGTGGGCCGGATATCGTGATTGAGCAGCAGGTGGTCAATGGCGCGGCCGATGTGGGCATTACGGGTGTAGACAGTTTGCTGGTCAGCCGGGATAATGGTCTGCCACTCGTCTCGCTCGCCCAGATCTCACAGAAGAGTAGTTATCGCTTGATTGCCAAGAAGTCCCTAGGCATTACTGTTCCCGCTCAGATGAAGGGCAAGAAGGTCAGTACCTGGTTTGGCAGTCAGCAGTTTCAGGTGCTCGCGTTCATGGAGAAGAATGGCCTGGATCCGAAGAAGGATATTGAACTGGTGAAGCAGGGGTTCACGATGGATCAGTTTTTCAACGATCAGGTAGATGTGGCGACGGCAACGATCTATAACGAATTTCACGTGGTGCTGGAAAGTGGGATGAAAGAATCCGATCTGGATGTATTCAATATTGAAGATGCCGGTGTTGGGATGCTGGAGGATACGCTGATTGCCAAGAAGGATTGGGTAGACAACAACCGTGAGCTTGCGGTCAAAGTAACCCGTGCCATTCTGAAAGGTTGGAATTACGCCATCGACAATCAGGATGAAACGGTGGATATCGTGATGAGTAATGTGACGGATGGCAGCACCACCCGTGAACATCAGGTCACGATGCTCGAAGAGATTGCAAAGCTGATCCGCCCGGAAGGATTTACGGAACAGCAAGTCGGCAGCTTTGTTGATGAGTCATTTACCCGAACTGCGGATATTGCACTGAACTATGGCTTGATCAAAAAAGCCGCCAACCTGGATGAAGCGCTGAAGAAAAGCATCTATGAAGAAGCTGTGAAATAAGCGCGTGGAGGAGGATGACGAATGAGTTCTGTGGATCAGCAGCCTCAGCCGCTTGGCAGTACGAAGGAAGAATGGCTGGAGAAGGATCGCAAATACGTGTGGCATCACATCTCGCCTCATAACGATCATCCGATGATTGCAGTGAGTGGGGAGGGTAGCTGGATCACCGATCAGGATGGTACGCGTTATCTGGATGCGATGTCGGGACTGTGGTGTGTGAATGTGGGCCATGGCCGTGAGGAGATTGCGAGGAGTGCCTACGAACAGATGAAAGCACTCGCTTATGTCCCGATGACGCAGAGTCACGAACCGGCGATTTTGCTGGCGGAGAAGCTGAATGAATGGCTGGAGGGGGAGTATCGAATATTCTTCTCCAACTCAGGTTCAGATGCGAATGAGGTGGCTTTCAAAATAGCCCGTCAGTACCACCATCAGAATGGTGAGCCTACTCGGCACAAATTCATCTCCCGTCACCGTGCCTATCACGGTAACTCCATGGGAGCGCTGGGCGCCACCGGGCAAGCCGCCCGCAAGATCAAATACGAGCCACTCGGCGTAGGTTTCTCTCATGTTCCACCACCGTATTGTTACCGCTGTCCGTTTGGACGAAACAAGGATGGATGCGGACTCGAATGTGCAACCATCTATGAAGAGGTGATTCGTTGGGAAGGTCCTGAGACGGTTGCCGCAGTAATTATGGAGCCAGTGATTACAGGAGGCGGCATGATTGTGCCCCCGCCGGATTATATGCGTACCGTGCAAGAGATCTGTCAGCGCTATGGCGTGCTGCTCATTGTGGATGAGGTAATCTGCGGTTTTGGTCGCTCCGGGCAGAAGTTTGGTCATCAGAACTATGGTGTACAGCCAGATATCGTGACGATGGCAAAAGGCATGACCAGTGCGTATTCGCCGCTATCGGCAACGGCCGTGCGAGCCGATCTGTATGACACGTTCCGCGAACCCGGACCGGATGCCCATTTTCGCCATGTGAATACATTTGGCGGAAATCCGGTGTCCTGCCGGGTTGCACTGGCAAATCTGGAGATTCTGGAACGAGAGAATCTGGTCAGCCGGGCGGAAGAACTGGGATACCTGCTTCGTGAGAAGCTGGAGCCACTACTGGAGCTGTCCATTGTGGGGGATATCCGTTCATTCGGATTCGCCTGTGGCATTGAATTGATTGAAGCAGACGGATCTCCTGCGGAGGCGGATAAAGTAATGAAGGTACTCGCCAGTTGTAAAAGGGATGGCATCCTGATTGGCAAGAACGGCGATACCGTACCGGGGTTTGCAAACATTTTGACGATCTCTCCGCCGTTTGTCACCACCGAGGATGAGCTGGATCTGATCGCTGGAAGTTTGCTCATTGCGCTACGTAGTCTGGACGCAGGTTAGTTGCCATACACAGGTACGACAGGCGTTTACGGTTTAGCAAGCAAAATGAAAATTTTCATATCATTACGCGAAAATAAGCGCAAGGAGGCGAGGAAGGATGCAGACCACAACAGGCAAAGTCATTAATCAGCTTCGGCTGAATGAGCGAATTGAGCAGTTGTCACAGATTGGCCGAATCTCGGAGACGGGTGTTTGCCGACTTGCCCTGACCCCGGAAGATATGGATGGCATCATACAAGTTCGTCTCTGGATGGAAAATGCCGGTCTGACGACACGACTTGATCCCTTCGGTAATCTGATAGGTCGTCTGGAAGGTGCGGATCAGTCGTTGCCAATCCTCATGATTGGTTCCCACATCGACTCTCAGCCGTATGGCGGTCGATATGATGGAGCGATTGGTGTGCTCGGTGCACTCGAAGCCGTGCAGTGCCTGATCGAAAATGGCATTCAGCCCCGTATGCCAATTGAGGTAATTGCATTTTGCGATGAAGAGGGTTCCCGTTTTAACAAAGGCCTGTTCGGCTCACGTGGTATAACCGGTCAGTTGGAAGAAGGCGAACTGGAGCGGCAGGATAAAAACGGAGTGACCCGTCGGGAGGCGCTGGAAGCCTTTGGATGTTCTCCTTCGGATTTTGATGAGGCGATCTATCCGCCAGGTTCCATTGGCAGTTATCTGGAGCTGCACATTGAGCAGGGGCCGGTGCTGGAAGCGCTGAATGCACCAGTAGGTCTGGTTACGGGCATTTCGGGTCCGTTGTGGCTTACCGTGACGATGAAAGGCATGGCGGGTCATGCGGGCTCCGTTCCGATGGGGATGCGGCATGATGCTCTGGTAGGCAGCGCCAAAGTCATTGCGGCTTTTGACGATATGGTGAGAGAAGACCCGGAAGCACCAACCGTAGGTACGGTGGGAAGTTTGAGGGTGTTTCCAGACTCACGGAACATCATCCCGGAGGAAGTCAGCTTCACGGTAGATTTACGAGACATGGAGATGGAGCGCAGGAACCGGCTTGAAGCCCGATTGATGAACATTTTGGATGATGTGAGTTTCCGATATGGTCTAACCTACTCGCTGACAGAGGATACGAATAGTGAGCCGCGGTATTGTACAGAGCCAATCAAGTCTGTGATTCGTTCATCCGCGGAAGAGATCGGGGTTACTTTGCCAGAACTGATGAGTGGTCCGTTCCATGATGCGTTGGCCCTATCGCTTGTGTGTGATTATGGCATGATCTTTGTCCGCAGCAAGGACGGCATCAGTCATCATCCCAGCGAATATTCCTCCCCGGAGGATATTGGACTCGGCACGGAAGTGTTATATCGCACCATTCGGAGGATGTGTAGTGGAGTGAACCAACCAATCATTTTACCCGAGGAGGCGTTGTGACGTTATGAGCAAAATCAGCATCGGATTAATCCAGGCTTCTCATGAAATTGAAGGTTCGGCTCCCGTTGAGATACACAAAGAAGCTGCGGTTCAGAAACACATTGCGCTGGTCCGTGAAGCTGCTGCAAGAGGCGCCAAGATCATCGGGTTGCAGGAAGTATTCTATGGGCCGTACTTTTGCACAGAGCAGAATCCCAAATGGTATGCATCCGCTGAACCGGTGCCGGAAGGACCGACGACCAGACGTTTTCAGGAACTGGCGAAGGAGCTTGCGGTGGTGATTATTTTACCCGTGTATGAGGTGGAAGGCATTGCTTCGTATTACAATACGGCAGCCGTCATTGATGCAGATGGTACGTATCTGGGGAAATATCGCAAACATCATATCCCGCATGTGGAAGCAGGTGAGGGTACAAATGGGTTCTGGGAAAAGTATTATTTCAAACCAGGTAACCTCGGGTTTCCGGTATTTGATACGGCCTACGCCAGAGTGGGTGTGTACATCTGTTATGATCGTCATTTTCCGGAAGGGGCACGATTGCTTGGACTGGCGGGGGCAGAGATTGTGTTCAATCCGTCTGCTACGGTTGCGGGAACATCGGAATATCTGTGGAAACTGGAACAGCCTGCTCACGCGGTAGCTAACGGCTATTACGTTGCAGCCATCAACCGGGTCGGCGTGGAAGCGCCGTGGAATATGGGTGAATTTTATGGACAGTCGTACTTGGTGGACCCGCGAGGCAGAATGGTAGCGATAGGCAGCCGGGATCAGGATGAGGTCGTCATTGGCGAGATGGATACGGAGATGATTCGTGAGGTGCGTAATGTGTGGCAGTTCTACCGCGATCGCAGGCCGGAAACGTACGAACATCTGGTTAGTCTGTAAAAGTAGCTGGAAGCTGCGCGGATCAAACTTCAGGAGGTGCATGACATTGATGAACAGCTCAGGAACAACGTTATCCGATTATGGGTGGGAGAGTCGTTTTGCCGAGATGAAACCCGCCATGACAGGCAAGGAAGCGATGGAGGAATCAAACCGCTGTCTGTACTGTTACGATGCACCTTGTATCAAAGCCTGTCCAACCGACATTAATATCCCTTCTTTTATTAGCAAAATATCAACAGGGCACCTGAAAGGATCGGCCCGCACCATCATGGATGCAAATCCGGTTGGAGCCAGCTGCGCACGTGTCTGTCCCACAGAGGAATTGTGTGAAGGTGCATGTGTTCTGAACGAATCGTCGAAGCCGATTCGCATTGGTGACTTGCAGCGTTACGCCACCGACTGGGCGCGGGCGAAGAATGAGCCGTTATTCCAGGCAGCACCTGCCAATGGGAGAACCGTTGCTGTTGTGGGAGCGGGGCCAGCAGGACTGTCGGCAGCACGTGAACTGGGGCGTGCAGGATATGAGGTGACGATCTATGAAGCAAAACCCAAAGGCGGGGGACTGAACACGTACGGCATCGTATCCTTCCGTTTGCCCGAATCGGTTGCGCTATGGGAAGTGGAGCAGGTGGAGGCACTTGGTGTACAGATCCGTTATGGGGTGCGTATCGGTGTGGATATCCCTGCTTCGCAGTTGCTGGAGCAGCATGAAGCGGTCATTCTGGCCTGTGGCATGGGTTCAGTACCTAAGCTGGGCGTTGAAGGGGAGACATTGGAAGGTGTCTATGATGCCATTGAACTGGTGGAGTCTACCAAGCAAGGTGTTCCGCCCGCGCTGAATGGTCTGAAGGTTGCCGTTATTGGCGCGGGCAATACGGCGGTAGATGCAGCGACCTGTTCGGTACGTCTTGGTGCCGAGCGGGTGCAGATGTTATATCGGCGCGGGGAAAGCCAGATGACGGCGTATGCGTTTGAATATACTTTTGCCAAGCAGGAGGGTGTGGAGTTCCGCTGGTTTACGATGCCGCAGCGAATCATTGGAGACGAGAACGGTCGGGTTCAAGCTGTGGAATGCGTGAAAATGGAGCTAATTACCCCGCCTGGTGGTGGGCGTGCGTTGCCCGTGCCTGTGGAGGGATCGGAGTTCATGATTGAATGTGATACGGTCATCCGGGCGATTGGGCAGCATCGGTTATTACCATTAATCGAAGCGTTTGGGCTGCGTCACCAATGGGGCGTCGTTGAGATCGAACCGCATACGTACCGTACCTCGCATCCTCAGATCTATGCGGCAGGAGATGTCATTTTTGGTCAGGGCCAGGGTGAGGCGATGGTTGTCTCGGCTGCACAGCAGGGTAAGCTGGCTGCCGGCGCAGTCATGAAGGCATTACCTGGACAGGTGGAAGAGACGGCGTGAGCAGCGAGGGAGACAAGGGAAAGTGGAGAGTACACGGAAACCGTGCAATGAAAGGGTGTAAGGAGAGAATACAAGGAGAGGCGAGGGTGGGAGGGCGCAAGGGACTGCTAGAGTGATATAGGTGTAGATCAGATCTGAGCAAGAAGTGTGGGTACATCAAATTCTCGTGTACCTGACACGCTAACGAACCCTACACACCTTATAGTGGCAATTACCGAGGATTGGAAAATTTAACGAATCTCACACGTCTTATTTTGACGAATACCTGTTGAAATGAAGCCGAAATGAGCGATTACAGCCAAATAAGCTTTCTACGATTCGTTAGATTTTTAAAATGCCGCTAATGAGCCCAATAAGAGGTGTACGGTTCGTTAGAATTTAGGTGTTATCCAGAAACCCCACTACTACGCAGAGATCCTGAGCACGACCAAATATTCCAGTGTAACTAGTAAGTTCAAACAACACCAAGGAGGGATCGTTATGGCTGACTTATCCATTAATCTGGCAGGTATTCGATCACCCAATCCATTCTGGCTGGCTTCTGCACCACCGACCAATACGGGATATCAGGTTCAGCGTGCGTTCGAGGCGGGCTGGGGTGGTGCGGTGTGGAAGACACTGGGTGAGCCAATTATCAATACATCCTCGCGTTTCGCGGCGGTCCATTTTGGTGGGCAACGGGTGGCGGGGTTTAATAATATTGAATTGATATCCGATCGTCCGCTGGAAGTGAATCTGCGGGAGATCGCCGAGACCAAGAAACACTTCCCGGACCGTGCGGTTATAGCTTCACTGATGGTGGAACCTACGCGGGAGAAGTGGCATGAGATTGTCAAAAAGGTGGAGGCTGTCGGCGTCGATGGCCTGGAGCTGAACTTTGGTTGCCCGCATGGCATGGCCGAACGTGGTATGGGAGCCGCCTCTGGTCAGCAACCTGACCTGGTCGAACTCCAGACGATGTGGGTGAAGGAAGTGGCGACTACACCGGTGATTGTAAAGCTCACGCCGAATATCACGGATATTACGGCAACTGCCCGGGCAGCTGTACGAGGTGGCGCGGATGCGATCTCTCTGATCAATACGATTAACTCCCTGGCAGGTGTGGATCTGGATTCGTGGAATACCGTGCCGCATGTGGGCGGCAAAGGAGCACACGGCGGATACTGTGGCCCAGCGGTAAAGCCCATCGCACTGAATATGGTTGCCGAGTGTGCGCGTAATCCTGAAGTTGGTGTACCGATCTCAGGGATTGGTGGCATATCCGACTGGCGGGATACCGCAGAGTTTCTGCTCATGGGCGCTACAGGTGTCCAAGTATGTACCGCAGCCATGCATCATGGATTCCGCATTGTGGAAGACATGATTGATGGCCTGAACGATTATCTGGATGAAAAGGGTCTGAGCAGCGTTGCAGAACTGGTAGGTCAGACGGTTCCGCGTTACTCCGATTGGGGCAATCTCGATCTGAACTACAAAGTCGTCGCCCGCATCAACCGCGATGTCTGCATCAACTGCAACAAATGCCATATTGCTTGTGAGGACACCTCGCATCAGTGTATTGATATGTTGACCGACCCGTCCGGCTCCTATCTGGAAGTGGTGGAAGAGGACTGTGTTGGCTGTAATCTGTGTTCGATTGTTTGTCCGGTGGATGGGGCGATTGAGATGGTTGAGCTTGTGCCTGAGCAGGAACCTGTAACCTGGAATGAACGTCAGTCTGCGATTGCGATGTTGCAATCGGTTAGAGATCAATCAACCAAGGAGGCGATATCATGAGTACCCGCAAATTGATTCGTAACGGTGTGTTGGTCACAGCGTCAGATACCTTTGAAGCAGATATTTTGATCGAAAAGGGTAAAATCACACAGATTGGCATCGGACTGATGCCTGACGAACGAACGGAGGTTGTGGATGCAGCGGGCTGTTACGTCATTCCGGGCGGGATCGATCCGCATACGCATCTAGATATGCCCTTCGGTGGAACGGTAACGGCGGATGATTTTGCGACGGGAACGACAGCGGCAGCCTTTGGTGGTACAACAACGATCATTGATTTTTGTCTGACACAAAAAGGCCGTCCATTAATCGAATCTCTCCAGGAGTGGCATGCCAAAGCCGAGGGTAAAGCCGCCATCGACTACGGTTTCCATCTCATGATCGGCGAGATGAATGATCAGGTGTTAGAAGAGCTGCCGCAGATCATTGAAGAAGAGGGTGTGTCATCCTTCAAGGTGTTCATGGCGTATAAAAACCAGTTTCAGGCGGATGACGGGATTCTCTTCCAGACGTTGCAAAAGGCAAAAGAGTACGGCGCACTCGTCATGGTTCATGCCGAGAACGGGGATGTCATTGACCTGCTGGTTCGACAGGCGCTCGCCGAAGGGCGCACGGAGCCGATTCATCATGCGCTGACTCGTCCATCCATGCTGGAGGGAGAAGCAACAGGGCGTGCGGCGCGTCTGGCTGCACTTGCGGATTCACAGCTGTATGTGGTGCACGTGACCTGTGCGGAAGCAGTGGAGCAAATTGCACGTATGCGTGAAATGGGCTACCGGATCTGGGGGGAGACCTGTCCTCAGTATTTGACACTGGATCAATCGATCATGGATCAGCCGGACTTTGAGGGTGCAAAGTACGTCTGGTCACCACCGCTGCGGGAAGCAGCACATCAGGAAGTGCTGTGGAATGCATTGAAAAGCGGTCAACTACAGACGATTGGCTCCGATCATTGCTCGTTTAATTTCAAAGGGCAGAAGGACTTGGGCAAAGATGATTTTAGCAAAATTCCTAACGGGGGGCCTGTCATCGAAGATCGTCTCAGCATTCTGTATTCCGAAGGTGTAGTCAAAGGAAGGATCACACTGAATCAGTGGGTTGATCTATGTTCGACAAGAGCGAGCAAGTTATTTGGACTATTTCCGCAGAAAGGGACTCTCGCTGTCGGGACAGACGCGGATATCGTTATTTTTGACCCCTCTGTAAACAGGGTGATCTCGGCAGATACGCATCATATGAACGTGGATTACAGTGCATTTGAAGGTATGCAGGTACAGGGATGTCCGGTGACGGTGTTGTGCCGCGGGGAGTATGTCATTCGAGATCGGCAGTATACCGGAACAGCAGGGGCAGGCCAATATGTGAAGCGCAACAAGTATGATGCAGGCGCGCCCATACCGATGAAACATCCTGTGACGGCAGTGAATGGAGGGAGAAGCTGATGTCGGATCATGATGTGTTTGAGACCGAGAGGATTGCCATAGAGCGAATGGTTGCACAGGGTTATCGGATCTATGCGGTACGGGAACATCTGGAGGGTGCTCACGTCATATGGGGGCACCCGGATCTTCCCGAAGAGAAACAAGAGCAATACGTAGGCACGGCGTCTGGACGGAAGTGGTTCAGTCACATCCTGATTCGCCAGCTTCAGGAGCAACGGGGAGCGTAGACCATACTGAAGCTCTTCATGCGATCGGGCCGTGTACGTACTCATAAGCGTAGATGGCAAGTTCGATCGCGACCCTTTTCTCGGGGAGGATATAGTCTTCTCCCAAAAGGGCTTCGATTTTGTCCAAACGGTGATACAGTGTCTGTCTGACGATATATAGAGCGGTGGCCGTCTCTTGCTTGGAGCAGCACAGGACCAAATATTGCTTGAGGGTCCGCAGTAGCTGACCTCCTTTCTCCACATCGTAACGAATGAGCGGCCCCAAATATTCTTCGATGAAATCATCCAGATTGCCACTCTGCTTCATACTAGCGATGATGCGGTAACAATGAAGATTACTGTAAAAGGGCTGCTGCATCTCGCCGATGTCCTTCTGAATTCGCAGTGTCTCCTTCGCGGATTCCAGACTATCCTTGAGACGGGAGAGGTCTGTACAGTTATGACTGATACCGATCAAGCCTGAGAAGAGGCAGTGGGTCTGTTCCTGCTCGTGCTGCTGTAGCTGTTCGATGCAGCGCCAGAGACTGCTTTTGCGCTGAGATCCAGGTAGTGGGTCGAGAATGATAAGAATGATCTGGTGGTTCAGAACGGTGCTGTAGAGGGTGAAGTTCTCCCGAGCAAATACCAACCGGGCGACGATGTTACGTTGGATTAACAACTTCTGAAGTCTGAGGCTATCTGTGTATGCTGGATTGCTGTCGAATAAAATAATAGTGGCTTTGCTCGTTGCGAGAAGGGGATTAACGGTAGATATATATTCATGGATTTCCTTCGTGGAGTGGTGTCCGTTAAGCCAATCAATGACCCACATATCTTCTTTGTAGCGGCGTTTCTCTTCCATGTATTTGGTTCGCATCCAGTCCTGAGCAATCGCGGCCGCGCATCGTTCCAGTGCCTGAATGACGAATTCATCCGAAGGTTTGATCGGTATGCTTGAATCTTGATCCGTCAGCTTTTGATGCATCAGCACAAGGTCGGCAAAGGTGTAGTCCAACGCCTGAACAGGCATGCTGATCACATCCAATGTGTTATCTGACAGCTGCATTAAATTCGGAATATCCTCCCCCGCCCAATGTTCCCGCTGCAAAAACCAATCCTGCCGACGAGTCTCCAGCTGCTCTGGAGGGCAGTAGGGAACGGCACTTGCTTCCCCTTCAAGTGGATATAACGCCACGGCACATCCGGTTGTTCGTGACAATAATCGAAGCAGAGGTTGTACGCCATCTCCATTCAGAAGAAGTTGGTTAAAGGAGGTGGTGAGACTATCGAGTTCAGCGATCATTCGCTGATGACTGCGAATCAGGGTGAAATGCAGGTCTTGCGTAATATCGATATAACGGACTTGTTCGTGGAACCAGATCAACGGAAAATCAGCTGCTACTGCAATTTCTTTCATAGCCCCGAGCTGTAACTTGGTGTGATCCCCCAGTTCCATACAGAGTCCGGCAGCCCCACGTGCAATTAACTGACGCAGAAAAGACAGGCCTTGCTGCTCACCCTCCTGCCAGCCAATGCCTGTTGTCAGCACCAATTCCCCGCCATTGAGCAAGTCCCCCACCTCGGGAACCTCCATGATATGAACCCAGCAAACATACCGCTCCAGCGCACGATCACTGGCCAGGACTTCTGCCTTGCGAAACACAGGACGTTTTAACATGTCTCTGACTTGAATATGAAGCGTTGTCTCCCCCACACAACCACCATCCTTCCCCAATCACATGTGATCTATCTGGAGTCTGGAATCCGTCAACTTACATAATTAATCCATATTATAAGTCTATTTACAGCCAATGGGCTGAAATCTAACGTTCATTTGTTTCAAATGACAAATGGGACTGTTCTTTTTGTGATTTTGATTAAAATAAAGAATTTATATGTCAGTCTATGTCTCATGTGAATTTTCATCAGCATTTTGCATAATTCGATTCCAATCGCTCACGGGTACAAGATATAGACGAATAGAATCATTTCGATCTATATCTTGCTGATTGGAAGACGCTCATGGGATTTATGCAAAATGCTTAAATAAAAAAAAGCCCCTTAACATCACATCGGAATTCAATCATTCCAATATGCGCTAAGGGGCGAGAAGCTAATATTATAGTCTGTATTTAAGTTGTACTCGAACCGTTACATGAGTACAATCAACGACTTCTTAATCTTCGATTCTTTTCTTTTTAAATTTCATCAGGAACTCATACACAATCGGTACGATAACCAGCGTGAGCAGCGTGGAGCTGATCAGACCGCCGATTACAGTGATTCCGAGTCCTTTGGAGATGATACCCGCACTCTCTTCGAGACCCGTTACCAGCGGCAACAGGGCACCAATGGTCGCGAGAGCGGTCATCAGGATTGGACGCAGACGAGTTGCACCGGCTTCCAGCAAGGCTTCACGGGTAGGCATACCCTCTTTTTCCTTGTGAATAACACGGTCGATCAACACGATAGCGTTGGTGACCACGATACCGATGAGCATCAGTCCACCCATCATGGCGGAGACGTCGAGCGTACCACCAGCGATGAACAGACCTACCATTATACCAATGACCGTAAATGGCAGGGAGAACAGGATTGCGAATGGTGCCAATCCGCCGCCGAATGTAACAACGAGCACGAAGTATACAATGGCGATGGCCGCCAGCATGGCGAGACCCAGTTGAGTAAAGGTATCATTAATCTGTTCGGTTGTACCGCCGAACTTCACTTCAACGCCATCAGGCAGATCCAGCTTGTCGATCTCAGCCTGTAGGTTACTCGAAGCTTTCGTTACATCCGAAGCCAGGATGTTGGCTGTGACTTGTACAACAACTTTACCATCAATTTGCATGATGGAGTTCGGGGATGTACCTTCTTCCACTTTGGCAACATCTTTGATTGGTACCTCGATGCCAAGCGGTGAAGTGACGGTTTCATCCTCAATCTCTTTAATGCTGCTGAATGTTTTGTTGTCTGTCTCTACATATACTTTGTACGTTTTGTTATCGATATCGACTTCCGTAAGCACAGGACGTTCCCGTGCCGGGCTCAGCGTCATCGCCAGTTGGCCTGCAGTCAGGCCCAGGGAACTCAATTTCTCCTGATCTGCCACGAGCGTATACTGCCCGTAGGTGTCAGCGAGTGTAGTGTCTGCTTTTTCAAAATTATCCTTATCTGCTTCAACCAGTTTCAGAATTTCGTCCGATACAGGTTTGAGTTGCTCTACATTATCGCCATAGATGGACAGGCTCAAGCCACTGCCACCCAGACCGCCGGACATGTCGAGCTCATTCCAGGTACCTACGGTAACTTCTTTCTTCAGACCTTCTACAAGCTGTTCCTTCACTTTGGTAAAGTCTTTCGTGTCTTCGTTATATTCAATATAGAATAGAGCCGAGTTGGAACCACCGCCACCCATGCTGCTCAGTGGATTACTTCCGCCGATGGAATATTGCATTTTCTCCAGACCTGGTTGTTCCAGCAACCACTTCTCGGCAACGAGTGCTTCTTTTTCGACATCTTCACGCAAAGCTCCGGTTTGTGGGCTGTACGTAATAGTCACGTATTTATCCTGTTGTTCTGGCAAGAAGCTTGCACCGATAAACGGGTACAGGAACAAACTGCCGACCAGCAAGATCACTGCAATACTGACTGTGATGAGTTTGTGTGAAAGGGTCCAGTTCAGCAGGCGTTTGTAACCTTCCGCCATTTTGCCTGGTTTTTCTTCGTGATTCTGTTTGTTCTTCAACCCTCCACGGAAAAGGGTGTGCGCAAGCATCGGCACAATGGTAATGGCAACGATCAGGGATGCCAGCAAAGCGAATACCATGGTCAGTGCAAATGGCGTGAATAACTCACCGACCATGCCGCTTACCAATGCCAGTGGCAGGAATACCGCAATAGTTACGATCGTGGAAGAAAGGATTGGCACAAACATCTCGCGAGTTGCTTCGCGGACTAGTTCACGGCCTTTTAATCTTTCACCTTTGAGTGTTAATCTGCGGTAGATGTTCTCGATAACAACGATGGAGTCATCGACAACCCGTCCGATGGCAACCGTCATCGCACCCAGCGTCATCATGTTCAAAGTAATATCCATCATATTGAGAGCAGTCAATGCCATGAGCAAGGAGAGCGGGATCGAGATAATGGAGATAATGGTTGAACGAATATTACGCAGGAAGAGCAGGATGATCAGGATGGCAAACAAGGCGCCAAAAACGGCTTTGCCCAACATCGTGTTCACCGAGTCCTGAATCGGCTTACCTTGGTCAAGCAATACAGTCAAATCAGCATTTTTGAACTGCGATTGCAACTCTTCAGCTTTATCTTTGACTGCGTTAACGACATCAACCGTGTTGGCATCGTTGGATTTTACAATGGAAATACCAATCGATTCCTTGCCGTCTGTCCGGGAAATGGATTCCGCTTGACCGATGACTTCGATCTTGGCAATTTCACTTAATTTCACTGTCGGGATACCAGCTGCGTTGGCAGCACCTGAAGGGCTACCCACACTGGCATTACCACCAGCGGCTTGGTCCGTTCCTTGTGAAGCACCTGGAGCGGTACCTTGACCAGCTTCACCAGTTGGTGCTCCAGAGCCTTGTGGGGCTGCGTTTGAACCATTGCCTGCGGAAGCACCGGCACCGCCGGGTACAACTGGAATGGCAAGGTTTTTCAGGTCATCGATGTCGATGATGTTTCCATCTACAACAACGGCTTTCTGGGATTTATCCAGTTCAAACAGTCCAAGGGGCACACGAATGGATGAACCCTGAACGATGCCGTTTACCGTATCTTCGGTCAGGCCCAGCTCGGCCATTTTGGCTTGGTCAAACTTCAATTGAACTTCTTTCACATATTGACCGGACACCTGAACCTGAGCTACACCGTCAATGTCTTCGAGTGCAGGCTGAATATCCGATTCAACCAGTCGTGTCAATTGTTCCAGGTCACCGCCGTCCTTGTCGGACAGGCTCAGAGATACAACCGGGAAAGAGTTAATGCTGAACTTGGAAATGGTCGGCTTCTGCACACTGTCAGGCAGTTGAACTTCATTCAGTGCCTCACGAACGGTTGCAGTTGCGTTGGTCAGATCTGTTCCATAATCAAATTCGAGTGTGATCGATGCTGCGTTCTCCATGGAAGTGGAGGTAACTGTCTTCACGCCATCTACATTACGTAGTTTTACTTCCAGCGGCTTCGTGACATCCTCAACAATTCCCTCCGGTGCAGCCCCCGGATCAATGGCAGTGACATTTAGAAACGGTACGTTGATGTTTGGGATTGTCTCTTGTTTCATCGTCAATCCGCTGTACAAACCTGCGAAAGAGATGATAATCGTCAGAATCCAAATCGCAAACTTGTTGTTCAGTGAAAAATTAATAATACCTTTCATACGATGGTTTCTTCTCCTCTCTGTTTCTCCTGTTTATGTGTGTGACGAGTCAGCCTGGATGAACCGGCTATACATGGCATCCAGAATATGCTGAAGCTCGGAGTGCAAAGATTGAATGGCAGTTACGTTCTCCAGATTGTGCATCATGCCCAGAATAATGGCACGTCGCGGTGTGAATTCCATCATCTCCTGCCGGAGAATGGCAATGGTCTCAAGTACATCATTCTTTGGTTGCCCAGCAGGCAATTCGGAGGCAGCAATATCCTGCATTTGCTTGATAATATGAATAGGATGCCGCATCACCGTGGAATCCGGATGGGGTTCGGTAATCCATGCAGGCCAGTCCTCCAAAGGAATCAAAGGCAAAGGTCGCTGCTTAAGGAATCCGTGCGCTGCATAATCCATCATTTGCAGTAAATTTGTTGCCATTTTGGTAACAGTAAGGGACGGCATCTCTGTAAACCAGATCTTGACGTAGGAAAGGAATAGCCCCTGTGTCAGCAAAATAAGGTCAATCGTATAAGGTTCAATCTCCGATCCGTACTGCTCCTCCAGCTTATCCTTAAACCAATGTAAGGTACGTACCTCCAGATCTCTTTGCAGCGGATGGCATTGTTCCTTGCGTTGCTGTTCATCATCCATCATCATGCTGCGCATCTGTACTCGCAAAAACTCCTTAAGTTCGGCAACATGGATGAGCAGTGTCTCAATCTGCTTGTGCAGACGTTCACGCGAGGTAAGGCTGGTTTCATGCTCAATCTGTGTCATCTCGTCCATGAGCGTGTACATGCAATACTCCAGAGTACTGGCTTCTAATTCCTCTTTGGATTTGAACATGATGTAGAGACTGCCCTTGGACATCCCGCATAATTCTGCAATCTCTTGCATGGATGTTGCAGCACTGCCTTTGGATGAGAATAACTTGAGTGCTGTAGTAATGATGAGCTTTTTCTTCTCATTCATCTCATGTATAGGGTTCATTAACGATACATTCACCTCATCAGGGAACTTGTGAGTTCTTGAATTGACTTTAAGGTCAAAATAAGTATAAACGATCTGGTTAAAGGAATTCAAATGGGAGTGAATTGGAAAATGTGTATGGGGAAAAGTGGCTGATCAAAGGGAAGGAGAGACGGCAAGTAACAAGGTGCAACTTGTATGTACGATAGGGATAAGGTATCAAGAACGTTTAAGTTAGTTTCCTCCAGTGAAGACGTATAAGGCGAGTATAATAATGGCGACTAGAGCGATGAGATAGAAAATGGCCATGGCGATCAGAAGGGTATATCCTGTATAAGAACCAATGCGTGCCAATAATTTTTTCATGATTACGACATCCTTTCTTACGTGGCAAAGTATAAAGAGGTTCCCTATTTATATCATTCCCCAAAAAAGACGACTTTCTGATCGAAGTCGTCTAATTTATATTACAAGATTTAATAGATATCATAATGGAAGCTAAGAATTACACGATAACGGAGATTGCAGAACCGACTTGAAGAAACGAAGTGTTCGCCTTTATCACCAGATTTATCCCTCTTCAAAGGGAATCAAAGAAATCTGGGGATAACAGCGATCGGAAAGTGGGACTGCAATCGGAATTATAAAGTGTAATTCAGTTGTTCCGTTACGTGATGAGCTTCAGCCCAACAGCTGCCACCAAAATCATCGCGATAAACAGGATACGCTTCGCTTCTTTCCGTTCACCGAACAGGAACATGCCTGTTAACGTACTGCCGACCGTCCCGATCCCGGTCCACACGGCATACGCTGTGCCCATCGGAATGGACGTCATGGCGTAGGACAACAACGAGAAGCTGAACACAAACGACACCAGCATAAGTACGATGTATGGCCATCCTTTCTTGGTGGAAGCACCATTAATACCGATTACGCCGAAAATTTCACATATCCCTGCACCTACAATTGCCATCCAAGCCATTATACTGCACCTCCTTTGGCTTCTTGCTGATCCGTTACCAGCTTCAGTCCAATTACGCCGCAGAGCAGCAGCCCGATGAGCAATACTTTGGCCAAGCGGAACGGTTCACCGAACAATACCATTTCCGTAAGGACGGTACCCGCCGTACCAATTCCCGTAAAGACGGCATACACCGTACCCACAGGCAGCCTTTTGGAAGCGGCAATGATCAGTCCAAAGCTGATCACGATGGCAATCCCCGTTAAAGTCCACTCCCAGGCATTCGAGGCATGTTTCAGCCCACTTACCCAGACAATCTCAATAATTCCGCCGATAAATACATATAACCAGTTGCGGTTCATGTTGTTAAATCTCCTTCCGGCACAACGCTGTGCGCCTCGTCGTTCAAATGATGAATGCCATGCCAAAATACAGGCCAGGCTGCTTCCAACCGTCTCTTGTACCGACGGGAACTTCCATAGATAATCTCCACGGTGATACCGTCGAGAAACGTCATAAATGCAATGGCGGCTTGTTCCGCGGGTAGGGGCGGTATATCTTCATTACGCATTGCCCTTTGCAGCAGACGAGTCAGTACACGTTCCATACCATCGATAAACGGATACACTTGATCCATCACTTCGCCATACAGAGAAAGGGGGGGATAAAAACAATTACGCAACATCAAACGAGCCGAAGCATGGGCATTGTATTCTTGTTCGAACCAGATCAACAAGCCTTTCAGCCTCTGCTCCAATGGCAGATCCGCATGATCACGGAAATATTCCAGTGTGTGCCGTGTTACCTCGTGAAATGCAAAGTCCAGTGTGTGTAAAAACAAGTCATCCTTGCAGCTGAAATGCGCATATATGGACGGTTTTTTAATCCCGACTTCATCAGCAATAGCTCTCAGAGAAGCTCCCTCATAGCCATCTCTGGCAAAATGGAACAGGGCTGCATCCCGAATGGATTGTGCAGTCATTCAATCACCTTCCTAACGGTCGTTAGGTAATTATATTTCCACACTTTACATCACCTGTCAAGATGAAAATATCCGCCTGCACAGTGAGTACAGGCGGATATAACAGGTATGGATGTGGTTTCTGATCAAAAGGTCGTAAGACCCAGAATCAGTTGCAGCTTATATAGGATACCTTTCAAAAACGTAGTCTTCTCCTGGAACTCATCCAGGTCTAACGTGAACTCGGCATCATTATTATTCCAAATACGCTCAAAATAATTCGCGATATCAAGTGTGAACTTATTGTCTGGAGGTGCAGCAACCCATAGATCATTCTCCAGATTGTAGTCATTCATGTTTCGTGGTGTAAAGTTGGTTGAACCCCCTAGGACTATATGATCTCCGGTTGCTTTGGCAAGATAGATCATCTTGGTATGGTATTGCTCCTTGGTGGTGTTATACCAGCGGATCTGAATTTTACCGTCGGATTTATCATGCAATTCAGCAGCGACAGGACGGTTCGGAATACCGATCTTTTCCTGACCAAAAGCATTTTCATTTGGATCTAGTACAAGCCGGATCTCGGTTCCTCGTTTTGCCGCTTCCAGCAGGGCTTCCAATACTTTCGGAGAGGCCACATAGAACATGCCCATCCATAAGGTGTCACCTTTGCCAGCTTGATTGATCTCATGGAGTACAGCGTCATTCACTTTGCCTTCAGTTAAATAGCGTATTCGCAAATCTCCCGTATTTGAATTCGAGGAAGGAGCTGTGTAGGCAGGAACCTTGCCTCCGCCTGAGATGTCGAGAACAGCTTGCTCGGACTGAAGAATATCGCCAATGATTGGACCTGTTACTTCAAATGCAATATTCGAGTGGTAGGCACTCGCATCATGGATATTGCCAGAAGAGACAATCGCTGTCTTCTCACTAACAACAACTTTACGATGATTGGCCTTCACATTGAGCAGCTTGAGATAGGAACGCACAGTGACATCCGGACCATCCGTGGCCATCAGGTTTTTGATCCAGCCATCTCCGGATTGGCCAAACCATTGGAAGAAGGTCCGCCAGACCGCAGAGTATACTGGAGTTGAATCACGCAAAGGGTCCACATCCGTGATGACCACATGAATGCCTGCTTGTTTCATTTGTTCCAGCAACGGATTGGGTGCTGAGTTATAGTTGGTATTTACTTCATCTGTAATGAACCAAATGTCCATGTCCGGGTGCTGATTTTTTTTGGCGACCAGCGCTTCGGTGAATTCAGTACTAACGGGAGGAAAGTTTTGTCCCTTGTGCTGATAATTATTGAACAGGAACATATCCACCAGGACAAACTGCTCTGCTTCCTCCACAATCTGCATCATGCGCTGGAAAATCTGCTGCTCGTGCTCCATCTGTTCGTCGGAGGAAGGATAAGTGAGGTCATGCAGGAACTCGACTTGATCCACACGATACTCCGGACTTTCGTAGGAAATGCCCGTTGGTAATGGTTTGTAGGTCTGATAGAGCATGACGGCGATGAGCCATAGGACCAATAGGACGAGTCCTGTTCGTATGTATGGAAATTTGCCGCGTGAAGACTTGCGGTCTGATGTATGGCGGCGTAATGAGACCAACGGTGGACTCCCCCTTCTGTACTTGCTGACTTCTATTACCACACGGATGATAACGTTGACGCAGAAGAACCCGCTAGCATAACGAATGTAGTGGTAAAATGCATATGGCAAAATTGGCAGTATGCAATCGACAGGTGTCTGAGCGTTGTGTATAATGAGTGTATTATTTTTGTAGAATGTTAGGGTTTTCATATGCCTGACAAGGACGGGGAACCAATGATATAACCTTTGAAATCTGGACATTTAGGAAAGAAAGTGGGTAATAAGGTGTATTCCATCAAACAAGTCGCTGCCATGCTCGGTATCCCGACGGTGACGCTCCGGGCTTGGGAGAATCGGTATAGTGCGGTCACCCCTGAGCGGACGGAATCGGGTTATCGAATGTATACCGAAGAGAATGTTGCGGATCTGCGCTGGTTGAAAGAACAGGTTGAGCTACATCAGACCAATATTTCGGAAGCGGTACGGATGTTGAAAGTAAACAAATTAAATCCGCCCGAGGCTGTGCCCACGCCGATCATGGCTCCGGTGCCTACGATGGAAGAAGCCTACGCACGCATGGCAGATCAGATCTATGACTCGCTCTACAACTTTCAGGGTGAACGTGCCAATGGTTTGATTGATTTTGGGTTCACCATGTATGGGTATGACTCGATGTTCTATCATGTGTTGGTGCCCATTCTGGTTCGGGTTGGAGATGCATGGGAGCAAGGCAGGGCTTCGGTGGCTCAGGAACACTTCATGACACAGCTGATATCACAGCGCTTTTATCAGTTTTTCCATCTGTTCCCGATCTATCCGCATCTGCCCAAAGTTCTGGCGTTGTGTCCGGAAGGGGAGCACCATCAGGTCGGATTGCTGCTGTTCTCTCTTTTTATGCGCAAAAATGGAGCGGAAGTACTGTATCTCGGTGCGAACACGCCAGAAGAAGGTATCTTCCCGATTATCCGGGAGCAGAAGATCAAGTTGGTCTGCCTGTCGATCACAAGTCCAGGGCTTCTTGTTAAATGTGATCAACTCGTCGAGCGGATTAAAAACGAGTTCCCGCATATTCGCTTTGTACTTGGTGGAAAGGGCTATGAGCGTGCAGAGCATGCGCGTTATCCGCAATGGATTATGCCGGAGAGTTCTGCGGACTGGCAGTCGTGGATGGAGCGTGAATATCTCTCCGAGCGGTCACCTGGTGCACGGTTTGGACAGGCCAATAATTAAACATAATCTCAAATGATATGAATAGGTTAGTGTATAAAGGACATCCTTTGACGAAAGTGATCAAAGGGTGTTTTTTGTGTTTATAAATGGATTACCAGGTATTTTGACCGACGGGTCATTTTTTGGTTTACAAGCTCGTATAATATTTGTATTATATTTGTATAATGTTTTTGCTAGTTACCGCTTAAAGTGTTCTTGGGCGGTTTAATAATAGGTTAGGGGCTTGAGAACTATAGGAATTCCCTACATAGAAAGGTGAGTGGCATGATACCGAATCAACAACGCAAACGTGCAGCTGTCATTGGTGCAGGTCCGGGTGGACTTGCAGCAGCGATGTTATTGTCCGGTCAGGGGTACGAGGTAGATGTGTATGAGAAACAGCCAGTCATCGGGGGGCGTTCTGCCAGATTGGAACTGGGTGAATATCGATTCGACCGCGGTGCTACATTTTTGATGATGCCTCAGCTGATTGAAGAGATGTTCGACGTGGTGGGGCGTAAGTTATCCGATTATGTGCATATGAAAGAGCTAACCCCACTGTACGCACTGAACTTTGGTGATAAGGTGTTCACGCCTTCTCGTAATCGGGAAGATACAGCTGCACAGATTAAGGAATTGTTTCCGGGCAATGAGGACAATTACCTTCGGTTCATGCAAGAAGAAGAAGTGAAGTTTGGCAAAGTCATGCCTCTGCTCCGTCGTCCTTTTGGCAAGTTGACTGACTATCTACGCAAGGATGCGGTAACAGCTCTACCTAAGCTTGATGTCCACAATACAGTCTATGGAATCTTGTCCCGCTATTTTACAGATGAGCGTCTACGCTGGGCATTTACATTCCAATCCAAATACCTTGGCATGTCTGCCTGGGATTGTCCGGGTACCTTTACCATATTATCGTTTATTGAGCATCACTACGGATTGTTCCACCCCATTGGCGGCGTGAATCGGATCTTCCAAGCCATGGCCGATGTCGTGGAAGAACACGGAGGACGCATACATACTTCGACCCCGGTGAAACAGGTCATCGTTCGCAATGGTCGTGCAGAAGGTGTGTTGCTTGAGAACGGTGAACGCATCGAAGCAGACCATGTGGTGGTGAACGCCGACTTTGCACATGCGGTTAACCATCTGTTTGAACCAGGCGTGCTTAAGAAATATACCCCGGAGAAAATGAAACGCAAAAAGTATTCCTGCTCTACAGCAATGCTGTATCTGGGCGTGGATGGTGATGTGGACCTGCCGCATCACTCGATCTATTTTCCCGAGGACTACCGGTTGAACGTCGACGAGATTACAAAGCACAAAATGCTGTCTGCCGATCCATCTCTATATATTCATAACCCTTCCAGACTTGATTCGACGCTGGCACCGGAAGGGAAATCTGCTTTGTATGTTCTTATGCCTACGCCTAACCTTACCGCAGATATTGATTGGGAGGCAGAACGGGAGAATGTGCAGGAGGCCATGATGAAACGCATGGAAGGCATTGCTGAGTTGGCAGACATACGCAGCCGTATTGAAGAATGTATGCTGTTCACTCCACTCGATTGGGAGACTGAACTGGATGTGTATCGGGGAGCAACGTTTAATATGGCACATAATTTGGGTCAGATGATGTATCTGCGTCCCCATAACCAGTTTGAAGAGTTGAAAAGTGTATGGCTGGTAGGCGGCGGAACACATCCGGGCAGCGGGTTGCCCACGATTTTCGAATCGGCACGGATCAGTGTCAGACTGATTCAGGAAGAGGACGCACGCACACGTTCCAAGCCATCCTCTTATGTGAAGACGGCAGAAGCCAGAGGGCATTCATGAAGCGGGCCGCTATTGTAGGCGCAGGGATTGGCGGACTCACTTCGGCACTGTTATTGAACCGTCAAGGCTGGGATGTCACCGTGTATGAACGGGGTTCCCGCGTTGGCGGACGTATTGGATATGAGCAGGAAGGCGAGTATCGGATCGATCAGGGGCCAACGATCGTACTGCTGCCGGAGATGTTACTTGGCATAATGGAGGAAGCAGGCGTAGATCGTTCGAAGATTGAGTTACTTCGCTGTGATCCGTTATACAGAGTCCACTACCACAGTGGTCGTGTCATGACCAAGATGACCTCACGTGAAGAGCAGACGGCGGAGATTGAGCGTTTGTTCCCGGGAGAGAGCCGAGGATTCAGACGGTTCATGAAAGATATGGACACGTTGTTTCCGGCAGGCCGGGCAGCGTTTCTGGAAAGGGCTTTTCCGCGCAAAAGGGATTTCTTCACCCCTTCGCTCATGTCACTCATGGGCAGATTGCGTGCACACAAAAGTGTCCGGAAAGCGGTAGGCGATTATTTTGAGCACGAGGAATTGCTTGATGCATACTCACTGCAAAGTTTATACATTGGTGGATCACCGTTTGGGACGCCAGGTATCTATTCCCTTTTACCTTACGCAGAGCATGAATATGGCATCTGGATGGTCAAAGGTGGATATGCAGCATTGCCGGCCATTCTGGAACAGGAACTGATATCACGTGGTGGACGTGTCGTGCTGAATTCGGAAGTGACCGGACTCAAGATTAAAAATGGTGTGTGTGAAGGTATAGAAACGGCAGCAGGCGCAGAAAATGTGGATGCAGTTATCTACAATGGTGATTTCCCCCATCTATCAGGTTTGCTTGGACAATCACCAGAGGTAGCACGTAAAAGAAAACCGTATCGTCCCTCTTCCGGATGTGTATTGCTCTATGTGGGCGTGGACAAAACCTGGGAAGATGCAACGACGCACCAGTTCTTCCTGCCACCGAGTCTTGAAGGCAGTTTGCAGGAAGTGTTCAATCAGCGACGCATTCCGGCAAAGTCCTCATTTTACGTATTTAATCCGGTCGCATTGGATGAAACTGCAGCACCTCAAGGACAGAGTGTATTATATTTCCTCATTCCCGTACCAGATGCCGAAGGTGTCGACTGGGATCAGGAGAGTGAAGCATTGGCAGAACGGGTACTGGAAGAAGCGGAGCAACGTGGATTCCCGGGACTTCGTGCAGCGATCAAGTGGAAAAAGGTACGTACACCCGCTGACGCAGAGCGAGACGGGCTCTATGGGGGCGGAAGCTTTGGTATAGCACCTGTATTATTCCAGTCCGGTGTATACCGACCGCAACCCAAACCATTCCCTAATATAAAGGGATTATATGCCGCAGGAGCATCTGTACATCCAGGTGGCGGAGTGCCGATTGTAATGCAGAGTGCACGGATGGCCGTCAATCAACTCATGAAGGAGATGGGAACATGAATGAAGCGATTTTGAGCAGGTGTGAAGAGTTGATGCAAAAGGGTTCTTCCTCTTTTTATCAGGCCTTTAGAGGGCTGCCAAGTCCACGTCGGGAAGCGGTATATGTCATTTATGCCTTCTGCCGCATGATTGATGACAGTGTAGACGAGCCGGAACATTCGCCATATACGATTCACGAGATCCATGATTTGTTTGATCAGTTGGACGACGCGGAAGGACACTTTATCTGGCCAGCACTGAGATGGTTGTTCAGCAGTTTCCCTCATCTGGATAAGGGGCCATTTTTCCGTCAGATGGAAGGGCAACTCACAGATCTTAAAGTAACGCATTATACAACGATGCAGGAACTGGAGCATTATTGTTATCTGGTGGCCGGAACCGTAGGCGAGATGTTGTTGCCTGTATTGCGGGATGATAACGGCGCGGAAGTAGCCGTGAACGGGATTGCTTTGGGTAAAGGGATGCAGATCGTTAATATTATTCGGGATGTTGGTGAAGATCGGGCCAGAGTGCGTCGGTATGTTCCGCTGGAGATCATGGAGAAGCATGGTTACACCGAGCAGGACTTTGAAGACGGGGTTGTGGACGAACGTTTTATTGCCATTGTTCATGAATTAAAAGCTGCAGCATTGCACTGGTTCCGTATTGGCATGGATCGTCTGGATACGTACCCAACGGAAAGTGCATTTTCCATCGAGCTGGCAGCAGCCTTTTACTCCACCATTCTACACGCCGTTGAACGCAACGACTATGACGTATATACCAAGCGGGCATATGTTAGCGATGAATTGAAACTGGAGATGCTGGGTGCAATTGTGAAACGTTACCCGATGCTGGCCTATCAAGCCTCCCGAACGGCGGTATCCTGATGATCCAGTGGCTTTACTGGGCGTGGTATGTCATTGGAGCAACCTTGATGCTAACGATCGGTGTGCCTGACGTATTATCTTTTTCAAATGGTTTATTTCTAATCTTCTACGCATTGTATGTGCTGGATCTGATCTATCAAGGGCGTAATCGGACAGGCCTGTCCGACCAGTCAGTCATCTGGCTGAAACCCGGACTCTGGATATCCTCTGTGATTATCTGGCTTGGAGGTATGGGCGTAGAGTGGGTAGGCGTTCATACGCATTGGCCTTTTGGCGAGTATGCCTACTCAGACTTCTTCGGGATTCATCTGTTCAGTGTGCCAGTTACGCTGGGTTTCGCCTGGATCGCAGTGGTGGGTAACTCGGCGCTGTTAAGTGGCGGTGGTTCAACGTGGACTGGCAGATTGCTTCGAGCAGTGAAGACCGGGTTCTGGGCGATTGTACTCGATCTGGTGCTCGACCCTGTTGCGCATGCAAGAGGATTCTGGGAGTGGCAAGCCCCAGGTGGATTCTACGGTGTTCCGTGGACCAATTACATAAGCTGGTTTATCATGGGTGCATTCTTATCCCTTTTCCTTCCGGCCATGCCTAATGACCGTAGCTCATTGCTGCGTGCAAAATGGTTGTATCAGCTGTTTATTCTTCTGTTCGGCCTGCTTGCTCTAAAGGAAGGGATTACGGGCAGCTTTATCATCGCCATTGCTGGTGTGCTTCTTGCCGAAGGGAGCTGGCTCTATGATTCGCGCCGTAAAATCAAAACCGTTTAATCGTATTTTTGCCTTATACAATCACTATTATCTGCTACGTCGGCGCTTCCGCTCCTTCACGCTCACAGGGTCACTGGACCCGCAGGTGGACATCAGGGACAACTCCCCGATTGAACCGACTCGTCCCGTGATCTATTTCATGAATCACAGCTCCTGGTGGGATGGTCTGCTGCTCTATCATGCGGCCAGGCAGACATCGCGGGGTGATCATTATGTGATGATGGAGGAGCAACAGCTTCAGCAATATGCTTTTTTTCGTAAATTGGGTGCGTATTCGATCAATAAGGAGAGTGCGTCCGGTATTCGGACCTCTCTACAGTACACCAGTGAATTATTGGATTCAGGTAAAAGGGTCTGGATTTTTCCCCAAGGAGAAATATTGCATCAGGAGGCCAGACCGATTCAGTTCCGTCCAGGCATCGGATTGTTACTTCGTCGTTCTCCAAATGCCATTGCTGTACCGGTAACCTTGTGCCATGGGATGGTCCAGCATGATTTACCGGAAATATCGATGCAGGCGGGCCCGGCTGTGATGGAAGACTGGAAGGCGTTGAAGAGTGAAGAGATTGCCGCCAGACTCGGCCATGTGCTGGAACAGCAGTTAGACGATCATAGATCAGAGCTTATACGGATGGGGCAGGGAAGTTTGCCAGATGCGATTCCACTGATTCGTCATGTACGTTCGACAAGTGAAAAATACGATGCGGCACGAAAGCGGGTGAACCGTTAGCATGAATGCATCTGAAATCTTCTGGATTGTGCTTACCTGCATATTGGGCATACAGTTGCTGTTCGCTCTATGGAACGTCTCCTGTCTGCCCAAAGTGCGTTCATTCCGAGCAGACCGAATACAACCACCAGACCTGCTGGTCTCGGTGCTGATTCCAGCCAGAAATGAAAGACTACATATCGAAGGATGTCTGGAGAGTGTGCTCGCGAGCGATACATCAGGATTCCAGATGGAAGTATTGGTGCTGGATGATCGCTCCGAAGATGAGACAGCGGCCATGGTACAAGCGATTGCGGATCGGGATGCACGTGTGCGTTTGCTGCATGGCGTTGATCTTCCCGAAGGCTGGATGGGGAAATCCCATGCGTGTCACAGGCTGGTTCAGGAGGCCAAGGGAGAATGGTATATGTTCGTGGATGCGGATGTGCGTCTGGAGCCAAGTGCCATTCGGCAGACTCTTGCGGCAGGGTGTGAGCAGAGCGGGGGGCTGGTAACCGGTTTTCCTTATCAGGTAACAAAGACGTGGATGGAAAAGCTTGTTGTACCCATGATGGTCTTCACCATCATCAGTCATCTGCCCATTTTCATGATACGAAGATCATCCAGTCCGATGTTTGTGGCCGCTACGGGGGCTTTTTTGCTGATTCATCGCTCCAGTTACGAAGCTTCCGGTGGTCATGCTGCCATTCAGGCACATCTGGTGGATGATATGAGTCTCGCCAAAGCAGTCAAGCGTGCAGGTCATCCGGTGATGCTGACCGATGTGCATGATGTAACAAATACCCGTATGTATCAGAACGGGGCAGAAGTATGGAACGGATATAAGAAAAACATGTACGAAGGTATGGGGCGCAAAGACGTGCTGCTGCTTGGCACGATGTTAATGTATACACTGATGTATATTGTGCCTCCACTAGGATTGATTATTGGACTCCTTATGGGCAGTTCGATGTCCATTCTGTATGGATTGTTAGGAACATTATTAGGTATGGCTGTAAAAAGAGTAGCGGATCATGCTGGCGGACAACCCTGGTGGCTTGCCCTTCTGCAACCGGTCAGCATGGCCTGTGTCATTGCCATCGGATTCGCTTCCTGGCAGGCAGGCCGCTCCGGCAAGGGGTATGTATGGAAAGGTAGGCGGTACAGTTGAGAGGTAACGTCATTATAATCGGTGCAGGATTTGGAGGTCTGTCGTGTGCAATACGACTGGCTTCACAAGGTGTGCAGGTGACCATTCTGGAACGGCAGCAACATGTAGGTGGCAAGCTACAGCAGATTGAGCGGGACGGGTATCATTTTGACCGGGGACCGAGCACGATCACGATGCCATCGACCTTTCGTTCAGTCTTCGACCATGCTGGAGTAGCAATGGAAGATTACGTACAATTATATGAGTTAGAACCGCGCACGCGTAATATATTTGCAGATGGCACAGTGGTAGATTTGTCAGGTAATCGCGGGTGGATGAAGGAGCAGATCGCTACGTACAGTCCGGAGGATGCAGCTCGTTATGATGCGTTTATGGATGAATCTGCCGCGCTATATGCGGAAGCCAATCGTCATTTTCTGGGTAAGTTGCTGCTGTCTCCTTCTGACAAATACAATCTTCAGATGCTGCGCAGCCTGCTCCGCGTGCGGCCAACGGTGAAGCTGGATAAGTTACTGCGCTCATATTTCCAACATCCGCATACGCTGGCTATGTTCGGACGGTACGCGACCTATGTGGGATCATCGCCGTATCAATCACCTTCGATCTTTGCCATGATGGGGCATGTGGAAGCAGAAGTGGGCATCTACGGGGTCAAAGGTGGAACCTATCAACTGATCGAAGGTATGACCCGGCTGGCTCGGGAAAAAGGTGTACAGATCATTACCGGCACAGAGGTCCGGCAGATTGTTGTTCGGAATGGAAAAGTGGCTGGCGTGGATACGGATCAAGGCCTCCGCGAAGCAGATCAAGTGGTTGCGAATGGAGATGTGCTTAGCGTAAATCGACTGCTGCTCGCACCGGAACATCGGAAAGAAATGAGCGATGCCCGCATACGGAAGTATGAGCCCTCCATTTCAGGATTTGTGACGCTGGCAGGTGTGAGAAGACAATATGATGCGTTGTTACACCATACGGTCTTTTTCCCGGAACGGTATGAACCGGAGTTTGACCATATTTTCCGTGACCGTAAAATGCCCGCCGATCCCACGATCTACATCTGTTATTCCGGTTATTCGGAAGCGGGCATGGCTCCGGCGGGAGCCAGTAATCTGTTCATTCTGGTCAATGCCCCCTATTTGTCGGATTCATGGAATTGGGAGCAGCAGACGGAACGTTACGGTGCGTTTGTGCTGGAACAATTGGCGGCGCGGGGAATTACCGGGTTGAATGAATCCGATGTGCTGATCCGGTACACACCGCAAGATATCGAACGGGATACCTTGGCGCATCAAGGATCGATCTACGGCATCTCGTCCAACTCCGTGAAGCAGACCTTTATGCGACCAGGCAACCGAAGCAAAGATGTACAAGGACTCTGGTACGTCGGCGGAACGACACATCCAGGCGGCGGAACCCCGATAGTGACGTTGTCCGGACAGCTTGTTGGTGAGCAATTGGCATCGGAAATCTTGAGATAAGTTTGTTGTGCAGATGATGGAGTGAAAATGTGTTTTGTTGATCCATGTGCGTGTGTATCGTCTCTGCTAATTAACTTTGAAGCTACTACGGATGATCCGTGCTGTTGAGTAGGTATGAGATAGTGGTGCTCCGGGATTTAAGTGAGACATTTGGTGTCGGGGCATCCTTTCAATAGCCGGTTTGGAACGTTATACTGGATAGAGTTAAACTGCTGAGCTGCAATGCTTATAGGATTAATGTTTTTGTCTTTTGCAAAAGACGTATATACATAGAAGCTAGGAAGAGGCAGGTTATCCTGTCGATCCGCACGATTCTCACATAGGAGGTCTCATCATGAATGAACAAGAGCGAGCCGGCGAACGGCTGCTTCCCGAAGTGGCTACGGGAGAACGGAAGCTAGAGCACGTGCGCCTCTGTCTTGAGGAGAATGTGGCAGGAGAAGGGGTAACCAGCGGTATGGAGCGGTTTGCGTTTCGCCATCACCCACTGCCGGAACTGGATTTTGAAGAAGTGCATCTGGAGACTTCGTTTATTGGCAAAAAAGTACGCACACCCTTGCTCATCAGTTCGATGACGGGTGGAAGCAAAACAACGGGCGCCATCAATGAGCGCCTCGCCCGAGTAGCAAACGCCAGAGGCTGGGCGCTCGGCGTAGGTTCGATCCGGGCTGCCGTAGAACAGCCGGAACTTTCGAGTACCTTCGATGTGCGGCGCTGGGCACCGGACATCCCGGTCATTGCCAACCTGGGTGCGGTGCAGCTGAACTATGGCTTCACCACAGCTGATTTCCAGCGTGCGGTAGATATTGCGGGTGCGGACATGCTCGTCCTTCACCTGAACACGTTGCAGGAAGTTTTCCAGCCGGAAGGTAACACCAACTTCAGTGGATTATTTCAACGGATTGAAAACTTGTGTCGTGAGCTAGACGTACCTGTTGGTGTGAAAGAAGTAGGTTTTGGCATCGATGGCGTGACGGCTCAACGCCTATATGAAGCGGGTGTCGCGTTCATTGATGTAGCCGGAGCTGGAGGTACAAGCTGGGTACAGGTAGAGAAGTACCGCAACAATAACCCGGTACGCCGGGCGGCAGCGGAAGCTTTTGCCGACTGGGGCATTCCGACAGCGGAGTGTATTCAGGAAGTGCGTGCGCTGAACCCAGCGGGTGCACTTATTGGTAGTGGTGGACTGTACACGGGCGTAGACGCGGCCAAAGCCCTCGCGCTCGGTGCGGATCTCGCTGGTTTTGGCCGATCTCTACTCGAATCCGCAGTCGCTTCGGATGATGCGCTGAATAACCGATTGGAACAGGTCGAATTCGAGCTGCGAACCGTGATGTTTGGCATCGGGGTTGGTCGGATCGAGGATTTGAAACAGACGTTACGTCTGGTGGAACGGCGGTAGAGTGAGGGTGGAAATGCAGGTGCGAACCCCAAGCTCACATGATTTCCTTGGGGGATTCGCACCTCGAATTTTGTCGAAAACATCGTTTTCGTGACCTTTTGGCAACACATGTGTTCGTTGAAGGATGTTTTTTATCACAAACTTTTCTGTAATTTGGTATAATGATTGAGAATACGTGATAATGTTTGAATTTGATGACTTTATTACGTATTTTTTCGCAGTCGCACTCCGTGGAGTGCGTGGATTGAAGTCATGCCGAACGGGATTTCACACGCCAGACCAGTGCGTGGATTGAAATTCCTCGGGTCAACGCTGTTTGTGTCATCTATATTTGGTTCTGTATATGGGGTGCCAAATATAATCAAATCCTTACAAAGTCTTGTCTATCTCATGCTTTAGCATGGATAAGTACGTAAGACTTTTTTTGTTTTAATACAATTTAGAAGTTATGAGAATACAAAAAATCCGTCCAAAGAAAAATGAGGCCACTGAAGAACTTTACTTTTTCAAGTAGTGGATAACGTTTAGCCAAAAAAGAAGACATTTACACCCAAGTATTGGGAGTGATGTCTTCTTTTTTTGGCATTATTCGCTTGTGTTCTCTGTTCTCCTTACTCTGCTAACTTCAATATTCGTTTTAAATTTACAGCAAATATGGCCATTGCACCTTGTAATTGCATGCCAAGTAAACCCGAGGATGTGGCTATATCATACCCGTGTCCATGCTTAAGTTCACTGTTCTTCGCTTCAATTTTGTAACGCTCTTTGGATTTCTTTTTGAAATATTCTGTTTCTTGAAATGCCATTTGTTTGGAATGTTCTTCCGATTTTATCGAAACGGAGTATGTCTTGCTTTTCGCACCTTCTTTGTAGCAACCTTCCTTCAGTGCACAACGCACACATCGCTCTACATCAAAATAATAAGTATCTGTTTGGTTTTTACCGATACTTTTCTTGCCTTGCCGAGCCTGGTGGACGGCCATATGCCCAGTTGGACACACATACAACCCTGCATCCTTGTTAAACAGAAACTCATCTTCCTTTTTACGGTTTCCTTGCGTAATCAGTGGCTTCAATTTCGCTACAAGTGCAATTTCATTTTTGTGGGTGTATACAATATTATCCCTCTCGGAATAAACTGCGTCTCCAATGACGGTCTTCACCTGCATGCCAGCCGCTTTGATTTATTTGATTAATTCCTGTAATTGTTTTCCATCATTCTTCTCTCCTGTTGTGATAACGGCCGCTGTAATGATCCGCTCCTCAGTCATGGCCAGGTGTGTTTTGTATCCAAAGAAAGCAGAGTCTGCGCTCTTGTGTCCCACTCGTGCGTCGGGGTCTGCTGCCAGGCGAAGTTGCTCGACGTCATTTGAGATCGTTTCTTTCAGCAGGTTCAGAGGCTCTAGAATTTTCGGTACTTGTGCGATCCCAGATTCGGTTTCAACGAAAGTGACAAGCTTCTGGCAATACTCTATTTCATCTTCGAGCTTTTTGCTTGTTGGTTTTGGCTGATTCATCCAAGGTATATATCGCTTTGCGCAACTTCCGCGCACGGTCTTGTAGAATGTCTTGCGGTGACTTCTGGTTGTAGCGCGCTTTTGTATGCGTAGCATCGACGATAATGGCAGGGCTCTTCACAATACTCTGCTCGATCGCAAGCGTCACCGTTTTACCAATGAGCATATCTTTCAATCGCAATTTCCGGAATTTGGTCAGAGAGCTGGAGTCAATAACAGAATCTTCCGGTGCCATACCGAGAAAATATTTAAACGACATGTCATACTTCGAGCGTTCAACGATGTCTACGTCAGACAGTTCAAAGATCGCTTTGAGCAGTAAATATTTAAACATGCGAATAGGATCAATGGCGTTACGTCCATTGTCCAAACAATATTTCGCTTCGAGTTCTTCATAAATGAAAGTAAAGTCCACGAGCTCTGATTTGACGGAGCATATTGTCCTTCGGAACGACGATGTCATACAGTACCGCATAAGGACTCAGGACTAAAGTTTGTTGTTGTCGAATCATCTGCTCTCACCTACTTTTCATGATAACTCAATTTTTCTTGAAAAACTGTACCTTTTTCTAAATTAGAACTTTTTCAGTGGCCTCAAGAAAAATGGATGGATTTTTTATGTTTCTCTTTAAAAGTGAGAAAGCGTTACGCTCCGTTGACAATGTTTAGCCCAGTTTGTTTTTTTACCCATCATCATCCGGTATGTACGCTAACACATCTGAAAGAGTAAAGTCATTTCCTATCATTTCCTGCAGATTGTTCAAAAAACTAAATACAGGAATCAGACAGATGATTGGGGTGACCTAGCCGAATGCAAAAGCGGAATCCGCTTTTTGTCAGTATTTTTTTACTTTGCAGTTAATGAAGCAGGGGCGGAGGTTAATTCGATATCTTTCCATTGACCGTCAATTTGTGCCCTAAACTTTGCACGAACTACCAAAGTATATGTCCCAGGAGTTTTTAACTCTAGTACATTTTGTGGCGAAGGTACATACTCACTACCATCATAACTATAACTGCCCCCCGATTTGATGGATGTGCTGATTCCAATACCATTTACTATCGAATTTTCTGTTCCAAGATCTATAGCCTTCTCTTTTTCATCAAAAAGAGTATAGGTAAACATATTTACTCCATGCTCCAATTGAATCGTAGCTGTACCTTTATTCCGTAAGAAGGCCTCTACATTAAACGGTTCATTAATTTTGACCTCAGTTGGTGCATCTACATCCAGAAGGAAAAGCGGCTTATTATTCGCTTCGTTAAATGAACAGCCTGAAATAACGAATAGGAGCAAAGGGGCGATCAACTTCAGCATACCCGCAGTTTTCATCTTTAACAGCCTCCGATCGATTAGTTGATATATATTTGACGCTATATTCAGTAAGGATGTTGCAATACGATCGCGCAGATCTTCAATTGTTTTATTCATTACTAACCAGCTGACGGTCAGAGCGGAAAGTATATAAAACACATTTTATACTATTTTTTTGTATTTTATGGAACATTTTGCTTGGAAGCAACGTTATTAAAAGTATACCTGGAAAAAAGTTGAGGTATGTGTTGTGCCCCTGCTGCATATCCAGGAAATTTTTTGTTGAAAAGGAGTTGGTTTAAGAATGAAAAGAAAGCTGATCTCAATTGCTACAACGTTTACCATGTCAATAATGCTTTTATCTTCTTCAGCTTTTGCAAATGGTCCTGAACTTGGGGGGGGGTCCGAATCCTGCTTCAAATCATTTTGAAATACCCATTGATGCCGGACCTGCTCCAGTTAATACAGTAGCGGTAGCTCAGGATTCCGAGGGTAAGGAGTTTTCCCTGGCACAGAATGATCGTGTCCAATTGCAGGAATACATTGCTGCTAACTTTAAAGATGCTTATGCTGGAGCGTATACCGAAGAAGATGGAACCAATGTAATACTTCTAACTAGCGAAAGCAAAGCTAAAAGCCTTGCGGGTAATAACCTCGAAACAGTGCTGAAGAGTAAAAGCAAAAAGACAGATAAACTGAAATTCAAATATGTAAAGTACAGCGAAAATGAACTTTACGAGGGAAAGGAAAAAATATTTAAAAATGCGGAATCTTTAGACCTTGAAGCCGTGGGAATCGATACCACACAGAATAAAGTCAATGTTTACATTACGCAAGAGAATTTAGATAGCAAAAAGGACGAGATTGTAAGCAACTATTTAAATGAAGATATGATTAATTGGATAGTTGGCGATGTTGAAATTAAAGACAATGCTTATGATTTATTCTCAGGTGAACGTATTGAAAGATACGTTGATGGAAATTCCTGGGGAGTGTGTAGTCTTGGTTTTAATGGAAGAGCGAGTGGAAATGATGTTGGTGTGACTGCAGGACACTGTTCAAACGGCACATACTATGATTTGTCAGATGGATCAGCTTCTATTGGTACAATGTCAAATGCAAATAATAGCTCAAGTTCGAGCTATGATGCTGGTTTTGTGAAATATGTATCAGGAGTGAAGCCAAGTGTATTCCTTAACGGAAGTACAATGACCGTTGGTACTACTGATTATTCCGGGGCGTATAGACAAGTCGGTGATTACGTTAAAATTCATGCTACTTCTAAAGGTGGCACGGGTACTTCCCTTTTGAAAGTAATAGATTCTGATCTAAGTATTCCTGGAAACCCAATGCATTTAGTGAGAACTGAGTACGGTGGGCTAATCGGTGGTGATAGTGGAGGCTTGGTGTATTCCATCGCAAACAATGGAGTAAAAAGTTATGCTCGCGTAGAAGGGATTTATAAAGGGAATTATCTTTATAATGGTACAAAGACAGGAGAAGTTTTTTCGAAATATAGTTATGTCTATGATGGTTTAGGAATGTCAGGGGTTTATACGGATAACAGTTATTAAGCAACGAATTACAGAGTATAATCATTGAGTGTTTGGTATAACCATAGATCGTAATCAGAAGCTTAGTATTAACTAAGCTTCTTTTTTTTGTGCGCCATGCATGGCGATTAACTAGGCGGAGAAAGTCCGCTGTGGGGGTTTGTAGTTACAAACCACGTATTGAGAGCATGAATTGAAATACTTTTGACTGGGTTACCATGAAGTTTCCTCCCGTAGTCAGAGTGCCATAATGTGAACTCGTACTTAGCCGTACTAAACATGGCTAAATACGGGTTCAAATTTATCAGGAGTCAGTAACAATACAAAAATCCGTCCAAAGTAAAAATGGACGGATTTTTTTGATTTTCTTTAAAAGTGACATTTCGCTCCATTGAAAATGTTTGTCCAGTTTGTTTTTTTATCCCTTGTGATCATCCGGTATGTACTCTAACACATCGTTAAGAGTGTAGTCATTTCCTGTCAGTGCCCGTAGAGTGTTCACGATATTATTCAAGGTATCTAAATCAAGCCTTTTCGTTTTTCCTTCGCACAAATCATAGATAAGGTTCGGTCTAACTTTTGCTTCTCTAGCCAGTGCATTTTTAGTGACGCTGGCTGCATCTAAAGTGTCGCCCAATCTTATTTTTATAGACATAGCCAATTCCACCTTTCACTTTAATGATAACCTAACGTTAAATGTTTTAAAATAATCACTTGACGTTTATCGTTAAACGTTATAAAGTTTGGGTATATTATCAATAGACGTTAAACTTTTGGCGTTAAATTGTTTGTGGTTTAAAATCAAAATCAATAATGTTTTAAATTTACCTAATGGTTATTTCTCATAATGATTATGAATAATGAGTCTCATTCTTTTTAAGGGAGGGCAATAGTGTCATGAAAATCTCAAACCATTTTGAACGTGCTTTGTTAATCCTCGACACCTTTGACCAAGATCGAGAAATGTATATTTACCAAGGTTATGTCATGAATGAGCGCTATATCATTTATGTAGATGAAGGTACGTTATGGCTTCGGCATGTACAGAGAGTTACACATATAGATCATTTATATATTGATGGAGATACTGGAGGGTTAGTCCTGACTGAGCATATCACAGGAAATGCAAGAGAGATGCTAGAGTCAATCGTGGACAGATTGAGTGGTATGGATGCGATGACATTTCTCACGGATGTCTTATTGTGGACTCCCGACCGTGTGGATATGAATTTGATGCTTGATTGCATACTATGACAAGGCTCTCCAGCCCTCTTCCAGGCTATTTTTTGCAACATTTTAAGCAAAGCAGATAAATATCTTTATAATAAAAGTAAATTATTTACAAGTAAAATATTGATATTAAATTCAAAAATATAGTATTATTTAATTGACCATTGCTTAATTTTGCTTGGAAAGGTGGTGTACCTTTGAACTCAGTAGCCACAATACGTGATCATTTAGCAGACTACTTAAAAACGAACCATATGACACTCAATCAATTCTCTGAGATATCGGGAATCAACTCAGGGACGTTGAGTGGTACGCTGAACGGGCTACGTACCATTGGCATGCAGCAGTTGGATCGACTAACTGCCGGGATGGGTTTAACAGAGGGTTACTTCTATGAATTATACATACATGAGTGTTTTGTACATACAAGCCCGGATTGGCGAAGACTGGGGCCTTTTTTATATCGTTGTGCCGAACTCGGTAAGGTCGATTATATGGAAGAAGCTGTTAATCTAATTATGGATAATCTTTCCTATGCACCGCTTTTGTTCGAGTTGGCTGAACAGTTATATCGTGAAGGGAAGTTAGAAGCGGCCATGCCCTTGTATGTATGTGTAGCCGAGGGTGAGAAAATGCAACATTCTGAACGGTTGGCTCTAAGTCAGTATCGTTTGTTCACAATCGGGCTTTCCAAGGATCAGATGAGTAATCTTGCACTTGCTACCCAGTTCGAGTTTTTTGTAGATCGGCTAGACGAGCCTTACCAGCTGGATGGACTGAACGATCTGATGAATGTGTATGCTTCATTGCGCCGATGGGATAAGGTGAGGAGCCTTGCTGATCAGTTAAAGTTAAAAGCAATGATCCATTATGAATTGAAGAAAAAAGTAAATGTAGCGGAAGATAACCCTAAAAAGCAAATTATATTCTATGTTTTATACGCTTATTTGATGCTTGGAGAGGCTTGTTTTTATTATGAAGAATATGGAGAAGCACTTCAGTATGTTTCGTTGTACACCGATTATAGTTGGATAAATGATCCGAGCGAAGAGGAAACCGTTGTTATTCGTCAGTTCGAGGAATGGGCAGAAGGCAATCGATATCTATATGAACTAATGTCAGGTAAAACAGAGGTTATCCAAAGTTATATGAACTATATCTCGGAGAGAGAAAATGAGATCTTTCCTGCTTTATGTGCGATTGTAAATGCAGCGAATCGGTATGATATGAAACATTTCTTCAATTCTTGAAAAGTATCAATCTTATTTCATGTATCAGGACCAAAGCAGTCGTATTGGAAAAATCAGCGAGCAATATACGAATGATCAATATGGTACTTTGCTTGTGGGCCTAGGTACATATTATTTAAAACATCAAGATTATAACAGAGGATTTCAGTTGATTCTTAACGGTTTGGATTTTGCAAATAAAATTAAGAATAAAGATAGTATTCTAGAGTGTATAAAAATATTTGAAGAATTTCGGTATTGTGCAATCGAAGAAGCTAAACTACGATACAAAAAAATGATTCGGGAGGTTTGATGACGAATGAAGATGAAATTGGCAATATTGATAGTTACATGCAGTATCACAGTAGGCGTTGTTTTTCCTACTACTCAACCCATCCCCGTTGAAAAAGACCGTCCAGTAATCGTGACAACTAATGGCCACGGCACAGGAAGTTAACCAGCATTTCTGAAAATACGCTTTTTGAATATGAGCTGCTCCCTCAAGTAGAATGGTGAATTGTCTACGTTGAAGGGAGCTTTTTCGTGTTGGAGTTCGCCTGATTTCCTACTAATTAGCAGAATGGACTAGAATGTTACAACAGGGAGGGGTGAATATGGATTGTGGTGAGCTCAAGTTGCAGATCGAAGCAGCGAGACAAAAGCTCTATCAACTCAAGATGGACTATGGAAATCTGCTTCATCCTCATGTTATACAGCAATCTATGGTCCTGGATGATCTAATTAATCAATACAATCAGGTTAAAATAAAAAAGCCGATTGAATAATTCAATCGACTTTGGGCGAGAAACTTTGGCGGGTCGCTCGCCCCTATATTTTAACATAAGTCCACAGAGCGAAATATCGTTATTACATACATTCTTGATTCACGGTGACATTCTCAAATTTAAATCGTCAGAATAACTTCATGCGCTAAGTGGGAGAACAGGATACAATAAGATACTAGTAGTGCAAATAGGACTGCACAGAGATCTTACATAATGAAGATCACTCGAAATAAGGAGAGGAATAAGTTGGAACTTTCTCTAATGAATCAGGAAGATTTTGCGAGTTTTCGCATTCGATCGATTAAGGATTTTGCAGAAGAAAAAGTAGAAGCGGGTACCTGGGCTGAGGAAGAGGCGCAGCAACTGGCGGAGGAGTCTTATGAACGTTATCTGCCAGAAGGCTTGAACACACCCGGAGCGTATCTCTACAATCTGGTGCATCCTGTGGACGGCAATGTGGGGTATATCTGGTTTAATGTCACGGATAATCGCCGCGGGAAGGATGCTTTTTTGCTGGATATTGTGGTTGAAGAAGCGCACCGTGGTAAGGGATACGGAACAGAGACGATGCAGGCGCTTGAACAGACGGCCTTGAGTCTTGGCGTGGATCGCATTGGTTTGCATGTGTTTGGACATAATGTGCGGGCGAGCAGCCTGTATCGCAAGATGGGATATGAGGTAACGGATCTGACGATGTATAAGGAAATAAAAGGTTAATCTGATGGCGGATAATCTAAGCCACTGGCTGGTTTTGGCTGACCTCTGATCGAATCCGCGGTCGCATCAGATGATGATGCGCTGAATGAGCGGTTGGAACAGGTCGAATTTGAGCTGCGTACCGTGATGTTTGGCATTGGCGCCGGTCGGATTGAGGATTTGAAACAGACGTCACGTCTGGTGGAGCGGCATTAGGCGGGAGGTTAAAATGAAGGTGTGAACCCCAAGCTCACATGATTTCCCTGGGAGATTCGCACCTCGGATTTTGTCGAAAACATCGTTTTCGTGCCCTTTTGGCAACAGCGGTATTTGGTGAAGGATATCTTTTGACGCATATGTTGCTATAATTATTGGCGATACGTAATGAATTTTGGACTTTATTACATGTATTTTCGCTGTCGCACTCCGTATGGAGTGCTTTAGAATACTACTCGCGAAAGCAAGTGGCTTTTTTGTATCTAAAACTTCGGTAGACGTCTGTGAAGGTATATCTTTACGAACGAAGAAAAAGTCTGTTTTTATATTACCTAGAAGTCTTACAGTTATTGTGAGCATTTATAATAACTATAAGACCTCACGCGACGCCCTGCTTCATGACAAATGTGGCCGCAACATACATACAGGAGTTTTAATCATGCAAACAATCACTAGAGAATACGGATATGCCAAGGTATCCACAAAAGAGCATAATAAAGATCGGCAGTTAACTGTATTACGGGAACAAGGCATTCCAGAAGAATAGATTTGTGCTCGACCATACCACCTGTTAAACCCAATATATTTAATAGTTCATCGAGAGAAGCGATTAAATATATTTAAGCAATTCACTCAAACTTACGAAGAGTTGCACAAGTGTTCCCTGATATGAGGGGGGCGTTCCAAGAAAACGAATACACAATGGAATTTTTCTGAAATTTTAATCCACGGCCCATGGTGACGATAATGAATATAGAGTGGTGTTCTTCCCAAATCGGAGAGAGCCTATAAAAAAGGAGAGAGTTTGTGAAAAAACAGGTTATCAAATTCGCAGGAATCGCACTGGCAGCAGTACTTATGGCAGGTACGATGGGTATCACGTCAGCTAACGTGCAAGCCGCAACAGCAACGACTCAATTTTCTGACGTTGAATCCACCCATTGGGGCGCCAGCGCCATTACCAAGGGCGTTTCCAAAGGCTATGTCGATGGATACATGAACGGTACATTTAAACCAGACGCCAGCGTCACACGTGCGGAATTCGTGAAGATGGTCGTCTCGGCTATGGGACTTGAAATCACGCCAGCAAACGGTAAATGGTTTACCGAGTACGTTGACGCTGCAAGCAAAGCAGACCTTTACGTATCTACCGATTTTAACGATAGCGAAGTGGCTTGGACGAAAGTGATGACACGGGAAGAAATGGCTCGCGTTGCAGCTCGTGCGATCGGTGAAACAACAAAGGAAGATGACAAATGGATGTACCTTGCTACGAAAGCGGGTCTCATTAAAGGCGTTGGTATAGGGCAGATCGCTCCGAAAGGACTGACCACGCGTGCGCAGGCAATTGTTGTAATCGAACGTATTCTTTCCAAGAATACTGGCGCTTCCCTTGACGTCGATAAGTATGCGGTTGGTAGTGCTGAAATCGCATGGCATGGTACGAACATCTTCACTGTGATGCCTGAAATGTGGGTCACACCTGAATCTGATGTAAAACGTGCTGGCAAGGCTTCAGTCGAGGAAATGTGGAACGAAAGTAAAATGACGCTCACATCGAAGGATGGACTGTGGCAAGGCAAGCTGGACGCTCTTGTTGCTATTGACCTTGCTGATCCGAACGATCCCAATCGATTCCTACTACCCAATATCAATCAATTGAAATGGTCAAATAACAGGCAGACCATTACTGATTTGATGGTTAAAGACCAAAAAAATAGCTACATTCTGTATTTCAAAGGTGGTCAAGTTTATAACAAAGCACCAAATAAATATCTGGATCGAAAACGGCTAACTTTTCGTGTCGGTGGTTTTAACAGCCCGGATCTTGATGCGTTTTACTATAAACGTACCCTTAACGGGAGCGCTTTTGTTTATCAAAACAAGTGGTTTGATCTTCCTGCTATTATTATTCCAAAATCTGGAACTATTCAGCAAGGTGATGATCTTGTTGTGAGGCTCGAAACTCCAACTAGCGGTTCACTTGCAAGTGATAGCGTAATTATTCGACTACGGGGTATTCAGTAGCCGAGGCTTAAAATTTGTTGGACTCATTATATTGCTCTTAACAAGCAGTATACTGGGTGCTTTTTGCCGTTATAGGAAGTTTTAGAAAAAAATCCACTTGCTTTCGCAAGTAGCATTTAACCGCTAAACTCCTGTTACTATAAAAATATAGAGGGTTATTTTCCGAAATCAAGAGCGTCTAATCAAAAGGAGAGAGTCCCGTGAAAAAATATTTCACCAAAATCGCAGGAATCGCACTGGCAGCAGTACTTATGGCAGGTACGATGGGTATCACGTCAGCTAACGTGCAAGCCGCAACAGCAACGACTCAATTTTCTGACGTTGAATCCACCCATTGGGGCGCCAGCGCCATTACTAAGGGCGTTTCCAAAGGCTATGTCGATGGATACATGAACGGTACATTTAAACCAGACGCCAGCGTCACACGTGCGGAATTCGTGAAGATGGTCGTCTCGGCTATGGGACTTGAAATCACGCCAGCAAACGGTAAATGGTATACCGAGTACGTTGACGCTGCAAGCAAAGCAGACCTTTACGTATCTACCGATTTTAACGATAGCGAAGTGGGTTGGACGAAAGTGATGACACGGGAAGAAATGGCTCGCGTTGCAGCTCGTGCGATCGGTGAAACAACAAAGGAAGATGACAAATGGATGTACCTTGCTACGAAAGCGGGTCTCATTAAAGGCGTTGGTATAGGGCAGATCGCTCCGAAAGGACTGACCACGCGTGCGCAGGCAATTGTTGTAATCGAACGTATTCTTTCCAAGAATACTGGCGCTTCCCTTGACTTCGATAAATATGCGATTGGTAATGCTGAAATCGCATGGCATGGTACGAACATCTTCACTGTGATGCCTGAAATGTGGGTTACTCCAGAATCTGATTGGAAACAAGCTGGTAAATCGTCTGTCGAAGAAATGTGGAACGAAAAGCTTATGACGATCACATCGAAAGATGGACTGTATCAAGGTAAGCTGGAGGCTCTTATCGCGATTGATCTTGCTGATCCTAACGATCCGAACCTTGGGTTGATTGCGCCAATGAATACGCTCAAATGGTTTAACAACAAGCCTGATGTAAGGAACCTAATGGTCAAAGATCAGAAGAACAGTTACGTCCTGTATTTCAGTGGTGGTACGGTGTTCAACAAGGATACAAAAAAATATAACCCTTCAAAAAATCTTCAATTCCGGGTTGATGGATTTAATAGTGCTGATGCCAATGCTCATGCCAAAGGTGTTCTGAATACAACCTCCTACGTTTTTCGTAATAGCTTATTTGACACTCCTGCCGTAATTATTCCAAAAACAGGTACTGTACAACAAAGCGATTTGGTAATTAGACTTCAAACGCCAGCAGGTGGGTCTCTGTTCAGTGAAAGCATTCCGCTCCGTCTCAAAGGTATCCAATAATGAAAAAAACCGACGACGTTTATTGTTTGTCGGGCTCAGCAAACTGCTCCTATCGAGCAGTTTGCTGGGTTCAATTTATAGTGTAGCCGTTATTGAGATAGTTCTTCAGGGAAAAGCTTAAAAATTGGCATCTAAGTTTTTATTATGTGTGCCCATGTTCACATAATAATGTTTTACTGCTTAAACGGAGCGAGTATCGATATCACATACATTCATCTTTCACGGTGACATTCTCATTGGTTACAGTAACGTAGGAATTGCCTGATAAGTATTCCGTATAACCGCAAACCGTTTTGTTATAGGGCTTTCCGCGACTGTCCGTAAACGCTAAGGAGACGGCTCCCTCCCCGGAAAGTTTCAGCCGTGGGGCGAATTTCACGTTTGCTCCGCTGGGAATATCCTTATCGAATACGTAGGTGGAGCGACTCTCATTGTTGTTTAACGAGTTGTCGCCTTGGACTAGGCTAGCCTGAATATGGGTGAGGTCATAGTCGGACTGATTATGGATCGTGATCCTTAAGTGGCGAAAGGGATCCATTGCATTCAGAAAGCTCATAAAAGCGACGATGGCGATTCCGAGTATGATAGCAGACAAGATAATCATTTTCTTTTTGGAGAATCGGCGACGTGTGTTCAATATGATCCACTCCCTTCCTTCATGAGGTATAAACGATGGGAAGAGATCAAAAGTTATAAATAAAATGGGTAAATATGAAATTGAAGCTCGAATCGTCAGAATAACTTCATGCGCTAAGCGGGAGAACAGGATACAATAAGATACTAGTAGTGCAAAAAAAGTTTGCACGGAGATCATACATAGAACACTCAATTGAGGAGGAAAACAACATGGAACTATCTCCAATGAATCAGGAAGGTTATGCGAGTTTTCGCATTCGATCGATTAAGGATTTTGCAGAAGAAAAAGTAGAAGCGGGTACCTGGGCTGAGGAAGAGGCGCAGCAACTGGCGGAAGAATCTTATGAACGTTATCTGCCAGAAGGCTTGAACACACCGGGAGCGTATCTCTACAATACTGATGCATCCTGTGGACGGAAATGTGGGGTATATCTGGTTTAATATCACGGATAATCGTCGCGGGAAAGATGCTTTTTTGCTGGATATTGTGGTTGAAGAAGCACACCGTGGTAAGGGATACGGAACAGAGACAATGCAGGCGCTTGAACAGACGGCCTTGAGTCTTGGCGTGGATCGCATTGGTTTGCATGTGTTTGGACATAATGTGCGGGCGAGCAGCCTGTATCGCAAGATGGGATATGAGGTGACGGATCTGACGATGTACAAGGAAATCAAAGGGTAAACCAAAAAGCGGATAATCTAGTCCAAACTTAAGATCTGCGCAAAACGAATTATCCGCAGTAACCGGGGATTTCGGGAAGCGTATGGGACTCTGGTCGAATTGGCGAAGTTCCTTGATGCCTTGAGGTTTGTCATATATAATGTATAGGATTATCCATACCGAACAAGTAATCAATGAGGAGTTGTCATATACATGGCTTTGAAAGCTGGAATCGTGGGTCTGCCTAACGTTGGTAAATCTACATTGTTTAATGCAATTACACAAGCAGGTGCCGAATCGGCAAACTATCCGTTCTGTACAATTGACCCTAACGTGGGGATCGTTGAAGTGCCAGATGAGCGTCTGGACAAACTGACAGAACTCGTTGTACCTAAGAAAACAGTACCAACGGCGTTTGAGTTTGTAGATATCGCTGGTCTTGTTCGCGGTGCGAGCAAAGGCGAAGGTCTTGGTAACAAGTTCCTTGCCCACATCCGTGAAGTAGACGCGATTGTACACGTGGTACGTTGCTTTGTAGATGAGAACATTACACACGTCGATGGCAAAATTGACCCGGTAAGCGACATCCAGACAATCAATCTGGAGCTGATCCTGGCCGATATCGAGAGTGTTGAGAAGAAAATCGATCGCTCCAAGAAAAACATGAAGGGCGGCAACAAGACTGCCTCTCAAGAAGTAGAAGTATTGGAGAGAGTGAAGGCTGTCCTGTACGATGACAAGCCGGCACGCAGCATGGAACTTACGGATGACGAGCTTCTGATCGTGCGCGATCTGCACTTGCTCACCCTGAAGCCTGTTCTGTACGCAGCCAATGTAGCTGAGGACGAAATCGGCGACGTGGCGAACAATGCTTATGTGCAAAAAGTAAGAGAATTCGCAGCTGCTGAAAACGCAGAAGTTGTGCCGATCAGTGCGAAGGTTGAAGAAGAGATTTCTGAGCTGGAAGGCGAAGATAAACAAATGTTCCTGGAAGAACTCGGTATCGAGGATTCCGGTCTGAACCTGTTGATCAAAGCGGCTTATAAATTGCTCGGTCTGTACACATACTTCACAGCAGGTGTACAGGAAGTTCGTGCGTGGACAATCCGCAAAGGTACCAAAGCGCCTGGCGCAGCGGGAGTCATTCACACCGACTTCGAACGTGGATTCATCCGTGCAGAAGTTGTTTCCTACGACGATCTGGTTGCAGCGGGTTCCATGAACGGTGCCAAAGAGCGTGGACAACTTCGTCTTGAAGGTAAAGAATACGTTGTAAATGACGGCGACGTTATGCACTTCCGTTTCAACGTATAAGTTGTTACACCTTTATATGTAGATTCAATAACATGACCCTGCGACCTTCTCGTGAAGTTCGTGGGGTCTTTGACTTAGAGTTTTACAGATGAGGAACAAGAAAAACCACCGGGATTAGGTTGGTCGCCTTGCAATCCGGTGGTTCTTCATTCATTTGATTGAAATTCGCCGTGGTCGCCCACCGGCCTTTGTTAGAGAAGTCACGATGTTAGCGCATCGTGGCTTTTGTTTATTTTACACCTGCTATACTACTTGTATTATAGCACCGTAGGAACATATCGGAACAACATCGAATTTTGTATTTTGCAGCACAAAAATTAGTTCATCCGCCTGCGGAACAGTTACTATTCAGAACCATAAGAATATGCTATAATTAAGAGTCGTATACCACGTTAAAATTCGCGCTGTAACAGATGAGCTTAAGCGTGTTTCATACAGGGTACGCGATTTCTTGATTTCACTTTAAAAGTAAAGGATTTGATGACGTTGTAGCGATGTTATACGTCGATCATACAGGAATGTGAATACATGCTGCGGTCAGGGGATTCGGTGAGAATCCTGTGCGTTGTGGAATATAGATTATAGATGTTATGAATAATGAAACCGAAATAATTATTAAAAACGATATTTGCATGGACAAAATAATGTGTGAGGTGACTATACATGTTGGATAAATTACAGGCGTTAGCCGACCGTTATGACAAGTTGAGTGAGCTTTTGTGTGACCCGGATGTGGCAAGTGACAACAAAAAGTTGCGGGAATATTCCAAAGAACAATCTGATCTGCAACCGACTTATGAAGCGTACAATGAATACAAACAGGTAAGTCAGGATCTCGAAGCTGCAAAGGAAATGCAGGGTGAGAAACTGGATGATGAGATGCGTGAAATGGTCAAAATGGAAATTGACGAACTAAGCACTCGCCAGAAGGAACTGGACGAATTGATTCGTGTGCTTATGCTGCCAAAAGATCCGAATGACGACAAAAACGTTATTGTTGAGATTCGCGGAGCAGCTGGTGGAGATGAGGCAGCGTTGTTTGCAGCAGATCTGTATCGGATGTACACACGTTATGCAGATGCACAAGGCTGGCGTGTAGAGCTGATGGACGTTAACACAAATGATCTCGGTGGATTCAAAGAGGTTGTTTTCCTGATCAACGGACGTGGCGCTTACAGCAAAATGAAATACGAAAGCGGCGCACACCGTGTGCAGCGTATTCCAACAACTGAATCCGGCGGACGTATTCATACGTCAACTTCAACGGTTGCGGTCATGCCTGAAGCCGAAGATTTTGATATCGAAATTCATGACAAAGACATCCGTGTTGATACGTTCTGTTCCAGTGGTGCCGGTGGACAATCGGTTAATACCACGAAATCCGCAGTACGGGTAACGCACGTTCCAACGGGAATTGTGGCGACATGTCAGGATGGAAAATCACAGAACTCCAACAAGGAAAAAGCGTTGCAGGTTCTGCGTACACGTATCTTCGATATGAAACGTATGGAAGAGGAAGCGAAGATCTCTGTTGAGCGGAAGAGCAAAGTGGGAACGGGCGACCGTAGTGAGCGTATTCGTACGTACAACTTCCCGCAAAGCCGTGTGACGGATCACCGTATCGGTCTGACGATGCACAAGCTGGATCAGATCATGAACGGGGAGATTGAAGATATCTTGTCTGCACTGACGATTGCTCAGCAGACCGAGTTGATGGATAGAGGAGAATAATCTGTGACCCGCGCGCAGTTTGTCATGACGCCGGAACAGAGCTGTCGGGAAGCCTTCGTGGAGGCTTCCTCTTTTTTGGAGAAGTGCGGCGTGTACGAGCCGCAAAACAATGCCCGGCTGCTGCTGGAACATGTACTCGGCGTTTATGGCGCCGCGTACTACATGATGCAGCCGGAGCCTTTTCCCAGCGAGCATCGCAGCCGCTGGGAGGACGCCGTCACGCGCAAGGCTACGGGTGAGCCGGCGCAATACATTATCGGCAGCCAGGAATTCTATGGGCTGCCGTTCGAGGTCACGCCGGCCGTGCTGATTCCGCGGCCGGAGACCGAGCTGTTGGTCGAGGCTGTGCTGCGCGAAGCCGACCGCGTGTTTCCCGACGGCGCTCCGCTCGCCGTCGATATCGGCACGGGCAGTGGTGCCATCGCGGTGACGATGGCTTCACTGCGCCCGCGCTTGCAGGTCGGCGCCGGGGATCTCTCGGCGGCTGCCCTGCAAGTGGCCGCGCGGAACGCGGCCGCGAACGGGGTACAGATCGACTTCCGTGAAGGCGATTTGCTGGCCCCGTTCGCCGGGGCACGGGTGGACATCCTGGTGTCCAACCCGCCATACATCCCGGCGGCGGATATCGCCGGGTTGCAGCAAGAGGTGCGCGATCATGAGCCGCGCATGGCATTGGACGGCGGTCCGGACGGGCTTGCACCGTACCGTATCATGCTGGAGCAGTTGGCGCTGTTGCCTGCGCCGCCGCAGATCATTGGTTTTGAGCTGGGCCAAGGGCAGGCTCGCGACATTGCAGCTTTGCTTGAAACGGCGGGACATTGGCCGGAAATTATCATTGTACCGGACCTTGCCGGAATCGAGCGGCATGTCCTGGGTGTTCGTACTTCGGAACAGGTGACGAAAATGTAAGGTTCTGCGGGTTTTCTTTTTGCCGTGAAATCCTCTACAATGAGATATACCGAAGATTTCTGAATGCTTGGGGGAACATAATTACATGCTGCACAAATTTAAAAAAATAGACTATTCTATTGTCTTTATACTCGTTATTCTGATGGGTATCAGTATTTTATCGATTTACAGTACAACGTTTGGTCGTCCAAAGCTGGAGGGACTCCCGAAAAGCGCAGTGATCTTTTATATTTTGGGCTTCGTAGTCTTTTTTGGGATGTCGATGATCAACTATAAATTCATAATCAAAAATTATTTATATATCTATGGCGTGGGGATGCTCCTGCTCATATTCGTTATGTTCTTTGGTAAGGAGTATTATGGTGCAAAAGGTTGGCTGTCCATCTTCGGGGTCAGTTTGCAGCCTGCTGAATTGTTCAAGTTATGCCTGATTGTGTTTTTATCGGCCTTTTTGGCCCGAAAGAAGAACCGTCCGCTCTATTTTGGACGTGACGTTATTCCGATTTCGCTCTGTGTTCTGCCGCCGTTACTACTCGTATTGCTTCAAAATGACTTGGGAAATGCATTAAGCTATGTAGTCATTCTTGTGGGCCTACTGTGGATTGGTAACATTAAATTTACGCATGCCCTCATTGGCTTTATGATCGCAGTGGCTGCTTTTATCGGTGGTACACAGGCGTATATTCATTATCATGATGAGATTGTTAAATTCCTGAATGACATTGGACGTTCGCACTGGGCGGATCGTTTTGACCCTTGGCTTGTACCAGAGCTGACCTCAAGAGATGTACTCTGGCAGACGTATAATGCAAAGCTTGCGATTGGTTCTGGTGGGATTACAGGCAAAGGTTATATGGAAGGCACAACGATTCAGTCGAATCGGGTGCCGCTGGCCTATGCTGACTCCATCTTTGTGCAGATTGGGGAAGAATTTGGTTTCATCGGTGCCTCGGTACTGCTTCTCCTGTACTTTATCCTGATTCACAGGCTGGTGCTGATTGCACTGGAGTGTAAGGATCGCGCGGGGCCTTATCTCATTGTTGGGATCATAGCGATGCTGCTTTACCAGATCTTTGTTAATATTGGTCCATTCATTGGTCTGATGCCGTTGACAGGAATTACGCTGCCGTTTATCAGTTCGGGTGGTACCTCCATTATGATCAACATGATTAGCATGGGTCTTGTAATGAGTATTAAGGTCCATACGGAAGAGAATGAGGATATTCTTGGCTCTGCGGAACAACCGAGTATTACGGATCTGGTGAGGAAATTGCTAAGACGCAAGCCATCCCAGCAGGAGCAATAACGTTTCTGAGTCAAACCGTGAAATAGCACGTCAGATTTATGTATATAAGCTAGATAACTATAGAACCCTGGAACAGACCAACCCAAGTTACATTGGGTGGATGTTTTGGGGTTTTTATTGTTTTTACGGCGTAATTCAGGCCGTTGAATAGTTCGTTTTTTAACCTGAAACGACCCTGATTTCCATTTTATTATCCAATTATATACAATGGTAATATTGAGTTCAATTGGAAATCATAGAATGCTAGATTTCAGGGGGATGGACAGAGTCATGTTGAGAATGTTGAAAAAGATGGACGGTGTGATTCTTTTTGTAATGCTGTTGCTCATGATTATTAGTGTATTTGCGATTTATAGCGGAACGCAGACAGATGCCAACTTGGCGAATCATCATGTCAAAACGATGTATTTCTATGTGGCCGGGTTCATTGCGGTGCTTGTGATCGGGCTTGTGAATTACAAGTTATACGTGAAATATGCGTTTTATTTGTATGGCTTGGGGATCATACTACTGATCCTGGCCAATGTCCTGGGAAGTTCAATCAATAACGCCAACGGTTGGCTGAAGCTGGGCGAGAACTTTTCTTTTCAACCGGCAGAGCTGTTCAAGATGATTCTGATTCTGTTTCTCGCCCATTTGATCGTGAAGAGACAACGAGGCACGCTGAAATTTTGGAGAGATATTGTGCCGATTGGCTGTTGGGCGTTTATTCCGTTTGCCCTTGTTATGGCTCAGAATGATTTGGGGAATGCGCTGGGGTATGTGGTGATTTTGGCTGCGGTATTCTGGATCGGAAATATGAGGCTGAAGCACGCATTGATTGCACTGGCGATTGTGGGAGTGGCGTTCTTTGGTTTTGTCAAAGCCTATACCTTCTACCATGGTGAAGTTTTCACTTTTCTTGAAAAGATAAAACGTGAGCATTGGGCGGAGCGGATTGATCCCTGGCTTGTACCGGAAAAGGCTACCTCAAAGGCTTCCTGGCATACGAAAAATGCAGGTTTAGCCATCGGTTCTGGGGGCATCATCGGCAAAGGTTATTTGCAAGGAACATCCGTTCAGAGTGGACGAGTCCCCTATACGTATTCTGATTCCATTTTTGTTGTGATCGCAGAGGAGTTTGGGTTTGTTGGTGCATCCGTACTGATTCTGTTGTACTTTATCCTGATCCACCGCATGGTGCTGATTGCTCTGGCATGTAGAGATCGCGCGGGACCCGTCATCATTGTAGGTATTATCGGAATGTTGTTGTATCAGGTGTTTGAGAACGTGGGGGCGTTCCTCGGACTGATGCCACTCACAGGTATTACGTTACCGTTCATCAGTTACGGCGGCACCTCTTTGCTTATAAATATGGCTTGCATCGGTGTAGTCATGAGCATTAAGTTGTACGGGCAAGAAGAGGAGGATGAACTTCTGATGGGAGAGCAGCAACCCCGGTTGTCGGAACGTTTATGGAATATGCTCAAGAAAGAAAAAAGTGCTGTGTAACTGTTGAGTCGGTGTAGGTGAAAGGTAAAGCGGTGGGACGTATAACGTGATCGTTTATAGGAATGAAGAGGTTGATTTGCCCTGTAACCAGGTGCGGATAAGCCTTTTTAACATGATGGGTGAGAAAGTGTGAATGAGAGATGAAAGAAGCAATGCATAGGTGTCTTCGAGCCTGCTGTAGGCTGAGGCGAACCTGAAAGAGTTGGAAATAGAGTGTTGAGCATTGTGTGGAGCTTCAGGTGCCAGCTGTTAGGAGTTAAGAGTTAGGTGGTGTTAGGAGCTAACGAACCACACACGTCTTATTCGGGGATTTGAAGTGTCTGGAGAAAACTAAGGAATCTGAGACACGTTATATCAGTATAAACAGCCTTCTGTAGCGTGTTGATCAGATAACTTTGGGGAATAACGTGCCTCATGTTCCTTACAATTTCAAAAGAATGCCTGAAGGGCAAATAAGAAGTCCTCGGTTCTTTAGAACATCGACTGGTCACTCGCGAGAGTCATTCGCCTAGGGTCAGCCAGTACAGTCTTCAAGGCTTTTTGGACGCTGACATTTTGTCATCGTATAACTTGCCTGGGTTTAACCACACATTCTAGTAGTACGTGTTCAAAAAGTTGGGTTTTCAGTACCGAGAAGATGGGATGAGGCTAGAAATGGAGTAGTGGAGCGTAGGATAAACTACGTGAGCAATCAAAATGGTTCTTTGGTAAACATACTCCGTAAGGCTCCCGCTTATTTCGGCTGAATTTCATATTCGACGTTGATGATGCAGCTGGGCATTCTTCGTAATCAAAGCGGACTTTTTGAACAACTTCTAGTAGATTTATTGCAAATGCTAGGTTTACTTCCGTCTCTACCGGGCATACTGATAGACATGAGAGAGTTGCAGGCAACGTGATCAGAGAGCCGAGGGGGAGAACGGAATGAGCAGAAGAATTGTAAAGCAAATTGGACTTATTATTGTATGTCTTATGATGATTATCATGATGTGGGAAGGTCAGAAAACGGATGCAGCTGTGGCGGCCACAGCAATTCCAGAACAATCGATTCGCTTGCGTATTCTAGCAAACTCGGATGCACCGGGAGATCAATTGGTGAAACGCGAGATTCGGGATGCTGTCGTTGCTCAGATGGGCGAGTGGGTAGCCGAACTGGAGAATCCGCAAAGTCTGGATGAAGCGCGCAAGGTGATTCGTGAGCATTTGTCCGAGATTGAGAATAGAGTAGGAGAAGAGTTGGCCAGTCGCGGTTTAAATTATGAGTATCAGGTGGAGTTGGGTTCCGTTCCGTTCCCGACCAAACTATATGGTGGCACTGTGTATCCTGCCGGAGATTATGAAGCGGTTCGGATTACGCTGGGCGAAGGAAAAGGTCAGAACTGGTGGTGTGTGTTGTTCCCGCCGTTGTGTTTCATTGATGCAGGGACCGGGGATGCACTGGCGAAACCTTCAACGGTATCAGCCGCAGCGGCTGAACCAGGAGATGCAGAAGCATCTGTGCAGGGAGACACACCGGAAGCGAGATTCTTTCTGTGGGATATGGCTGTGAAACTGTGGAGTTGGGTAACTGGATTGTTCGCATAACAACGTATTTATAAAATAGTAGAGGGCGACTTCGATTCAGGAAGCTGCCCTTTTGATATGAATTAGTGGTGAATTTCCGGGCGAAGTTTGAAGGGCATCCGAGTTGGGACAGGTATGTTATAATTGCTTATATTGAATATGGATATGAACTAACCTACTTGAAGTTTAGGAATGATGATATATGAGCAGAGAAAACGAACCAGTGCAACACACCTCTGAGATGAGGGATGGTAGAGAAGAACGTGATATGAAAGCTCCGGGAGAGCTGGTCACTGAGATGTGGGATGTACGCGTCTTGGTGAGCGCTGAGAACGATCACGGATTGGGTAATATTGAATTATTGGATGTGAAAAAGGGGAGCGCCGATCAACAGGCGCTCGCCGACTTGCAGGCTGCCGCAGCCTGCATTCGTCTCGGTCAGACGGTGGCCTTTCCGACCGAGACGGTCTATGGCTTGGGTGCTGATGCGCGTAGCACAGCAGCCGTGGAGGCTGTATTTGTCGCTAAAGGCCGACCTTCCGACAATCCACTGATTGTGCATATCGCGCACCGTGACCAGTTGGATACGCTGGTCACGGAAGTGAACGAAACGGCGGAAGCGCTGATGGCGACCTTCTGGCCGGGACCGCTGACGCTGGTGCTGCCGGTTAGGCCGGGGGCGGTGTCCCCGCGTGTCACCGCCGGTCTGGACACGGTGGCCGTGCGCATGCCGGACCACCCGGTGGCCTTGCAGTTGATCGCCGCGGCGGCATGCCCTGTGGCTGCGCCAAGCGCCAACCGCTCCGGGCGGCCAAGCCCGACACTCGCGTCTCATGTACGCGAGGATCTGGATGGCCGCATCGGCGGCATTGTGGACGGCGGCCCCACCGGGGTGGGCGTCGAGTCCACGGTTGTGCAGGTCGGTGACGACGGTACCGTCACCATCCTGCGCCCTGGCGGCATTACGGCGGAACAACTGTCCGCCGTTGCCGCCCGTGTCGCCACGGACCCCGCGCTACTCGCGGAGGGGGCCGATGGCGTGGGCAGCCCGGCGCCGCGCTCGCCGGGCATGAAGTACACGCACTACGCACCCGCAGGGGCGCTGTGCGTGGTGGAGGGGCCGCCCGCAGCGGTGGCGGCCTGGATCAGCGCCGCCCTCGCAGAGGCGGCGCAGCGCGGAGAGCGCACCGCTGTGCTGGCGTTCGCCGAGCACGCGGAGCAGTACCGCGCCGATGCCGTGTTCTCGCTGGGCGACGCCAGCGAGCTGGAAGAAGCAGCGCGCCGGCTATACGCCGCGCTGCGCAGCTGCGATGAGCAAGGCGCCACATATATTGTGGCTGAAGCCTGCTCACGCGAAGGGCTGGGAGCAGCCGTCATGAATCGGCTGCTCAAGGCTGCGGGGAACCAACTCATACAAGTTGGCAACCAGCGCCTCTTATAACCTCTCCTGATCATACAGTCAGGAGAGCTACTCAAACTTTTTCCAAAACAAAATCAAGATTCTATAAAGCCAGCATCTGACCAGAGATCCGTCGCCGTTTGCCTTTCATCGGTCATGTTTAGGTCCTTGTCCGCATATCGTGTACAAGAACCTTTACGTGACTTGGGGGTATGGGGATGTGGGATGTGTCTGTCCATGTAGGGCAGTTGGTAACCATTTTGATCATGGCTATTGCGCTTGGCCTCGATGCGTTCTCACTCGGGATCGGAATTGGCATGAAGGGCATTCGGCTGCGGGATGTATTGCGAATCAGTATTGTAACGGCGCTATTTCATATCATCATGCCGCTCATCGGCATGTATATGGGCAAATACGTCAGCTCCCTGCTCGGTGACATTACGACGTATGCGGCAGGTGGATTGCTTGTTTTGCTGGGTGCTCATATGATTCTGAATGCATTCCGTGAAGGCGATACAAAGCTGGTGGACCACCGTTCCCTGCTCGGCGTTGTTTTGTTCTCCCTCAGCGTAAGTGTGGATTCATTCTCCGTTGGCGTATCCTTAGGGATGTTTAGCAGTGATCTGATCTTAACTGTACTTGCTTTCGGTGTGTGTGGCGGGGTGATGTCGGTTATGGGTCTGCTATTAGGCCGTCGGGTGAGCCAGAATCTCGGGGATTACGGCGAAGCCATTGGTGGCGCAATCTTGCTTGCGTTTGGACTTTTGTTTATATTTTAGAATAAAACTTGAGATATCATATCATTCGCATCATATGTAAAATGGGGAGGCTAACACAATGAAACATATTTTATTCGTATGTACAGGAAATACGTGCCGCAGCCCCATGGCAGAGGGGCTTTTGAGAAAACTGGCATCGGAGCGTGGCATTCAGGTAGAGGTTCGCTCCGCAGGTGTGGCAGCAACGTCGGGTATGCCGATCTCCCGACACGCTGAAGCGGTTTTGAGAGATCATAACGTTGAAGGTCCACCTCATTCCACACAGCTTAGCTCTAACCTGGTAGGTTGGGCCGATCTGGTTCTTACATTAACACGGAGTCATAAGCAGCATGTCATGCAGGTTTTTCCCGATTCAGTCCACAAAACCTATACATTGAAAGAATATGTGGAGGATGATGAACAGGTATTAAGTGATGTTCAGGAGTTGGACAGCCTGTTTGCAACGCTTGAGATGAAACGTGCCCTTGGCCAAGAGATCCTGGCATCGGAGCGTGAGCGAGCCATTGAGATTAGACAACGAATTCCAAGTTTCGACATCTCCGATCCGTTTGGAGGAAGTCGTGATGATTACAATATAGCTGCAGCTGAGATTCGGACGGCATTGGACCGGCTTTTGGATAAGCTGGGATAATTCTGATCCTGCGAGGCAGGTTATAGAAATAGGACACGTGATGTAAATTAACCGTTGATTTTAGCCGCGGGTTGTTTTATGATGAAGGGGAAAACAGGGATCCGGTGTAACTGGCGACGAAGTGGGCATAACCACGATGGAGCACCGGAACAAACGGCCGGTCGCCTGGGCAAAAGAGCAATTCTGCGTTACCCGCAGACTGCTCTTTTTTTCGTCTTTCATCTGATTATTCGCTATAATAGTACCTGAGATGCCGTGCAAGAATACGAAGGACAACCAAGAGACAGCGGGCATGATTTTATCGGGAGGCGATAATAGGATGACTATAGAGTTAGATTCGGAACAACCCGGATTGCAGGAACAGACCGCGTCTATTCTGCATGAACTGGCGCTTGCCGGACAGCTTGGGCCTGGACAGATCGTTGTGATCGGTACAAGCACAAGTGAAGTCGCAGGCGCTCGGATTGGTACGAGTGGTGCCATTGAAGTGGCGCAGCAGCTTCTTGCGGGTATACGCGAGGTGCAGGAAGAGTTCGGTTTTGACACGGTATTCCAATGTTGTGAGCATCTGAACCGTGCGCTGGTAATGGAACGTTCTGTGCTTACTCGACTTGGATTGACCGAGGTTGGTGCAGTACCCGTGCCCAAGGCCGGAGGTTCAATGGCATCCGCAGCATATCGTTCGCTGACCGATCCATGCCTGGCTGAACATGTGCAGGCCCATGCGGGACTGGACATTGGGGAGACGATGATTGGGATGCATCTCCGGCATGTAGCCGTACCCTATCGTACAGCGCTTCGCTATGTTGGAGATGCTCGTGTAACCACAGCGTTGACCCGTCCGAAGTTGATTGGCGGCGAACGCGCGGTGTATCGTATGGAAGAACAACCAGATTCGACATTTTGTGACTAACATATAAAGCGAGACTAATTGGGTTACACTCCTGACTTTGATTGCATCACCATCTTCCGATCGCTGTTATCCCCAGATTTTTTAATTCCCTATTTAAAAGGGGAAATCCGGTGATAAAGGCGACCACTTAGTTTCTTCAGATTGGTGTTGCACTCGCCGTTTTCGTGTAAACATTAGTTTCACTTTATAACTTCACTTATAACTGGGAGGAATTTAATCATGGAACAATTGCGCAAGAATGACCCGGCAGTACTGGAAGCGATGAATCTTGAACTGAAACGTCAACAGAACAACATCGAACTGATCGCATCCGAGAACATCGTAAGTGAAGCAGTAATCGAAGCAATGGGATCTGTTCTGACCAACAAGTACGCTGAAGGATATCCAGGTAAACGTTACTATGGCGGTTGTGAGCATGTGGACATCGTTGAAGACATCGCGCGTGATCGTGCAAAAGAATTGTTCGGAGCAGAACACGTGAATGTTCAACCTCACTCCGGTGCACAAGCGAACATGGCAGTTTATCTTGCAGCGTTGAAACCTGGTGATACTGTACTTGGTATGAACCTTGCCCATGGTGGACACCTCACACACGGTAGCCCGGTTAACGCATCTGGTTTGCTGTACAACTTTGTGGCATACGGCGTACAGGAAGATACATTCCTGATTGATTATGATGAAGTACGCAAAGCGGCTTTCAAACACCGTCCTCGTCTGATCGTTGCAGGTGCAAGTGCATATCCGCGTACCATTGATTTTGAAAAGCTAGCTTCCATCGCCAATGATGTAGGCGCTTTGTTCATGGTGGACATGGCTCACATTGCAGGATTGGTTGCTGCTGGTTTGCATCCAAACCCGGTTCCACATGCGCATTTCGTTACAACAACAACACACAAAACGCTGCGTGGACCTCGTGGTGGTATGATTCTGTGCCGCAAAGCGTGGGCAGCAGCGATTGATAAAGCCGTATTCCCAGGTTCCCAAGGTGGACCTCTGATGCACGTGATCGCTTCCAAAGCGGTAGCATTCGGAGAAGCTTTGCAACCTTCGTTCAAAACATATGCACAGAATGTCGTGAAAAACGCACAGGTTCTGGCTGAAACACTGATCGCTGAAGGATTGAACATCGTATCCGGTGGTACAGATAACCACTTGATGCTGATCGACACACGCAGTGTGAACATCACAGGTAAGGAAGCTGAGCATGTGCTTGATTCCATCGGTATTACCGTGAACAAAAATGCAATTCCATTCGACCCTACAAGCCCGTTTGTAACAAGTGGTATTCGAATTGGTACACCTGCTGCAACTTCCCGTGGCATGAACGAAGAAGCGATGGTTGCTATTGGTAAGATCATTGCCAAAACGCTGAAAAATCCAAAAGATACAACGAAGCTGGATGAAGCCCGTGCAGAAGTGACTGCACTGACAGACCAATTCCCGCTCTATACAGATCTTAAATACTAAAAAACTTTGCTCATGCTGTTTGTATTTGAGATGTTCTTAAAATGGGATACAAAAAAACGAAGCAGACAGAATGAGACCGCAGAAGCGAAGCGTTCGCCTTTATCCCCGGATTTTTCCCTTGTTAAAAGGAGAATAAAAAAAATCTGGGGATAACAGCGATCGAAGGATCATTCTGTAGGCGGAGTGCCATTGTATTCATCATTTTCATTTTCTTAACGACATAACAGCAGGAGCAAAACAGGACCGGATGGATCATTTTCCGGTCCTGTTTTTTATAGGATTCGGTAATCTGTAATGATTGGGTGCCCTTTGATGGTGTAATTCGTTGTTGGTGATGATATAATATACAGGATTTATCGAGCCCATGAATGGTGGCTAGGTATATTTGGAAATGCTGAACATGAAGAACTTACCGGAGGGACAAATTAGATGGGAAAATTAGTAATATGTGATCACCCTTTGATTCAACACAAACTGACGTTTATACGCGACATGCGTACGAATACGAAAGATTTTCGTGAATTGGTGGATGAAGTAGCAACGTTGATGGCTTATGAGATTACAAGAGATGTTGAACTGGAAACGATTGATGTACAGACACCTGTAGCTGCAACACAAGGTAAAGTTATCTCTGGACGTATGCTCGGACTGGTGCCGATTCTGCGCGCAGGACTCGGAATGCTGGATGGCGTTGTGAAATTGTTACCAGCGGCAAAAGTTGGACATGTGGGTCTGTTCCGTGACCCGGAAACACTGCAACCGGTAGAATACTACACCAAACTGCCTACAGACGTAACAGAGCGTCAATTGATTGTAATTGATCCGATGCTGGCAACGGGTGGTTCGGCAATTGCAGCTATTGACGTGCTCAAAAAACGTGGCTGTACCCAAATCAAGATGATGAACCTGGTTGCAGCACCGGAAGGCGTAAAAGCTGTGCAAGATGCACATCCCGATGTGGACATCTATGTAGCAGCATTGGACGACCGTCTGGATGATCATGGTTATATCGTTCCAGGGCTTGGAGATGCAGGAGACCGTCTTTACGGCACTAAATAAGCATATCGCATGCGGAGTAGAAAAGAGGCTTGCTCGAATGTCCAACAAAATTAAAGTTATGACGATCTTCGGGGTGCGTCCGGAAGCCATCAAGATGGCTCCGCTTATTTTGGAATTGCAGAAACACCCTGAGTCTATTGAATCTATTGTTTGCGTAACTGCGCAGCATCGCCAGATGTTGGATCAGGTACTTGAAGTTTTCGACATTCATCCCGATTATGATCTGGATGTGATGAAGGACCGTCAGACATTGAATGAAATTACAATTCGTGTTCTTGGCGGTCTGGAGCCAGTGTTAGCCGAAGCTAAGCCGGATATTGTACTGGTTCACGGGGATACATTAACTACCTTTGTAGCGAGCTACGCAGCATTCCTGCAACAGATTCAGGTAGGACATGTGGAAGCGGGGCTGCGGACGTGGAACAAGCTGTCTCCATATCCGGAAGAGATGAACCGTCAGCTGACGGGAGTACTGGCTGATCTACACTTTGCGCCTACGGATTGGTCTTCTTCCAATCTTGCCAAAGAAAATAAATCGGAGTCTAGTACGTACGTCACAGGCAACACGGTAACAGATGTGTTTCAATATACTGTACGGGAGGACTACACACACCCGGTACTTGATTGGGCCCAAGGCAAACGCCTTGTGCTGATGACAGCTCATCGCCGTGAATCTCAAGGCGAGCCTCACCGCAACATTTTCCAGGCCGTCAAACGGATTGCCGACGAATTCGAAGATATTGCCATCGTGTACCCGGTGCATCCAAGTCCTGCTGTGAAGGAGCCGGCTCACGCGATCTTGGGGAATCATCCCCGTATTCAATTAATTGATCCACTAGACGTGGTGGATTTGCATAACTTTTACCCGCACACTCACTTGATTTTGACCGATTCAGGCGGTTTGCAGGAAGAAGCACCTTCGTTTGGTGTGCCTGTGCTCGTATTGCGCGATACAACAGAACGCCCGGAAGGTATTGAAGCCGGAACGCTGGAATTGGTAGGTACCGAAGAGGAACGTGTGTATGAACGGACCAAAGCTCTGCTCACAGACAAAACCCTGTATGCAAGCATGAGCCAGGCTGCCAATCCATACGGTGATGGACATGCTTCGGAAAGAATTGTCAATGCGATTTTGCATCATTTCGGTGTAAATAGTGAACGTCCGGAATCATTTCACAGAAAATTCAAAAAATAATACATTTTTTCTGACGGATTTATAAAGGGCAAGCATACAGTTAAACTGTACGGTTTACGCGGGTTTATGGGCTTTGAGGGTCTGTATTCCCGTCGTTTCCCCCTTTAAAACGCTAAAATCATTCAATTGACAAAGGCTCTCATCATTCAGTAAAATTAACTGGGATTGCAAGGGTGGCGTGGAAAATGGCCGATTCGAACAAACCAAATTCATCCCGTAACCATGACGATAATGTATGGAAAGCGATGGGACTCGTGACAGCTTTTGGGATCGAGATTGCCATTCTCGCTGTTGCCGGATATTACGCTGGCTCCTGGTTGGACAAGACCATCGGAGGTAACGGAATATGGATCGCCGTAAGCGTTCTCTTTTTTCTTGCGGCAGGCGGTGTAAGCATCTACTTTATCGCGAAAAAAATCATGGGGGAAAGTGATGAGTGAACTAACCAGATACCGCAGATCGATGACTGTTTTCGTCATGTACTTTCTTATGATTTGTTTTCTCGCAGCGGCCTTTATGCCACGTGTGGAGACAATTGCTTTGGGACTGGCCCTGGGTACAGGAGTTAGCTGGATCAATGCATTTTACCTGGGCTACAAAGTAAGGAAAATGTCTGATGATGCGGCAGAAGGTAACTTGAAGCGTGTCAACTTGGGATTTTTGACAAGAGCGGCATTCGCTGTGCTCGGTATATTCATATCGATGCGCTTTCCGCAGTACTTCAATACATATGCGGTTGCAGGCGGTCTCGTCATTGCACAATATTCCTTATTGATTATAGGGATTGTCTATTCCCGCAGAGCAGAATGATGTTAAGGGCTGCAGCTTTCAAGTCGAGAAAGGGGTGAGAAAAATATGCATGAAGCTCCAATTATTATGCTTGGCGGATTTCGACTGGATCTATCGGTTCTGTTGATGCTGGTAGTTACAGGTGCAATTGTTTTTATTTTTGCTGTACTGGCAACACGGAGATTATCCGTTGAAAATCCCGGCAAGCTGCAAAATTTTATGGAGTGGGCAGTAGAATTCGTCCGCAATCTGATTTCCAGTACAATGGATATGAAGAAAGGTAAACATTTTATCTCTCTCGCTCTTTCCATGATTATGTTCATTTTTGTAGGGAACATGCTCGGACTTCCGCTCGTGGCTGTATCTGAGGTAACAGATGTTAATCAGGCACAGGTATTCGGTAAGCCGATTGTTACAGCGGTGGAGGCGTTTGAAAAAGCGCATGCCAAGGACCCTGAAGCACACCCACACGTTGAACTGGCCTGGTGGAAATCACCAACAGCTGACTTGTCTGTAACGATGGGACTTGCTCTCGTAGCGTTCCTTGTATCTCATGGACTTGGATTGTTCCGTAACACCAAAGGGTATCTCCAGCATTACTTCAAGCCATTCGCCTTGTTCTTGCCAATCAACTTGATTGAGACGGCATCCAAGCTGTTGACACACGGTATGCGTTTATTCGCGAATATCTTCGCTGGTGAGGTACTGATCGCAACGATCCTGAAACTGACCACATTCAAAGTGTTTGGTGCTATTGCAGCGATTCCGCTACTTATGGTGTGGCAAGGCTTTAGTATCTTTATCGGCGCGATCCAGGCATTTGTGTTTGTTATCTTGATGATGGTGTACATTTCACAGAGCATCGAGACGCATGACGAGCATTAAGTTTCAAGCCCTACGAAGATTTCTTCACCAGGCTGAACAATAAAAAATTCGATTTATCATTTTAAGGAGGATATACAAATGGGAGCAATGGCATTAATCGCAGCAGCAATTGTTGCAGGACTGGGCGCGTTTGGCGCAGGTATTGGTAACGGTATGGTAATCAGCAAAACGGTGGAAGGTATTGCCCGTCAACCGGAAGCAAAATCCACTCTTCAAACAACAATGTTTATCGGTGTAGGTTTGATCGAGGTATTGCCGATCATCGGTGTGGTACTCGCGTTCATGTTCTACGGTATGGCTTAATCAAATTTTAAAGGTTTGGCGGGGAAGGCCATAGCCATCCGCGCCTTCTTTTTAGGTAATGTCCGTTCTAACGGATGACGTTTCAAGGATACCTCCAGGAAGGAGTGAACAGATTGAGTTTCATATGGGAAAATACGCTTCTTGCGATTGTTGCATTTGCAATTTTATATTGGCTGCTTAGCCGTTATGCCTTCGGGCCTTTGTTCTCCATTATGGAAAAACGTCGTGAACTCGTGATGACGCAGATGAATGAGGCTGCACAGACTCGGGAACAGGCCATTGCCTATGTGGAGGAACAAAAACAAGCTCTTGAACAAGCACGTCAAGATGCTTACGACATCATTGAACAGTCCAAACAAACAGGTGGCAAACAAGCTGAATCGATTTTGGCTGATGCAAAAGCTGAAGCTAATCGTCTGAAAGACGATGCAGTACGCGAAATCGAGAGCGAGAAGAACAAAGCAGTCGCAGCACTTCGCAGCGAACTGGGTACAGCTTCCGTTCAGATTGCATCCAAGTTGATCAAAAAAGAAGTTGAGAACGGTCCTGCACAAGAAGAACTTGTGAACCAATACCTCAATGAGGTAGGAGGCCGACAATGAGCCGCGATACGATAGTTGCCAAGCGTTATGCGAAAGCATTGTTCGAAGTTGCTCTTCAGCAACAGCAGGTGCTTGAGGTTGAACAGGAACTGGTTGCGGTAGTCAGTGCATTGACCGGAGATGCAGATATCGAGAAATTTATCGTATCTCCTAATATCTCTGATGAAGTCAAGCAGAACGTGCTTCACTCAAGTCTTGATGGTAAGGTATCCGAACCTGTCCTTCGTACAGTTTTGTTGTTAATTGAACGCGGACGCGTTGAATTGCTGGGAGACTTGCTGAATGATTATCGGAAGATCCAAGGTGAGTCGCTGGGCATCGCTGATGCACGTGTCTACTCCACTTATGCGTTGAATGATGAAGAAAAAGAAGCGGTAGCCCGTGAATTCGGTGGCCGTGTGAATAAAAAGATTCGTATCGAGAACATTGTTGATCCGACTCTGCTGGGCGGATTGAAAGTCGCCATTGGCGATACGATCTATGACGGCAGCTTGGCTGGCAAGCTCGAACGTCTTGAGCAGTCTTTTAACAGACGAGTACAGTAGATTGGGGTGAGGACACTTGAGTATCAAACCAGAAGAAATCAGTACATTAATTAAGAGCCAAATCGAACAATACAAGACCGATATCGATGTAGTCGAAGTCGGGACGGTAATCGAGGTTGGTGATGGTATCGCTCGTGTTTACGGACTTGAGAACGTCATGTCCAACGAGTTGGTTGAATTCCCAAGCGGTGTTATGGGACTCGCCATGAACGTCGAAGAAAGCAATGTCGGTGTCGTTATCTTGGGACCTTACTACGATATTCGTGAAGGTGACCAAGTGAAACGTACTGGCCAAATCATGCAAGTGCCTGTAGGCGAAGCATTGATTGGACGCGTTGTGAACCCGCTCGGTATTCCTGTAGATGGCAAAGGGCCAATCGCTACAACGGAATTCCGTCCGGTTGAAGGTAAAGCACCAGGCGTAATGGATCGTAAATCGGTTCATGAGCCGATGCAAACAGGGATCAAAGCCATTGATGCAATGGTTCCAATCGGTCGTGGACAACGTGAGTTGATCATCGGTGACCGTCAAACAGGTAAAACATCCATCGCGATTGATGCGATCCTGAACCAAAAAGGTAGCGGCATGAAGTGTATCTATGTGGCTATTGGTCAGAAACAGTCTACGGTTGCTCAAGTTGTGGAAACTCTTCGTCGTAAAGGCGCAATGGAGTACACAATCGTTGTAACTGCAGCAGCTTCCGATCCATCACCACTCTTGTACATCGCACCGTATTCCGGATGTTCGATGGGTGAGTACTTCATGTACAAAGGCGAGCACGTTCTGGTTATCTATGATGACTTGACCAAACAAGCCTCTGCATATCGTGAGCTTTCCTTGTTGCTTCGTCGTCCACCGGGCCGTGAGGCTTATCCGGGTGACGTCTTCTACCTGCACTCCCGTTTGCTGGAGCGTGCTGCGAAGCTGAATGATGAACTGGGTGGTGGTTCTTTAACCGCACTGCCGTTCATTGAAACACAAGCCTCCGACGTATCAGCATACATTCCAACGAACGTAATCTCCATCACGGACGGACAAATCTTCCTGGAAGCTGACTTGTTCAATGCTGGACAACGCCCGGCAATCAACGTAGGTATTTCCGTATCTCGTGTCGGTGGTTCTGCTCAGATCAAAGCGATGAAAAAGGTTGCAGGTTCCCTGCGTCTCGACCTCGCTCAATATCGTGAGCTTCAAGCGTTCTCCCAGTTTGGTTCCGATCTGGACAAAGCGACTCAGGCTCGCCTGAATCGTGGTGCACGTATGATGGAAATCCTGAAGCAAGGTGTAAACCAGCCTCTGGCCGTAGAACAACAGGTGGTCAGCTTGTACACAGCCGTTAAAGGATTCCTGGATGAAATTCCTACAGGTGATGTGACTCGTTTCGAAGGTGAGTTCCTTGCCTTCATGGAGAGCAGTCATCCGGAAATTCTTGCATCCATCCGTGATACTAAAGAATTGACTGCAGACAACGAAAATGCACTGAAAGGTGCAATTGAGAAGTTCAGAAAGAGCTTTGCTGTCTCTGTCTAAATAAATGACTGCAGGTGCGGAGTTGTCTAACCGATTCCGCATGTCTGCATGTAATACTTTGACTCTGTCAAAAAAAGATGATGCTTACGAAGTAACTTTGACCCCGTCAAAGTAGGGTTGTGCTTACGATGTAGTTTTGACTTTGTCAAAACTTTAAGGTGGTGAAATCATGGCAAAAGGCATGCGCGAAATTAAGCGGCAAATTAAAAGCGTACAAAGCACCAAGCAGATCACCAAAGCAATGGAGATGGTAGCTGCTGCAAAACTGCGTAAAGCGCAGGAAAAAGCGGAAGCAGCCCGTCCTTATTCGGAGAAACTGAAAGAAGTTGTAGCTAGTATTGCATCAAGCACGCAAGGTATACAGCATCCGATGCTGGAGAGCCGTCCGGTCAAAAAGACAGCTTACCTGATCATTACATCGGACCGTGGTCTTGCAGGTGGATACAATGCGAACGTTTTGCGTCAGGTTAATCAGACGCTCAAAGAGCGCCACAACTCCCAGGATGACTACGAATTGTTCGTCATTGGACGTAAAGGACGCGATTACTTCAGACGTCGTGAAATTGCGATGGCATCCACAACAACGGATCTGTCGGATTCGCCTTCATTTGCAGACATCAAATCCATCGCACACGAAGCTGTTCATGGGTTTGAACTGGCTGAATTTGATGAATTGTACATTTGTTATAACCGCTTTGTGAATGCGTTGACCCAGATTCCTACGGTAGAAAAACTTCTTCCGATGGAAACACCTGAGGTAACTGCTGCGGAAGGACCAACGGCAAGCTACGAATACGAGCCGTCTGCTGAAGCTGTACTGGAGGTTCTGCTTCCGCGTTACGCGGAAACGCTGATCTATGGTGCACTTCTGAACGGTAAGGCAAGTGAGCTCGGCGCGAAAATGACGGCAATGGGTAATGCAACCAAAAATGCATCTAAACTCATTAACGACTTGTCATTGACCTATAACCGTGCCCGTCAAGCGGCGATTACGCAGGAGATTACGGAAATTGTGGCAGGTGCCAACGCAGCACAAGGCTAACCGTTTTTTTATTAATGAAGGCTTGCAGAGCAAAGATAAACGAACGGTACATTATTTTTGCAAAAGTAGCAGGCTTGTAGGAGGGGAACGTTAAGATGAACAAAGGACGCGTTGTGAGCATCATGGGTCCGGTTGTTGACGTCGAGTTTGATCGCGGCGGTCTGCCGGAAATCCTCAATGCCATTACGATCACTACAGTAAGTGAGAGCGGCGTAAGTGTGAACCTTACACTCGAAGCTTCGAGACATCTGGGTGACAACCGAGTACGTTGTATTGCGATGTCCTCCACGGATGGACTTGTTCGTGGTATGGAAGCTTTAGATACAGGAGCACCAATCTCTGTACCCGTCGGAGAAGCAACACTGGGTCGTGTATTTAACGTACTCGGCGAAGCAATTGATACTGGCGGTGCCGTAGCTGCTGAGCACAAGAACCCGATTCACCGTTCAGCACCTGCATTTGATGAACTGACTACCCAAGCAGAAATGCTGGAGACAGGAATCAAAGTTATCGACTTGCTTGCTCCTTACGCTAAAGGTGGTAAAATCGGTCTCTTCGGTGGTGCCGGTGTAGGTAAGACGGTAACCATTCAGGAATTGATCAACAACATCGCACAAGAGCACGGCGGTATCTCCGTATTTGCGGGTGTTGGTGAGCGTACACGTGAAGGTAATGACTTGTATCACGAGATGAGTGATTCCGGCGTTATCAACAAAACAGCAATGGTCTTCGGACAAATGAACGAGCCTCCAGGCGCACGTCTTCGTGTAGCCCTCACAGGTCTGACGATGGCGGAATACTTCCGTGATGAAGAAGGCCGTGACGTGTTGCTCTTTATCGATAATATCTTCCGTTTCACCCAAGCGGGTTCAGAAGTATCTGCCTTGCTTGGACGTATGCCTTCCGCGGTAGGTTACCAACCTACGCTGGCAACAGAAATGGGTCAACTGCAAGAACGTATCACATCAACGAAAAAAGGTTCTGTAACATCCATCCAGGCCATCTACGTGCCTGCGGATGACTACACTGACCCGGCTCCTGCAACGACGTTTGCCCACTTGGATGCAACGACGAACTTGGAGCGTAAAATTTCCGAGATGGGTATCTACCCTGCGGTAGATCCACTGGCTTCCAGCTCCCGGATCTTGTCCCCTGAAGTTGTAGGTGAAGAACACTACAGCGTAGCTCAAGGCGTTAAACGTATCTTGGCACGTTACAATGAATTGCAAGATATCATTGCAATCCTGGGTATGGACGAGTTGAGTGAAGAAGATAGAGCGCTTGTATACCGTGCTCGTAAAATCCAACGTTTCTTGTCCCAGCCTTTCCACGTTGCTGAAGCATTTAACGGTATTCCAGGTAAATACGTTCCGGTTAAAGAAACGGTGCGCAGCTTTAAAGAGATTCTCGAAGGTAAGTATGATGATCTTCCGGAAGCAGCTTTCCTCTTTGTTGGTACAATTGAAGAGGCAGTGGAGAAAGCCAAAACACTGGTTTAGTCTGAATCCAGGATTGTCCTTATGTGGGCTATCCTTCGGATAGTTTCAGGAGGGATGGAATTGAGCACCTTTTTGTTGGAAATCGTAACACCCGAGCGTTTGGTCTATTCAGAACAGGTGAATAGCATTACGGCTCGTGGTATTGAAGGGGAACTGGGCATTCTGCCAGGTCATATTCCTATGGTTACACCTTTGCAGATTGCACCAATCTATATCCATAACGGAAAAGAAAATAAACGAGTTGCTATCGGTGGCGGGTTTATCGAAGTTCGTAAAGATAAGGTTGTTGTACTCGCAGAGAGTGCTGAATTCCCGGAAAGCATTGATGTGGATCGTGCGCGTGCGGCGAAAGAGCGGGCAGAACGTCGGCTTGCAAGCCAAAGCAATCAGGACCACTTTGATCACCGTCGTGCAGAGATTGCGCTGCAAAAAGCGGTTAACCGGATTAATGTGTTCGGCAAATAAACGATTCTTTGAAGCCTGGCGGCTTAGTCTGCCGGGCTTTTTTGAGTTTGTTTAATAGAATTGTTTTATCGAATATATCAAAAGGGCTGACCACAAATCCATCCTATCCCTTCAGTAAACAGAAGTATTTTAAGCAAAATATTCACCGATTATGATTATTTGAATAGAATGTAGGACTAAAGTAGTGGGCGCATTTACCACTAAGAGAACCATTTTTTTCATGAGTAAATTTAAATTATTTCCGAGGAAATGACAGAATCGATATCGAAATAGCGCTCTTTTATGTCGTTTTAGTCACAAAATCCCGGCATTTTAAAATTAAAATATTTTAGAAGTGGAAATCAATGTAATTGACAATGTATGATGAAAGAGCCTATATTCCATAGAGTCAGCAGAAGCAGGAAGCTGCGTAGTAGATTCCATAGTCATGCACAGCCGCATTGTTGCTGCTCGGTGATTGGGCATCAGGAGATTCCTGCCTGGCAGGAGTAAATCTGACAGTACGCTCAGTATGTTGTGCTTAAGACATTCCAGTATACTAACAAGTTATGGGTGCCGGGCATATGATATGCTGATCGCTGCAACAAATGTGGAGGTAAAGAATATATGGATACTGATCTGACGAATCAGGTGAACCAAGCATTAAGCACCAATGGCTTGGTCTCAATCATCGTCTCCCTGTTATGTATTGCGTTGTCTTGGTGGGCTTTGACAAATCTCAAACTGGATTTAATCATCAGGCAGCCACGAGGTGCTCAGGGAAGACTGTTGCATTTGTTGCTCGCCATCATTTTGGGGCATGCCGTTGCTGGCTTTGTCATTGACTACTTGTCCTGGACTCAAATGTTGCGTAATTTGTTTTAATGTTGAGATGGTTGGTTAATCATCTGTTAGGTTCTTCAAGCTGCTCATTGTCGAATAACATCGATTAATTGTGTTAACAATTAGAGTATGAGTTGTCGGTAAAGAAATTAAGAAAAAAATGTGACGTAAAATTGGATGAATTTGAGATGTTTTATGTAAAAATGCTTGTATCGTACAATTCAACAATGTTATGATGGAAGTTAGGGAATTCACAATTGTTCACTTATTTTGTAGTTATAAACGGGATATCCGGTTCATGCCGGCTAATAACCATCCCACTCTGTCTGTTCTGATGCTCTGCTGGCTTGTAAGACACTGATTTTTACATGCTGAATAGCAAGATGCACGGCACATGGTATCATTGATATGGATTATAAAAACCAATTCTTTTCTGAACAGACATCTGTGGCAATATGCCAGAATATGTCGAAATTCCACACACAGCAACAGTCCTTTCTAGCATAGTGGGGCTTACGTATTCCGGAATGAAGAAAAGGGAATAAAAGCGCGGAGGGAACCATGATGAGCAAATTTATCGTCCGCGGTGGCAAAAGGTTGACCGGAAGTGTCAAAGTTAGCGGCGCTAAAAATTCTGTTCTTCCGATCATCGCTGCCTCTCTCTTAGGGGAAGAAGGACAAAGCGTTATTATTGACGCGCCTCCTCTAGACGATGTGATGACGATTAACAAGGTGTTGGAATCGCTGGGAGCGGGAGTTACATACCGGGACGAAGTGATTACCGTAAATGCGGAGAAACTTACTTCCTGTGAAGCCCCGTATGAATGGGTAAGTAAAATGCGGGCGTCTTTCCTGGTCATGGGGCCTTTGTTGACTCGAATGGGTCATACAAGAATCTCACTTCCTGGTGGATGTGCCATCGGTACACGGCCTATTGATCAGCATTTGAAAGGTTTTGAAGCCATGGGCGCAGAGATCAGCTTGGGCCAAGGTTATATCGAAGCTCGTAGCCAAGGTCGGTTGCGTGGCGCGAAAATTTATCTGGATGTGGCTTCCGTAGGTGCCACTCAAAATATTATGATGGCTGCAACATTGGCCGAAGGTGTAACTGTTCTGGAGAACGCGGCAAAAGAACCTGAGATTGTGGATCTTGCCAACTTCCTGAATGGGATGGGTGCCATCGTACGTGGTGCTGGTACTGGAGTGATCCGCATTGAAGGTGTGGAGAAACTGACAGGTGTTACACACACCGTTATTCCGGATCGGGTAGAAGCTGGTACGTATATGGCTGCTGCTGCAATTTCGGGCGGTGACGTGTACATTGAAGGTGCAATCTCTGATCATTTAGGCTCCGTTATCGCGAAGCTTGAAGAGATGGGTGTTACAATCCAACCGGATGAGAATGGCGTGCGTGTAATCGCAGATCGCCCTCTTAAGGCTGTGGATGTGAAAACATTACCATACCCAGGATTCCCGACCGATATGCAATCCCAGATGATGGCACTTTTGCTTGCATCTGAAGGAACAAGTGTCGTGACAGAGACTGTTTTTGAAAACCGATTCATGCATGTGGATGAATTCCAATTGATGAATGCGGAGATCAAAGTTGAAGGACGTTCGTCCATCGTCACAGGTAATGCCAAACTGAAGGGTGCCAAAGTAACGGCTACCGATCTGCGTGCGGGTGCCGCACTCATTATTGCAGGTCTTGTTGCTGAAGGTACAACGGAAGTGGGCGGTGTTCATCACATCGACCGTGGCTATGTACATCTCGCTGAGAAGCTTAACGGACTTGGCGCTGACATCTATCGGATCTCGGTTGATGAGCCTAAGCTGGAAGCAACCAAAGCACCTAGTGAAAAAGTGGAGAAAGAAGTACCGATGTTTAAGGTACAACCAACTTTGGCTTAACACTGGATTGAATAGAAAAAATATGGCCCTCTATTATGAGTCACACGGTTGTGTGGATTATGAATGCGATGGAACGTATATTGTAAAAAATGATAAAGCTAAGCCATCTGGCTTGGCTTTTTTTGTGTTTACTTTTAAGAAGACAACGAGATATTTGATACCTGATTCTATTAATAGCTGGTCCTAACTTGTATAGCATAACATCGTATTCTGTATCGATTCTGAACCAAATGAAAGAGCATACTTTATATGGGTGTCGGATCCAGCTAAACACCGGTATACAGCGACAGATCAACGTTTCTATGATGTACATAGCAAAAGAAAACAAGAAATTGAACAGAACGAAAAGGGCCTCGTTTCTCTCAAATCAGGTTCTATCAGATCAAGCCAGCTCATAACCTAAACTATGGATTTGAACAACACGACCGGCACATGACCGGCCATAGATAACGGAGGGTTATATTCGAATGAAAGAAGCTCGTGTACAGGTAAAGGTACCCCTTGTCCCTCGTCCAGGTATGCAAGAGCCGGAGGGAAATACCGTTTCTGGAGTGGAAAAAGACAAGCCTGCCCCATTGAACCTGAGGACTGTTCCATCACAGCCTGCAAGATTATCCAATCCAGGACGGGTGTCGGCAGATGAACTGAACCGAAAGACAACCGAGCATATTCATATACCTGTTATTGAGCTGGACCAGTTCCGCCGAGTGAAGCGTCGCCGAATGCGGACGTTTGGACGAAAACCCCGATGGGGACGTAATACGACGCGATGGCAACCTGCTGCCGCTGTATCTGCCTTATTGGCAATGGCGTTACTGATTCCGGTAATTCTGGTATGGCCGCGGACAAGCGAATCACCAAAGCCGATCCCTGCTCCAACAGATTCAAGCAGTACAAGAACCCCAGCTCCTGCGCCAGCCGTTCCTGTTACGTACCCTGAACCTAAAGTGCGCGTATACCTGTCTGCAACGGGCACAACGATGAATCTGCAACTGGAAGACTATGTTACCGGGGTGGTGGCAGCTGAGATGCCTGCGGAATTCAGACTGGAGGCGTTAAAGGCGCAGGCAATAGCTGCTCGTACATTTATCGTGCGTAGGTTAGCTGCGAGTGATACAAGCGGTGTTCCATCAGGTGCGGCGGATGTGACGGATACGGTCAACCATCAGGTGTTTATTCCGCCAGATCAGGTGAAAGCGGATTGGACGCGTCTAGGGAAGGCGAAGGAATGGGAGAAGCTACAACAGGCTGTGCGCGAAAGTCGAGATACGGTGATGACATATCAGGGCAAGGCAATCACCGCATCCTTTTTTTCCACAAGTAATGGGTATACCGAGAATGCTGAGGATGTATGGGGGAACGCCGTACCGTATCTGCAAAGTGTAGACAGTCCGTGGGACAAAAACCTGGCACCAGGATTCAAACAGACCGTCACCATGAAGCGTAATGATATTCTGCAGAAGTTAAACTTGGATGCCATTCCCGTTACCGCTCAGAAGGGTGGATCGTGGATGGAAGTATTGTCTACAACCAAAGGACATCGGATTAAGGAAATGCAGATCGCGGGTGAGACATTCAGCGGACCCGAGGTTCGTAAACTGCTTGGATTAAGATCCAGCCAGTTCAGTTGGAAGACCACAGGTGACGAAATCCAGATTACAACGTACGGTTACGGTCATGGGGTTGGCATGAGCCAATGGGGAGCAAACGGCATGGCGCAGGAGGGACACACGGCCACCCAGATTCTCAAACACTACTATACCGGCATTTCATTCGGACAGGCATCCAAGATGCTTGCATCGAAGTAGGAGAGATGAACACGGATGGATAAAGCGAAATAACTCGAATGAGTAGGAGTATGTGCGAATGTATACAAATGTATGTGAATGAGAGCAGTTTAGGTTTGGAACTCATCAGGCTTCCTTTCCACCAGTGGGGCGCTAACGAATCTGAGAGATCTTATTGGGCGTTATCACAACGAATGGAAATTCTAACGAATCTCAGACACGTTATATCACGATATACCACCGAACTGATCCAATAATAGCGCCCTAAAGAGTAATTAGTGTGTCTACGGTTCGTTAGAATTCCTAAGCCGCGATTTCCCCGCCAATAAGGCCGTCTGAGTTCGTTAGAAATATTTTATTATTCTAATCACTAACAAAATGGTGGATACTGCCATTCACTACATGCTCATTCGCAATAAGCAAGCCGAACCAGAACCAGAACGTTGAAATTAAGTTTCCAAGCCCTAAGGTTAAAAAATTGATTTATGTTCCCTGTCTACCAAGCAACTTCTAACTATACTGTAACCATTCATGATCCAGTTTCTTTTAAATCAAGATGTTAGATGGAACATTCAGTATTGGCGCGCTTTGTCTATCTCTAATCTCACATCTCACTTTCAAAGAACCTGGGTGGTTTAAATCTGCATTATCCAGTCACATCCTATATCCTTTCTCTCACCGATAAATGCACTTCATAGAAAGATTGACCCCTACAGCCAATCCGGACCAGTCTACCAACACCCATTCCGGAGCTTTCGAGATTTGGCTATATATGCGGAGAGTGCTAGCCGTAAGGGGAGCGCAGGGGACAGAAAAGACCTGTAGAAGCGAAGCGGCCGCCTTTATCACCGGATTTCTCCATTGGGAGAAATAATCAGGAAATCCGGGGATAACAGCCGGTCGAAAGGTTTTCTGGCCCCGAAGCGGTGTACGCACTAATTACTCACCCCTCACATATATAGCACTCTCTGAAACCTCCGTGAAAATAATTAGAGTCGCGCGTGTATAAAAGAGTTGCACCCGGTAACACTTGTTACTGAGGTGATTAACATGAATGAACAAAACAAAAAAACAAACCAAGAAGAAACTCCTAAAACAACTCAAGGAGTACCGGCTAGTCAGCCCTCTTCATGGAAAAGAGCAATGTCCAAACGCTGGGTCTTCCCGGCAGCCTACATCGCAGCAGCAGGCATTATACTAACCTTAGTGTGGGTCTATCAGGGCACAGGCGACAAAACGCTAAACTCGGACCCTGCTAGCGGGGTAGTAGAAACAGGCGCATCGGTGGGTACAGAAGGAACAGCAGTAGGCGGAGAAGAAGAAAGTGTGGAAGTTGTTGCAAAGTCGGAGAATTTTGTATGGCCGGTAGCGGTACCGTCCGAAATTTCGGTAGTAAAACCTTTCTATGATAGCGAAGCTTCAACCGAGGAACATGAAGCGGCAATGGTGCAGTACAATGATACATTCATCCCGAACACGGGTGTGGATCTGGCACGTGGGGATAACAAAACGTTTGAAGTCAAAGCAGCACTCGCCGGTAAAGTTACCCGGGTTGAGCAAAATCCGCTCACAGGTCAAGTTGTGGAAATCACACATAGCGATAACCTGAAAACGGTATACCAAAGCTTGGCAGACGTCAAAGTGAAACAGGACGACGAAGTGAAACAGGGAGATGCGATTGCATCCGCTGGCGTCAATGAATTGGGTAAAACGCTTGGCAACCACCTTCACTTTGAAGTGTACGAAGACGGACAGCCAGTTAACCCGCAAGGATATCTTCCGGAAAAATAAATGAATTTTACCGCAGCAACATGACGGGCAGAGGGTTAAACCTCTGCTCTTTTTGTGCTTTTCAGAAAATAATGGGACCTTCGAAGCTTGTCACACCTCTAAACCGCGAATATATAGGCATGCTCCTCATATAATGTACCAAACTATCCACACAGTAGGGAGGCGGGAGCGTGCACGATTACATCAAGGAACGGACCATCAAAATTGGTCGCTGCATTGTTGAGACGAGGAATACGGTCCGTACCATAGCCAAAGAATTCGGCGTGTCAAAGAGTACTGTGCATAAGGATCTAACGGAGCGTCTGCCGGAAATCAACCCTGATCTTGCTGACCAGGTGAAACACATTTTGGAGTATCACAAGTCCATCCGCCATTTGCGGGGCGGTGAAGCGACCAAAATTAAATACAAAAAAACGAGTGGCAAGAAACGTGAGGTGTTGGCTTCCGCCAAATCGTAAGCATCTTCACAAAGACGTAGGCCAAAAAGCTCACACATGCATTGAATCCCTCCCCTGAAGTATGATATGTTAAATGCTGGTACAGGATCGAATTATGACATCTTATCAGCCCGATTTTTACATATATATGTTGCACTTTGTCGAACGAGCGGTGACGTGATAAGGGACTCTTTTTCACAGGATACGCTGACCAAATAATATCACTTTGGGGGCTCTTTTATGTTTAGCAAGGATATCGGTATTGATCTTGGCACGGCCAACGTGCTTATTCACGTGAAAGGAAGTGGGGTTGTCCTCGATGAACCTTCCGTCGTGACCATTGAAAGAGATACGAAGCGTGTCCTTGCTGTTGGGGAAGAAGCGCGTCGTATGGTGGGGCGTACTCCAGGTAACATTGTTGCCATTAGACCGCTGCGTGACGGCGTTATTGCGGACTTCGAGATTACAGAAGCGATGCTCAGACATTTCATTAATCGTGTGGGTGCAAGAAGCTGGTACAGCCACCCTCGGATTTTGATTTGTGCACCAACGAACATTACTTCCGTGGAGCAGAAGGCCATCCGTGAGGCGGCAGAACGCAGCGGTGCCAAAGAAGTGTTTCTGGAAGAAGAGCCGAAAGCGGCAGCGATCGGTGCGGGAATGGATATTTTTCAGCCGAGCGGCAATATGGTCGTGGATATCGGCGGCGGTACGACTGACGTTGCAGTCCTTTCTATGGGCGACGTGGTCACCGCCTCTTCTATTAAAGTCGCAGGGGACAAGTTCGACGAAGCCATTATCAAGTTTATCAAAGCCAAGTACAAGCTCATGATCGGTGAACGGACCGCTGAAGACATCAAAATTGCGATTGGTACCGTACATCCGGGTGGACATCAAACGGAGATGGACATTCGCGGACGCGATATGGTATCCGGCCTTCCTGTTACCGTAACGATATCGGGAAATGAAGTACAGGAAGCACTTTGGGATTCCGTGCAATCCATCATCGTGGCAGCCAAATCGGTATTGGAACGTACACCGCCTGAATTGTCAGCGGACATTATCGACCGTGGTGTTGTATTGACTGGCGGAGGTGCATTGCTGAACGGACTGGACGAGCTTTTGTCCAATGAATTGCATGTACCGGTATGGGTGGCGGAAGATCCAATGCACTGTGTCGTGAAGGGGACAGGCATAATGCTTAATAATTTGGATCAGGTGGTTAAGAAAAAGTTCTAATCTGCCGATATAAATAGCAAAGGTTCGCCATGCTCGGAAAGCAGAACGGACAAGCAGCCAACCTGTGATGCAGGTCAAGCGCTTGAGGAGAGGGGTTAATTCATGTTAAGAGGTCTGTACACCGCTACTGCGGGAATGATTACGCAACAACGCCGCCATGACACAGCAACACAGAATATCGTAAATATGAACACCACGGGATATAAACAGGTGAACAGCGTAAGCCGTTCCTTCCCGGAAATGCTCATTACTTTGGTAGGCGGAGATGCAAATCTTCCAACAAAGCGGCTGGGCAAGCTGAACACGGGGGTGTTCGCGGAAGAGAGTTTGTCCATGAATTTGCAGGGGACCATTATGGAGACTGGGCAGAAAAACGATTTTTCCATTTCATCCAATATGACTGTCAATGATCCGCAGACTGGACAACCTGTCCCGTTTGACGCATCAGGCAAATTTGTACGGGCCGACGGCACGGTGACTTACCAGCCTCAGGCGTATTTTACAGTTCAAGATGCAGAAGGTAACACCGGATATACACGCGATGGTCACTTCGAGATCACTGGAACGGGACAATTGCTGAGTTCAACAGGTTCACAAGTGTTGGATAATAATGGACAACCTGTAGTGTTGACAGGTTCTGTGGAGCAATTTAAAGTGGATGAGCAAGGCCGTTTGGTGAATGCAGCAACGGGTGCACCAACAGGGGTTACTCTTGGCATTAGTGTCATTGACCAGCCGAATCAACTGGTTCGTCAAGGTAATGGCAATTTCAGTCTCAGCGATGCAAACGGGGCAACGTCCCGGATGATGGCTGCCGGTGATAATGTGCAGATCCGTCAAGGATACCTGGAAGGTTCCAATGTTGATGCCTCACAGGCAACGGTTGATATGAACGCTGCATTCCGGGCGTATGAAGCCAACCAGAAGGTCGTACAATTCTACGACCGCAGTCTGGATAAAGCCGTCAATGAAGTCGGGCGTGTATAACGCCGACGTTTAAATATAACCGCGCAGCGGAGAGCCAAACGCCCTTTGCGCAGCAAAGCAGAGAGGCTCACGCGAAGCGCAAGAGCCTAGACGCATCCGAGCCTACGCGAGGAACGCGTGGCAATACCTGAGCGCAGCGACGGTCTCGACAGCCCTTTGCGAAGCAAAGCAAGGAAGAGACCACGCGGAGCGCTAGAACCTAAACGCATCCGAGCCTAAGCTAGGAATGCGTAGCAGTACCTGAGCGCAGCGACGGTCTCGACAGTCCTTTGCGGAGCAAAGCAAGGAGAGACCCCGCGGAGCGCAAGAGCCTAGACGCAACCGAGCCTATGCGAGGAATGCGTGGCAGTACCTGAGCGAAGCGATGGTCTCGACAGTCCTTTGCGGAGCAAAGCAAGGAAGAGACCCCGCGGAGCTACACGCCGCATAAAGAGCGTGCCGTGCTATGATTCAGCCATGTGAAACTATGGCGGGAATCATAGCACGGCAGTCGCGGCGCACATACACCACCGCCACTTAGCAAGATCGTACCCCACTTACCTAATCCGCCTGTTTCGGGAGTCCAGAGGGCAGCGCCATCTGGGGCCCTCCCTACTAGGGAGGGTTTGGGAGGGTGGACAGGACACAAGGGAGGGTATACCACCAATGAATAATTCCATGATTAGTGCCAAGGTTTCCATGACTGCCATACAGCAGCGTCTGGATGTCATTTCCGATAATATTGCCAACGTGAATACGGCAGGCTATAAGAGCAAGCAGGCGGCATTCGAGGATGTGCTGACCCGGGTTCAACAACAACCGGACAAGTACAAACTGGATGGACGTTCCACACCGATGGGATATAACCTCGGTTTTGGTGCTCGTTTGGCAGATGTAACGAAGGATATGTCTCAAGGCCCCTTGAACGAGACTGGCCTTCCGACCGATCTGGCCATTGAAGGAAATGCGATGTTTGCAGTTGAAGCGAATGGGGAGAAAATGTGGACACGTCAGGGTGCATTTCATTTTGTACCTGATACAAGACCTAAGCCTACTCCGAATTCACCTGATATGATGGTGATGGTCAATGGCGAAGGCCACTTTGCCCTGGATCGTCAAGGCAATCGTATTACGGCACCGAATAATAGCAAAGTTGCTTTTGATGAAAATGGCAACCTGTTAATCCGACGCGGTAATGCGGCAAATGCAACCATTGGAGCACAGCTGCAAGTGGTAGACATTGAACGCCCTGAGGGGCTCGTACAGTATGCGGATAACCTGTTTGGACTGGATGCGGGATTAACCGAGGATGATGTATTTGGCGCTGATGCAGCTACACGTCAAGCAGCTGCATTGATTCGTCCAGGATTTCTGGAGCAATCCAATGTGGATCTGACACAGGAGATGTCTTTGCTTATGCAAGGACAGCGGACATATCAGCTGGCGGCAAAGGCGCTAACTTCAAGTGATTCCATGTTGGGTCTTGCCAACAATATGAGAGCGTAAAAGGTGAGTGTGATGACAGAAACACAGCAGCAGAACAGTAAGCCGGAGAAAAAGGAAGTCAAGAAGAAGAGTGGATGGCGCATCGCAAGATGGTTCCTGGTTCCGGTCCTGCTTGTTCTTGCCCTCGCTGGCGGAATGGTAGCTGGATATGTGGTACTGGGCAAACAGGATATCGGTTCCGTATGGCAATGGAGTACATGGGAACATGTATATAATCTGGTATTCGCTCCATAATGTAACGAGTTAAGCGAAAACTCCTGCGCAGGCAGGAGTTTTCTTTTTGACGTTGAAAACAGTATAATGATGGATGACGTTTGACGTCACAAAAGAGGCCTCCCCTGCGAAAGACATTCGTCATCGCGAAGAGAGACCCCTTATCTTAACCTTCACTACTGCAGTCATGAAGGATATAACTAGTGTTAACCGAAAATATGCTTTCCATACAAAATTTAAAAATTAAAAACCTTTTATATGAGCTTCGACTTGATCATAATCAGGTTTTCCATGTCCGCACTAAAGTCAGTGAAGGGAACGGAATCGTTCGAAAGAAGCGAAGCGCTCGCCTTTGTTTCCTAATGTTATCCATCTGAAAAATAGTTCAGAAACATTAGGAAACAACAGCGATCGAAAGAACGATCCGTAACCGTAACGGTCACCTATGCGCACATGAAAAATCCATGATTAAGAACGCTCATATAAACATCCCGAGAGGAGATTACACTGTGCTCGATATCAAACAGATTCAAGAAATCATCCCGCACCGCCCCCCGTTTCTGCTGGTGGACAAGATTCTAGAGATTGAGGATGGCAAACGTGCCGTTGGTTTGAAAAACGTAACCATTAACGAACCTTTCTTCATTGGTCATTTCCCAGAGTATCCGGTAATGCCGGGTGTACTGATTACAGAAGCGCTGGCTCAGGTTGGTGCAGTAGCCATTCTGAATTTGGAAGGCAACAAAGGAAAAATCGGCTTTTTGGCGGGACTGGACAACTTCCGATTCCGTGGACAAGTTGTGCCCGGAGATACGTTGATTCTGGAAGTGGAGATTACACGTCTGAAGGGTTCTATTGGTAAAGGTAAAGCAACTGCCCGAGTGAACGACAAAGTGGTCGCTGAAGGCGAGATCATGTTTGCACTGTCTGACCCAAGCTGATTACATATGTGAGCATTGACATCATGCAGGAACGTAGACGGAGCGAATGATGCAAGATGTTGAAGTAACTCAGCACACCTGAATTTATATAGACGGAAGGGGTTTTATCGGAATGGAACAGTTAAGCACAGCAGCAGCAGAGACGTTGCAGCAATGGTTGGAGGATGCTTCGATTGATGAAGCAACGAAACAGGAGCTTCGTGACTTGCAGGATCAGCCGAAAGAGCTGGAGGAACGTTTTTACAGAAACCTGGAGTTTGGTACAGGTGGATTGCGCGGGGTCATTGGTGCGGGAAGTAACCGGATGAACCGTTACACCGTAGGTCGGGCAACGCAAGGATTTGCGCGTTATTTGCTTGAGCAGCATGGTGACCAAGAAGGCAAACCTTCTGTTGTCATTGCTCATGATTCCCGTCATTTCTCACCTGAATTCACACTGGATGCTGCGCTTGTACTGGCTGGAAACGGCATTGTAGCCAAGCTGTTCCCATCCTTGCGTTCAACTCCTGAGCTGTCATTCGCAGTGCGTCACCAGAAGGCAACTGGAGGGATCGTTGTAACAGCGAGCCATAACCCACCGGAATATAACGGATATAAAGTCTACAATCATGAGGGCGGTCAATTGGTACCGGATGAAGCGGAAAAAGTCATTCAGTACATCCAGGAAGTGCCTTCCCTTGCTGACGTGAAAAAGCTGACGCAAGAAGAAGCAGAAGCTCAAGGACTCCTGATCTGGTTGGGTGAAGACCAAGACCAAGCGTTTGTGGATACCGTAGCGAGCCGTAGTCTGAGCCGTGAACTGATCCAATCCGGCATAGGCCATGATTTCAAAATCGTTTACACACCGCTTCACGGAACAGGTAACATTCCTGTACGTCGCGTGCTGGAGCAGATCGGATTCGAGCAAGTGCACATTGTAGCTGAACAAGAACAGCCGGATGCTGAGTTCTCTACCGTGAAATCCCCTAACCCGGAAGAACGCGAAGCGTTTACGCTTGCAATGAAGCTGGGAGAATCCGTAGGCGCTGACATTCTGATCGGAACAGATCCGGATGCAGACCGTATGGGTGCTGTCGTGAAAGACAATGATGGCAAATATTTCGTCTTGTCCGGTAACCAGTCTGGTGCCATTATGGTACATTACCTGCTCAGTCGCCTGCAAGAGACAGGTACACTGCCAAGCAATGGTGCGGTTGTCAAAACAATCGTAACAAGTGAGATGGGTGCTGTTATTGCTGAACATTACGGTGCAGAAGTGATGAACACACTGACAGGCTTCAAATATATTGGTGAAAAAATGAACCAGTTCGAAGCAACAGGCAGTCATACATTCTTGTTCGGATATGAAGAGAGTTATGGCTACCTTTCCGGTAACTATGCCCGTGACAAGGATGCTGTCCTTGCCTCGATGCTGATTGCTGAAGCAGCTGCGTATTATAAGAGTCAAGGCAAAACGCTGTATGATGTCTTGCAAGAGCTGTACAACCAATTCGGATATTTCTTGGAGAAGCTGGAGTCCCGTACGCTGAAAGGCAAAGACGGCGTGGCTCAGATTCAAGCCAAAATGACGGACTGGCGTTCCAATCCGCCACAAGAAGTAGCGGGAATTGCTGTACAAGATGTACTGGACTACTCCCTTGGTCTGGACGGTCTTCCGAAGGCGGACGTACTGAAGTTCATTTTGGCAGACGGTTCATGGTTCTGCTTGCGCCCTTCAGGAACAGAACCGAAGATCAAAGTATACTTCGCCGTGCGTGGAGAGAATTTGGAAGATGCGGAAAGCTGGATCGAGCGTCTGGTGACTACAGTGATGTCGCGTGTAGACGCACAATAATACGAATGCAACAATGAGCAAGAACATGAGAAGGCCTCTCCGCACCGTAAGGTTGGTTGGCGGAGGGGTTTTTCTTTGAAATAAAAGTGTAGATGGTTCTAGCATATAAGAGGGCTTGTTGACACAAGCTGTTTGTAACCTATTGTATAAATGTTAAATGAACGAATTACTTGAGCTGAACGTGCATTTGGTTCCAACACTTGAGGAGGTACATGTAGTGCGTCAAAAATGGCTTTATTGGAATAACGCTTCTCGGAAGTGGTTGTGGCTCGTCGTTATTATCGGTCTGGTCGCGTCCATCCCTGTAATCAGTGATCGGGTGCAGACAGAATCTTCTGCCAAAAAGGTGGAGCTTGTCTTTAACTATCGAGGACTGCTGGATATCTCAGCGTATCAGGCACATCCGCAAGATTTCATGAATGAACAATTGACTCGTCTAAAAGACGCAGGCGTAACAACGATGGCTGTGTTCGAAAGTACATTGGACGAGCTGAGAAAGACACGCCGACTAATGGTATATAACGGCCAGGATCTCGCGAACCTGACCAAAGATGTGATCCCTTCTAATGCAAATTACACGTATGTGTTATTTACATCGGAGGAAAACGCACAGACGTATACCCCTATTATTGAACAAACGTTCGCTGATCGGCAGATTCCGGTAGTACCATGGGAATATGAAGGTCGTAGCGGCTTAATATTGCAGACTCCTCCGGAGAATGCCAACATGCAGCCTTTGCAGCCCGATCCGGTTGCCGTGAAGATGCTGCGTGATAAAGGGTTCTACATTTTGCCGCGGATCTCGGACAGTGTGCCATACAGCCAGGAATCGATGGAGCGCTTGCTTACCTTCTTCGAAGAGAATGGCGTAAAGCGCATCTTGTTTGATGGTGATGCTGTGAAAGGGTACAATGATAATGAAGAGATGAAAAGTCTTGACCAATTCGCACAGTTGCTGAATAAGCACAATATTGGTCTTGCAGCCATCGAGAACTTGAAGAAACCGCAGTCTGGATTCCAGACCCTTGCTTATAAAACGGATTACAACGTTACGCGTCTGTACTCGCTTAGTGATGGAGATGCCAATCTAGACGTAGATACGATTGCTGACCGTTTTGTTCTGGCAACCAAGGATCGCAACATTCGTATGCTCTATATGAATGCATCGCCAAGCCGGAATACAGCAAAGGCTATGATTACAGATCCAATTGAGAATCTGATCAATAGTCTGGGTGAGCCGGGTCATGCGGTAGAACGCATGGCGAAGCATGGATTCGAGTTAGGACAAGCTGAAGCATTTACAGTTAAGGATTCTTCGATTCAGCGTTATGCCAAGCTGGTTGCTCTTGTTGGTGCAATTGCCATGATTGCACTTATGGTTTCTTATTTTATCCCACTACTGACTTTGATCGCATTTGTGGTCGCTTTGGTGGGCAGTGCAGGATTGTTCCTTTTGAAACCAACGCTGCTGGAGCAAGGAATTGCCTTGCTTGTGGCAATCGCCGCGCCGACCATAGCGATGGTGCTGGCCGTTCGTACAGTGAACTATCAGCAACAGCGTCAACCCGACGCATCTGCGGGTCGTCGTTTGAAACAAACGTTGGTGTTATATGTAAGAACTTCGATTCTGTCATTCCTGGCGGTACCTTTTGTCATCGCATTGCTTAACAGTATTACGTACAGTCTGGTGATTAACCAGTTCCGCGGCGTGAGTCTGTTGCACTTTGCACCTATGGCACTGGTGGCGATCTATATTGTGTTTTACCGGGGTTCGGGATCGTTCTCTATTAAACAAATTAAGAATATTCTTCGTACACCGATTACCGTTGTAATGGTAGTACTGGGACTTGTTGCTGCCGTTGTTGGATATTACTATTTGAGTCGTACAGGCAACTCGGGTTCGGTTACGCCATTCGAGATGTTCCTTCGTGTAGTGCTGGAAGATACGTTCGGTGTACGTCCGAGATTCAAAGAATTTATGCTGGGACACCCGCTGTTTATCGTTGGCGTGTTCGCCGCTTTAAAATATCGTAAAGTCATCTTTGTGCTCATTATTGCAGCGATTGGACAGTTGTCCATGGTGGATACGTTCGCGCATATCCATACGCCGGCTGTATTGTCACTCATTCGTGGAGTGATGGGATTGGGACTTGGCTTAATCTTCGGTATCATTGCTGTGGGTGTGTGGCAAGTAGCGGAAGGATGTTGGAAAAAATGGTCACCACTTCTCAAAAGTTAGTCATCTCGGGGTATTACGGATTCCGCAATAGCGGAGACGAAGCGGTGCTAAAGTCGATTTTGACAGCGCTGGAAGAGGAAAGCCAAAGGTCGAACATAACGATTGAACCTATTGTTCTCTCGGGTGATCCCGAGTCAACAACCGCAATGTACGGTGTACGCTCCGTGCATCGTATGAAATTGAAGGAAGTCCGTGAAGTGCTCAAGGAGAGCGACGGGTTAATCAGTGGCGGAGGAAGTCTATTGCAGGATGCAACTGGACTGAAATCCATTCCTTATTATCTGGGTGTAATCAAACTGGCCCAGTGGCTGAAAAAACCAACGTTTATCTATGCACAGGGGATTGGCCCTGTGAATCGTAAAATTTTTAATCCGATGATCAAATCGGTCTTTAAGGCCTGCACCTATGTATCCGTTCGGGATGAACAGTCTGCAGACTACCTGCGTGGGCTCGGGTTACAGTGGAATCAGATCCATGTTGTACCCGACCCCGTAATGGGTTTGCCATTACCTGAAACAAAAGTTGAGAGGGGCGCAGGTGCTGTCTCAGCAAATGCTGCTACTCAAGCTAATCGAGTGGAGCCTTCAACTGGAGGACATACCAAGCTTCCTGTGATCGGCGTATCGGTACGTTTCTGGGAGTCAGACCGGAAGGAACTTACGGCTATTGCCGCCGGATTAAAAAAGCTGTGCTCCAAAAGAGCGGTGCACTTGCGTTTTCTGCCATTTCATTTGCCAGTGGATGAACAGGCATCACGTTTCCTTATGGAAATGCTCGGTGATGTGACCAGCAAAGGCAGCAAGATTAGCATCACAGAAGATCTGACCGACCCTCAGCTTATGCTGGAGGAAGTCAGCAAGTGTGATCTCGTCATCGGTATGCGTCTGCACAGTCTGATCTATGCAGCTTCGCAATATGTGCCTCCGGTGGGTATCTCGTATGATCCGAAAATTGATCAATTCCTGCTTCGTCTGGACAGTGAACCAGCAGGAAATACGGATACACTCGATGGAGATAAACTCGCCAAGACTGTTGTTGGACTGCTGGATCAACGTTCACAGTGGTTGAAGGAACATGAAGAAGGCATCACCCAACTGAAGCAGGAAGCCAGAGTGCCTGCACAGCAGATTATTAACTATTTGGGCCGCAAAGGATGAGATAAAGATGAGTCAGACCGGATCAATACCTACCGTTTCGATCTACGGCATTCCTTTTTCCAAACTGACGATGAAAGAAACGGTAAAGGTTCTCCAGGAAGCTGTGCTGTCCAAGCAGACACCACATCAGGTCATCACAGCCAACCCCATTATGGTTATGGCCGCATTGGAAAATCCCGCAATTATGGAAGTCATGCAAGCTGCGGAATTAATTGTTCCTGATGGAACAGGTGTCGTATGGGCTGCAAACTATTGTGGAGATCCTGTAGCTGAGCGAGTGCCGGGTTTTGAGCTTTTACATGAATTGCTGCGTGTTGGAGAAAACTATCGATGGGGCGTATATCTGCTTGGTTCCACCCCTGAGGTGATTCAAGAAACGGCAGTTCGGTTACAACAGCAATATCCGGCGATTCGAATTGTGGGTTATCGCGACGGTTATTTTGGTCCGGCTGAGGATGAACAGGTCATCGCTTCTATTCGGGAAGCGGCACCTGATCTGTTGTTTGTAGCACGTGGGGCGGACACACAAGAACCGTGGATTCACAAGCACAAAGATGCACTGCAGGTTCCCGTAACCATGGGCGTTGGCGGAAGCTTTGATGTGATTTCGGGTAAAACTAAACGTGCGCCTGTCCTGTTCCAAAAGTTAAGACTGGAGTGGTTCTATCGCTTATTGCGTGAACCAAGCCGGGCTGGACGGATGCTTGCGCTTCCGAAATTCGCTGTTAAGGTGATGCGTGACAAAGAAAACGTGACGAAAGTCCGTTAAAAACAGGTAATTGCGAGATAAATGCGTGTTTTTGCTAGAAATTGAGGATGGCTTTTCGGGTGTGATGAGCGTATAATTCATTCCGGATTACATGTGTGCCACTCCATTGAAAAACGGAAGTTGTTGCATACGGCCACTTCGATGTCAGAATAACCTTTTGATCGCTGTTATCTCTGGATTTCTTTTATCCACCTTTGCAAGGTTGAAATCCCGCGATAGCATATGCTTACGATGTAGCTTTCTTTCAGAAAGCTTGTAGGCGAACGCTTCGCTTCTACAGGTTATTTCTGCCCTCTCCGTTCTGGTGCAAATGGCATTTTTCATCAAAAGTGACTAACAAAACATTTTTATATATAAAAAGAGATCAGGGGATTTATAATTTCGTACAGGTATTATAATTGGGGGTCGAATGTTCAAATGGTAGCGATCTTTATCATTGGATTTATCGTGTCAATGGGACTGGCTCTTGCCCTGACACCACTTGTCAAAAAGTTCGCAGTCCGCATTGGCGCAATGGATACGCCGAATGCACGTAAAGTACACACACGGATCATGCCTCGTCTTGGTGGTCTGGGGATATTCCTGGCCTTTATTATTACAGTTGCTGCATTGCTTCCGTTTGTATCGGCATGGTTCACGACTCGGGATATGAGTTTTGTCAGCGCGTTTCTGATTGGTGGAACAATTATCGTGCTGATCGGAGCACTCGATGATCGGTTTGAACTGTCGGCCAAAGTGAAGTTGCTTGGTCAGATCGTTGCTGCTTCTGTCGTTGTATTTGGATTTAATATCCGGGTAGATTTCGTTAACATTCCGTTTCAGGATTCCTACTCTTCACTCGAAGCTTGGGTATCGATTCCGCTGACGATCTTCTGGATCGTTGGTGTAACGAATGCGATTAACCTGATTGATGGTCTGGATGGTCTGGCAGCCGGTGTATCTGGTATTGCAATTGGTACCATTGCGGTGATGTCCTTCCTGATGGGTAACATGATGATTGCCTTGATGTGTCTTGTATTGCTGGGTAGTATTATCGGATTCCTATTCTTCAACTTCCACCCTGCCAAGATCTTCATGGGGGATACCGGATCACTATTCCTTGGTTTCTCTCTGGCAATGCTGTCCATGCTGGGATTCAAACAAATTGCTATCGTGTCCTTTATTACACCGCTGATCATTATCGGTGTGCCGCTCTCGGATACCTTCTTCGCGATTATCCGTCGTGCGGTACAACGGAAACCGATTTTCGCACCGGATAAAGGTCACCTGCATCACTGCTTACGTGAACTTGGATTCAGTCACCGTCAGACGGTGCTGATCATTTATGGAATTGCCGCATTCTTCGGAGTTCTGGCGATTATCCAATCTTCCGCTGCCATGTTTGAAGCGAACTGGGTAACATTTGTGGTCATCTGTATCATGATGTTCTTCCTCCAGGTGGGAGCAGAAGTCATTGGACTTGTTAGCAAAACGAGAAGACCGGTTATTAACTTTCTGATGCGCATGCGCGTCAAGTTGAATCCGGAGACCCGTTCGAAATCATAAATAGACAAATGTAATGGTTACAGCTATTTTTGAATATTATTCCAGACCCAACCTTATCCCTTGTGGATAAGGTTTTTTGTTTATTTTGAGATTTTTACTAAATAATTGGTACCTTTTGCCGATATATAAAGGTAACTGACTTAAAAGAGGAGAGATGATATTTAATGCAACAAAAGAAACGGCCGTTGGTCTGGATCATGTTGGTCACCATGGTGTTCTCATTGTTCCCACAAGGTCTATTCGGTGGGTCCGTTGCTTCGGCTGCAGATGCATTTTCAACGTATTTTACGCCATCTGATAGAACAATCCGAGAAAGCTCAAGACTTTCGCTTGTCTATGATTCTACTCAAGGCAAGGATAACTCCAACTTTCTGACAAGGGAACTTGTGTATAAAAGCCCTACTTCGTCCCTTGATATTACGGGCACATTTTCAATGGTTAACGGTTCGAGTCTAAAAGTGAAAGTTGAGCAGTTAAAGCTTGTTGAAGAAGGAAACTTGCGTACATGGGTTCCGGATGAAACACGTACTGTAACTACAGCTATCACGAATAGTGGCAGTAACCGTTTTACAGCTAGTAACGTAGGCTTATTTTCAGGATTCAACAGAATAACGTTTATTGGAACACAAGGAAATAGTTCTGTAGAAAGTTCTGATTCATTCTATGTAATGTATGATCCTGCTCCTTATATTGAAAACTTCATACTTTATACAGACCGTACCATCCCAGGTGGCGGTGTAGCGTATAACCTAAATGAAGGTACCGAGACCGTTGTGGATACAGAGCGTGTAGATTTCCAGGGTACAGTTAAGAATGCAACTCAGGTCTCCATTTCAGTCAATGGTGGAGAACCAATGGACCCCCCTGTAACAACGGATGGTAGTTTCTTTGCATCTCAAATAAAGCTATTACCCGGTAAAAATATTCTGAAGTTCAACATTGAAGGTCAGCCTAATGGGATTGAAACGGAACGTGTTGTTTATTATTTTGATAAAACAAAACCTTTCGTAGATCTCAAAGTAACGATTGGAAATGAGACTAAATCTGTAGTGAGTAAAACGGATTTGGCAACTTTCACGGACCCAGATAAAACAAAAGGGACATTAGCTGGTCAGATTCTGGTTCCTTATGTGGAGGGTAGTGGCAAATTCGCAGATGAGGGTACTGTAACCGTCCAAGGTAAAAGTTACAGTATTATAGTACAGGCCCAAGATGAAAAGTTGATCACAGGCCCAGATGGAAAATCTGTCAAGTATCGAATGGTAAGCTTTACATCCACTGAGGAGTTTGATCTAACTCCTAGTAGCACTGACAGTACGAAGGCTGCCAAGGATCAGACACTTGTAGTGAAAATAGCCCAAGGTGCGTTCAGTGCGGAATATACAGCTAGTTACGTGTATTCATCAGGTGCACAAGATATTACGAACCTATATTACCTGCCTAACTATAAGGGAGGAGCAGTTGACTCTAAGAGACCACTGAATGGCGCAACATTGCAAGATGATAAACTATATATCCTTGTAGAGTCAGGAAGCTCTCTTGACAAGTTACCAGTTCCAACACTTAAAGGTGTTTACTTACCATCAGGACTTAAACCGGTTGAACTAAAACAATATCTTGGTGCAACAGGTCTAAAGGATAACGAGCAGATATATGAGATTACCAGCCTTGCAAGTGGTAAACAGCAACTTCGTTTCTCATTCAGTGATAATCCTGAACCAGATCTGGCTAAGGTAGTTGAGGTTACCTATGCGACGATTAGCTCAATCTACGTAGGAAGTATCCAGACAGGAGAAACGTATACGTTTGATTCATCCAAAGGAACGCAATACCTGAATGTAGAGGGTGAATTGTTAGGTTTCAAAGACCTGACTGACTTGAAGGCAGAGATGCTTGTTAATGGTCAGTTGACTGCAACAACGGTAACAAGTTTAGTGAATGCTACTGATTTGAACAACACAGGGTCTACAACAGCTCCGGTCATTGCATTCCCGAAAACACAAAAATTCAAATTCAGTCTGCCAATCAAAAAAAATGGTCCGATTTATTACGGAGAGAACACCATTGATATTCGAGCTATTGTTGACGATGCGGGTGGAAGACCGAAAACGATAACATCGGTTCTGAAAATTAATGTAGTGGATTCGTATAACTCAACCATTGCTTCTTTTATGCCAACACGTATCCCTACAAGTAGAGAATTATTTGATAATAAAACAGTCGCGAACTACACGGAAGAGAAATTAAGTAGAATTTTTGCCGTGACTCCTGACTTTATTCTCAAAGACGGTAAGTATGTAACAAGTGAGAAAGAGTTCGATCTCGTGTTCCGAGGAAGTGGAGCGCAAAATATCAACTTGAGTTTCGGTTCAAAAGTGATTTTCAGTAAAACTGTTAATAATACAGAGGTGTTGGAAAGTACAGATAACGGTGCAACAGTTGGAGATATAACCGGCTCTGACTTTGCTGGTAATGAAGATTCATTCATCGGACGGATTCGTGGTCTGAAGTTCGATGCGCCGGGAACCCAAGTGTATACGCTTGAGTTGATTAATAGTACAGGCGCTCGTTCTACACAACGAATTGAGGTTGTACGTGAGCCTGCTCCATACCGAATTCTGGCTCCTCAGCCAACGGTGGGTGATCAGATTGTTGTTAATAAGAACTATGTACGATTTGATATCGAAGCAGAGGGTGCAACTCAAGTTCTGGTTGGCAAAGAACCTGCTGAGAAGCGTACGGATTACAATAATCGTTTTGTGCTTGATTATGTGGGATTGAAGCCTGATAAGGATAATAAAATCAAGATTGAGATCACTCGTGCTGGTGGAACAATTAGTGATACAGTATCTGTGTACTACACTAGTGCAGTGACAACGAATTCACAGTATATGGCTCCTAAAGTAGCTAACAAATATACAGCTTTTAATAAAAACTTACAGCTTTCTTTCCCGAAAGGAACAGTTTTGCAATCCCAAAATTCAATAGGTATTACAAAATTCTATCCAACTAACAAAGTGTTGTTTGGAATTGCAGAACCGAGAAAAGGAATTGTAGAAAAGATAAATGATTACGGGTATGATACTGAAGTTGGAGGCGAATATAAGCCGAAGATTGAAATTCCTCTCTCCGTTTCGGGTAATTTCTCATCTGCATTGGATACAAGTGACTTTGCGTTGATTTCCGATATTTATTGGATCAGTGGAGGTATTGGAGAACAAGGTAATAGAAATGATAGCAGTTATAAGTCAGCTACAGACGGAGTCACACCATACAGTATGGACGGAATTTTCACTACGTTTGCCGCTGAACGTATCCTTACTCCATCCAATCGTGGATCGTTAATCTTGAACTACGATCCGTCAATTGTAGATGATGTGGGTTCAACAATCACCGTATTCCGTCTTTCGGACAAAACGCAGGCGGGTACCTGGGTACCGATTGGTGGTAAAGTAGATACGAAGAAACATACGATCACAGTGCCATTTGATGAGTTCGGATATTATAAAGTAATGAAACAAAGCAGAAGTTACGCGGATATTACGAACCATCCATGGGCAAGAAACTATCTTAATGCGATGTATGCCAAAGGTCTGATGAAACCATTGAAGAGTAATTCGTTTGGTGCAGATGACCGAGTAACACGTGGGGAGTTCGCAACATTGTTGGTTAAAGGTATGGATATTCCAATTACTACTCCGACGCAGCAAACATTCAGTGATGTAGGAAAAGGTACTGGAGCTGAGATCTGGAGTTATGAAGCCATTGAGACAGCAGCACGTGTAGGGATTATAACGGGACGTAGCGATGGATTCTTCCAGCCGCAATTGCCAATATCCAGAGAAGATGCAGCCGTTATGATTGCGCGTGCGATGAACGCCAAACTTGCAGCCAATGATAGCAAGTTGTCTTCAGCACTAGGCAAGTCGTTCCTGGATTCATCTTCAATTGAGTATTATGCTCGTCCAGCTGTACAAGCTGTAACAAAGGCTAAGATCATGGACGGTAGTCCAGTGACTGTAGCAGGATCAACCAAACCACAATACCAATTCAATCCAAAAGGTAACATGACTCGCGCAGAAGCAGCGAAGATTGCTGTGGAATTGCTCAAAAAGAGCACAGGATTATTTCCTAAAACCTTGAGTTAATTCGTTTGATACATTAATGCAATTTAGGAAGGACCTGTCCCTTACTCTAAAGGGGCAGGTCCTTTTCATGGCTGTCAATGAATTGACATAGAGTACTTTTATAATAGAAGAAACAGAATTTTTACCAATAACTATTTTTGTAATTTGCTAGAGTATAAGATACAATAACGGTAAATACACAATGATCTAGAGGGTGAAGTTAGCTAATGAAACCGATTTATTCAAAAGCCCAGCTGGGCTACATGAAGGCAAAGACACAGTTTGAGAAGCAGGCAGTCATTCTGGAGAAAAAGTTGGAAGATACACGTAAGACTCAGGAAATCTCTCAGGAAGTTATGGAAGGGCTTGTACAGTCTACTGGCTTCCATGATGCGTATAACAATCTGGTGCTGGCTGAGAATGAGTTGATTGAATGGTCTCATACAACGATGAAGCATGAGAAAACGTACCGTGAGAACAGACAACCAATTGACGATATGTATCTGAGATTGAACAGCGATCCAAATATGCGTGCCCAAATTATTGAACTCGCGATGAAGATTAAATAACTTATATTTCCAGAACTGCAGGAAAAGCATCCCAATAGGGGTGCTTTTTTATTTTATTTTTTGTGAATTTTGTCGCTTCATAGGTTGAAGTTGCGGGTATAAATAAACGTTGGTAGCACAGACAAACCAGAGATCACAATTCCAGATTCACTGCTGTATCAACGGTTTGAAAAGGTTTTGAATGGCTTCGATACCCGCACTGTACCTATACATAAAAAAAACCAAAACTTTTTTTGTGCAATCCGCAACTTTTTGAAATCTACTGCGTTTAAAGTGTAGAGTCGAAAACATTGGGCCTGTTACCAAGAATGACCTCGTGAAGAATCTTGTCTATTTTTTAGAAAAAATTGCTTTACGACACGAGAGACCCATTGTATAATACGTAAGGTAGGATTAGGAAACTACTCTATTTACGTGTGATTCTGCTTTACAAACTAGTTTACAAGTTTCTGTGATATGCTCACAGACATCATTTATATTAACTTGCTCACAACTCTGGAAAGGGGGTGCAACAATATATGAGGAATACGAGCGACCCTATTAAAAAAGAAAATTCAAATGTTATGAACGCCCAAGGAGGAGAAAAAAAGGTTATGAAGAAAATTTTATCCGTAGCATTGTCTACAGCAATGGCATTCTCAATGTTTGCATCTGTAGCATTCGGTGACACAGCAGTTTCCCCGCAACAACAGTTTGATGCATTGAAAGCAAAAGGTATCTTCAACGGTTATCCGGATGGTACAGCAGGTCTTGACAAAGACATGACTCGCGCTGAGTTTGCAAAAGTTATCACTAAATTGCTGGGTCTGAAAGAGATCACTGGAACTCTTTCTTACACTGACAAAAACTACACAGCTAAAAACTGGGCTGTACCTTACATCGAAGCAGTAACTGCTGCGGGTATCATGGAAGGTAAAAACGTTGAGAAGAAAATCTTCGACTTCAACGGTAAAGTGACTGTGTCCGAGATGGCTACAATCCTGACTCGTGCATTGGATCTTGAAATCCCAACTGAAACAAACAACACTGCTCCAGCTTGGGCTAAAGGTTATGTTCAAGCAGCAATCAATGCTGGTTTGGTTGATGCAAACACTAACTTCACAGCTAACGCTTCCCGCGAATTGTTGGTAGGTGCAGCTTTCGCAATCGATCAAGCTCAAAGCTTGAAAGTATCTTCTTACACTGTAACTGAAGCCGGTAAAGTTGTTGAGTTCAAAATCAGCGACGGCGAAACAGTAAAAGTAACTTTGGATAAAGCTCTCGAAGCTAACAAAGAAACTGAAGTGAAATTTACTTACAAAGATAAAGAGTTCACTGAAAAAGTTACTTATGTAACTACAGTAGCTCAAGCGGTATCTTCCGTATCTGCTACAAACCTGAAAGAAATCACAGTTAAATTTGATGGTACTGTAGATCAAATGTCTGCTGAAAACCAAAACAACTATGTTGTTAATGGTCTGACTTTCAAAAGCGCTACATTGTCTGATGACAAAACTACTGTAACTTTGTTGGTATCTGAAGGTAACACTTCTTTGACTAACCAAAGATCCACTAGTCTTCAAATCAACAACGTTAAAAATGCTGATGCAACTAAAACATTCACACAAAAAGTAGAGTTTACTCCACTTGATGTTGCAGTTCCAGAAGTAAAAGAAGTTAAAGCTCTGGGAACAAAAGCTTTCAAAGTAGTATTCAGCGAGCCAGTTAAACCAGAATCTGTGAACGCTACTTCTTTCCGTGTAGATAACAACGTGATTGCTGCTTCAGTAAAATACGTTTATCCTAACACTGCAATTGTAACTACAGATTTGACTGCTGGTGAACACACATTGCGTGTGAGCGGCGTACAAGACTACTCTGGTCTGTCCATCGTTCCAGTAGAAAGCAAATTCACAGCAACTGAAGATACAGCTGCTCCTAAAGTTGTTGGTGTTAAATCCAATGACCTGAAAGAAGTAACTGTTGAGTTCGACGAAACTGTGAAAAGTGTAGCAAGTGCGTATGCTAACACTACTGGCAATACTGCTCAAACCATTGAAATCAACGATAATAAAGTTACGTTGACATTCAACAATCCGTTGAATGTATCGGAAAACACAGTTTACTTGACTGCAGTGTCCGACTATAGCAACAACTCTGCTTCCGTTGACACTAAAGTAACTCCAACATTGGACACAGTTCGTCCAACAGTTGTAGATACTAAGTTCAAAATGGAAAATGGTAACTACATTGCTGAAGTTCAATTCAGCAAATCACTGAAATTGGATTCCGCAGAAAACCCAGAGAACTACGTTCTGAAAGATGCAGAAGGTAAAGTTGTAACTGTATCTGGATTGACTTCTAAAGGATACCCAGTTATCAAACCAAGTTATAACAGCAACAATAAAACTGTTACTGTTAACCTGGGAAGCAGCTTGAAATCTGATGCAACTTATACATTGACAGTATCTGGTGTTATTGACACTGCAACAATCGGAAATGTATTGTTGCCTTATACTGCTACATTGAACGCTAACACAGCTCAAAACGGTAGTGTAACACGTGTATGGTCTGACGTGACTAATGGTGTTCGTTATGTATATGTTCAATTCAACAAAACTTTGGCTACTTCCGGTGACGGTAATGCTCTGGATGCAGCTAAATATATGGTAACAAACGTTGATAACACTGGTGCTCCTATTGGAACTCCATATCAAATCGCTAAAGAAAACAATGACATCACATTGATTTCTACAAACACTGTTAGAATCGCTGTTACAAATAACATTGCGATCACTGACTGGGCTAAAGCTAAAGTTTCCGCAAGCTACATTAAAGATTCCGAAGGTAAATACTTCAACAGTGGTAACTACACTGTAGGATCTAACGTAGGTTCTTCCGAAGTACTTGCGACAACTAACGATGTATATGCTACAAGCCGTAACGAAGTTAAAGTTAAATTCAACACAGCGTTGTCGAATGTTAACTTGGGAGACTTCGATCTGAATGGCGTTCGTCCAACAAGCTACACGTTGGCTGATTCCAACAAAACTGTAGTTCTGAAGTTTGCTGATAACACAATCTCTAATGATGTTAACGGTTATACTTTGAAAGCTACTAACCCAAGCACTCAAGATAGCTTCGGTAACAAGCTTCAAGCATTCACTGCAACTGTACTAGATGGTATTGCTCCAACAGTAACTCTGAACAACATTGTTAGAGATAATAACACTGTTACAGTAACTGTTTATGCTTCTGAGGCTCTTACTCAAGATGGCAACTATGGTTCTGCTTACATCCAAGGACTCTTCGACATTGATGCAGGTAGTGGCGTGACAACAACAATCACAGGTGCTTCTATTGGTGGTACTGACAACAGAACTATCACTATTACTGCAAATGTAGTTGGTGACACAAATGGTAAAGTTACAACTGTGAAATTCGATGGTTCTAAAAATAAAGCAGCAAAAGCTATTACTGATGCAAAAGGTAATGCGCTGGATGAGTTTTCTTTCGGAAAACAGTTGACTAATTAATATTTTTTCTGAAGCAGCCTTGCATCTTTATAGATGCAAGGCTGCTTTTTTTTTCGCCCGGCAAGCGTAAAAACTTGGCGGTTAGTTCGAAATAGTTTAACAGTAGAAAAACACCCGCTTGAGGTACTGTCGATTGCGCTCAAATGGTTGAACCGCCGTATACCGAATGTACGTACAAGGTGTGAGAGATAGGCTACTCAATTTTATTTAACTTAGAGAATTTTTAAATTGTTAATACACAACAACATCGTAACTTTCTACCCTTCTCGAACGTTTATACTATAATGTAACAAGCAACTTATGGGAGGTTTGGAAGTGAATCAAAAGAAAATGTTTGTGAGCTTGCTCGCGAGTGCGATGTTGATTAGTTCAACGGCTGGCATTGCCATGGCAGCGAGCACAATCAATAAAAAGTCTGCCACCAGTTCAAATAGCAGCACATCGAAGAAAACGGCATCAACCACGAAAAAGGTTGTACATACACTCGGTAACCTATCGGCTGTTAAAGTGACAGCGCGAAGTTCCGTAAGATTAACAGATGTAAATATCTTGGCACAGGATGATGGCAATGTGGTTACGTATACATTGTCTTATAAGAACAATGACAGCACCCCAATGATGATGCTCGATTACTGGAGCAAGGTGAAAACCAAGGGTGGAACATCGTTCTCACCTAAACTGATTGCGAAGGATCAGGAAAAGAAAACGGTCGCCCCTGGATCAACAGTTGAGTTGACCTATGTCATGAAAGTGGGTCGCGAGGTGAAACTCAGTGATCTGAACTTCCTCATCGTGAAATGGGATTTCAGTCAAGCTAACTATGAACGTACGCTGGGTAAGTTTAACGTGCCCGCATCCTATAGTATTACCACACCTGTAGGTAAGCCGAAGACGGTTCGTCTAAGCGACTCTGCGGTGAAGGTGAAAGTATCTGGAATTAAAGTGTTTCCAGGTGAAGATAAGAATCAGTATGTGAAAATTGGCGTGAATTTAAACAATATCAGTTATAAATTGCTTGAAAATCCGAATATCAAATGGATCTTGCGTACACCAAGTGGTACCAACTATCCGTTAACTCCGGATAAAGACAGTACGAGTGTCAGTATACAGGCTCAAGCTAATAAGTCCCTCAGTCTGATGGCATCTCTTCCTACGTCAGTGAAGCTGCAAAAGTCTGAGCTATTGCTGGTAGAGGAACAGGGTGAAGAGAAAAGTGTTCTGCCTGTTGCTGCATTGCAATTGCCAGAGGCTAGCAAAACGAATGTAGAAGTCGCTGCTAATCAGCCAAACATTATTTCAGTTGAAGGACAACGACTGTCCACATTGATTGAATCTGCCAAAGTTCGAATTGATGATGGTGAGTACAATCTTAACCTTCAAATGAAACTCAAGAATGAAGGCAAAAAAGCCATTAAGGTGCCGACATATACCTTCGAGGTACGTAATACAGACGGAACAGTATATCCGATTGAAACCAAAGCATTGGATACATTGAAGTTGAACCCCGGCGATATCAAGACAATTAAGCTAAGTGTAACCCTTCAGGGTGATGGTGATACAAGCAAAATCAAGCTGTATGTAATGAGTCCTGTAGACAAAAATGAAAGCACAGAATCGACAACTTCTGCTCCAACGAATGGATTTGTTTTCTCTTATCCTGTGGGTGTCTATGCTATTCCTGAATCGGTATCCAGTGGAGATGGGTTGACGACCGAAACTGTCGTTAAGAATAACAAAGGTACATTTGGTGTGTCTTTTGGATCGTTACAGCGGTTGCCGTGGCTTGATAGTGATATTATTGCCGCAAAAGTGACCATTCGTAATGCGGGTAACAAAACAGTTCAACTTCCTGAGCTTGAAGCGATGTTTATGATTGATTCTGCTGAGATTGAAGGAGACAAGAAGCTAATCTACACACAAAGTGGAAAGCTACTTGGAGCCGGCATGACAACAGAGGCTTACCTGTTGACCAAGATTCCTTCCGAATTACGTATATCTCGTCTGGAACTAAGTCTTAACGAGAAAGTTAGTGAAGAAGAGACGAATGAGTGGATCACGTTAAATACGTCCGGATTAATTCCACCCTTATCTTATGTTGGAAGCGGCAAGACATACACTTCGGGTACTGCTGATAAAGAGACGGAAATGGGTGTGCGGAGAACGATTCGTTATCCGGGAACATCATCGGACATCGTATATACCGAATTCGAAATGACGAACAAATCATTGCGTCAAAGTGGTCTCGGTAAACTGGTAGGATACTTCAAAACATCGGATGGCCAGTATTACAGAGCAACTGCGAAACAAGCAGAGCGTCTGCCTGGGCCGGGTCAGAAGTCAATTGTTACGTTCTGGGCTAAGATTCCGAAGTCCGTTACCTTCTCAGACCTGCGCCTAATAGTGGGTGAAGGCATTGCAGACAGCAAGTTTGTAACCGGTGAAGGGGAAGCGACTGCTTATGTGAATGCTTTGGCATTCGAAGTACCGCCAACCTCCATTAGTATTCAAGGCTCGCTAAGCAATATTGATCTCTATCCGTACTCTTGGACTGCTAACAGTGTGAGAGCATATCTGGCAGGTAGTTCATCCGTACAAGTAGAGGTGAACTATAGCTTGACTCGCAATGAAGAGATCGAGATGGGGGAGAACGAACACAAATTAATCCTCACGCTGACCGATCAAGCAGGAAAAACATATGAGAAAGAACTGACTTTGGGAACCGATCTGAAAGTGGGAACCAACCAGACGCTGAGCTGGAGTGTAGAAGACAGCTTCTTCGAAAAATTACGTGGTGGTTCGTATCGTTTGACAGTATATGATCAATTTCAAGGACAACGTATCCGTCTTGCAGAGCAAAGTTATGGATACGACATTTCTAAGCTTCCAAAAGAAGAACCGGAGTTCCCTACGTTCCCATCGGATGGGTTTTAATAAAAAACAGGCAGCACTATAATTATCCATAAAACCTCGTTTCCACCCAACGGAAACGAGGTTTTGCTTGTCGCATCCCTACTTTTTCTCTATAGTTAAAGTTAATAGATTACCAGAGGAGGAAAATGATTCACATGAAACCTTATATGAAAGTATCCCTTGCAGCGCTCGCGATTGGTGTTGGCGTGTGGGTTGGGTCGGTATACAGCAATACAGCCATCGGTGCAGGTACAAGCCAGCCAGGAACAGCAGACGATCCGGTTGTAACGAAGAGTTATGTAGACCAGCAGATTCAAAAAGCATTGGGTGGAGGTGCTAGCACGGGTTCAGGCAACACATCTGGTAACAACACTGGCTCTACAGGAACCGGGGACTCCGGTAGCACAGGTGGAGACACATCCCTTCCTCCACTGGTCTCGGGCGCTTCTGAAGCCGTTGAGATCGTAACCGTAAAGCCGGGTCAACAGCTGATCGGAAAGTCCGGCGCGGAGTTCATTGTACGTAGCGGCAAAGCTGTGATCGTCAGTGAAGGTACGAATGGTGTAGCTGATCTGACGGACGGGATTGATCTGACGAATGGACAGGCAGCGCCGACCAATCACCTGCTCTCTTTTCCAAGGGATGGACGGGGGATCACGGTATTGGAAGGAAACAAATATAGCCTAACTGTAATGGTTCGTGGTGGATATACTTTGAAATAGGATTTGTAGCTGTTAAAGGAATTATTCATTAGTCTTACTTTTCATTTGCTCAGATTACCCATTTCTAACAAACATTAATACGGCTAGCCAACCTTGTTCCTGCTCACTCTATAACTGTTGACAATCAATTAATGGAGGTGCAGGAACCATGGCTAGAAGCAATCGCAAAGTGGTACCCGAAAGTCGTCAAATGCTGGATCAGATGAAGTATGAGATTGCTGCAGAGTTTGGTCTCAATGTAGGTTATGGTGGCAGAGGTTTAGCTGGTGCGGATACAGAATTTGGATCTGAACTTGGTAAAGTGAGTGATCACTCCTATGGGCAATACAAAGGGTGGGGACATCTGACTTCCCGCGAGAATGGATCGGTTGGTGGAGAGATCACCAAAAGGCTAATTCGTCAGGCAGAACAGCACTTATAGGGCATTTTCCTTACCCCATTTCGTTTGACACGTCTTGACAAATACGTTAAGATGGCACTTGAGGTATGCAACCTTTTCCACTAGGGAAAGGTTGATTTTCGTTTGAGGCAATTACCTGAAAAATCCTTATCTTCGGTACTGCGGACCCTGCGTCCTTATTCCATTTTGGAAAGCTTCGAGGGTACAGTGAACGAATCGCTGTCATGTTTTGTTCGGGCAATCGCCATACTACTAGTTATGGGAGGTTGAAACTTCATGTCTGTTAAAGGCCGGCATCTATTTACATCGGAGTCTGTAACTGAAGGACATCCGGATAAAATCTGCGATCAGATCTCAGACGCCGTATTGGACGCGTTCCTGGCGAACGATCCTAATGCTCGCGTAGCTTGCGAAGTTTCCGTAGCCACAGGCTTAGTGCTTGTCATCGGTGAAATCAGTTCAGCTTCTGAATACGTGGACATTCCGTCCATCGTTCGTAATACAATTAAGGAAATTGGGTACACCAATGCCCAGTTCGGTTTTGATTATAACACTTGTGCAGTTCTGACTTCTCTGAATGAGCAGTCTGCTGATATTGCCCAAGGCGTTAACGCAGCGTTTGAGAACCGTGACCCGGAACAAATGGCTCGTGAGACAGAAAACATTGGTGCAGGTGACCAAGGTCTGATGTTCGGTTTTGCAACGAACGAAACACCTGAACTCATGCCTTTGCCAATCGCTCTGTCCCACCGTATTGCGCGTCGTCTGGCGGAAGTGCGTAAGAACGGTACATTGGAATATCTTCGTCCGGATGGTAAAACGCAAGTAACGATTGAATACGACGGTGACAAACCGGTACGTGTGGATACAATCGTTGTGTCTACTCAGCACGCTGAAGAGACTACGCTGGAGCAGATCCAAAAAGATATCAAAGAACATGTAATCTTGCCTGTTGTTCCAGCTGGATTGCTGGATGAGCAGACTAAATATTTCATCAACCCAACAGGACGTTTCGTTATTGGCGGACCTCAGGGAGATGCAGGCCTTACTGGACGTAAAATCATCGTAGATACCTACGGCGGTTATGCACGTCACGGCGGTGGTGCGTTCTCTGGTAAAGATCCAACAAAAGTAGACCGCTCAGCAGCATATGCAGCTCGTTACGTAGCGAAAAACCTTGTTGCTGCAGGTCTTGCAGACAAATTGGAAATCCAGCTCGCTTACGCGATTGGTGTAGCCAACCCGGTATCGATCAATGTGGATACATACGGAACAGGCAAAGTCAGCGAAGAGAAATTGGTTGAGCTTGTGCGCAACAACTTTGATCTTCGTCCGGCTGGCATCATTCGTATGCTGGATCTGCGTCGCCCAATTTACAAACAAACCGCTGCTTACGGTCACTTCGGCCGTACAGACCTGGATGTACCTTGGGAGCAAGTGGATAAAGTAGACCTTTTGAAAACTCAAGCAGGTCTGTAAGTTAGGTGCAATAGTAATGGAGCCCTTGATTCCGTTAAGGAATTAAGGGCTTTTTTGTGCTTCCATCGATTTCACTGCTTGTCATGGACAAAGGAAAAATTATGGAATAAATCCCCAAATAACTAAATGAAATCCCTTCTCTAACCGAAATACATAATGAGGTCTGTGCATCAAACAGGAGAAGAAATGCAGATAAGGGGGAAGATCAGTGGAATTCAAGAGAATTGCAAGAAAAGGCATGCTCGGAATCTTAATTGTTATGTTGACGGCTCAAGGTTGGCTTACGGGATGGAGTGGAGTCGAGCAGGAAGCATATGCGGCCAATGAATTAAGTGCAAATGGAATAACGAATACTGTTCCTGCGGTGAACGGCAAAAACGTCGATGGATCATTGCCGTTACGTATTGAATTTGCGAGACCGGTTTCAAAAGTAATCGGTCCGGAAAGTAAGATATCCATTAAACGTGTCAACGATGATTCAGAGGTTGTTTCTGTAGACGTATCCAGTGAACTGGTAACGATTGAAAGCTTAGGGCTAATCACGAATCCTTCTGTACCTGTGAACGATACCGAACCGTCTACAGGAGAAGATACAGCTTCACCACCACCTGAAGGGAAATTTGTAAGCATCCAACTCCCAGAAGGAAATATTCTTCCTGGTGGAACATATTACGTTCAAATTGATGCAAATGCATTTGCTTACATGGATGGTGAGAATCTTACTTTATTTCCAGGATTATTGAACAAAGCGTGGACGTTTAGTACTCAAAATATAGGCTTGCCGGCAGTTACAGGCAAGATACCCCAGAACGCAGCTGTTCAGGTGAAACCTTCGGATCATCTGACAGTGTCGTTTAGTCTACCGGTTGTTGCTGGAGCAGGCACACTTCAAATTTATCAAGGGAGCGGAACAGGAACTTTATTTGAAGCAATTCCAATCACGTCTAAAGGATCACCACGAATTACTGGTCTTGGCACTAAGACGATTACAATTGATCCTGTAAAAAATTTCAATAACAATAGTACATATTATATCGTGATACCTGAAGGTTTTTTACGAGATCAGCAGGGGAATGACATCCGTGGAATCAGCGGCATGGATTGGGGATTCAATGTGCAGTCGGACCCAACTTCCCTAACGGTGTCCACCTTGTCTCCTACCAATGGCACCACGAATGCGCCTTTGTCGGGCAACCTAACAGTGACGTTCAACAAGGAACTGGACCGTAGCTTCCCAGGTCAAGCTATTCTCAAGAAAGCAAATGGAGCAACCGTTGATTCGACGACAACCTTTAGTTCGAACAACAGACAACTGATTATTACGCCAACAAGCACATTAGAGAATAATATGAACTATGTTGTCGATATTCCTGCCAATACGTTTCGTGATCAAGCAGGTAATACATTCGCAGGTTTGAATGGATCTACATCATGGGCTTTCAAAACCTTAAGCAGAGATACAACAATACCTGTAATTAAGAGTGCCAAGATGCATAGTAACAACACGATTCGTCTAACGTACGACAAGTGGCTTAGCAGCATCAGCCCACTGAGCAGCAGTTATACCGTTACCGTGAATGGAGAGAATCGAAACGTCAGCTCCACTTATATCTCAGGTGACAGTGTATATGTTGTCTTGGATACGGGTGTAGCGGTAGGACAAGTTGTGCGAATCGCATATGCACCCGGTACTACAGGTAATCGTCTTACAGATCAGTCTTCCAATGCTGCGGCTGCTTTTGGCGCAAGAGATGTGGAGAACGGTTTAGATTCTGTTATGTCCAAGCCGCGAGAAGGTAACGTGTATTACAGTACAATTACGTTGTACTACCCTGAGACGGTATATATCACTTCAAGTGATGCAGCAAGACAATTCAGTGTAACTGCGGATCAGTCGGCTGTAGGCATTAGTAGCATATCGATCAATGGCAGCTCTGTGGTGACATTGAATCTTAGTCGATCCATTACGGATGGTGAAGTCGTTCAGGTTGCATACACGCCAGGTTCATGGCCTGTAAAAGATACACGTGGACAGGCTCTTGCTGGATTCAGCGGCTTCTATGTCCGCAATTCAATTGATACCAAATCACCTGAGTTCAAGAGTGCTGAGGTGAGTGGCAACAAGTTATGGTTGCGTTACAATGAACCACTGAACATGACGAATAAACCCCTCAACAGCCAATATTCTGTTCTGGTCGATGGTAAGCCAGTCTTCGTTAATGATTCCGAGATCGAAAATGATCTGGTCACGTTAACGCTGGCTTCAGCGGTGAAAGATACACAAAATATATCGTTATCATATGTACCTGGAGCATTGCGATTAACGGATCTAAACAATAACCCAGCAGGATATCTCAATCTGACTCCAGTAACGTACACATATGGAAATGGCAAAATCCTTTCGGCTACGCTTCAGGGAGACACGGTTCAAATTAATTTCCGTGATTCACTCCAGTCCCAGGCTGCACTAACAGCATCTCAGTTCAGTGTAGTGATTGGTAATTCAACCACAACTGTATTGTCTGCTTCAGCTTCTGGCACTGTGGTGACGTTGAAAGTGGATACTTCAGCAGTTACATCGACAGCTACTCAGACGGGAACGGTGAGTTATGTACCTGGGGCTTTGCCGTTACGGGATGCGTCGAATGTCACGATAACAGCATTTGGTCCACTTACGTTACAACAGACGAATAATAGTTCGAACAATAATCAGTCGGGAAACCGTCCTTCCTGGTTGTCGGAATTGGATGCATTGAACTATGGTCAGTCTTTACTTGTGATGAATAATACTACGGCTTCTGCTGTATCTGCGATGTCCCACTATAATCGCCCGACTCGTCAATTCAACGTGGATGCAACCAAGTTGATTCAGTCCTTTGAATACGCTGGAGCAAACGGGAAATTGACTCAGCCGGTGGTATTTGAGATTCCGGACAGTGAATCGGCTGCGTATGTTGGATTCCCATTAAATGCACTGACTCAGATTGCTGCAAGTTATCGCACAGGCACTATTGGTGTGAAATATGGCGATCTTCTCTGGACGGTGCCACTGTCTAATTTAGATATGGCGGCTATGAGTCGGAGTGTAGGAACGTCAAACACAAGTGCTACGACAGCAGCAGCAGTTCCATCCTTATACGTTCAGTTAGGGACGGTACCTGTGTCTTCATCGGGGACGATGGAAGGCTTGATTGCAGGTGCAGGAGCGCAGAAGCTTGGCAACTATACGGACGTATATTTGTATACCGGTAATGGAACAAGCGATCAACGTGTAGATCAGAATGTCAAAAGCCAACTGGCCATGCAATTGGCTGCCAATACCCCGAGTGTAACATCTGGATTTACGTATATCGATCCAGTTACGTTTAGGTTATCCAATGTACCTAGTTCCTTTAAAAATACGACAGGTGGTGTAGTTGTTCGAGGACAGCTGAATGGCAATCAGTCGGTAGTCCCTGTTAACAACATCGTTAGTTATCCGGATACGGCGTCACACTGGGCTAGTGAGGTCATTAAGGAGCTCTCTGCCAAATGGATAATTAACACACCGGGTGGTTCCTTCTACCGACCGAATGAGAACATTACACGTGCGGAATTTGCTGAATTGGTCGCTAGAGGTCTAGGACTGAATGGAGAACCTACTGCAGCAAGTCGTTTCCAGGATGTTCGTAGCGGTAGTGTGACAAGTGCCTATATCGGTGCTGCTGCTGAAGCGGGAATCATTACAGGAAATACCGATGGTACCTTTAAGCCGGATCGCCCCATTACGCGTGAGCAGATGGCACTTATGATGGTACGTGCGATGAACTACGGTGGGAAAACAGTCTCTCTTCAATCTTCCGCTGCTACCACTCTATCCAAGTTCAAGGACAGCAACAAAATCCAGTCCAAGGATTCTGTTGCCAAAGCGGTGCAGGAGGGAATCATTCAAGGCATGACAGCCAGAACATTTGAACCTCAGGGAAATGCAACTCGTGCACAGGCAGCAGTCATGTTGAAGCGGGTTTTGGACAAATTAGGATATCTATAATTTAATAGGGACACTTCAAGGAAGCTCATTTCTTGAGGTGTTCTTTTTATATAATTAGATAAAGGACTAAAGAGAGTTGAAGTTTTATAGAAAGGGTGACTTTTTTGAACATTACTAAGATACTCAAAAAAGTATTATATGAACGAATTCGAGAATTATCATTTGTTTATCAAGAATCTTCGTCTAATCCTTGGGTTTTTGTTAGATCTAGAAATGGTTATTCTAAAGAAATTATAGAAATTGATAGAAGTGATTGGGAATCATGTGCCATTCGTTGCACTTTCCAAACGGATTCTAAGTCAATAAGTAGTACAAAGCTTGCTGAAGGAAAGGTTCATGAGTGGTATGTATATCGTAATAATGAAGAACTGCATCAAATTCTTAACTATTTTGGTGAACTCATAGAGAAATACGCTTTGCAATGGTTTGCAGAGCATGCAGTGGCTCTTTCGCCCGCACCACCCAATTACCTAGGCACTGAGTGGATTGACTTTATGCATGATTTCGTCGAGACAAATCATATTAAGTTAGAGGTTCCAAGTTCGATTGTTATATTAGATGAGTTGATAGTACAGGGAATAGATCAAAATGAGATATATTCGGTAGGCTTTTGTTTTGGGGAAATTATTATAAAACGTTTTGGTGCAGAATGGGAGTATACTAAAGAACAAGGTCCGATGATAAAAAATATAGCTGGTAATCCTAAATTTAGACGATCACCGCATGAATTGGTGAAAAATGTATTAGAGAGTCGAAACCAATTATCATTACAGAGGTACTATAATGATATTGAATTTGTGGTAGAAGACTTGTAAGTTAATAGGAAATATATGAATCATAAATGGACTTCTGTTGTGCTTACTCGTGCACAGACGAAGTCTATTTTTTGATTAGTTTAACTACATAGCAGAAACGTGTGGAATTGATTAACCAATATATACCTCAATCTTGGCTGGGGGCGTAACTTTTTTCACAAAAAGTAGTCTATTAATAGAAGAGTATACTAGAGATCTCGCTATCGGCTGCCTACTTGGCAGTGTTCGTGATGTCTAAGATTGATATACAAGATGGGAGAGACGTTTCAGACATGCTGGGGAAACATGAGAAACAGCTGGAAGACGTTAAGGGCAGTAAGGTGAAGAAATGGGCGATTGTGACGCTGGCGGGTGTGATCTGGATTGCACCGGTGATGAGCGCAGGCGGGCAGATGTGGTCAGGCACTTCGTGGCAATCGGTGGCCGCTGCAGCATCTACAAATACAAGCAAGTTGAGTGAAGAAATTCTGACTTCGGGTGCGAAGCTCATGAAATACAGATATACAACAACACGTTCCGGTTCCAAGGTAAACGTACTGGCGGATGTAATCCAGGTGGATTTGCAGAACCCGTATGTGAAGCTGGATGTGATGACAGGCAAGGGCGGTAATCTGAACAGTAAACAGAGCACGGGTGCCATGGCTAAGGAAAATGGTGCAGTAGCTGCTGTGAATGGCGATTACTTCAATGTATCCGGCGAGCTCGCACCAATTGGTGGACAGGTCTCAGATGGCGTACTGGTCTCCACACCTTCCGAACTGTCGGGCATGTATGCCCTCACGGTGACCAAGGATGGCAAACCGATGATCGACGAGTATTCCTTTGACGGAACTGTGAAGGCACAGGATGGTTCAACCTTTGCTTTGCGTGGGATAAATAAAGAGGATTATACGGTAGAGTCGGGTGCGGTGAAGTATAGTCATGCCAACTCGATGTATATTTATACACCGGCATGGACATCGAGCAAACGACCAAATGATCCTTCCACAACGCCGACAGAGGTTCTCGTGCAGAACGGAGTAATTACCCAAATCTCGGATAAAAAAGCGTTAAACATGACGGTACCGAAGGATGGGTACATTTTGCGTGCGCATGGAACAGCGGCGACATGGATCATGAGCCATTTATCTGTTGGACAAACCTTGGATGCGGATTACAAGTTAAAAGCCAAAACAACCGGGCAATCGGTTGATCCGAGTAACCTGGAGATGATGATTGGCGGTCATACCATTTTGGTGAACGGTGGAAAGGCAGCTTCCTTTTCCCGTGATATCGCATCTTCCGGCATTGGTGGCATTCGTGCCAGAACGGCAGTAGGATACTCCCAGGATGGTCGGTATGTCTACATCATCGCAGCGGAGAAAAACAGCAACAGCAGCGGGATGTCGCTGACGGAACTGCAATCCTTTATGACCAGTGTGGGTGTCTGGAAAGGCATGAACCTGGATGGAGGCGGCTCCACAACAATGGTAACACGTCCGTTGGGTGAGCAAACCGCTGGTCTGACGTTCAACACAGAGTATGGCACCGAGCAACGTCAGGTTGTAAACACGCTAGGTGTGTTCTCTACGGCTCCTGTAGGTAAACTGAAGGGCTTTGCCGTGAGTGGTAGCCAAACGTTGCTGGTGGGTCAAGAGGGCAAGTACACAGCCAAAGGATATGACACCTACTACAACCCGATCGCAACAGGCGATATCAGCATGTCCTGGAAGTCCAGCAACAACAGCATCGTGAGTGTCAGCAACGGTACAATCAAAGGCGTGAATCCAGGAACAGCAACGCTGACGGCAACGAGCAATGGAGCTTCATCTTCTATTAAAGTATCGGTATTGGGTGGAAGTGAATTGGCTTCACTGACAGCAGGATCAGGTCTGGGTTCGCTCCAAGCAGGCACAACGATGTCCATTCCTGTAACGGCAACAACGAAGAGCGGACAAAGTGTTACGGTTCCGGCAGACTCGCTGACATGGGAATTTATCGGATTCAAAGGTAAAGTTACTGCTGACCAATTAACCGTATCTTCCGTCAATTCCGGTGCACAAGTAGGATATGCGATTGGACGTTATGATGGTTACAGCACAGTCGTGGTACTCTCGGCTTCTGCAAGCGAAACGATCTGGGAGAACTTCGAAAACGTGAATTATCCGATTAACTTCACGACGAACGCAGCGGGTGTAACTGGTACGGCAACAGTCACAGCAGGAACTGGTGAAAAAGCCGGCTCCAATGTACTGCAACTCGGTTATGATATGACTGCTGGAACAGGCAAAATGTACGCTTATGCACAACTGAATGGCTCTACCGGTAGAGAGGTATCTGCTACAGCTACATCGATGTCGATGGATGTTATGGGAGATAAAAGCCTGAACTGGTTACGTGCCGAATTCACGGATGCCAATGGCAAAACGGTATATGCTGATCTCGCCAAGGCAATTGACTGGAACGGGTGGAAGAAGCTGAGCGTGGACCTGAACGGACTGAACATCGCCTATCCGGCGAAGCTGAAGCGGGTCTATGTGGTGAACGTGGAAGAAGGTCAGGATGAGCGTGCGAAATCAGGTACGGTTGCTTTTGACAATATCGCATTCACGATGCCTTCCAAGTCCAGTGAAGTCGGATTGCCTACGGGTACAGCTTCGCTTGTGCTTGGACAGAAATCGATGACGGTGAACGGAACGAAAAAAGTGATTGATGCAGCACCGGTCCTGAAAAATGGTACAACGTATGTGCCAATCAAACATGTTTTGGACGCTTTTGGTGGTCAGGCAAGCTGGGATAGCAAAAATCAGCGGATCACGGTATTACGTGGTGGCAAGCTGATTGATCTGGTTGTAGGGCAGAAAGAATTCATTCTGAATGGTAAAAGACAGAGCGCAACTGTTGCACCATACGTAACGGGTGGTAGGACTTTAGTCCCGCTCAGACTCGTTTCCGAGCAACTTGGACTGACTGTAAAATGGGAACAGAAAACGAAGACCGTTACCATCTCATCGTGATATGGTATGATATATACCGGAAACGATAGAAATGGAGTCGAACAAACGTGGATTTACAAGCCGATGCCATAGACCGCGTCATTAAAAACGCCATACAAGTCATGGAAAACAGCAAATATCAAATGTTCGAAATCATGGACTCGACTCGCGATGAGCTAAAAACACTCAACGAGGAGTTGAAGTCGGTGTTGAAGGAGACGGCGGAAACGATCGAGAAAGTAGATCAGTTGGAGCTGAACTACCGCCGTTCCCGGATCCGGCTGACTGAGGTTAGCCGCGACTTTGTCCGTTATTCCGAGCATGATATCAAGCAGGCATATGAGAAAGCAACACAGCTGCAGCTGGATCTGATGATTTATCGTGAGAAGGAAATGTATCTGAAGGCCCGTCGGGATGACCTACAGAAGCGTGCCAAAAATGTGGAAGCTTCTGTGGAGCGTGCGGAGACCATCGGTTCGCAGATGGGTGTTGTACTCGAATACCTTTCAGGTGAACTAGGTCAAGTGACCCGGATCATTGAAAATGCCAAAAATCGACAAATGATTGGTTTGAAAATAATTTTGGCCCAGGAAGAAGAGCGGAAACGTATTGCTCGTGAAATTCATGACGGGCCTGCCCAGATGCTCGCCAATCTAGTGCTTAGGACGGAAATTGTAGAAAGAATGCTCATTAAGCAGGATTTTAAGATGGTCCAGGCCGAAATAGTAGATTTGAAAGGCCAGGTTCGTTCCAGTCTTGAAGAAATGAGAAAAGTTATTTTCAATCTGCGTCCTATGGCACTGGATGATCTGGGACTGATTCCAACGCTTCGGAAGTACGTGCAGGATTTTGAGGTAAAAACGAAAATCCGGTCGCTTTTTGAAACAAGAGGTAAGGAACATCGTTTATCTTCCGCGATGGAGGCAGCGATCTACCGCCTCGTGCAGGAAGGTCTGTCGAATGCTGCAAAGCATGCTTATCCCACTTATGTTGTAGTGGAAATTACATACCAGGCTCAGCTCGTCAAAATTGTCGTTCAGGACAATGGGCTTGGGTTCAAACCGGAGCTTCTTGCGAAGAAAAGCAAGGATCATACCCACTTCGGTCTGATTGGGATGAGAGAACGGGTTGAACTGTTAGAAGGAAGAATAGAGATCGAATCCGGAGAAAATCAAGGAACCAAAATAGTGATTCATATCCCGACAAACGTGGATAAGGGAAAGGAGTAGCAGGATGATGGAAAACCGTGATACTGGTAAAGCATCGATTAAAGTTCTTTTGGCTGATGATCATCAGCTGTTCCGTGAGGGACTGAAACGCATTTTAAATATGGAGGACGACATTGAGGTCATCGGCGAATGCGGCGATGGTATTCAAGTGCTCGAATTCTGCAATCAGGATAAACCTGATATCGTATTGATGGATATCAACATGCCAATCGAAAATGGGGTAGAAGCAACGGAGAAATTGCGTGAGCTGTTCCCTGATGTCAAAGTAATTATCTTGTCCATTCATGATGATGAAAGTTATGTATTTGAGACGCTTCGTAAAGGGGCTAACGGATACTTGCTGAAGGATATGGAGGCCGAGTCTCTGATCAATGCGATTCGTTCCGTGCATGAAGGACATGCGTTCATACATCCGAAAGTAACAGGCAAACTGATCATGCAGCTGCGTCGTATGACGTATCTTAATGAAACAGGGGCAATGAGTGAAGGAGCTTCGAAGGAAGCTGGCGTTAAATTTGTCGCTGGCGACAATAACCCGCTCACACGTCGTGAGGCTGAAGTGCTTCGCTTGATGGCAGAAGGTAAGAGCAACAAAATGATTGGTGAATTCCTGTTCATCAGTGAAAAAACAGTAAAAAACCATGTCAGCAGTATTCTGCAGAAGATGGAAGTGGACGACCGTACTCAAGCTGTTATCAATTCGATCAAATATGGTTGGGTTACGCTCTAATACCTTATGTTTTTCGTAAAGCAGTATTCTTACGGTAAGTCAGTCCATTGGTTGATTCAACCTAGACGAAAAGTATAGATTGGTGTTCACTCGCGCCCTTTCCAGAATGTTGGATTGGTCTGCGGGTTAATGGACTTTATCACTGCAAATGAGCAAAGTGCAAGGTTGTGCGGAACATATGTTCAAGCTTAGGCGTGAATGAATGACCTGGCCTGTCTTTCTTCGTCCGGTGTCGATCAGCGTGGAATATGAGTGGTAGGAAATGCAAGTGTAACCCTTCAGGAAGTACAGCATATACTTGTTGTATACAGGGATGTTCGCCATGGGTGAGCATGACCTTCCGAGGAGGTGCAGTTGCCATGGTTGCTCATCTGACTATGATTCTGCTCATATACTTCCTGGCGGCAATGGCCGTTCATGCCATGCACCAGCGCCATCTTTCCCGTCCGGAATCTGAAGGTTTCGAGCAGATTCTGCTCATCCCTTCCAATCAGGCAGGGCGGATCGAAGGCATTGTAAGAGAACTTTGCCGGGAATTGTTATACCGTGGTAAGAGCTTCAGATTAACAGTTGTCGCTGATCGTACAGAAGCGGAAACGATTACGATTATTGAAAAGCTTATGCAAAGGCAAGGCATGGAGACATCTTATCTGCCTGCTGTCCCTGCTGATATTGAACGGGTAGCACAGACCGATCACACGTTTCGCCTGATTGATTTGCGTGAGTCAGAGCAATAAATCATCATGTAAACGGAAATGGGATTAACATTTCGCAGATCTACAGTGAAAAGATTACAGCAGAAGCTGTAGTCTTTTTTTGTAATTGTAGCCAAGTCTGCTTTTAAATTAAAAATGGGTTTTTATGCAATCTATGGTTATTGTCTGGGTTTTGACGAGTTCATGAGTATTAAAATAAACTTTTCGAAGTCAGAAATCTTAATTTAAAAGTATAGACGATTCAGATTGGAAAAAGTTTCGCAATTTTATAGAAAGATTCTGGTTATTAGCAGAATTGTATGATGGAATCATGTTGTGTGACTAACCTTGTGATGTAAAGATTCAATTGGTATAGTAATAAGTAAATTAATCATAATATGGACATGAAGCACATGCGCCGGCGAACAGCCGGATTGGCATGTGCTTTTTTTGCGTTCAGGAGAAAGTACGATGGGGGGAGGAGAGTAAATGAAGGTTGCTTTGTATATGTGCCGTGTAGGGGAAGGGTGGAACATGATGTTATCACTCGATATTCGAGTGGATGTGGTTTGGTGGCTAGAGGGAGGAAGTGGGCGACATGTGCTGCGCTGGTTGCTGTTAGACAAGGCGTTACCGTTAAGTCAGGCATCCTGGTTGGTTGAACATTTTGGGATGGAGCGAGGTATGGATCAGTGGGGCCAGCGCGAATGGCAGAACTATCTTGCGCGGAAGCTGGATGTGTATGAATTGGCCTCGGGGGAAACAGAGGCCAGAAAAGGTATAGCAGGCAAAGCGGGGAGTGCCGCTGCGCGTGGTGCGTTGGTAGGCGGGATGCCAGAGCCGTATCCCGCCGTGCAGTGGGCTCAGCTGGAGCGGGACGCGGCCCTGCTGGCTGAGCGGATCAGTGGCCGCCAATTACTGGCGGCCGAGGCGGAGGCGTTGCTGGCGGATACCGCCCAGCGGCCAAGGGAGTGGCGCGCGGCTGCGCAGCTCGCGCGCTTGCATGGGCGGCTGAGTATCACAGCCGCCCTCGAAGGGCCTGCCACGCGCCGTCGGCACACGTGGCTAGGACGCGCGCTGAGCGCGCCCCGCTGCCACCGTTGTGGCAGCGAAGCCAGGCAGCGTGTGCCCTGCGCTGCCTGCGGCTTGGCGGCGTGCGCCTACTGCGAGGCTTGCCTCGCGCTGGGGCGCAGCCGTGCTTGTGCGCTGCTGCTACGCAGTGCAGCGCACGGGGCCGTGCCACGACGCGGCGAAGCACCGCGTGGCACGGCTTTGGCCCACACCGGCGGCGGGCTCGCCCGGTGGGGGCTTAGCGCAGCGCAGAGCGCGGCAGCAACTGCGGTGCTTGCATTTTTGGCCCGGCCACCCGCAGGGGATGGGCCGGGGCGGTTTTTGCTGTGGGCCGTGACCGGGGCCGGCAAGACCGAAATGATATTCCCTCTACTCCAACATACATTGGATCGTGGCGGACGAGCTTTGGTCGCTACGCCGCGCAGGGATGTGGTACTGGAACTAGCTCCGCGTCTGGCGAAAGCTTTTCCGGGCACCTCGCTCGCTACCCTTTACGGAGGAAGTGAGGAACGCTGGAAAGATGCTCAGCTCACGCTTGCGACCACACATCAACTGATGCGTTTTTATCAGGGGTTTGATCTCGTCATTATCGACGAACTGGATGCTTTTCCTTATCACAACGATCCCATGCTCGCTCACGCGGCGGCATCCTCCTGTAAACCGGAGGGGAATTTCGTCTATCTGTCTGCTACACCGCCTGCTCGGCTCCAGAGGGAAGCGGCACAGGGGAAACTAACCCATGCCAAAGTTCCAGTACGTTTCCACCGCCATCCTTTGCCCGTGCCAAGATTGATCAAAATGGTTACCGTTGCTGAATGTATTAAGAAACGAAATCTTCCTTCTGCCTTGAGGACTAACATCCAAATTTCATTGAAGCGTGACGCTCAGGTATTTGTCTTTGTAACACGCATTGCCCAGATTGAGGCGTTTGTGAATCTAATGCGTCGTACTTTTCCCGGAATCCATATCGAAGGAACTTCATCTCAGGACCCTGATCGCGCTAGCAAAGTTATAGCCTTTCGTGAACGCAAAATTCGTCTGCTCGTAACCACCACAATTTTGGAGCGTGGCGTTACCATTCCGCGTAGCGACGTCTTTATATTGGATGCAGACAATGGTCTCTTTGATGAAGCATCGCTGGTCCAGATGGCGGGTAGAGCAGGGCGTTCCATGGATGACCCAGCGGGTAGAGTGGTTTTTGCATCATCTCGTCGGACACGTTCACAGGTGAAGGCCGTTGCACAAATTCGGAAAATGAACACCATCGCTCGTCGCAAAGGCTACCTGCACCCACCATCCTAAACATAATCGTTATCTGACAAGTTCGTATCCACATTGCACAATACATTCCCAAGACTGGAGGTTTGCTCATCCATGTTCAACTGGTTCAGTAACATAACCGATTATGCGCAGCACCTGACCCAGCGTCTCCATCACCTGCTCGCCCCACCGGGAGCGACTTGTCTGACATGTGGCACTCGAGCGATTCTGTCTTCAACTTATTCAGGCATATGCCAACGTTGTGTGAAGCAGATTCCATGGATCCGTTCCATCCGCTGCCTGCGTTGTGGTCGAGGTGTCGGATGTCCGGACTGTGCTCGTCCACACATGCAAAACCGTTCTTTTATCTCCAACCGCAGCGCCGTACAGTACAACGCTCTCATGAAAGAATGGATAGGCATGTACAAATTCAGAGGTCATGAAAGATACGCGCCGCTCTTAACCGCGCTGTTGATTCAAGCCTTTCAAGCGATGAGCGAAGAACGAAATTCTGCTTTGGCAAAAGAACCCCCAGCTCACGTGGCTCATATCGCCACGCCTGCTCAAAAAATGAAGCCGCAATGGCGGCCTGACGCGGTCACCTATGTCCCGGTGAGCAGCGAGCGTCTGGCCGAGCGTGGCTTCAATCAGGCGGAGCGGCTGGCTGCTGGGCTCGCCACCGCCTGCCGCCTACCCATCGTAGATCTGTTGCAGCGCCAGATCAACACCACTAAACAAAGCTTCAAATCACGCGGTGAGCGTATTGAAACGATGAAGAACGCCTTTTCCATCAACCTGTATGGCACGAAGTTAATTGAAGAGCTATACAAGGGATCTCATCTGCCAACACATATGGGCATATCGCATGCCACACCCATACAGATCCTGCTGATTGATGATATCTATACAACAGGCAGCACCTTGGACGCTTGTGGGCGGGTTATTCTAAATGCTGGCTTCCACATGGAGATTCCGGTCGAGATTTACACCCTGACACTGGCAAGATCCTAGAAAGTAAATCCAAGTAATAAATGACGGTCCAGCATTCTTCAGCCACTTTAGGTGGGTGATCTATACTGTATAATTAATAGTAGACAGGAAAGTATGTTCCTTTATTAATCATTGGTACGTTAATGCGTGTCTCCATTCCATTTATTCCATTTGAAATATAGTTGTTTGATGAAATTATAAATGAAAGCGTAATAAGAAATTTTTTACATGTAAAAAAGAGGAATTGGTTTTCTCGCGCAGAATAGATAGTTTTGCCGTTCACCACAGGTGACAGCATAGGGAGTGGCACAACATATCTGTTGAAGGGGAGAACAAAAGTGGTCGCAGGAAAAAGAAAAAATGGATTTTACTTATGGACTGTCCGTCTACTAGTATTCATGCTGGTATTCGGACAGTTTGGCGTGTACGGGGGGAACCGGGCACATGCAGCCGTAGGAAGTGGGATAGTCTCATCAAGTAATGATTACCAATATGTGTTGACCAACAACAACGGCCAATTACAGGTGAATCAAAAATCAGTTAAGCTGGGTTGGGTGAGATCATATGAGATTTCAACATCAGGATATTCTTTTAGGAGAAGCCAATCGATTAATGGAGCAGTTGAGGACATAACCAAGATTTCATTTGGCTCCTACACATCTACTTATGCCGGTAAAGTTACCAATGCCTTTATCATCGACTTTGCTGAGGTATGGGAGTATTACACGACTATGGAATACAGACAATCCGGAACCAATGTTGGAGTATGGAATAATTCCACCGTTGATGAATTTGGAATGACTACGCCAAGATATGTGCAAAGCTATGAGGCTACACAGTTAAGTCTTGTGATTAATGCCGATACAGGAGCGGTAGTAGATTTTGTATCTAACCTGAATCCGTATTACATACGGAAAGCAGAATCATTCAGTTTTGTAAAAGAGCCGGGGACAACACAGCCTATTACTACAATTCCTGCTGTCCCAACTAATTTGGCGGCTGATGCCAGTGATGTAGCTATTAATCTCAATTGGTCTGCTGCTCCACAAGCTGTTCAATATGAGATTGAAGAGAATGGCATAGTCAAAGGGCCTTTTTACGGAATCAATTATACACGTTCTTCACTTACACCCAATACTACATACACCTATAGGATACGTGGAATTAACAGACTAGGAGCTAGTGAGTGGAGTGAGCCGGTTGCAATAACAACCTTGCTTGAGAAACCTGTTTTGGCCGTAACACCAGAGGAAGGCAAGAATACGATTCAGTGGATGGCGGTTGAGTCTGCAGATCGCTACCAGTTGCAGATTGATGGTGGTACACCATTTGAATTAGGAAACGTAACTTCCTATGTACATGAAGGGCTTGAAGCTAATTCAACGCATACCTATGTGCTAAAATCCTTCTCGGCTAACAATGAGAGTGCGTGGAGTAAAATGGTGAGTCAGTTAACAGTACCTGATCGTACCAACGGGCTGACGGTTACTGATGCCACATTCAATAAATTAACGGTAGCTTGGACTGCGGTAAAGGGTGCTACCGGATATGATTTGGAGATTGATGGCACTAATGTTGCTGTAACAGGCACCACATATAGTAAAACTGGCCTTGCAGCCAATACAGAGTACACTTTTAGGATCAGACCTAAAAATGCTGGTGGTGCAGGAAGCTGGAGTGATGTAACTACAGGAATCACCCAGATGAGTACACCCGTTATTCAGTCCAACCCTTCACAAGAAGAAGTTGTTCTCATCTGGTCACCAGTTGATGGTGCAACGTCATATGAAGTTGAGGCGGATGGCGTTGTCGTTGGAGATATATCAGATTCAATCTATACGCACACAGGGCTCAAACCTGGAACGGTACATAAGTATCGTGTACGAGCTATAAGTGACAATAACATTAGCGCATGGTCGGCAGTGAAATCACAGAATACGTTGCCTGATTCCGTTAATGGATTGGTGGTCAGTGCAGCGACCAATGCAGCTGTAACTGTGAAATGGACAGCAGTAACCGGAGCCGCAGGTTATGATCTCGAGATCGATGGAACAGTTGTCCCTGTAACAGGAGTAACCTACACGAAGAATGGTCTCGCAGCAAATACAGATCATACCTTCCGTATTCGCTCAAAGAATGCCGCTGGTGCAGGGGCGTGGAGTGATCTGATCAGTGGAACGACACTTCTAAACACACCAGTATTGAAAGCAGCATCGGAAGAAACTGCAATCAATCTGACATGGGCTGATGTAGCAGACGCAACGAAATATGAAATTGAGGCTGATGGAGCAGTAGTGTCAACAGTAGAAGAACCTAGTTATAGCCATGCAGCACTGCTGCCAGGAACGGCGCATAAGTATCGCATTCGTGCGTTGACCGAGACCAATACAAGTGCATGGACAGCAATTCTGACGCAGAGTACATTGCCTGCAGCGGTATCAGGTCTCAGTATAACATCCACAACGAACGCCGCAATTTCCTTGAAATGGAGTGCAGTGACCGGTAGCTCTGGATATGACTTGGAGATTGATGGAGTGGTAGTTCCAGTTACTGGTTTAACATATACGAAGAGTGGTCTTGCAGCGAATACGGACCATACGTTCCGTATCCGTTCCAAGAATACGGCAGGTGTGGGTGTGTGGAGTGATGTGGTAAGTGGCAGGACTCAACTCAATACGCCTGTGCTGAAAGCATCTTCCCAAGAAGATGCAATTACTGTAACTTGGGCAGATGTTACTGATGCAACCAAATATGAAGTGGAGGCAGATGGTATTGTTGTAGCAACGGTTACGGCGCCAGTCTATACACATGAGAGTTTGACTCCAGGAACAACGCATAAGTACCGTGTAAGAGCCCTGACGGAGCTCAACGTTAGCCCTTGGACTGCACTTCTCACTCAGAATACTTTACCGGGTTCAGTCACAGGGTTGAGTGTAACCTCTGCAACCAATGTCGCTATCGCGCTTAAGTGGAATGCCGTAACTGGAGCAACGGGTTATGACTTGGAGATTGATGGCACGGTAGTAGCTGTAAGTGGATTAACATACAACAAGACAGGTCTTGCAGCCAATACGAATCATACGTTCCGCGTTCGCTCTAAAAATACGGCCGGTGCCGGAGTATGGAGTGATATCATTGATGGTACGACATTGTTGAATACCCCTATTTTAAAAGCTTCCTCGGAAGAGACTGCTATTACAGTAACATGGGCAGATGTATCAGATGCGATCAAGTATGAGATTGAAGCAGATGGCTCAATTGTTGCAACAGTTAATGAGCCGAAATATGTACATTCAAGTCTTCAGCCAGGAACAGCGCATAAGTATCGTGTACGAGCACTGACAGATACAAACAACGGGGCTTGGACTGCTGTCTTAAATCAAAATACACTACCAGGTTCAGTTACTGGACTGGGTATTACCTCTGTAACGAATACAACAATGGCTTTGAAATGGAATGCTGTAACCGGAGCAACAGGTTATGAGCTTGAAATTGATGGCACGGTAGTAGCTGCTACTGGATTAATCTACAACAAGACCGGACTTGCGGCTAATACGGATCATACGTTCCGCGTTCGCTCCAAAAATGCGGCAGGTGCCGGAGCATGGAGTGATGAGGTAAGTGGTACAACGTTATTGAATACCCCTGTTCTAAAAGCTTCCTCGGAAGAGACTGCGATTACATTGACATGGGCTGATGTAGCAGATGCAACCAAGTATGAGATTGAAGCAGATGGAGTCGTTACTGGTACAATTAGCGAACCGAAATATGTGCACACTAGTTTGCTTCCAGGAACGGCGCATAAATATCGTGTACGTGCACTGACGGACTCTAATACAGGTGCCTGGACTGCGGTGCTGACGCAAAATACGATACCTGCTTCGGTTACTGGTTTAAGTATTAGCTCCGTTACCAATGTAGCCATTGCCTTAAAATGGACGGCAGTAACGGGAGCAACAGGATATGATCTTGAGATCGATGGTACAGTTGTACCAGTAACGGGAGTAGCTTATACGAAGAGTGGGCTTGTGACAAATACGGATCACACGTTCCGTATTCGTTCTAAAAATACAGCAGGTGCAAGTATATGGAGTGAGATTGTAGATGGCACAACTTTACTTAACACACCTGTGCTGAAGGCTTCTTCTGAGGAACAAGCGGTCACCTTGACATGGCCTGAAGTTAAAGATGCAACCAAATATGAGATTGAAGCGGACGGAGTCTTAGTGGGTACTGTTAAGGTGCCTACTTATACTCACAATAATCTGATAGCTGGAACAGCACATAAATACCGCGTACGCGCTCTGACCGAAACCAATGTTGGAGCTTGGACTGCGGTCTTGACACAAAATACGTTGCCTGGTTCTGTGACCGGGCTAACGGTAACAAGTGTAACGAACACAGCTGTTGCTCTGAAGTGGAACGCAGTCTCAGGAGCGACGGGATATGACCTTGAAATTGATGGCACGGTGGTACCTGTTAGTGGAGTGGTTTACACCAAAACGGGACTTATCGCCAATACGGATCATACATTCCGTATTCGTTCCAAAAATATTGCTGGAGCTGGAGCTTGGGGAGATGTAACAGATGTTACAACCCAGTTAAACACACCTGCTCTGAAAGCAACATCAGAGGAAACAGCTACTACTTTGAATTGGCTTGATATTAAAGATGCAACTAAATATGAAATTGAGGCAGATGGAACAATTGTTTCTACAGTAACCGATCCCTCATATGTTCATAGTAATTTGCTTGCAGGAACATCGCACACCTATCGTGTGCGTGCATTAACGGATAAGAACAGCAGCGCTTGGTCTACGGTCTTGACTCAAAGCACTATACCAGGCAGTGTGACTGGATTGAGTATGAATTCTGCAACAACAGTAGCAATTTCTATGAAGTGGAATGCGGTTACGGGAGCAACAGGATACGATCTTGAGATCGATGGTAAAATAGTTGCTGTAACGGCTCTGGCTTATACCAAAACAGCACTTCTAGCCAATACAGAGCATACCTTCCGCATTCGTGCCAAAAATGCTGCCGGCATTGGTAGCTGGAGTGAGATTGTAACCGCCTCGACCCAATTAAATGTACCAACAACACTGAAAGCTGTACCTGAAGAAACCGCAGTTACGCTGACATGGAATGAAGTTGTTGGTGCAACAAAATATGAGATTGAGGCAGATGGCATAGTGGTTGCTACTGTAAGTGATCTCTTGTATGTCCATAATGGAGTACTTGGTGGAACGATTCATAAATATCGTATTCGTGCCCTGACCGACACTAATGTGAGTGCATGGACAGCAATATTGTCCCAAACTACGTTACCTGCAAGTGTCTCAGGCTTGAGTATTAACTCTGCAACCACAGCGGCTATTGCGCTGAGATGGAGTGCTGTAACTGGAGCTACCGGGTATGATCTGGAGATTGATGGTACGGTGGTTGCCGTGAGTGGAGTAGCTTATACGAAGAGCGGACTTGCACCAAATACGGAGCATACCTTCCGGATTCGGGCCAAAAATGCTTCTGGTGCGGGAGCTTGGAGTGAGATCATAGCGGGAATGACTCAATTAACTACACCTGTGCTCAAAGGAACTTCAGACAGAACAAACGTTATTCTGACATGGGAAGCGGCTATCGGTGCTTCGTCTTACGAAATTGAAGCCGATGGGCAAATTGTGGCGGCTGTCAGTGATACAACGTTTATTCATTCTGACCTGTTACCGTTCAGTTCGCATAAATATCGTATTCGGGCATTCAATGATCAGAACACAAGCATATGGTCTTCTGTACTAAGTATTAGAACATTGAATTAGTAATGTATAAGGGGGAATGGGTTTGCATATATGTGCATCCTGTTCCCCTTTTTTGCTTTGTAAATAGACTATGGCTTCATCAGAGAAAATAAGGTAATGTATAATTATTATCTATTCGGAAATGGAAGTTTGAGAGGGGCGTTTTAGCGATGAATCTAGGTAATTGTCCTCGCTGTGGTAAATTATATGCGTTGAATTTTCGAGATGTATGCTCGAATTGTATTAAGGAAATGGAACAGGAATATCAGATCTGTGTAGATTATTTGCGCGAAAATAAAGGCACCAATATCCAGGAACTATCTGATGCAACAGAAGTTTCGATCAAAACCATTACCAAGTTCATCCGTGAGGGACGGATTTCCATCGAAAATGCCCCGAATATGATGTATCCTTGTGAAGTATGCGGAACATTGATTCGTGAAGGTCATATGTGTGACTCTTGTCGTCATCGCTTGACGAAAGACTTGGCTAGTGCAGCTCGTGATGTAGGTCAGAAGGATAACGGCATTATAGGCGGACGAACCTACAATGCTCTCGACAAACTACGCGATTCATAGGAACGAGGTCTTAAATACAGATCTTGCTATAACAAATGTTTTGAAACGTACCGATAAACTTATTAAAGATTATCGGTTTTTTTTATTATCCTAATCATTTCGATAACATAAAGATAAAGTAAGAAAAACGTATATCAACATAAACTCCTAATCATGGAAGGAAGTGCATTTTAAATGAAAATCAATGAACCGAGTAGAATTGGCGCCATCAATTCATATCAAAGGAACGTTGAATCCAATCAGCAGGCTGATGCCAAGAAGAGCCGCCGTAAGGACGAAGTATCCATTTCTCCGGAGGCGATGAAGATGCTTGAGGAACAAGGGCGTACACAAGATGCAGGACGCATTCAGCGGATACAGGAACTGAAAGAACAGGTCAGTTCGGGAACGTATCAGGTAGACAGCAGCAAGCTTGCTGACAAATTGCTACCGTATTTTAAGTCTTTTGATAAGGAATAGGTGATCACGCAATGGCAGCACTGGATAGATTAATTGCAGTTTTGCAGCAAATGGAACAAAGTCACCGCGATATGCTGGCACTCAGCGAGGTCAAGAGACAGGTCATTGTCAAAAACGATGTGGATGAACTCATTGCCATTCTGAACAAAGAATCCCGTTTCATGAAACAACAGGAGCCATTGGAGATTGAACGGCAGAGCGCAGTTCACGAATTGCTTCAGGAGCGTGGGATCAAGTCCATGCTGAACCTGAACATTACGGAGATCTCCAAACTGATTTTTGATCCGGCTGACAAACTGCGATTGCTTGAAGCCCAGAAAAAGCTGGCGGAAACACTGCATGAATTAAAGGAAATCAATCAACTGAATCAAAAGCTGATCGAGCAATCGTTGATGTTTATTGATCTTTCAATGGATATCTTTGCTTCTCGGCCAGAACAGGATGCCACATATCAGCATCCTGCTGATAAGAACGGTAATCCAGGGCGAATCGGTCTGTTTGACACGCGTGCCTGATTAAATTAGGGGGAAACCAGAGTGACATCAACATTTCATTCAATCGAAACGGCTAAACGCAGTTTGTTCACACAGACGACAGCTCTTAGCACAACAGGCCACAACGTAGCCAATGCCAACACCGAAGGGTACTCGCGGCAAAAGGTAAACATGCAGGCATCCATTGCCATGGAGCCGTTTGCATTTCTGCACAGCACTACACCAGGACAGCTCGGTACAGGGGTGGAGTTCGATTCGATTACGCGTGTGCGCGAGAAATTCCTGGATGACCAATATCGTAATGAAAACACCAACTTCGGGAGTTGGTCCATTCAACGAGACACGCTTGAGAAACTTGAAGCTATTGTGAATGAACCATCAAACACCGGATTTCGGACGGTTATGGATAATTTCTATAAATCATGGTCAGATCTGAGTAAGAATCCTGAGGATGTTACAGCACGTCGGATCGTGAAAGAAACGACTCTGGCGCTGACAGATGCGATGAACCAGATTAGCCGCCAACTGGGTTCGCTTAGTCAGGATTTGGATAGCAACATCGCGGTCAAAGGTAATGAGATCCAAGGTTACCTGGGTAACATTGCGAACCTTAACAGTGCTATTGTGAAAGTAGAGTCTCTTGGCGACAATGCCAACGATTTGCGTGACCAACGTGATCTGATGACGGACAAGCTGTCTAAAATCATGAATGTTACTGTTACGGATTCTCCACAAGGATATCAGATTCAAATGAATGGACAAGCACTTGTTACAGGCGGAGCAGTGCAGGTTGCAGTAGATCCTGCTTTTCTGAATGCCGCGTATACAGCAGGCACGCTCACTAATGGTGAAGTCCACGGCATGATTAAGTCCAGAGACACGTTGGTAAGTGATTACCAGAAACAAATGGATGACTTGGCTAATACCCTTGCTAACGGAGATATCGAGATTACTCTTCCTGCGGGTTCTGTTTTACCTGATAATACGATCCTTGATGGAGTTACATACACAGGTGCAGCACGGACACTAGCTACAGATCTCAAGGTTACAGTCAAAGGTCTGAACGGACTGCATCAGCTTGGATACAGCATGGATGGAACTAACTCTGGAGGATTACCATTCTTTACAGCAGCGGGTGGTGGAACAGCCATTACAGCTGGTAATATTTCATTGAACGCAGAGATCCTGGCTGATCCGAATAAGATTGCGACCTCACTCCGCACATCGGATGCTTCTGGTACAGAGACTGTAATCAAAGGTAATAATACACTTGCTATCTTGCTGGCGAATCTGAAAGATACACCGATGAAATCTGCAGACGGATTACGTAATGCAACGATCGGTGCACAATTCAGTGCTATTGTGGGACAACTGGGGGTACAATCTCAGGAAGCTGCACGTCAGACATCCAACTCGGAGTTCCTTGTGGAGCAAGTGGACACCCGTCGTCAATCTGTTAGTGGTGTATCGCTGGATGAAGAGATGGCCAACATGATTAAGTTCCAACATGCTTATAGTGCTTCTGCACGTTTCATGACCACATATGATCAACTTCTCGATAAATTGATTAACTCTACCGGCATGGTAGGCAGATAATAGAAGGGAGTGACTAACAACCATGAGAATAACAAATAACATGCTTAGTTCACAGTTGCTTTTGAACCTGAACCGGAATGCACAGCAAATGAACAATACTCAGACTCAACTGGCAACAGGCCGTAAAATTAACAAGCCTTCGGATGATCCGGTAGGAATCACTTACTCCCTTCGTTATCGGGCAGAACTTTCATCCAATGAGCAGTATCAGAAAAACGTAGACAGTGCGGTTTCCTGGCTTGAGTTTAACGATACTGTTATGAATCAGGCGGGGAATGTCGTGCAGCGTCTACGTGAGCTGACGGTACAAGCTTCGACAGGAACGAATCCTCAGTCCGCGCTGGACAGTATCAATGAAGAGGTAAAACAGCTTAATGAACAGTTGATTGATATCTCCAATAGTAAGCTTAACGGGAAATATGTTTTCAATGGTGAGACCTATGATGTGAAACCATATGATTTCCCTGCAAATCTAGATGGTACTTTGGATACAACGAATGCTGCTTCTGTTGTTACTGATAAAGGAAAAATTAACTTCATTGTAGGTGAAAGTGTCCAATTGCCTATTAATGTGAGTGGTAATGAAGTATTTGGAACAGAGACGGAAGAAGACAATCTTTTTGTCATCATGAATACGATCATGCAAGCTTTGACGGAAGGTGATCAGAAAGAGCTATCTGATCAGCTGGACAACATCGATAGTCGAATGGGTAAAATGTTGTCGATTCGATCTGAAATCGGCGCAAAGACTAACCGTGTTGACCTGATGATGGGGCGTTTGGAGGATCTCGGTATTAACTTGACAGATCTGCAATCCAAGGTGGAAGATGCGGATTACGCCGAACTATCCTTGCAATCTAAAATTCAAGAAAATATCTATAATGCTTCTCTTTCAGCAGGTGCCAAAATCATCTCGCCATCTCTGGTGGACTTCCTGAGATAATATAAGGAGGAGTTATGTTATGAACACTCTTCCTGTTGTTCAGATTCGAACTACACCATCTATATTAAACATGGATGCTGACCCTGGACAGTACTCCATTCGTCAACCTAAGGCGGAGGTTCAACTTCATACCAAACCTGCAAAACTGACTGTACAAAGCCATCCAATTGAGCTGAATGTTGATCAAAGCAGGGCATTCTCTGCATATACTGGTGGTAACATGATTGATATGAACGCTCGTATTTATTCGGGGATCCAACAGAAATTTCTGCAAAACATAGCTTCGCGTGTGGAGCAGGGTAATCAGTTAGCGGCTATTCATAAACCGGGAAATACGATTGCTAATATTGTGGGTACCGATTGGAAGCCGCAACCTTTTCCGGAGACGAGAACCCCTGCTTCTTTTGATAACGTGGATATTCGTATCAACACAAGACCTCCAGATATCAGCTATGATCCCGCGGTCTCTGAGATGAACGTTATCGTGAATAAGCCAGAGATTGAGTATCAGAGAGGTAAGCTGGACATTTATGTGAAACAGTACGCATCAGTACAATACACTCCACCAGCCATAGATATGGAGTTATAAGTTATAATGTGAGCTATAGACGGTCTCGGACACAGCCCTCTATGGCTCTTTTTGTATAAATTCATCGCCAAGGAGGCGTTTATTATTCATATTCAGACAAGCGTGTGGGGAGAAGTAGAGGTTCAGGAGAAAGATATATATCAATTTCCAAAAGGGTTACCTGGATTTGAAGAGGAGACTGAGTTCGCGCTAATCCCATGGGAAGACACGCCTTTTAGTTATTTACAATCTGTTCGAGAAAAGGAGTTGTCTTTCTTATTGGTAAGTCCATTTACGTTTGTTACGGATTATAGTTTTGAGTTAAGCGAAGTGGATAAGGAAGAATTGGAGATTGCAGAGCAAGTATCTGTATACTCGCTGGTCACAATTCATTCCCAGACGAATAATTCCACAATGAACCTTCTTGCACCTGTTGTGCTCAATCCGGAAAAGCGTCTAGGCAAGCAAGTTATACTCCATCAGTCAATTTATGAAACGCGCCATCTAATCTGGTCAGAAGACGAAGAAGCTAAATCCGTGAAGGGTGGGGTGTGACATGTTGGTATTATCTCGAAAAAAAGGCGAGTCTATAGTTATTCAGGATCACATTGAAGTAACTGTTCTTGCAGTCGAAGGAGATACCGTACGCATCGGGATATCTGCACCCAAGCATATTGATATCTATCGCCAAGAGATTTATGCATCTATTCAAGAAGCAAATAGAGAGTCGGCAACACCGCTTGCAGCCAATGTTGAGGCCTTTATGGAGCGTCTTAGAAATAACGAAATAAAAAAAGATTAAAAAATATTCCAATTTGCTATAAACAGTTGTTCACCTTCCGTCGATATATAATTTAGACGCTGCTTCGGCAGGGCGGCCGACCTTAATGTCGCGGCGTTTACCACATGGATGTGGAATTAATTTATTTTCAGGGAGGAAACACTCTAATGATTATCAACCATAATATCGCGGCATTGAACACACACCGTCAATTGTCTGCAAACACTGCTAACACTAACAAAAATATCGAAAAATTGTCTTCCGGTCTTCGCATCAACCGTGCTGGTGACGATGCTGCAGGTCTGGCAATTTCCGAAAAAATGCGCGGCCAAATCCGTGGTTTGGACCAAGCTTCCCGTAACGCTCAAGATGGTATCTCTTTGATCCAAACAGCTGAGGGTGCATTGAACGAAACTCACTCCATCCTGCAACGTCAACGCGAGATTGCCAACCAATCCGCGAACGGAACGAATACAGATTCTGATCGTCAAGCTTTGCAAGACGAAATGAATCAACTGACTTCCGAAATCAACCGTATCGGTAACACAACTGAGTTCAATACTCAAAAATTGCTGAACGGTGGTATCGGTTCTGGAGACAACGCTAAGTTGACTCAAGCTACTAAAGCTACTATTGCTAGTACTGCAACATTCGCTGGAGGAGACACAACTGGTCAAACAGCTTCTATCACTGTTGATGGTAAGACTTTCGATCTTTCCGAGCTTTTGAATAAAGACCACACTGCAACTACAAAAGCAGACTTTGCTGATGCATTGAAAAATGTAACTTCTGGTGGAGTGAAATTGAGCGACCTAGTTGATGTTGATTCTAGTGGTACTGGTCTGAAATTTACTGCTAAATCTGCTGGAGCTACAAGCACGCTTGAGTTGAAAGTAGGCACAGGTGACAATGAAGCAGCAGTTATGTTGGGCCAAACTGATGCAGCTGCAGCGAATGCTGTTGGTAAAGTTAAAGGAGATCCAGCTACTGTAGAGCGTTCCGGTCTGCAAGCTGGCACTGACCTTACTGCAGTTGCAGCTAATCCTAGCATTGCATCCAATGCTTCGTTGAAATTCACTGTTGGTACAGACAGTGAAGTAGAAGTAGTTCTTAATTCTGGCAAAGATGCAAAAGTATATGATACAAAAAATGCGGATGCTAACGTAGCAAAAGCGGCTATGGACGATCTGGTTAAAGATCTGAACGCTGCATTGCAAACTGCTGGACTGGACAGCAAAGTTACTGCTTCATTGTCTAAAGATAATAAAATTCAGTTCCTTTCTGAAACTGGTAAAGATATCAGTGTCGCTGCAGGTGCTGGTGGAGCTTTGGCGGGACTTGGTTTTGCTGGTACAGAAACCGTTAAAAACGTCGAGCAAGTTGTTGGCGCTGGAGCACAAGGAACAGGCTTCTCCACGAAGTTCCAAATCGGTGCTAACACTGGTCAATCCATGTCCTTGACAATCAACGATGTTCGTTCCGCTGCCCTGGGTATTACAGGTAACGCTGGACAAGCTGGTTTCACAAAAGAGAACTCCGTTACTAACGGAACAAACGATATCAAAGCTGAAGCAGCTCTTAACATCTCCACTCGTGAAGATGCTTCCAAAGCAATCAACATCTTGGATAAAGCAACTTCCCTTGTTTCCAGCGAGCGTGCTAAATTGGGTGCTGTTCAAAACCGTCTAGAGCATACGATCAACAACTTGGGAACGGCTTCCGAGAACTTGACAGCTGCTGAATCCCGTATCCGTGACGTTGATATGGCGAAAGAAATGATGCAACAAACGAAAAACAACATCTTGGCTCAAGCAGCTCAAGCTATGTTGGCTCAAGCTAACCAACAACCACAAGGTGTTCTGCAATTGCTTCGTTAATTTCACCTTGCTTCATCTTAAACCTTGGATCTCTGATCCAAGGTTTTTTTATTGGATTTTACATATTTCCTAAAGCTCGACAGCTTATAAGCCGATATATATTATAAATGCGAAATAATTGGAGGTCGTTCAAGGGTGAATATTCAATTTTCCTTATCCGCTGCCTCATCTGCAAGTAATCCTGCTATAGAGGTACAGAACCCGGCAGGCGCTTCTCAAGCGGGAACCGACACAGCAAACATCAGGACAGCGAAAGAAGCCTATAGTAAAGAAAAGCAGGGTTTAAATCTATCCATGGGAGAAGAATTACTCATCCGTAATATTGACCGTGCGGTGAAAGCATTACAAGGTCCTGAGACAACGCTGGATATCAGCATCCACGAGAAGACACATGATATCATGGTCAAAGTACTGAACAAAGAAACGGGAGAAGTGCTTCGTGAGATTCCGCCTGAGAAGACACTGGATCTGGTAGCCAAGATGATGGAGATAGCAGGCATCCTGATCGACGAGAAAGTATAAAAGTAAAAAAAAGTATACTCTAACGAGCGAGGAGTGAATTTATGCGTATTAATGGATTTTCCGGTATGGATATCGATAGTATGGTCAAGGAACTCATGACAGCCAAAAGGGCTCCGCTGGATAAATTGAATCAAAAAAAGACGACACTGGAATGGCAACGTGACAGTTATCGTGAATTGAATAGTAAGATGTATGAGTTCCGTAATACCAAGCTCCAACAGACATATAGACAATCAACAGCGCTTAATACACAAAAGGCGGTTGTAACAGGTAATACGGATGCGGTTAAAGCTGAAGCAGGTGCAGCAGCTAATGGTATTAAAATGGAAGTCTCGGTTGCACAACTTGCTACTGCGAAAGCTCAAGAAACCGATGGGAAAGGCCAAGGTTATAGTTCGAGGCAGTCGCTAGCTGAATTAGCAAACGGCATAAAATTTGGAGAACCAACAACCAGTTTAGGTACAAGCGATAATACAAAAGAATACAAGATTAAGATTAATGATGTAGAAATGACTTTTACAGGGCAGGATACAGTCTCTTCTATTATTGCAAAAATCAATAGTAAGACGGAATTAAACGTAAAAGCTAGTTTTGATGAACTGACAGGAAAGTTTACCATTGCTTCTAAAGATCTAGGCTCTAAAGGCACACTTAAGGTTGAGGCACCAGGCGCTGGGAATAATTCGCTAATGGATTTATTTGGGCAAAACTCTACTGCAGTGATCAATGAGGTTGTAGCGAAGGATGCTATTGTTTTAATCAATGGTGTGAAGTTAGATCCTCCACCTTCAAGTAATGTGATTACTTACAATGGGGTGCAAATGAATTTGCTTTCAACGACTGCAAGTTCATTTACGGAGAATAATGGTGCAATTACATTGAATGGTGATAAACCCTTTACAATTAATACGCAAAATGATCCTGATAAGGCTCTTTCAACGGTTAAGTCCTTTATAGAAGATTATAATAAAATGTTAGAATTGTTAAATACCAAGGTTAGTGAAGAGAAGTATCGTAGCTTCCAACCGTTAACTACAGAACAACGTAGCGCTATGTCAGAAAGTGACATTAAGTTGTGGGAAGAAAAGGCCAAGAGTGGCCTCCTTAAAAACGACGATATCCTTACGAACTTAGCTTCAACGATGAGAAACATTATGGGCGAGAAAATGGGAGAACTAAGTAGTATTGGAATCACAGGTGGTAAATATTACGAAAATGGGAAAATATACTTGGATGAGGATAAGTTTAAAAAAGCCATCCTTGATAATCCTCAGCAGGTCTCTGATTTATTACAAGGTACGGGTGCCGGTGCCGATAGCTCCATTTTTGGCAAGATGTATAAAGAGATGGATACAGCAATGAGCAAAGTTGCAGAACGTGCCGGTACAACTAAATTTAGCGGTGATATTAACAGTCTATTCAAGGAAGAGAGCGTCATGGGTAAAACGCTTAAAGGCTATAATACTCAGATCACAGCCTTGGAAAAACGCCTGAGTGCTCTTGAAAATCGTTACTACAAACAATTCACGGCTATGGAAACGGCTATGAGTAAGTATCAAAGTCAGTCTTCAAGCTTATCCAGTTTCTTCTCCAGCTAAGTTAACTTAAAGATTGAAAGGGTGTAAATATGATTAAGTCTCCATATGATCAATATCGTCAGTCGTCCGTTCAGACCTCTTCACCGGGTCAGTTGTTGATAATGTTGTATGATGGGGCTATTCGTTTTGTACGGACAGCGATTGATGGATTGGGTGCCAAGGATTATCAGAAGGTTAGTTTGAATCTTGGTAAAGCACAAACTATTGTTAGTGAGTTATCAGTTACATTGGATCGATCTTCTGATATTGCAGTGAATCTTAATGCTCTGTATGAATATATTAATTATCTTCTTATTGATGCTAATACGAAGAAGGTTGCTGAGCCAGCTGAGGAAGCTTTGGGTTATTTGAAAGAGTTGAAAGAGACCTGGCTTCAGGCAAGCAAAATGGTATCCTCAACTGAGCTTGGAGCCGTTCATGGATGATTTGATTAAGGAGCTAGAGCAGCTAACGCAAGATATTATGCTTCAGATTGATGAAGTGAGTTCAGATGAATTGGAACTATTTGTGGACAAGCGTCAGAACATTATTGATTCAATGTTAAGGCAAGATCAGCGCGAAGCTTCAGTGCTCCAACAAGCACGGCTTAAGAAGATTATGGATAATGATCATGCTATTTTGATGAGAATGAACAGCTTGAAGATAGAAGCTAAAGACTGGCTGATCCAACGTAAACAGGCTAAAGTACAGAAGAATGCATATGAGACGTCTTACGCAGTGGACAGCATTATTGTAGACACAAAAAGATATTAAATAGAATTCAGAAGGATGTAAGATACCTGTGAGGGATATTTTGCGTCCTTTTTCTGTTGTGTTCTCTTTTTTTTTAAATTTTCTTAATATTAGGAATTATGAAATGTTTACCTACGCAAGGTGTATCTACTTCTCGTTATCTGAACAGTAAACTCTCATCCAAGTTTCTATTATTAATACATCAAAAATAGACTTACCAACCCTCCAATTACCTGCTATATTCAAGATATCCCACCTTTCAACACAATCCCCAATTAATCTACAAAAAATTCCAAGAAAACATTTACGTTTCCAATTGACAATGGATAACTTTGGATGGTATTATCTGAATTGTGGGCAGAGGTTAAGGCCGAAAGCTTCACTTCATTTGATGACGAAGGGAATGTTAGTGCATGCAAGGTAAAGTAAAATGGTTCAACGCAGAAAAAGGTTACGGTTTCATTGAGACTGAAGATGGCGGCGACGTATTCGTACATTTCTCCGCAATTCAATCCGAAGGATTCAAAACTTTGGAAGAAGGTCAATCCGTAGAATTCGACATCGTCGAAGGCGCACGTGGACCGCAAGCAGCTAACGTAATCAAATTATAATCATCCGGACAATCCGACCTACATATATGGTTAGATGGTTACCAAATTGAATTATCGCTAGCATCAGACTCCGGTACTTTCCGGGGTCTTTTTTTGTTTCAATAGATTAGAGATTTGAGGATCATCCGAGGAACATTATTCTATTGAATTTAATAGATTCAAGAGATAGATTGAAGTTCATTTTACATATTAGATTGAGCAAGCTCAAAATGGGTTAATTACATCATCAAGCGCCTAATAATTCATACCAAGTAAATATTCGATTATGGCTGAATATGATGAAATATCGCGAAATATGGCGTTATGCCTACGTTGGCAGATGTGGCTTGAACAGATGTCATTATTCGGTCACCGGGAGTTTTTACATGGCGCTTACATTCGTGTTATAATGAAGTGGCAAAGGAAAAAGGAGGAGTGCCCTATGAATTTAAGTATTCGAGGTCAACAAATCGAGGTTACTGATGCTTTGAAGGATTATGTCGACAAAAAGTTGAGTAGACTCGAGAAGTATTTCGATGCACCCCTTAACTCTGACGGTGCTGTTACATTGAGCACGACGAGAGGTTTGCATACGGTAGAGGTGACGATCCCATTGAAAGGCATTGTGCTCCGCGCTGAGGATGAGAGCGATGATATGTATGCATCGATTGACTCCGTGGTGGACAAGCTGGAACGTCAGATCCGCAAACACAAAACAAAAATTAACCGTAAGTTCCGCCAGGAAGGTAGCCTGAAAACACTCTTCGTTGAAGATCCAACAGGTACTGTAGCTACAGCTGAACTGGATACGGACACGGATGACGATGATTTTGAAGTCGTACGGACGAAACGCTTTATGTTGAAACCAATGGACGTGGAAGAGGCCATCCTCCAAATGAACATGGTTGGTCACAATTTCTTCGTATTCTCCAACATTGACAGTGAAGAAGTTAGCGTTGTTTACAAACGGAACGATGGTAAGTACGGATTGATCGAACAAGGTTAATCTTAACGTACAGGATCATCGGAACGGACATGCGTATGAATATCTAATAATAATGAAGACAGGGACTGTAGTTTCCTGGATTGGACTTAACAAGAGCTTCCATCCCTTAGGGGATGGGGCTCTTTTGTGCGTAGAGAAGCTGGGAAATCACCTTTGGAAATAAAATGGTGAAACTATTCCCTATGCTGCTGCGTCTAATAGATATTAAGAATAATCATAATTGGTACAAGTTTATCACCAGATTCCGATGCTTACGAAAATATTTGTATACCTACATTCGAGAACTGGATATTGAGATTTCCATCCAAATTTACCATCAAAATTCGTTGACAGAGCTGTCTATCCTGCAAAACGAAACATGACAATCGGACGCTTCCGCTAACGACTATGATTTTTTGCACTTAAACTCGGTTTGATATGTCTCAGAAGTTCAAAGAAGTGTGCCGTGGCGTGTTGCGGCGGCCCTTACAAACTGTTACAATTTATGCAAAGAGAATCATTGTCCTGATGAGGAATTGTCAACGAATGATCGCTAATCATAATCAATGACAGGCACAGCACCATGAACATGATTCGCAAGGCTCGGGCTTCGGCTAGTTTTTAATAACCGAATCCGTTTGAATACCGAATCAGCTTCATGAGGAACCCTTGGCAAGCCTGGAGTTGATTCATCATATTACTTATTAGCATATGATTTGAATTTGATTTTTACACGGATGACGAAGAGGGCGGAAATGACCTGAAGAAGCGAAGCGTTCGCCTGAAAGCTTTCTGAAAGAAAGCTACATCGGAAGCATACGCCTTATCCCCGGATTTCCCCCTCTGAGAAGAGAGTTTAAAAGAAATCAGGGGATAACAGCGATCGAAAGGACATTCTGGCAACTGAGTTGACGAAGTGTAACCTTCATTAAGCTCAAATCATATTGTTTGTCACCCCCGGGCAAGTGGATGCAACATCCATCCGATGGTGTCGCGTGGCGGCAACAGGGGGTCTATTCTGTTTTGCACGAAAGGGGTATACCATGCTAGGACTTGTCAAAAAGATCTTCGGCGACATGAATGAACGTGATGTTAAACGTCTGATGAAGACGGTCGATGTGATCAATAAACTGGAACCACAATTTCAGGCATTGTCTGATGAACAACTGAAAGGTAAAACGGACGAATACCGTGCTCGTATTGAAAAGGGAGAAACAACAGATGAGCTTCTTCCAGAGGCATTTGCAACTGTACGTGAGGCATCACGTCGTGTACTGGGCAAACGTCACTACGATGTACAGATGCTGGGCGGTATCGCTCTGCATGAAGGCCGTATTTCCGAGATGAAAACGGGTGAAGGTAAAACGCTGGTAGGAACACTTCCGGTATATCTGAACGCGTTAATGTCCAAAGGTGTACACGTGGTCACGGTCAATGACTACTTGGCACAACGGGATAGCCAGGAAATGGGACAAATCTATGAGTTCATGGGCATGACGGTTGGGGTTAACCTCAGCGGTATGGACCATGCGTTGAAACAACATGCATATGCATGTGATATTACGTACGGAACGAACAATGAGTTTGGTTTTGACTATCTGCGTGACAACATGGTGCTTTACAAAGAGCAAATGGTACAACGTCCATTGTTCTTCTGTATCATTGATGAAGTAGACTCCATCTTGGTCGATGAGGCGCGTACGCCACTCATTATCTCTGGACAAGCTCAGAAGTCGACGGATATGTACTATGCAGCAGATCGTTTTGTGAAACGTTTGGTGCCGGAAGAAGACTTTACGGTAGACATTAAGGTGAAATCCGTAGCGTTGACTGAGGCGGGCGTGGCAAAAGCAGAGAAAGCATTTGGTATCGAGAACTTGTATGATCATGCCAATGTAACTCTCAACCATCACATTGTACAGAGCTTGAAAGCTAATGCAATCATGCGTCGTGACGTGGATTATGTTGTCAGTGATGAGGAAGTCATGATCGTTGATGAATTCACAGGTCGTCTGATGTCTGGACGTCGTTACAGTGATGGATTGCACCAAGCGATTGAAGCCAAAGAAGGCATTGAAGTACAAAATGAGAGCATGACGCTTGCTACGATTACCTTCCAGAACTATTTCCGGATGTACCGTAAACTTGCGGGTATGACGGGTACAGCGAAAACCGAGGAAGAAGAGTTTAAAAAAATCTACGGTCTCGAAGTACTGCAAATTCCAACCAACCGCCCAAACAAGCGGGATGACATGGCAGATGTCGTGTACAAGAGCATCGATGGCAAGTTCAATGCCGTTGTAGAAGAGATCGTGGCACGCCACAGTAAGAATCAACCGATTCTGGTAGGTACAGTGTCCATTGAGAACTCTGAACGTCTGTCTGACATGCTTAAACGCCGTGGTGTCAAACACCAGGTACTGAACGCCAAGTACCACGCGGAAGAAGCAGAGATCATCTCAGGAGCTGGTCAAGCGGGTGCAGTAACGATTGCAACCAACATGGCAGGACGGGGTACAGATATTATCTTGGGTGATGGTGTAGCTGAAGTAGGCGGCCTTCATATCATCGGTACAGAGCGTCACGAATCACGCCGGATTGATAATCAGCTACGTGGCCGTGCGGGACGTCAAGGTGACCCGGGTTCAACACAATTCTACCTGTCACTGGGTGATGAATTGATGAGACGTTTCGGTGCAGACAATGTATTGAACATGATGGAGCGTCTTGGTTTTGAAGAAGACCAACCGATCGAGAGCCGGATGATTACCCGCGCAGTAGAATCAGCGCAGAAGCGTGTTGAAGGTAACAACTTTGACGTGCGTAAAGTCGTTCTCCAATATGATGATGTAATGAACCAACAACGTGAAATTATATATAAACAGCGCCGCGAGGTACTGGAGTCCGAAAATATCAAACAAATCGTTATGGATATGATCAAGCCTTCCATTGAACGTATCGTTGAAGCACATTGTAGTGACGATATCCCGGAAAACTGGGAGCTTCAGGAAGTTGCTGATTACATGAACAGCAAATTGCTGGACGATGGTTCCATAACTAAAGATGATCTGTGGGGTAAGGAAGCAGAAGAGATCATCGAGTTCCTGTTCACGAAAGTTCAGAACAAGTACAATGCACGTGAAGAGCGAATTGGCGAAGAGATGGTTCGTGAGTTCGAGAAAGTGGTTGTGCTCCGTGCAGTAGACAGCAAGTGGATGGATCATATTGATGCAATGGATCAATTGCGTCAAGGTATCCACCTTCGTGCCTACGGCGGTACAGATCCACTGCGTGAGTACCAGTTCGAAGGCTTCGAGATGTTCCATCAGATGATTGCTTCGATTCAAGAAGAAGTAGCGACTTATGTGATGAGAGCACAGATCGAGAGCAATCAGGAGCGTCAAGCGGTTGTTGAGGAAAGTCAGATCTCGACAAGCGGTGAACCTGCTGAGAAACGTCCAGTGAAGGTTTCTGACCAAATCGGACGTAACGATCCATGCCCATGCGGTAGTGGTAAGAAGTTCAAACACTGCCACGGTCAAGAGTAGTTAAAGGGTTCATTTATACACGAATGACATGAATGGCTCCTTGCAGCCGGGTATTCCATAGGATGAAGTGAAGGATGCAAAACCGATTAATGGTGCATAGTTATAATAATATGACCATGATCACGGGGAAGAGATATACTGATACAACAGTAGTCTCAACACCAGGGTAACGCATCGGATACTTGATCTGGAGGAATGCCCTGGATGCGGGGAGCTTATCTTAATGAAAAGAGGAATTGCACATGATCGATCCAAACGTGAAGCATGACCTGCGTGAAATAGGCAAGAAACTAACCAACCTTAGGGGGTCTCTTTGACTTAGATCTGAAGCAAGAGATGATCGGCAACTTCGAAGTGAAGATGTCTGCTCCGGATTTCTGGGATGATAGTGACAAGGCGCAATCCGTAATCGCTGAGCTAAATGCGGTGAAGGGATCTGTGGATCAATACACCAAACTTCAACAGGACTATGATGATGCGGTGATGATGGTAGAACTGGCTGACGAGGAAGGCGACGAAGACCTCGCTGCAGAGATCGGTAGAAGCGTCACAGCGATCGTGAGCAAGGTGGCAGAGTTCGAACTTCAGCTGCTCCTGAACCAGCCGTATGATAAGATGGATGCCATTCTAGAGCTTCATCCGGGCGCAGGTGGTACCGAGTCACAGGACTGGGGACAAATGTTACTGCGGATGTACACACGTTGGTCCGAGAAGCGTGGCTTCAAGGTTGAGGTGCTGGATTATCTGCCAGGAGATGAGGCGGGGATCAAGAGCGTCACGCTATCGATCAAGGGGCACAATGCTTATGGTTATCTGAAAGCCGAGAAGGGTGTACACCGACTGGTGCGGATCTCTCCTTTTGACTCATCGGGCCGTAGACATACGTCCTTCGTATCATGTGATGTGGTTCCTGAGATTGATGATACGATTGAATTGGACATTCGAACAGAGGATCTCAAGATTGATACCTACCGTGCGAGTGGCGCGGGTGGACAGCATATCAATACCACCGACTCAGCCGTGCGGATTACCCACCTTCCGACAGGTGTAGTTGTAACGTGTCAGAATGAACGTTCACAGATCAAGAACCGTGAGCGGGCGATGAAGATGCTTCGTTCGAAATTGTATGAGCGTAAAATTGAAGAGCAAAAACAACAGCTGGATGAAATCCGAGGAGATCAGTCGGATATTTCATGGGGTAGCCAGATTCGCTCCTATGTGTTCCATCCCTATAGTATGGTAAAGGATCACCGTACAAGCGTAGAGACTGGAAATACAGGGGCAGTAATGGACGGCGACCTCGATGCATTCATCGATGGTTATTTGCGTAGCCAGATTAAAGTAGAAACCGATTAATATAAGTTCCTGTATGGACCCATACGTGTAGGCGTATGCTGGTGTATACGGGAGCTTTTTTTTGAATAATTTTATAGGATAGAAAAAATGAGCGAACAACTGATCAGTCACATAAAAGGAGAGCACGAGAACATGCAACAACGATCACAACTTCACAATAATCGCAAAAAGAGGATAACTAGCCTCATTCCACTCAATGGTCCATGGAGAAACGTCGTGGATACGGTATCTATCATTGTAGGTTCGTTTTTAATTGCAGTGGCCTTTAATTTATTTTTATTACCAAATCAGATCGCTTCGGGTGGGGTGTCCGGGTTATCAATTCTGGGCAAGGAATGGCTTAATTGGGAGCCGGCATATACCCAATGGGCTATTAATATCCCACTTTTGATTGCGGGTTTCCTGCTTATTGGTAAGCAGTATGGTGTTCGCTCGGTATTGGGCAGTATTGTCCTGCCGCTGTTAGTTTATCTCACGAAGGATTGGGCCATTCCAACAACGAATCCGCTACTTGGTTCACTGTATGGTGGGATTGGTGTTGGTTTAGGAATTGGAATTGTATACCGAGGTAGAGGATCAACAGGTGGCATGAGCATTCTTGCCAGAATCGTACAGAAATACAGTGGATTGAGTTACTCGCTGTGTGTAGTCATCATGGATGCTACGGTTATTATTATGGCTGCTTTTGTATTGTCGTTGGAGCAGTCCCTCTATGCGCTGATTGGGTTGTATGTTACTGGTAAAGTGATCGATGCTGTTGAGATGGGGCTGGGCTTTTCAAAGGTGGCTTATATTATCTCCAACCAGACCGAAGCGATTAGCAAAGTGATTCTGGATGACTTGGATCGCGGATTAACGAAGCTGGAGGCCAAAGGCGGTTACACCGATGATCAACGAACGGTACTGATGGTCGTGGTTGGACAGAATGAGGTACCAAGACTCAAAGCGTTGATCCGGTCTGTGGACCCGGGAGCATTTGTCATTATCAGTAACGCGCACGAAGTGCTCGGCGAAGGCTTTAAGCGGGGAGAACATGTGTGAACGGGTTGAAAACTAATGAGTGAGCCAATATAGGCTCATAAGTTTGAAAATTTAAGAAAAAAAGCAGGTACACCCTCCTCTGAGATAACGGAGAGGAAGTACCTGCTTTTCTATTATTAAAAGTTCAACTTAACATTTCACATAACGGAGAGGACAGAAATATCCTGAAGAAGTGGAACGTTCGCCTTTATCCCCGGATTTTTCCCTTTAGAATAGGGAATCAAAAAAATCTGGGGATAACAGCGATCGGAAGGATGTTCTGTCATCGGAGTGCCACCACTACAAAATCGGAGATAGCAGACGGGAAATGGCTTCTTTGAAGCGGATAATGAAACTGCGTTTTTGGTATTCATCGAGCGTCATTTCCCGCGATACATGCAGGTCGTGCTCAAAGGTTTGTACAAGTGCTGTCGCAATCGCTTCATCATACATAAAGGCGTTAACCTCAAAGTTTAACCGGAAACTGCGGTAGTCAATATTGGCGGTTCCCACGGATGCAACCAAACTGTCAATGATAAGTGTTTTGGCATGAATGAAGCCATTATCATATATAAATACTTTGGCGCCCACTTTTAGCAACTCACCAATATAAGATAACGTAGCCCAATATACAAAGGCGTGGTCGGGTTTATTTGGAATCATGATGCGAACATCTATGCCGGACAGACACGCGAGACGAATAGCTTCGAATACACTGGCATCCGGGATAAAATAAGGCGTTTGAATCAGAATCGATTGTTTGGCCCCGTTAATCATCTTAAGATAACTGTTCTTGATATGTTCAGTCTCTGCATCCGGTCCACTGGAGACAATCTGCATGGCAATCTTTCCTGTACCCTCAATATGAGGGAAATGCGCCGGAACATAAGGTGTGTCGTGTTGCTTGGACGCTTCATTCCAATCCAAGAGAAAACGGGTCTGCAGCGCATGGACGGCATTCCCCTGAATACGCAGATGTGTGTCACGCCAGTAACCGAATTTCGAGTTCAAGCCAAGATACTCATCTCCAACGTTAAATCCGCCCGTGTACCCCAAGTTACCATCGATGATGACAATCTTACGGTGGTTCCGGTAGTTCATACGTAAGTTGATCAGACTGAATTTGGATGGGAAAAAGACTTCAACCAAACCGCCTGCTTCGCGCAATTCTTTGAAAAAGCGTTTTGATACCCGCCGTGATCCGAGCGCGTCATACAGTAAACGAACTTTGATGCCTTCCCGCGCTTTGCGGATGAGTGCATCTCGAATTCTTTTGCCCAGACGGTCGCCTCTATAAATGTAGTATTGTACGTGCACGTGATCCTGAGCCGCTTCGATGTCGTCCAAGAGCCGCTGGAATTTATCTGTTCCATCCGTAATGATCTCGACCGCATTATCTTCCGTCACCAGAGCTCCGTTCTGCTTCAGGTTCATATAGATCATATCCTGGCTAGTCTCGGTTGCTTGGTTGCGGAAAGGGGTGCGATTATCGTGTAGCTGCGTGAGCTGGGCTTCAATACGTTCCTCTAGCCCGAGCTTCTTACGTTCCTTCCACTGGAAAAGCCGGTATCGGGTCAGGTTCTGACCGGTTAAAAGATAAAGTACAAACCCAAACACCGGAATAAAGTTCAAGACGAGCAGCCAAGCCCATGAAGCGCTGGCATCCTTCCGTTCGAAGAAAACGACTGCTGCCGCAAAAATAATATTCAGGCCAAGGAGTACAATAAGTAAAATGGATTCGATATGCACTATAGTCCCCCACGTCTCATAATGACCATCATGAATCTATTCATATGTCCTTGGTAGCAGGTTAGTTATGAATGAGACCCTGATTGTAATGTTTCCTACTAATACGTATTTTAACAGATGTATACCTATTCGTCCCGGATGAGAAAAAAGATATGTTCGGATTGGATGGAAATCCATGTGAAATTGATGATAGAGTGTTGTATTTATATAACCAGAGTCGTATAATAATACACAAATATGCATATAAGCGACGGAATTGCTGTGTTCGAGTATCCTTCAGAGAAGGACATAGCACAAGTAGCGCATACATCGAGATTGGGGGAGCGAGAGTGAATAACAAATTAAAAGTAGCAATCGTCGGTTCCACCGGCTACGGCGGGGTGGAGCTGATTCGTTTTTTCCAGAACCATCCGCTGGTTGAAATCACATCGGTGATCTCATCATCGAGCAGTGGTGAGTCCATCGCAGATGGATTTCCGCATTTGACGGGCGTGATTCACAGGCCACTCGACGGTGTAGATCCGGCTGAAATTGCGAGTCGTGCGGATCTGGTATTCACAGCGACCCCGTCCGGCGTAAGTGCTAAGCTCGTACCAAGCCTGCTGGCAGCAGGACTTAAGGTGATTGACCTGTCTGGCGATTTCAGACTTAAGGATGGAACAGTGTACGAAGAGTGGTACAAACATCCGGCGCCTCCAGCTGATTTGCTGGAACAAGCGGTATACGGCATGGCTGAGGTGTATGGCGAAGAAGTGAAGGGGCAGAATTTTATATCCAACCCAGGTTGTTATCCAACGGCTACACTTCTTGGACTGATCCCTGCAGTAGAGGCAGGCTGGATTGATCCTTCAACTATTATTATTGATGCCAAATCGGGCGTATCCGGTGCAGGACGTGGAACCCATCTGTCGTACCATTATGCAGAGATGAACGAGAATCTCAAAGCCTATAAACTGAATAAACATCAACATATTCCCGAGATCGAACAAGTGCTTGGCAATATAACGGGAACGCCTGTTACAGTTACCTTCACAACACATCTGGTGCCAATGACACGTGGAATTATGAGTACGATGTATGCAAACCTCGTTGGGGAACACAGCGACCGGGAGATCGTGGATTTGTACCGCAAATATTATGAGAACCGACCTTTCGTACGTGTACGTGAACCGGGCATCTGGCCTTCTACCAAAGAAGTGTACGGATCCAACTATTGTGATATCGGATTTGCGGTGGATCCTCGCACAGGGCGTTTAACGATTATTTCGGTCATCGACAACCTGGTGAAGGGTGCTTCCGGGCAAGCGATTCAAAATATGAACCTGATGATGGGATGGGAGGAGAACCTCGGGCTGAACATGACACCGGTATATCCATAAGGGATTGGAATTCAGGAGGAGCACTGGGACATTCGGTGTAAGAGTGCTCTCTCTCAGAGTCTTCTAGGGAGAACGGATCAGGTTAAGCAGGCGATCATCAGCATATAGCTGAACGCATACGGGGGATATGATATGGGAACGAATGTGGAGCAACAGACTTTTACCGTGGTTGAGAACGGAACAATTGTAACCCCTGAGGGATTCACTGCTGGTGGACTTCACTGCGGATTGAAAAAGACATCTCGCAATGACATCGGAGCGATCCGATGTGATGTACCGGCTACAGCTGCTGCTGTATACACAACGAACGTGTTTCAAGCGGCACCACTCAAAGTAACGCGCGAAAGCTTGAGCAATGGACGCCTTCAGGCTGTTATCGTTAACAGTGGTAATGCTAATGCATGTACAGGGCAACAAGGGGAAGAAGATGCTTATGCGATGCGTTCGGCGGCTGCGCGTGAGTTGGGTGTGGCAGAAGAGGACGTGGCTGTGGCATCCACAGGTGTCATTGGTGAATTGCTCAAAATGGATGCTGTACATTTAGGCATTACTGGTCTTCCAGCGCATATGGGCAAGGAGTCGAATGAGGCGGAGCAATTTTCACAAGCGATTCTGACAACGGATTTGGTGAAAAAGGAAGCTTGCGTCTCCGTTCTGGTTAACGGCAAGACGGTTACGATTGCGGGAGCCGCCAAAGGCTCGGGTATGATTCATCCGAATATGGCGACAATGCTCGCTTTCATGACCTCTGACGCGGTCATTGGTGCAGAAGCGTTGCAGCGCCTGTTGCGTCAGGCAACGAATCATACATTCAACATGATTACAGTCGATGGGGATACAAGTACAAACGACATGCTGGTAGCGATGTCTAGTGGATATGCAGGCAATGAAGAGCTGACGATGGAGCACCCGGATTGGGATGCTTTTGCAGCTGGATTCACCTATGTATGCCAAGTGCTGGCCAAAGCCATTGCTCGCGATGGCGAAGGAGCAACCAAACTGGTTGAGGTAGAAGTTACAGGTGCGGTAAGTGATGATTCCGCGCAAGCAATCGCGAAAACTGTCATCGGTTCCAGTCTGGTGAAATCCGCCATGTTTGGCGCAGACGCCAACTGGGGACGGATTATTGCAGCCGTAGGGCGTGCAGGACAGCCGGTGAACCCGGATACGGTAGATATTCGTTTGGGAGATATCTCCGTACTCGCACAGTCCCGCCCGGTCGTGTTTGACGAAGAAGCAGCATTGGCCTATTTGCAGACCGATACAGTTCGCATCGTGGTGGATTTGCACCACGGCGAAGGAACAGCAACAGCCTGGGGCTGTGACCTGACGTATGACTACGTACGAATTAACGCCGCATACCGCACGTAATAAACCTTTGGGGTAAAGGTTTTGCGAAACAGCTGTCTTCTATTGTGAAGCTGTTTCGTGAGATGTTTCAAAAATTATCAATGAAATTTAAACTTGTTGTTTGGTGTTGGACATATAGCGATAGTAATGGAGAAGACGGAATTGATTCTGCAGAAGCGGAGCGGTCGCCTTTGTCTCCGGGTGTTCCCCTATATAGGGATAATTCAAGAAACCTGGAGACAACAGCGATCGAAAGAACAATCCGAATTCGGAATGGACTCCTACCAGCCTTCGTCACCTTATAAAAGTGTTATATTTTTTTGAATATAATTTTTACTATGATAGGAGCTTGCCCTCATGAATTCAATAATGCCAAACGAGAGTACCGCAACGGAAGCGAGCACAGAGAAACAGATGTTTGTCATGAAATGTGGAGGCAGCACGCTGGCAGCATTGCCCGAGTCTTTCTTTGCGGATCTGCGTGATCTGCAGTCTCAGGGCACACAGCCGGTAATCGTGCATGGCGGAGGTCCTGCGATCTCGGATAACCTGGCGAAGCTTGGTATCGAAACCGAATTCGTTAACGGCCTGCGCAAAACGACTGAACCTGTGCTGGACGTAGTGGAGATGGTCCTGGCGGGTAGCATCAACAAACAGATCGTGCGCCTGATTCAGCGTGTGGGCGGCCGTGCACTAGGCTTGTCCGGCGTCGATGGAGGTCTGATTCAGGCGAAGCCCGTATCGAACCACGCAGAGATCGGTTGGGTAGGTGATGTCACTGGTGTGAACGCAGAGATTATCCAAGGTATCGTGAACATGGGATACATGCCGGTTATCGCACCGGTTGGCGTAGATGCAACTGGACAACGCTACAACATTAACGCAGATACAGCTGCGGGTGCAGTGGCATCTCATCTCGGCGTAAGCCGGATGATTGTCGTGACAGACGTTCCTGGCATCATGAAGAACGTAGGCAGCGAGAAAAAAGTACTGCCATCCGTATCTGTACAAGAGATTGAGGACATGATCCAGACTGGAGAAATCTATGGCGGCATGATTCCCAAAGTGCGTGCAGCTATCGCTTGTATTCATGGTCAAGTACGTGAGGTCGTCATCGTAGACGGCAGCGAACCCCAAATCCTGAGCCGAGTGCTCGGCGGAGAAATCATCGGAACAAGAATCATCCGTATGCAATAATTTGCTCTCGATGCGCTAGGGTCTTAATAGCCTTATATTATATATAAAAATATGTGCACGGCTTTTTAATATAAGAAATCTAATATTACACTCACATATCGTAGGGTGCAGAACCAATCTGAAGAATAAAAATGCATAACGGAGAGGACAGAAATAACCTGAAGAAGCGGAGCTAAAAGCTTTCTGAAAGAAAGCTACTTCGTAAGCATCATCTCGCCTTTATCACAGGATTTTCCCCATTGAAGGGGAATAAAAAAAATCCAGGGATAACAGCGATCGGAAGGTTGTTCTGTCATCGAAGTGGAGTATGCATACGTTCGGAAGATGGTTCCGCAATCGGAGTGATCTAGTGTAAATAAGAGCTCTTATATAATTGCCGTTGCACCAACCAATAAGGAGTGATAGGGTCATGGCAAAAGGCAACGAACAGCCAGGTTCTGGCACAGCGGTAGCGGGCGCAACAGCAACAGGTGCAGCGACACAGACGGAAAGCTCGCTTTTCCAAACGTATGCACGTTATCCAATCAGTCTGGTCAAAGGTAAAGGCAGCTGGTTATGGGACGATCAGGGGAACCGCTATCTCGATTTCATGTGCGGACTCGCTGTAACTAGCCTGGGCCATGCACCGGAGAAAGTTGGAGCCAAGCTGAAAGCTCAGATTGATGAGCTGTGGCATGTATCCAACCTGTTCCAGATTCCAGGCCAGGAGAAGGCAGCAGCATTGCTGACAGCCAATACATGTGCTGACGCAGTGTTTTTCTGTAACAGTGGTGCCGAAGCGAACGAAGCAGCTATTAAAGTAGCACGTCGTTATCACCAGAAGGTGAAGGGTACAGATCGCTATGAAGTGATCACATTTGCCCAGTCCTTCCATGGACGGACACTCGCAACGCTGACAGCAACCGGACAGGATAAGGTGAAAGAAGGATTTTTGCCATTGCCAGCCGGATTTGTAACTGTACCTTTGCATGATATCCCTGCCCTTGAAGCGGCAATTGGACCCAACACAGCAGCTATTATGCTGGAAATGGTTCAGGCCGAGGGTGGTGTATATCCGGTTGAACCGGAATTCGTCAAACATGTACGGAAATTGTGTGACGAGCATGGGTTGCTGTTGATTGTCGATGAAGTTCAAACGGGAATGGGACGTACGGGTAAACTGTTTGCGCACGAACATTATGGCATTGAGCCAGACGTGTTCACCGTTGCCAAAGGTATCGGCAGTGGTTTCCCTGTAGGCGCAATGCTGGGTAAAGGTTTCCTGCGGGATGCATTCACGCCAGGAAGTCATGCGACAACATTTGGCGGAACACCACTTGCTTCATCCGTTGTGATAGCAACCATCGAAACGATGCTGGAAGATCGTTTGCCAGAGCGTGCAGCGGAGATGGGTGAATACCTGATGAGCTCCCTGCGGAATCGTTTGGCGGGTAATTCCTTTGTGAAGGAAGTACGTGGTTTGGGATTGTTGGTCGGCATCGAATGTGCTGAGCCGGTAGGTGATATTGTGCTTGCTGGGCAAAAACGCGGGATCTTGTTCGTCTCTGCAGGACCCAATGTGATTCGTTTGCTTCCGAACCTGTATGTGAGCAAAGAAGAGATCGAAGAGGCCGTATCCCTGGTAGGCACATTGATCGAAGAGCACGTAGCGGCGAAAGCCTAACATAAAAATGAGAACCTTTCTGTCTCGGGGCCATTACCGGCCTCGAAGCAGAACGAGATGATGAATCCCTGTAGCCGCGCGGTGAACTTGCAGAAGGCGGAAAAGAATAAACTTGAGAAGCACCAAGACAAAGTGTCAATGTTGCTCTCTCTTCTGCCCATGCGGGTGCAGGGAACCGGAAATAAGGAGGACATTATACATGACAGCACAACAGACGGAAAAGATTCAGAAGATTGATCTGAGAGGCCGGGATTTTATCGAATTCACGGACTACACAGCAGAGGAGATTCGTTATCTGCTTGATCTCGCAATTGAGATTAAAGGCAAGCAAAAAAACGGTGTACCTTTTCAACCGTTGAAAGGTAAAACGATCGGACTTATTTTTGAAAAATCATCTACACGTACGCGTGTATCCTTTGAAGTGGGTATGTTCCAATTGGGCGGACACGCGCTTTTCCTGAGCAAAAATGATATCCAGCTGGGTCGTGGGGAAACAACACATGATACAGCCAAAGTATTGTCCCGCTACCTGGATGGCATCATGATCCGTACCTTTGGACACCATAATGTAACTGAACTGGCAGAGCATGCGGATGTTCCAGTCATTAACGGCCTGAGCGATGCAGCGCATCCTTGTCAGGTACTGGCAGACTTCCAAACGGTGCTGGAGCACAAAGGCAAGCTGGCAGGTCTGAAAATGGCCTACATCGGAGATGGCAACAATATGGCGCACTCCCTGATGCTCGGAGCAGCGAAGATGGGAATGCATGTTGCTGTAGCAACGCCAGAAGGCTATGAGCCGGATAGCGCAGTTGTGGAGCAGGCGCGCATTATCGCACAGGAGAGCGGTTCTGAAGTGACTGTAACCTACAGTGCACAAGAAGCTGCGAAAGATGCAGATATCGTGTATACGGATGTATGGGCGAGCATGGGCTTTGAAGAAGAACAGAAGATTCGGGAGCAGGCATTTGCCGCATATCAAGTGGACGAGGCGCTGATGAAAGGTGCGAAGCCGGACTACATGTTCTTGCACTGTCTGCCAGCACACCGCGGCGAAGAAGTGAGTGCCGGTGTAATTGACGGACCGAACTCTCTGATCTTTGATCAGGCGGAGAATCGCTTGCATGCACAGAAAGCATTAATGGCTGCATTAATGAGCGAATAGATGCTATTTGCCTTTATGGGTTGATTTTAGGCGCAGATTTCGCGATGATAGATTCATCTATAATGTACTTTAAAAAGTTAATTAAATAAGAAGCATACACAAACACGGAGAGACAGAAAAAGCCTGAAGAAGCGAAGCGGTCGCCTGAAAGCTTTCTGAAAGAAAGCTGCATCGGAAGCATAGGCTATCCCCAGATTTTACCCTTTGTCATAAAGGGATGAAAAAAATCTGGGGATAACAGTGATCGGAAGGATTTTCTGGCTCGTAGGATTCAGTGTATGAAGGCTCTGTTTAACTTAACTGATCTTGGGGAGGACCATCGAACATGGCTAAGGAAAAAATTGTACTCGCGTATTCAGGCGGGTTGGACACATCTGTAATTTTGAAATGGTTGAAAGAAACGTATGATGCTGAGATTATCGCTTTCACAGCGGATATTGGACAAAAGGACGAACTGGATGGTTTGGAGGAAAAAGCACTGGCAACAGGCGCTTCCAAAGTATACATCGACGATCTACGCGATGAATTCGCAAAAGATTTCATCTATCCGATGTTCCAGGCAGGTGCCCTCTATGAAGGACAATACCTGCTTGGCACAAGTATTGCTCGTCCACTGATCGCTAAACGTATGGTGGACATCGCTCGTGCAGAAGGTGCTACAGCCATCGCTCACGGCGCTACAGGTAAAGGAAATGACCAAGTTCGGTTTGAGTTGAACGCGGCTGCACTGACACCAGACATTAACGTAATTGCACCTTGGCGTCTGGAAGAATTCCGTAACCAATTCCCGGGACGTGCCGAGATGATCGCGTACGCTGAGAAACATGGTATTCCGGTAACCGCTTCTGCGGCTAAACCATACTCCACAGACCGTAACTTGCTGCATATCAGCTATGAGAGCGGTGTGCTCGAAGATCCTTGGTTCGATCCAAGCGCGGACGAGAACAAAGACATGTTCCTGCTGAGCAGTGCACCTGAAGATGCACCAGATCAAGCGGAATATGTTGAACTGGAATTCGAACAAGGTGACTGTGTTGCACTGAACGGTGAGCGCTTGAGCCCACTGCAAGTGATGGAGCAACTGAACGAGCTGGGTGGCAAACATGGTATTGGCCGTGTAGATATGGTTGAGAACCGTTTTGTTGGTATGAAGAGCCGTGGCGTATACGAAACACCAGGTGGAACAATCTTGTTCACCGCACATCGCAAAATGGAGTCCATCACGATGGACCGTGAAGTGATGAACCTGCGTGATAGCCTGATCACACGTTACAGCACACTCGTTTACAACGGCTTCTGGTTCGCACCGGAACGTCTGGCGCTGCAAGCGCTGGTGACTGAAAGCCAGAAGAACGTAACAGGTACGGTTCGTGTGAAACTGTACAAAGGCAACATCATCGGCGCAGGTGTGAAAAGTTCTGTCAGCCTCTACAATCCGGACATCGCAACGATGGAAGCTGATCCAACGCAAGCTTACGATCAAGGTGATGCAACAGGCTTTATCCGCCTGAATGCACTGCGTTTGAAAGTAAACTCCGGCGTGGAGCAAAACAAAAACTAATTTCAACCTGCATCTATAGAGCTATATCAATATAAATGACAAGGCAGGCCGTTCTTGCACATCTGGCAGGAGCGGCTTTGTCCATGAGCGAAAGGGGAGTACTCACCGTGAGCAAGCTGTGGGGAGGACGTTTTACAAAACAAACCAATCATTTGGTTGAGGAATATACGGCATCGATCAATTTTGACAAAGCTTTGGCTGAGGAAGATATTCAGGGCAGTCTGGCCCATGTGACAATGCTGGGCAAATGCGGTATTCTGCCGGCGGAAGATGTAGAGACCATCAAAGAAGGATTGATCACCGTTCTGCACAAAATCCGTGCGGGCGAAGTGGAATTCTCCGTATCGGACGAAGACATCCACATGAATATTGAGAAAAACCTGATCGAGACGATTGGCCCTGTAGGCGGCAAATTACATACAGGCCGTAGCCGGAATGACCAGGTAGCAACGGATATGCACCTATACCTGCGCGAACGCGTGGTTGGATTTGTAGGCATGCTGCATTCCTTGCAGGAAGCACTGATTGGACAAGCGAAAGATAACCTCGATACGATTGTACCGGGTTATACGCATCTTCAACGGGCACAGCCGATCCTGTTCGCTCATCACCTGATGGCGTATGTATCCATGTTCCAACGGGATGCCGAGCGTCTAATGGACAGCTACAAACGCATTAACATCCTGCCACTGGGCGCAGGTGCGCTCGCGGGCACAACATTCCCGATTGACCGTCATTTTGTGGCGGAACAACTGGGCTTTGATGGGGTTTACGAGAACAGTCTGGACGCAGTAAGCGACCGTGACTTTATCGTTGAGTTCCTGGCAGCCGCTTCGCTGATCATGACTCACTTGTCCCGTCTGAGTGAAGAGTTGGTCCTGTGGAGCAGCACGGAGTTTGGATTCGTTGAACTGGACGATGCATTCTGCACAGGCAGCAGCATCATGCCTCAGAAGAAAAATCCGGACGTTCCTGAACTCGTGCGTGGTAAAACAGGACGTGTGTACGGCAACCTGATCGGTTTGCTGACGGTACTGAAATCTCTTCCACTGGCATACAACAAAGACATGCAGGAAGACAAAGAAGGTATGTTTGACACAGTAGCGACGCTGGAGGGTGCGCTGCAACTGTTTGCTCCAATGATCGCGACAATGACAGTGAACAAGGATCGGATGCGTCAAGCGGTCAACCAGGATTTCTCCAACGCTACGGATATTGCTGACTTCCTCGTGGGAGAAGGCTTGCCTTTCCGTCAGGCGCATGAAGTGATTGGTAAAACGGTACTGTACTGCATCCAGAACAGCAAGTATTTGCTGGATCTGACGATTGATGAATTCCGTCAGTTCTCACCACTGTTTGATGACCGGATCTATGATGTGTTGCAACCGGAAGCGGTAGTGAACGCTCGTAATGTTTACGGCGGAACTGCTTCGGGTCAAGTTGCTGAAGCGATTGGACGCAGTGAGAAGGTGTTAGAGATTACCGAGCAATGGATTACGAACCGCGGTTAATACCACCGCTACTATATAAGGTACCCTTACAGATACAACGGTACAACAAAGAAGCAGGCCAGAGAACTTTGTTCTCAGCGGCCTGCTTTTGTGTTTTACAGCGATGTGCTCTAGATATATTGAACTCAACCGCGAATGGAAGGTAGGTTGTTCTACTATCGGAGTACCAGTTTAGTTACTCGCGGTAGCTCCATTGTAATTCTCCACTAATCGCGCTTTTGTAAAGGCAACCATTTCAATACATCCTGAATCTTGGCATCCCAGTAGCCCCACTCATGTTCACCAGGCCCTTCCTCGTATGTCAGTTCGAAGTTCGTCTGTTCACAGGCTTGACGGAAGGTTTGATTATCCTCATACAGGAAATCTTCCGTTCCGCAGCATTGGTAGAGCAAAGGTCGAGGACTTTCGCTAGATTGGCTTTCTTTTAACAGATGAATCAGATCATTCTCAGTGCCTGCCACCTGTGGTCCGAAAATCCGTTGTAACTCCGTCTGTTGCAATGCAGAGGATGCGTTTCTATCCATATGTGCAGACATATCGAGTGCTCCAGACAAACTGGCAGCAGCCGCATATTGATCTGGTTTACGAAGGGCCAGCTTGAACGCCCCATAGCCACCCATGGATAATCCGGCAACGAAGTTGTCCTCCCGTTGATCTGACAGCGGGAAGAAAGAACGAGCAAGTGCCGGCAGTTCTTCACTGATAAAGCTCCAATAACGTCCGCCTTCTACCATATCTGTATAGAAGCTGCGGTGTACCTGTGGCATAACAACGGCGATCCCGAGGTTGGCCACATAACGTTCGATGGAAGTCCGGCGCAGCCAGATGGAATCATCATCAGACAGACCGTGCAGCAGGTACAGGGTTGGGTGTAGTCCTTTGCCAGTCACATTCTCCATACCGATCTGATTGTGGGTTTGTTGCGGCAGAATGACATGCATGCTGGTGCTAAGCCCGAGCGTATCCGAGTAAAAATCACATTTAATAAGTGCCATGAGTATAAGAAACCCCTTTCATAAGTTCGTTAACCACGTGTTCTGACATGAGACGATGGGATGAAATCGGATGCCTAGGCCTCCAAAGTGTTTATATGTAACAGGTTATACGCATTACGCTTCCATTGCAATAACAAGATCTACAGTAGAAAACAAAGAATTTCACACCAGTGGTTAAAGTGGAAATCTGTAATCTGATCATCGATTTTTCAATGTAGTTTACAACGTAACAATGTTATGTTACACTCATTTCAATAAAAAGGGGGACCATATATGACAGATGATTTGATCTCCAAGAAAGAATTGTTGGACCTGACAGGAATCTCATACGGCCAGTTATACCGCTGGAAGCGGAAAAATCTCATTCCGGAAGAATGGTTCATTCGGAAGTCGTCCTACACCGGACAAGAGACCTTTTTTCCCAAACAACAGATTTTACTGCGCATTGACAAGATTCTCAATATGAAAGACGGATTATCGCTGGATGAGCTGGCAGACGTGTTCTCACCTACGTTGGGTGAAGTAGAGATGTCTGCACAGCAACTATTAGAGCGAAACATTGTTTCACAAATCTCGCTGGATCTGTTAAAAGAAGCAGGTCGAGAACAACCGCTGTATGCTTTGGAGCAGATTATGATGCTCTACGTCCTTGATAAGCTGTTAATGAGCGGAGATATTACTCGGCAAGAGGGTGCGTTGCTGATCGAAGTGATGTCCGAACATTATTACCGTTTTACAGGCAAACCCAGCGAACTCGTGCTTATTCGTAAGATGGGTGTTCCTTCATTCATGCTGGTAACAGCAGGAACGGAGTTTTATTTTGACAATGGTGTGAAAGTGGTTCTTAGGCAGCCGATGGGAACATTTATGGAAGAATTAAAACTCAAATTGGGATAAGGAGAGGATCATCTATGGAAGAGCGGAATAAGCGGAATGATCTGAATGTGGCGGGCATAAGTCAAACGGCAGGCGGGAATTTTCACCGTGTATCTATCGATGGCATGGCTAAGGTGAACGGCAACCTGGACTGCACCTCTATGGAAGTGAATGGAACATTGAAGATGCACGGCGCTTTGACCTCCGAGAGTGTAGCGATTAACGGCATGTGCACGTTGAATGGACCTCTGACCAGTTCTCGTGTCCGGGTGGATGGCATGACGACGATTAACGGAGATCTCCATAGCCCTGAACTTGAAGTGAACGGAAAGTGTACCGTACGTGGAAGAGTAGATGGGGAACGAATTGATATTGGCGGTGTGATCGATATTGAAGGGGATGTCCAATGTGAGTCCCTGAATGTACGGGGCAATATTAAGATCAGCGGTTTACTGAATGCGGGAACAGTGGAGATCAGGCTGCATACATCTTCTTCGGCTAAAGAGATTGGCGGAGAGCGTATCGATATTCGTCGCAAGGAACAACAGAATGGATTTTGGAAAAGTATTGGTCTGGGCGGGACCCCTTCATTTAAGACATCCTTAATTGAGGGTGATGAGATTGTGCTGGAAGATACCGAAGCTGACATTGTTCGGGGGAGTAACATTTTTATCGGTCGCGGCTGTAACATCAGACTGGTTGAGTATTCAGGTGAACTTGAGGTAGATCAGGATGCCAAGGTGGGCAGCAGTCAGCGAATTTAAAGTTTGCATATGGAGAGAAAGGGATGGGATCGACATGAATAACAATCCGGGGCGTTCATTGGACAAAAAAATGGATATCAGCATCGTTGGTGATGGCAGTTCTTCTGGTGGCGTGTACGGCAAGATCAAGGTCGTAGGGGACGCGTCCTTTAACGACAATCTATCTTGTGATCGATTCAAATGTACGGGTACATCGGTCATATACGGATCGCTTGAATCCACAGATATTAAAATTACCGGAACCCTGACTCTAACAGAGCGAGAGACCAGCAACGATGGTGAGGATGGAATCCAGGCATCTGGCCTGCGTGCCAAAGCTGAGCATATAAAAGTGGTCGGTGAACTTTATCTGTCAGGGGATTGTCAGGCGGAAAATATCAAGCTGAACGGCCGTTTGACGATAGCTGGGATGCTCAGCGCTGAACACATGACGCTCAAAATCATGGGTCCATCCGAGGTCAAGGAAATGGGCGGTTCCATCATCTCGGTGAAGAGTGGCCGGTTGAATGACTTGTTTACGGGGAATAAATCAATTCTCAAGGCACAGATTATCGAAGGTGATGACATTGAATTAGAGAATACGGAAGCCGAGATTGTCCGTGGCGATAAAATAAAAATCGGTCCTGGCTGCCGGATTGGTACAGTGGAATATCGTTCATCTCTGCAAATTCATCCGCAATCGGAAGTTTTGCTGCAAAGCAATCGGTCCTTGGACTGATTAACGCAGACTTCTTTTCGGATATACTAATGCAGTCATATGAATAGAGCGTGAATGGAGAGATTGAGTACAATGGCTGCACGTAAAAACAGTATTGGATTGGTGCTGGCAGGGTTACTGCTCAGCATACTAATGGCTTCGATGGATAATACCATCGTGGCAACAGCTATGGGGGATATTGTCGGGAAGCTGGGTGGGCTCGACAAGTTCGTCTGGGTTACCTCCGCGTACATGGTGGCTGAGATGGCAGGGATGCCGATCTTTGGTAAGTTATCCGATATGTATGGACGGAAGAAGTTTTTTGTATTTGGTATTATTGTGTTTATGCTTGGCTCAGCGCTGTGCGGAACGGCAACGTCTATTGTGGAATTGACGATGTACAGAGCGATTCAAGGTATTGGTGCGGGGGCCCTGGTGCCGATTGCCTTTACGATCATGTTTGATGTCGTTGCACCAGAATCTCGTGGTAAATTGGGTGGATTGTTTGGAGCCGTCTTTGGCCTCTCCAGCGTATTCGGACCTCTGCTCGGTGCTTACATTACCCAGTATGCGACATGGGAATGGGTATTCTATATCAACCTGCCGCTAGGCTTGATTGCATTTGTGTTCATTGCGTTCTTTTATAAAGAATCCCATCAGCATCAATCCCAACAGATCGACTGGCTGGGTGCTGTAACACTGATCGGTGCTGTTGTGTGCCTGATCTTTGGTCTGGAACTGGGCGGCAAAACATTTGCCTGGGGTTCGTGGCAGATTCTTGGCTTGTTTGCCGGATTTGTAGCATTAGCGCTGCTCTTCCTTTTTGCAGAAACCAAAGCCAAAGAACCAATCATCTCCTTCAGCATGTTCCGCAACCGGGTCTACTGGTCCAGTAACGTTATTGGTATGTTCAGTGGTGCGGCGTTCATTACAGCATCCGTGTACATTCCGATCTTCATACAGGGGGTACTTGGTGGTAAAGCGACCAACTCCGGTCTTGTGTTGCTACCCATGATGCTTGGGTCCGTTGTGACGGCGTCCTTGGGCGGGGTGCTGATGACCAAAATCAAGTATCGTAATATCATGATCCCTACGTTAGCTTTACTTGTCATTGGACTTGGATTGCTGACCACACTGGATGAGAATTCTTCCCTTTGGACGATACGTATCTACATGGTGATGGTTGGTCTGGGTGTCGGTGCGTCGTTCTCTGTACTTAGCAATGCAGCCATGAACGCATTTGAACCGCAAAGGCGCGGAGCAGCAAGCTCCACACTTAACTTTTTGCGGTCCCTCGGCATGACGATGGGCATTACGATCTTTGGTATCGTACAGAGCCAGGTATTTACGCGTAAAATGAACGATGCTCTCGCTGGTTCAGCTGCGGAAGCAGGCGGTGCTTCAGCGGGTGGCGTGCCGCAGGGAGTGGATCTGACCGATCCACATGCGCTGCTCTCACCAGAACTTAGACAGGCGATTCCGCCTCAGGTGCTGGATACCATCACACATGCCCTGTCCTCTTCCATCGTGCAGTTATTTGCCTGGGCTGTCATTCCGGCTGCACTCGCGTTGGTCGCTTCCTTCTTCATGGGGAAAGAGAAGATGGTTGTAGGCGAAGAGCAAGGCGAATACACCGGCGGTCACTAAACCGTAATGCAGTAAACTAACTATAAGTTAAGGTAGTACAGCTGATCGTAGCTTGGTAAAACTCGAATAACATATCTTAAACCATGAAAAGACACACTTCTCGCGTATCCTTAAAAGGGACGGGAAGTGTGTCTTTTTGTTTTCGTAGGATCAGTTTATCCTAGAATGCATGAATTACAGATTGAACTCTTTTGGCTGCTTCAGAAAAGGAGCCTAAGGCTGTTTCGTATCGCTAATCCCGTCCTCGACCACAGAAGGCCCTTGCGGGTCAGGTAGGCTGCTATGACCGGATCGGGCAATTAGACGATTCTGAGCTTTGTAAGTGTCCCGTGTAATCGTTTTGGATTCGACCACTTTGCCGTCCAGCCTCTTGGTTCTTACCGTCTCCACAATATATCCAGGCTGTCCGTCTTGCAGCACCTGCTGTGCACCATCAGGCAGTACAGTACTGGACACATACTTTACCGGAACACTTAATGTTTCAATGGTGCGAGATTCAAGTGCATAGCTGACATTCTCTGGGAAGGTGCCGAAAAATTTCACCATCAATTGATGGTTCTTCACCTCTGCATGAATGAGTAAGGACTTGCCTGTATTGTTCTTGAAGCGAAAATTGATGGCTCCCGAGGCAAAGGTGGCATCCAGTCCTTTGGGCAAATATTTGACCGGCAGGGAATGGTTGCGACGCTCAATAATATCAAGACCCGTCAATAGCGCTGCGTTATACACCGTACTGGATACCTGACAGATTCCCCCGCCAATTCCGGGGGTTAGTCTGCCATTAACAATGACCGGGGCCTCACGAAACCCATACTCCTTTTCAGCTTGACGGACGACCTTTTCATAATCAAATGTGGCATCTGGTGGCAAAATCATGCCGTTAATCGCTTCCGCTGCTGCGCTGACATTATGTATCCGGCCTTCACTACTATTGCCCAGACCCGTGGAGAACTGGATGATCTTTCGGTCAATGCCTTCCTGGCGCAGCGAATCAAGAGTTACTTCAGGTTTCAGCGTATACAGTGGTACCTGGATCAGCAATGGGGCGGGTTTTTCATCCGGGTTCAGTACACTGAAATCTCGGTGCAACTTGGTCTGAATGAGACTTGTGAGTGTATCCCAATCAATGCGGCGGACGCCCTTTTCCGGGATATACTGGACTTTATCACTTGTGGTAATGCGGCGAACAGCGTCCGCAGGTGTACCGAAGGTTTCTTTTTCCCAGGCAGGGCTGAGATGTTCTTGGAGTGGTCTTGAGTTATAGGTCATATCGAGAGAGAACTCTTTCGGAAAATGATAACGTGCATAAGCGCGTTCCCACAGGTTACCTTCCTCCAGCTGCTGTATCGCGGATTTCAAGCTGTTAACGTTGTAGCTCACCCCCACCTGAGCTGCGGTATACGACATCGTCTGGGGGTTGGGTTCAGTCACTTCAAAGGTGACAGGCCAGTCCTCCAGCTTTTGGATCTGTTCATCCAATTCATGCAATACGTCCTTGCGATTCTTCCCCTCTACCAGCATGCCGCCAACATGGACATCTTTGGGCAGGGCAGGTTGATTCACGTACATATACAGCAATCCATAAGACGCGGAGCCGATCAAGAGGATGGAGAATAGAACAATGACCGTCAAATGTATTTTTTTCATAACCGTACGCTCCTTTATACTTCGGTTGTTCCCGACTTTGTAACACTTTCTATATATATGATCCAATGCAGGAAAACTTTCGGGTACTCAATAGGTAACAAATTTGTTACAATAAACTTCATATGAATCCATGCTTCACCATTGAAACAGGAACGAAGTGGATTTTTTCCTGATGAAATTCAGGTCTTTTTAAAGGAAATGCCGGGATTGTGTCGAAATTATAATGGCTAACTATGCGAGCAGGAAGTGATGATGTGATAGAAATGCAGGACGTGTGGAAGACCTACGCCAATGGGACCCACGCATTACAAGGGGTGTCGGTGAAGATCGACCGCAATGAATTTGTTTATATCGTCGGTCCGTCCGGCGCAGGTAAATCGACATTTATGAAATTGATGTACAGAGAAGAAGTTCCGACCAAAGGACAAATATCCATTAACGGATTTAATATTGGTAAGTTAAAGCCAAGAAAGATTCCTTATGTGCGTCGTAACATCGGCGTTGTGTTCCAGGATTTTCGTCTGTTGCCACGGATGACAGCATTTGAGAATGTGGCATTTGCGATGGAAGTTATTGAAGCGCCGAAGCGTCATATCAAAAAACGGGTGATGGAAGTGCTCGACTTGGTGGGACTGCGGAGTAAGGCAAATCGTGAACCTTCACAGCTCTCGGGTGGAGAACAGCAGCGTATTGCTATTGCACGGGCTATCGTCAATAACCCATCGGTTATTATCGCGGATGAGCCTACAGGTAACCTCGATCCGGAGACGTCGTGGGGCATTATGCAACTGCTGGATGAGATTAATTTCCGGGGAACAACCATTGTTATGGCAACCCACAACAAAGATATCGTGAATACGATGCGTAAGCGGGTAATTGCGATTGAACGTGGACAGATTGTACGGGATCAGATGAGAGGGGAATACGGTTATGAATTTTAGTACTCTCTTGCGCCATCTGCGGGAGGGATTCAAAAACGTATTCCGCAACGGCTGGATGTCTGTAGCCTCCATCATGTCCATCATTGTGTCGTTATTTATTCTTGGTGTGTTTATGTTGCTTGTGCTCAATGTGAACTCCATGGCGAATCAGGTTGATAGCCAAGTGGAGATCAGCACGTTCCTCGAACTGAATGTGGACGAGAACCTGCGTAACACGTTGGAGAAAGAAATCAGTGCGATGCCTGAAGTAAGTGAGATTCGTTTTGTTTCCAAGGAAGAAGGACTCAAGGAGTTCCGTGAGCGTCTTGGAGAGAGCGCAGATAACGTGCTTAGCGGTTTCGATGTGGACAACAACCCACTGCCGGAGACCATTGAAGTTGAGGTCATTGAACCGGAAACCGTCACTTTTGTGGCGCAAAAAATCGAAGCTTTGAACGAAAAACACCCGGAGAAGCCGATCATGAAAGTGAACTACGGCAAGGAAACGGTGGAAGTGTTGTTCAAATTTACGAAGCTTGTTCGTAACATCGGATTTATTTTTGTTGGGGGACTGGGTCTGATGTCCATGTTCCTGATCTCGAATACGATTCGCGTAACGATTCTGGCACGTCGCCGGGAGATCGGAATTATGAAGCTGGTTGGCGCAACCAATACCTTTATTCGCTGGCCTTTCTTTATTGAAGGTGCACTCATTGGATTTATTGGCTCGGTCATTACGGTTGGTGTGCTGTTTGTTGGATACAGCCAGTTGATGAAGACGATTGGTCAGGATGTCTTCATGCAGATGCTTAACTTGATTCCGCTCGGCGAAATCTGGGGGCTGTTTGGAACACTGTTGATCGGACTTGGTGTGCTGGTAGGTATTTTGGGAAGTACGCTGTCCATTCGGAAATCACTCAACGTTTAATTTTGTTTTCAACGATCGAATTGCAGAATATGTCGAAAAGAATGGTAAAGCAGGTTCATTAATGGACGCTGTTTGACGATATGTAGGAAAGACGGAGTCTTTTAAGATTGAAGAAAGCAAAGAACATGCTGTTCACCACCTGTGCAGGTTGCTTTCTTGTGAAATCATAGGATGGGGGATCATCATTTTGAAAAAAACCGCTTCGCTGCTGGCCTTTACGTTATTGGCCAGTTTGACGCTTCAACCTTCTGACGGATATGCCAAGAGTAGCATCAGCGATATTGACCAACAGATTCAGCAACTGGAGAGCAAGGCGGCTTCTGCCAAGCAGGAGCAAAAAAAAGCGGCTTCCAACAAAAAGGAAGCACAGCATTACAAGAACAAAACCAACGCTTATCTGAAGGTTGTCATGGAACAGATCAATGTCGTTAGTGATGAACTGGCCAGTGTATCCTTGCAGATCGAGAACACGGAGGAAGATCTCCGTACAACAAAAAAAGATCTGCAAGCGGCAGAAGAACGCATTGTTGCAAGGGAGAAATTGTTGGAGTCACGCGTACGCCTGATGTATACGGACGGTGCTGTATCCTATCTGGATGTATTGTTGTCCTCTACTAGCTTCACTGACTTCCTGACCCGTGCGGATTCACTCAAAACGATTGTGGATCAGGATCAGCATCTGCTGGATGAGCACAAAGCGGACAAGCAACTGGTCGTGGACAAAAAGGCAGAATTGGATGTGCAATATGCGGAAGCCAAGAGTCTGTATGCACAGAAGAAACAGCGCAAGTCCCAATTGAATGAAAAAGAAGCGGAAAAGCAAGTGCTTCTCGCTTCATATGATGCTAAAATTGAAGAGTCAGAAGAGCTGACACAAGAGCAGGAAGATGTATTAATGCAGATTGCCAGCAAACGTTCGGCACTTCTTCAAGAGAAAAATAAATTGCGTGAACAGCAGGCAGCAGCCGCAGCCAAAGCAAAAGCCGCAGCAGCGGCTCGGGCGAAAGCTGCAGCCAAGGCGCCTACTAGAGTGAGTTCGGATAGTAGCAGTGAGGTCACGTATTCATCCGGTAATGGTATCTTCTCAAGACCGGTATCTGGAGGACGTATTTCTTCTGGATTCGGCCCCCGTACCCATCCAATTACGGGCGTAGTGGGTAAAATGCATGCCGGTGTCGATTTTGCTGTTCCTCAGGGAACTTCGGTTCACGCTGCTTCTGGCGGAATCGTGATCATGGCTGAATGGTATAGCGGTTATGGTTATACGGTTATTGTGGACCACGGCGGTGGACTATGGACGTTATATGGTCACTTGCGCGAAGGTGGATTCAAAGTCAGCAAGGGAGACACAGTAAGCAGAGGGGATACCATTGCGGAGTCAGGAAATACAGGGAACTCTACTGGACCTCACTTGCATTTTGAAGTGAGAGACAACGGTACTGCTGTAAATCCGATGAACTATTTGTAATTATTGCTCCATCGTTCGAATGGAAAAAACATATTCCGTACAAGCTAGACATATACTAAGCTGGCATGTTCAGGGAATGGATTCTGGCAACAATGGAATCGGACACGCTTCAAAACTAAAGGCGGTGACAAACGGATGATGAAGAAAAGATCGGCGCTACTGCTTGTCATTGTGGGTCTCCTTGGCGGTAGTTTACTAACCCTGGTATTAATGACGTATCCGGGAATAGCGAGCCAGGCCACACCGGGCGAAGGTTTGCTGGCCAGTGTAACCGGTAATACACAGCAGAAGAACGATTTGAAGAAGATTGAAACCGCGATGGATTTGATCTCAAGCAACTATTATAAAGATGTGGATCAGACCAAATTGATTGACGGTGCGATCAACGGCATGATGGAATCACTTGGTGATCCGTACTCCAACTATATGGGGCAGGAAACGGCTGCTCAGTTTGAAGAGTCGATCGAAGGTTCCTTTACCGGTATTGGCGCAGAGGTATCCTCACAGGATGGAAACGTTGTTGTTGTTTCCCCAATCAAAGGATCTCCTGCCGAGAAAGCGGGTATTCGTGCAAAAGACATGATTATGTCGGTCAACGGCGAATCCTTGCAAGGTTTGGAACTGAACAAGGCTGTTAACAAAATCAGAGGTCCCAAGGGCAGTGAAGCGAAGGTACAAGTTAAACGTGCTGGATCTTCCGAGCTGATTGATTTTGTGATTGTACGTGATGATATTGATCTGGAGACCGTATATGCTCACATGGAGGATGGCGGAATTGGCGTTATTGCCATTACTCAATTCTCTTTGAATACAGGCGATCGCTTTAAGGAAGAGTTGGCGAAGCTTGAGAAGCAGAACATGAAAGGTCTGGTCATCGACGTACGGAATGACCCAGGCGGTGTATTGCAAGTTGTTATTGATATTGCTGAACAGTTTGTTCCTAAAGGCAAGGTTATTGTGCAAGTTGAAGACAAGAACGGCAAAAAGGAACAAAGTAAATCCAATGGATCAGCCAAAGCTTACCCAGTCACAGTCCTGATGAACAAAGGCAGTGCGAGTGCGTCGGAGATTTTGGCCGGTGCATTACAACAGTCAGCAGGTGCTAAGTTGATTGGTGAAAACTCTTTTGGTAAAGGAACCGTCCAGACGAGTTATGACAAGCAGATGGGTGATGGCAGCTTGCTGAAGATCACTATTGCCAAGTGGCTCACTCCGAACGGAGACTGGATTCATGAAAAAGGAATCAAACCGGATATTGCGGTAGACCAGCCGGATTATTTCTCGGTGGCACCGATTAACAAAGAGAAGTTACCACTGAAATATGACAGCAATAGCTCGGATGTGAAAAGTGCGCAGACGATGCTGAGAGGACTCGATTTCAAACCGGATCGTGTGGATGGATACTACGACCAGAAGACGGAAGAAGCGGTCAAGGCATTCCAGAAGCAAAAAGGCATTCAGGCTACAGGCCAGATTGACGAGAAAACCGCTGAATCACTGGAAGCGGCTCTGATTGAACGTATTGCCAATCCTCAATATGATGCACAGCTGAAACGCGCGATCGAAAATGTCTCAAAGGATATTTCGTCCGCTGTGTCGAAGCCATAAAGAAGGCTGATTTTCAGCCTTCTTTTTTTCTGAACCGGCTGAAAGAGAGGGGTGACCGACCACAATGGAATGGGTATGGCCGTGGTTAACTACATTAGGGGAAGCTTTGTTGCAGTTGTTTATTCAGCCGTTTTATTATATTGCGGTGATCCTGATTGCGCTGATCTATCATCGTCAATTACTGCAGGAGCGTAAATTGTTCCATGTTCGTTTGCAAAGCTCGATAACACAGACGATTCGTGCCGTGCTCGGAGGCATACTCATTGGTACCATCGTCTCGATTGTGTCCCTATTCCTCGGTGCACATCTTACACTGGGAAGCCTGATATGCATATGGGCTGCAACATTAATTCTATCCTTGTTCCGTATCCGGTATCTGTGCTTTGCTTATGCGGCCGGGTTACTGGGTGTGCTACAATTTGGTTTGAATGTGGCTTCAGGCTGGCAACCATCGGGTTGGATGGGCACTATCACGGAAACGCTACGTACCCTGGATATGCCTGCACTGCTTGTCCTGGCTGCCCTTCTACATATGGGTGAAGCCTTGTTGGTACGCATGCAGGGGGTATCGATGGCATCACCACTTCTCTTCGAGGGAAAACGCGGGAAACTGGTTGGTGGATATCAATTGCAGCAGTTCTGGGCCATTCCTCTACTGATTCTTGTTCCAGTCACAGGAGGTGGCGCGGAGCTGGCATGGAATCCACTGATGAATGCAGGTCATAGTTACATGCTGGTTGCGTTGCCGATTATGCTCGGATTTGGTGAGATAACGCAGAGTATGCTTCCGGGACAAAAGGTACAGATCTCATCCAAGCGGTTGATGATATACGGGGCAACTTTGCTCGTGTTCAGTTTGCTTGCTGCATGGTGGTCTCCACTTATGGTGGTTGCTGCGCTGATCGCATTTATTGGACATGAATTTCTGGTATGGTACAGCGCGTTTGAAGAGCAAAACCGCAGTCCGGTATTTGTCCATCCGCAGCATGGGTTGAAGGTATTGGCTGTTATTCCGGAGAGCCCTGCTGCAGATTTGGGGATTGAAGCAGGAGAGACATTGTACAAGGTGAATGGTAAGTTGGTTCATTCACCGGAAGAGTTACATCGTGCCCTGCGGATGAACCCGGCTTTTTGCAAACTTGAGGTGCGAAATCACCAGGGAGAAAGCAAGTTCATGCAACGAGCGATCTATGAAGGGGAGCATCATCAGCTTGGTGTCATTATGGCACCGGACAATCACGAGGTCTGGGCGATTCGGTTACGTCCACTGACGTTGTTCCATATCATCAACCTCAAATTGTTTGCCCGTCTGAAAAAACCACTCAGGGACGAAGCTCCCTTGGCGTTACCGCCAGCCCCTGTGGGCAGTGATAAAGGGTCCATAGAGATGTAACAACTAAGCATACGTGATGAAGTATGTTGCATAAATAAAACAAAGAAAAAGGTATTTCCTAACGCCGTCACAGGCAAGGGAAATACCTTTTTTTGTTATTGTTTTAACATAAAGATGGCGATTTGGGTCCGATCACGCAAGCTCAACTTACCGAGAATATCCGTGACATAGTTTTTGACGGTGCCTTCACTGAGGAACAGTTTGGCGGCAATTTCCTTATTGGACAACCCCTCCGATATGGCCTCGGCAACCGCCAACTCCATACGTGTCAGTCCATAGGCTTCGATTGGATTCTGTGTCAGGGAAATTGCAGCGGGACGAAGAAGGCCTGCCAATTTGCGGGCAATATCCGGATGAATTAACATATCACCGTTATGTACGGTCTTGATGCCTTGAATGATCCGCTCGGGGGGGACATTTTTGAGCAAATAACCGCTTGCTCCATTCTGTAATGCCTGAATAATATACTCATCGTCGTCAAACGTAGTTAGCATGAGCACCTGGATTTCAGGAAAACGTGCCTTGATGCGTTTGGTACCTTCAACTCCGTCACATTCCGGCATCCGAATATCCATTAAAACCACGTCCGCAGACGTCCCTGATTCAAGCAATTCCAACGCTTCCTGCCCATTTGAGGCCGTGCCTGTAACGAAAATGCCGGAGCCCAGTCCAAGCAACACTTTCAGGCTCTCACGAATGAAGTAATCATCGTCTGCGAGAATCAGCCGAATAAGTGGGAGCTGGCCTGAATCATTCTTGTTGTTCACATCATTACGTTCGGACATGAGAATATTCACTTCCTTTTTCAGAGTATATTCAACTGGTTCGTTATTGGAATGCGTGTAATCACTGTATACGGATAAGCCGATTGAATCTCCAAGGTTCCTTCCACCATTTGTGTGCGCAGAAGCATACCTTCCTGTCCTATGCCGTTTCGCTTGGAAGAAGGAGGATTGATTTTGCCATCATTACTCACACTCATACACACTTCTTGATCCCCGAATACCAACTCCACTGTGATCGAAGAAGCATTTCCGTGTCGCAGGGCATTGGTCAGGGCTTCTTTGGCATTTTTGAACAAAACGATTTGTATGCTGGGATACAGCACATGGGATGGGCCATGAACTTCATAATTTGTCTTCACGCCGGTATCTCTGCCCACTTCCTCTAGAAGACGATCCAGGGCGTAGGCTTCGGATGCATAGGAATTAGGTTGCAGTTTGTGCAGTGTGCTGCGCATATCATCCATACTATTGGCCAATTGATCGCGAATCTGTCTCACCATTTCCGTTCCTTGTTCCATATTCAGGGGAAGGGTCAGCAGGGCGGCTTCCGACATCATTTTGGTGCGAATCAGTCGATGCCCGATATCGTCATGAAGCTGTCTGGAGATACGGGTACGTTCCTCTGCCTGAGCCACTCCTTCAAGTTGCTTTGTAAATAACAGCAGCTGCGCACGAGTTTCTTGTAGCTCGTAATGTTTGCTGCGAAGTTCGTCATAGACTTGTTCCAGTTGTCCGCGGCTGTTCGCCGTTCTTGATCCCTGCCAGGACAGAGCAGCTGTGATGAGCAGAAGCAGGTTGCCGAGAACCATCGCAGTTGTCTCTGTGGAGAGTAATGTAGTGTCGGTTGTAGTTAGTGTGGTTAACCCTGGCTGCGATGCCTGTGGGACAGAATAATGCCAATGCAAAGCGACATTGTTAGCGACAAGCTGAATTGCAAACATCAACCATCTCCGACTTCCCACCAGTCTGTATATACACACGTAGAGCACGGATAGAGAGAGGAAAAACATAAATGGTCCATACGAAGCAATCAGCCAGCAGCTCCAGAGTATTTCGGCCAGAAGCAACAGCCATTGCTGTGTACTTGAACGGTTGAAATCTTTCCACACGGAGAGTCCAAGCGCGATGATGATATACAGGGTGTAGACGGCTTCATTTTCCAAGGGCAGCATCAACATGTACAGTACTGCTGGAACGATAATTAATCCGTATTGCAGAAACCGCATCGGCATATGTAAATGACATCCTTTATATAAAAAGTGAAATAGAAAATCTCTTGGTAATGCGCCCTTGATTATACCATAAGCAGCATTCGAATCAGGAGATGACTTAAGTCACCTTCGATTCATGACTTTCTGTACCTTCGCTACAAATTGCTATCCGTTACAATAAAATTATGAAATCCAGCGGCGAAGGCCGAAACGGAAAAGGGGCGTAAAAGGGATGGGTATACTTGAAGTAGATCATGTAGTAAAACGATACGGCAGCAAGCTGTCCGTGGATCATTTGAACCTTAGTGTTGGCAAAGGCGAGATTTTTGGATTGCTTGGTCCCAATGGAGCAGGAAAAAGTACCACCATCAGCATGATTGCAGGGCTCCTGAATATGGATCAGGGTGAGATCAGATTAGATGGGATCTCGGTCAAGGAGCGACCGCTTGAAGTAAAGCGCAAGATCGGACTCGTTCCGCAGGATCTGGCTTTATACGAAACCATGTCTGCTGCGGAGAATGTGACCTTTTTTGCCAGACTGTATGGACTACGTGGAAAATTGCTTAAGGAAAGAGTGCAGGAGTCTCTTGAATTTGTAGGGTTGCAGGATAAAGCAAAGGATGCCCCCTCGACCTTCTCTGGCGGTATGAAACGCAGGTTAAACATCGCATGTGCGATTACACATCGCCCGGATCTAATTATCATGGACGAACCGACAGTTGGCATTGATCCGCAATCTCGGAATCATATTCTTGAATCGGTACGGACACTCAACAAGATGGGTTCAACGATCATATATACAAGTCATTACATGGAGGAAGTGGCGGCGATTAGTCACCGGGTTGCGATTATGGATCAGGGGCGAATTATTGCCTGTGGGACTGAAGCAGAGCTGAGAGAACGGGTAGCATCGGAGGAAAAAGTAGTGCTCTCCACTTCCGGTATCGGTCCCGACGTCGTGGAAGAACTGAAACTTCACCCCCGTGTGCGGATGGTAGACGTTTCAGAGAATACACTGACCATTACGCTGCCTTCGGCACAGCAGGATCTCCAGGATCTGCTCTTCATTTGCAGCAAACATGAAGTAGCGATTCAGTCGCTCAAGGTTGAAGAGCCGGATCTGGAAACGTTGTTCCTCAATCTGACCGGGCGTACGCTTCGGGACTAGGGGGGAGCAAGAGATGAATATATGGCATATTTGCATCTTTGAATTAAGGCGTATTCTTAAGATTCGATCTGTGGTGTTAAACCTGTTCATTCTGCCGTTGTTACTGATTTTTATATTGGGCACGGCACTTTCCAGTACGATGGGTACGGCGGAGGATGTTATTCCGGATACTGTACGTGTGGGAATTATCCATTTGAATACTGAATCTGGTGGAGGATCAAGTACGGTTAATCAAGCGCTGGATACATTCGTTAAATCCCCGGAAGTGGCTGAGATGGTCAAGGTGCAGAACTTTACGACAGAAGAAGAGGCCGTTCATTCGCTGCGTACCGGCAAGCTGGACTTTGCTGTAATGATTCCTTCGGATTTTGAGCAAAACGTGATGATGGGGAAAGAGGCCAGGTTACAGTGGATACGAGGAAAGGACAACACACTTAATACCTTGGGTGAAACTTTGTTCACACGTTTTACGGATGAATGGAACCGACAGATGGCGATTACCAAAGTGTTCGGTCCGGAAGTAATTGCTGCCATGGCCTCTGCTTCGGAGTCCGGTGCGGCGAATTCCACCTCCATTGCTGTCACTAATCCCGGTAAGACAGGTACGGCGTATAGTGCCTCCCAATACTATGCAGCTTCCATGCTGGCAATGTTCATGTTGTACTCGGGCATGACAACCAGTACCAGCCTTTTTGGAGAACGGGATAACAAAACGTTAATTCGCCTTCAGGCTGCGCCGATAGGTAACGGAGTTATTTTCGCTGGAAAAATTGCAGGCAATAGTCTGCTCGCTTTCTTACAAGCAACAACGATCATCCTTATGACGTATTGGTTCTACGGTGTGGATTGGGGAACCCATCCTGGGTATATTGTGCTGACTTGTGTATGTATCACATTGGCCTCCATGACCCTTGGCGTGATCGTTGCACTGGTATGCAAAAGCACAGCATCGGCCAGTGCAACCTTACAAGGTATCATCGTTGCCATGACATTCATCAGTGGTGGGTTCATGCCCATTCCGATTGATTTTGTACAACGGCTTAGCCAATTTACGGTTAACCACTGGGCGCTCCAGAGTTTTCTGAGAATGATGCTGGATGCACCTGTAGCAGAGATTGTGTATAACATTCTAATGTTAGGCGTGGTATGCGCTGTATTAGTGTTCATCTCAGGGATGATCTATAGAAAGGCAGGATACCGATATGAATAGTCTACACATCGCCTGGTTGATGATTAGACGTACACTTGGCCGTAAAATGGGCTTCATTACGTTCCTGCTTCTGCCTTGCTTGGTGGTTACAGGAGCGGTTGCTCTTTTTGGAAGCGAGCAGATTACACGTACTGTTATTCCCTATGTGAATGAGGATGGAGGGGTGGCAGGGACATGGATGATTCATGAACTTGCTGGCAAAGAGGAGTATCTGCTCAAACCGATGACAAACGAAGCAGAAGTGAAGGAAGCCATCGCTCAGCAAAAAGGAAGTTCTGGCATCATCATTCCGGCACATTATACGGAGGATCTGTTACAAGGAAAGCCAACCGAAATTCAATTGGTGGAACTGCGTATAAGTGAAAGTTCCTATACCCTACGAGCAGCAGTTGAAGGTTTGACGAGCGGATTGTTACAATCTGCTTCAGCTGTTAAGGTGGCAACAGGTCCTGTCTCAAGTGAGACAGATATACTATCGAGTACACAGAAGCCATTTGAACAGCTTTTACAGGAGATAGGAAAACATCAGGTTGCTGGTGAAGTCACCGATCTTCAGATTTATCCCAAGCCAGGCCTGAACAATGTGACTGGATTTACAATCATGTTTATGATGGGGCTGCTGACCAGTGCAGTGGCTGTGATAATGGAAGATCGCAGGAAACGTACGATGGCCAGAGTATCTACGGCACCCGTCCGTGCATATGAGATTGCGCTTGGTAACTTCCTCGGTAGCTTTGTCATTGGCATGATTCAGATTGTTCTCGTTTTGGGAGTCAGCAGGTGGCTACTGCATTATGATGCCGGTATTCCTTTTGGCATTCATTTCATCATCTTGGCCGCATTCATGCTGGTTTCCATGGGGATCGCAAGTACCGTGGCAGGATTAATACGTAATCCCAAAAATGCCAACATGCTGAATTCACTTGTCATTATGCCAACTTGCATGATAGGTGGTTGTTTCTGGCCGATCTCGTTGATGCCGGATTATATGCAAAAGCTCGCCAACTTTGTTCCACAGAAATGGGCGATTCAGGCGGTGGAGACGATCTCTGCTGGCGGTACATTGTCGGATATTACATTGCCACTATTGATTTTGTTTGGCATGGCTGCCATTTTGCTGACTGTAGGCTCTGCGATTCTACGCCCTAGCCAGCCAGGAGTAGAGGCATAAGGTAATACGACATAAAAGAAAGCACGCTCTGCTGAATTGAATTCAGTTAGAGCGTGCTTTCTTTGCATAAGTAATGATGCATTATGTGAGATATTGATGATTAAGGTTGGAGTTGACGCAGGACCGTTATTTCAACCCGACGGTTCTTTTGTCTTCCCGCGGCTGTGGTATTGTCACCCGTTGGGCGAGTATCTGCATATCCGGCATACTGGAAGCCGTCCGGGTTAAGTTTCTCTGTATCCAAAAAGAATCGTAATACAGACAGTGCACGTTCTCCAGAAAGTTCCCAGTTGTCTTTGTACGTGGAATTGGCCCCGACCGGAACATTGTCCGTATGTCCTTCGATGCTGACAACGGTATTTAGATCACGGAACAGGCTGGCAAGTTTACTGAGCGTTGGTGCTGCACCATCCTTTAGAGCGGCCTGTCCCTGATCAAACAGGAAGCGGTCACTAAGTGTAATGGAGAGGCCCTGTGGCTTGTCAGCAACAAAAATCTGATTTTCCAGTTTATTATCCTCGATATATTGGGTAATCACATTGAACAGATTTTGCAATTCCTGCTCCTGTGATCTGAACTGTTCTTCCCGTTCTGTGAGGGGTTTGTTGCCATCATCTGGTGTTGCAGTTTCTTCACCTTTTGAAGGGTCTTCACCCTGCACCTCGGATGGCGGAGTCTCTGTAATCGTTTGACCGGGTTTCTCGCCGAGTCCCTCACCAAGCTCAAGGATAGAGTCGGACGCATTAAATGTATTTTGTAACGATTGAGTAACGACGTCATATTTACCGGAATCCAGATTGCTCATGGCATACATGATGACAAAGAAGATTAAAAGCAGAGTTATGAGATCGGCATAAGTAATCATCCAGCGATCTCGATGATCGATAGTTTCACGTTTTCCGCGCCGTTTACTGCGCCGACTCATCCAATCCCTCCTTTGCTAGGGGGCGTATATGCTGACGATGCGTGAGGGTGAAGGACTCCAGTCTTTTGCGTACAAGCTGGGGATTCTCACCGTTCTGAATGGCAAGTACACCTTCGAGAAGCATTTCCATGGTCTGCACTTCATCGGCACCTCTGGATTTGATCTTGGAGGCAATGGGCAAAAAGATAAGATTGGCACTGGCGACCCCATACAGGGTTGCGGTAAAGGCAACAGCAATGGCAGGTCCGAGTCCTGTGGGATCGGTCAAACTGCCAAGGACCTGAATAAGTCCCATCACGGTTCCGATGATCCCCATGGTTGGAGCGTACCCACCAGCGGATTCGAATATTTTGGCGTAACCCTCATGTTTTTGTTCAATGGAATCAATCTCCATCTCCAGGATCTGGCGAACCACATCCTGATCGGTACCATCAACAACCATCTGAATACCGTCTTGCAAAAATGGATGCGGATGATCCATAACCTTGCGTTCCAATGCAAGTACACCTGAGCGGCGTGCGATAGAAGACATCTCCACCAGTTCTTCAACCCACAAGCCTGAATCATTATTGTTACGTCCAAAAGCCATACGCAGGGCAGCTGGAATCGTACGAAGGCGATGCGCCGGGAAACTGGCAACCACAGCAGCAATCGTTCCACCGAATACAATTAAAGCAGCCGTTTTTTGCAGGAGACCAGACAATTGGCCGCCTTCCCACAAAAAACCGCTAATGACTGCGGCAATTCCGGCAATAATACCGATAAGTGTCGCAATATCCATAAATTAACCCACTCCTATCTTCATTTCACGTTTGCATCACTAAAACGAACGAGGTATAATTAAACGGGAACAAATATTCCTATTACTATAAGTTTTCCCATATGAAAATTCGGGGAACTTCGACAATATATAGTGACTATTATTTTAGACGATAGGGTGAGATACGGCAATGAGCGATATTATAATGAGCGACAAAACGTTCGAAATCGAGTCAGAGTTTTCTCCCCAAGGTGATCAGCCTGCAGCCATTATAGAATTGGTGAAGGGTGTTCAGGAGGGGAAGAGGTACCAGACACTGCTGGGTGCAACGGGTACGGGTAAGACGTTTACGATAGCCCAGACGATAGCCCAACTGCAACGTCCGACGCTGATTATTGCACACAATAAAACGTTGGCAGCGCAGCTTGCAAGTGAGTTCAAAGATTTTTTTCCTAATAACATGGTTGAGTATTTCGTCAGTTATTACGATTATTTTCAGCCTGAAGCATATATCCCATCCTCCGATACGTATATCGAGAAGGATTCAAGTATTAATGAAGAGATCGACAAACTGCGGCACGCAGCGACAAGTTCGTTGTTTGAGCGCAGGGACGTCATCATTGTAGCGAGTGTTTCCTGCATTTATGGTTTGGGTTCACCGCACTCGTATTCAAGCATGTTGCTGTCACTTCGGGTAGGCATGGAGAAACCGCGCAATCAGATTTTGTCTCGTCTGGTAGAGATCCAGTATCAGCGGAACGATATTAACTTTGTGCGGGGTACATTCCGTGTTCGTGGGGATGTTGTTGAGATTTTCCCTGCCTCCAAGGGCGAACATGCAATTCGGGTTGAGTTGTTTGGTGATGAGATCGAGAAAATTACGGAGATTGATGTGTTGACCGGAGAACTGATTGGCGAACGTGAACATATTGCCATCTTCCCGGCGTCTCACTTCGTAACCCAAGAAGAGACAATGAAGGTTGCGCTGGTGAACATTGAGCGTGAACTGGAGGAGCGTCTAGAAGTGTTGCGTGAACAGGGAAAACTGCTGGAGGCTCAGCGACTGGAGCAGCGCACAAGGTATGATATCGAGATGATGAAGGAAGTTGGATTCTGTTCGGGGATTGAGAACTATTCCGGTCCGCTGACTTTCCGCGAACGCGGCGATACCCCATACACACTGATGGATTACTTCCCGGATGACATGTTGATTGTGGTTGATGAGTCTCACGTGACTCTGCCACAGATCCGTGCGATGTATAATGGTGACCAAGCGCGGAAGACGGTATTGGTTGAACATGGTTTCCGTCTACCGTCAGCGCTGGATAATCGTCCGCTCAAATTCGAAGAGTTCGAAGGCAAGATGGATCAGATTATTTATGTATCAGCAACACCAGGCCCGTATGAGATCGAGCATACCGATACGATGGTACAACAGATTATTCGTCCAACCGGACTTCTTGATCCAATCATTGAACTGCGTCCAACAAAGGGACAGATTGATGACTTGATCGGTGAGATTAACGACCGGATTACCAAAGACGAGCGTGTGTTGATTACAACATTAACGAAGAAGATGTCCGAGGACCTGACGGATTATCTGAAGGAAGTTGGCATCAAGGTTCGCTATCTGCACTCCGAGATCAAGACATTGGAACGGATGGCGATTTTACGTGATTTAAGGTTGGGCGTTTTCCATGTCTTAATTGGAATTAACTTGCTCCGGGAAGGTCTCGATCTGCCCGAAGTTTCCCTCGTAGCTATTTTGGATGCCGATAAGGAAGGATTCCTGCGTTCCGAACGCTCACTGATCCAAACGATTGGTCGTGCGGCACGGAACAGCGAGGGTCGCGTTATTCTATATGGTGACAAAGTGACGGATTCGATGGATAAAGCGATAAAGGAAACAGAGCGTCGTCGTGCAATCCAGATCGAGTACAACGAGAAACATGGAATTACACCACAGACGATTCGCAAAAAAGTGCGTGATGTGATTGAGGCAACCAAAGTTGCCGAATCCAAGAAAGACTATCTTACAGGCGCAGCCGAGAAGATGTCGAAGAAAGATCGCCAGGCGCTTATTCAGCGCCTAGAGGTAGAGATGAAAGACGCAGCCAAAAACCTGCAGTTTGAGCGTGCTGCCGAGCTTCGCGATGCGTTGCTGGAACTTCGCGCTGAATAAGATACAGCTCATTCATATGCTCCGGTAAAGATGGATCTGTAACAAGAGAACGGCCAATTGGCCGTTCTCTTGTTGAGTAAGGAAATCATTGATATCTACCGATAATAAGAGATGTTGAAATCTTGAAATCAAGTCTATACTGATAGAAATGTTGAAATTGGTTAAAAGGTTTATAGGAAAGCAATTGGGAGTCGAGAGTGCCCCAGTGTTGACCTCGGAGCCGAGCCGAACGCAATGGCGACCTTGTCGCGAACGTGGCGAAGCCGAGAGCGCACCGGTATTGACCTTGGAGCCGAGCCAAAGGCAATGGCGACCCTGACGCGACCAAGGCGAAGCCGAGCCAAAGGCAATGGCGACCTGTCGCGAACGTGGCGAAGGCGAGAGCGTCCCGGTGTTGACCTTGGAGCCGAGCCGAAGGCAATGGCGACCTGTCGCGAACGTGGCGAAGGCGAGAGCGTCCCGGTGTTGACCTTGGAGCCGAGCCGAAGGCAATGGCGACCTGTCGCGACCAAGGCGAAGCTGAGAGCGTCCTCGGTGTTGACCTTGGAGCCGAGCCAAAGGCAATGGCGACCTGTCGCGAACGTGGCGAAGCCGAGAGTGCACCCTCGCAGTAGAGCGGCCGTATAAGGTTCCGGCAATGAGCCGGAACCTTATACGGAGCCGCGGGCACACGACAACCCTTCACATAGCAAGACCCGACCCCTCACCGTTGCACCGCTTGTTTCGGGTGTCCAGAGGGCTGCGCCCTCTGTGGCCCTCCCTTGGAAGGGAGGGTTTGGGAGGGATCGAAAAGCCTTTAAAGGTTTGGATTAACACACTGAGAGGATGAATACTATTGGCGAGCGATAACATTGTCATTAAAGGCGCACGAGCGCATAACCTGAAAAATATCGACATTACCATCCCGCGTGACCGCTTTGTTGTATTGACCGGCCTGAGTGGCTCAGGCAAGTCCTCGCTGGCTTTTGACACCATCTATGCCGAAGGACAGCGGCGTTATGTAGAATCATTGTCAGCTTATGCACGCCAGTTTCTGGGACAGATGGAGAAACCGGATGTGGATTCCATCGAAGGATTATCTCCTGCCATTTCAATAGATCAGAAAACAACAAGCCGTAACCCACGTTCCACAGTAGGAACCGTCACCGAAATTTATGATTATCTGCGTCTGTTGTTTGCACGTGTGGGCCATCCCCATTGTCCTGACCATGGCGTGGAGATTAGTTCCCAGACCGTAGAACAAATGGTTGACCGCATTATGCAATATCCAGAGCGTACCCGGTTGCAGATTTTGGCACCCATTATCTCGGGCCGTAAGGGCGAGCACAAAAGTGTATTTGCTGATGTGTCCAAGCAGGGCTTTGTCCGTGTACGGGTAAACGGGGAACTGCGTGACCTGTCAGAAGATATTCAATTGGAGAAAAATAAAAAGCATACGATTGAAGTGGTTGTTGACCGGATCGTTGTTAAGGATGATGTACAGGCGCGTCTGGCCGACTCTATTGAAACAGCACTAAATCTGTCTGGTGGACAACTCCTGGTGGACATTATGGGTGAAGAAGAGCTGCGATTCAGTTCCAACTTTGCCTGCCCGGTGTGCGGATTCAGTATTGAAGAGCTGGCACCGCGGATGTTCTCATTTAACAGCCCTTTCGGGGCTTGCCCGGATTGTGATGGGTTAGGTGTCAAAATGATCGTTGACCCTGATCTGCTGGTACCAGATCGGACTAAGACCATCGAAGATGGAGCTTTTGACGCTTGGACAGGTGGTACATCCACCTATTATCCGCAGTTCCTGAAGTCGGTATGTGAGCACTTCAACATTCCGCAAAATGTACCTGTCGAAGATCTGCCGGCTGAGCAGATGAACAAGTTGTTGCAGGGTACAGGTACGGAGAAAATCCGTTTCCGCTATGAGAATGACTTTGGACAACGGAAGGAAGCACTGGTTACCTTCGAAGGTATCGTGAATAACCTGGAGCGTCGTTACCGGGATACAGCATCTGAAGGTATCCGTGAGTTTATTGAGGGTTACATGAGTGCGAAGCCTTGTGGTACATGTAAAGGTCAGCGTCTGAAACGCGAGAGTCTTGCGGTTACGATCAATGATCACAACATGGCCTATGTGACTAGTTTGTCCATTGGTGAAGCTGGCCGATTCTTTGATACATTGGAATTGTCGGAGAAAGAGCAGACGATTGCCAAGCTTATTCTGAAAGAAATCAACAGTCGTCTCGGCTTCCTAGTGAATGTTGGTCTGGATTATCTTACACTGAGTCGTGCTGCCGGAACATTGTCTGGTGGGGAAGCTCAGCGGATCAGACTGGCCACACAGATTGGTTCCAGCCTGATGGGTGTATTGTATATTCTCGATGAGCCGAGTATCGGTCTGCATCAACGGGATAATGATCGTCTGATCTCAACGCTTGCGCATATGCGCGACATTGGTAATACCTTGATCGTGGTTGAACATGATGAGGATACAATGATGGCTGCCGATTATATTATTGATATTGGCCCAGGTGCAGGTATCCACGGAGGTACCATCATGTCACAGGGTACACCGGAAGAGATCATGAACGATGAGAACTCCTTAACCGGTCAATATCTGAGTGGACGCAAATTCATTCCGATTCGTACAGAACGTAGAAGTGTAGGAGACCGTTGGTTGGAAGTGCGTGGAGCCAAAGAAAATAACCTGAAGAATCTGAACGTGAAGATTCCTGTAGGTGTATTTACTGCGGTAACGGGTGTGTCTGGCTCAGGTAAATCCACATTGATCAATGAGATCCTCTACAAAACGCTGGCACGTGATCTGAACCGTGCTCGGGTACGTCCGGGTCAGCATAAAGAGATTCGTGGTCTGGAGCATATCGATAAAGTTATCGATATTGACCAGTCGCCAATCGGGCGGACACCACGTTCCAACCCGGCTACGTATACAGGAGTCTTTGATGATATCCGGGATCTGTTTGCTCAGACGAACGAAGCCAAGGTACGTGGATACAAGAAAGGCCGGTTCAGTTTTAATATCAAAGGTGGACGTTGTGAAGCCTGCCGTGGAGACGGCATTATCAAGATCGAGATGCACTTCTTGCCGGACGTCTATGTTCCTTGTGAAGTCTGCAAAGGCAAACGATATAACCGGGAAACGCTTGAAGTGAAATATAAAAACAGAAACATTTCCGATGTGCTGGAAATGACGGTTGAAGATGCAACCCAATTCTTCGAGAACATTCCGAAGATCCATCGCAAAATGCAGACGCTGATGGATGTGGGATTGGGTTATATCAACCTGGGACAACCTGCGACCACATTGTCTGGTGGTGAAGCCCAGCGTGTGAAGCTTGCTTCCGAGCTGTATCGCCGCAGTACAGGGAAAACCATCTACATCCTCGATGAGCCGACTACGGGTTTGCATGTCGATGATATCGACCGTTTGCTGAACGTATTACACCGTCTGGTTGATTCTGGGGAATCAGTGTTAGTGATCGAGCATAACCTGGATGTGATCAAAACGGCAGACTATGTTGTTGATTTGGGTCCAGAAGGTGGTAGTGGTGGAGGAACCATTGTTGCAACTGGAACACCTGAGGATATCATCAAAGTAGAAGCTTCCTATACAGGCAAGTACTTGAAGCCGGTTCTGGAGCGGGATACCGAGCGGAGCAAGGCACTGCAATTAGTAGACTAAGGTCCTCTAACCAGTAGTTATATCAATATGAAGTGGCAGTATTGGCCCTTCTTTTCGAAAAGGTAAAGACGTTGGATTACGATCTGATGTGCTCTGCCTCCGAGAAGAAGGGCTTTTCATTATGAATTATGCACGGTGTTTCCTTCGGACTAAGGTTATTCCGTGAAAGTGTTTACATATGCATTGCGACGAGCGTTACAGGAATATTCGGCCAAATTGTCTTTTTTTCATTTTTATGGATGATAGGGCTTGCATTACAAGCAGGGTACAGATAACATAGAGGAAGATATTAGGGTATGCGTTAGCTGTTCAACTATGGTAAGGAGGTCTGTCTATCCATGCTGTTTGCAGAAGCTGCCACGGCGAGTACATCGAATTTTAATGCATTTGATATTTTTGTCATCTTATTTACGATCCTGATTTTCATCGGAGTTGTTCGGCTTCTTCGGGCACCGAAGAAAAATCTGTTTGCGATCGGATTTGCAGTAGTCAGCCTACTGGTATTTCTGATGACAGACTATGCGATGATAACGGGTTGGTTTGCTCAGTAGGAATGCCGCTGAATTGAATTAAGCCAATAGTGCATGTTCAAAAAGATCGGTTTTCAGTACCGAGAAGATGGGATGAAGCTAGAAATGGAGTAGCGGAGCGTAGGGAGAACTACGTGAGCAACGGACATTTCGGCTGAATTCTATATTCGATGCTGATGATGCCACTAGGCATCCTTCGTAATCAAAAGCGGACTTTTTGAACAACCTCTAAAAGAGGTACAGACGAACACCTTCCAGAGAGACATGGAGGGTGTTTTTTTCATTTATACTGAAACGATTGAACAAGATTCTATCTTCTCTACTAAAATAGGACTTAAAACAATTGTATATCCAGATTCTGTATGATACATTGAGGGATACCGGAATTGCAGATGAGAGAAAGAGCGAATAGATTCAGCGATGAATTCGATGTCGAGTCGCGCAAGAAGGATGTATAGAGAGGGTCAGGTGAGAATATGAGCGTGTTGGGTAAAAAGGGGATAGCCATTCTGATGGCTGCTGTACTCTCGATTAGTGTGGCGGCAACGGCCGGTGCAGCTGAATCCAAAGCGGCGATGCAAGCGAAAGTGGTAGACGGTCAAGTCTATGTGAACACCAAGGATCTGCTCAAGGCAGTTGGTGGAAGTGGACAATATGATGCCAAATCAGGAACGTACACGTACAAGGGAAGTGAAGCCATTCCCAAAGTGATCGAAAAGGTATCTCCTTCGGTCGTAGGTATTATTGGGAAATCTACCGAAGTGCAGGACGGTGCAACATCAGACGACCGTTATAATCTTGCACATGGTACAGGTGTCATTATCCGGTCCAATGGATGGATTGTAACGAATGCACATGTGGTCGACGGATTAACGAATCCGGTTGTCGTAACGACGGATGGCAATACATACAAAATTACGAAAACATACAGTGATGTACTCAGTGATCTGGCGCTAATCAAAATCAATGCCAAATCACTCAAACCGGCGAGCTTTGCCAAAGCTTCACAAACTACTGTTGGAGAAACGGTGATCGCCTTGGGTACGCCGATTTCCTTTTCTCTGCGCAACTCGGCAACCGTAGGGGTAATTAGCGGCTTGAATCGTGGTGTTGAGGCGACCTACCGGTTGATTCAGACCGACACGGCCATTAACCCAGGAAATAGCGGAGGACCGCTGGTCAACCTGAAGGGTGAAGTGGTTGGTATCAATTCCATGAAATTTTCTGCGGTCGGCGTAGAGAGTTTGGGATTTTCGATTCCCGTGGATACCGTTCAATATATCATCGATCAGTTTTTTAAATATGGAAAAATAAAACGTGCAAGTCTGGGGCTACAGCTGGAGGAAAGTTGGTCTGCGATTGTGGGCCTGCCTACAGATGATCCCTTAACGATTACGGGCGTACTGTCTCCAGAAGCCAAGAAAGCCAAAATCAAAGAGGGCGATGTCCTTTACAGTGTTGCGGGCACACGTGTCTCTTCAGTAGTGGATATCAATGAGTTGCTCAAAAAGTATCTGCCTGGGCAAAAGGTAAAGCTGTTGATGCAATCGGATGGCGATATCGTCACCCGCACGTTGGTGCTTGCTGATCGCGCAGACATCGTAGACGAGGAAGATGAAGTGTTCCTTGCAGATGAAGAACAATAAAGCCCGGCGATCAGCCCGGATGGAGAGAGGACGAAAGAACGGAATGAAAAAGTCATGGATACGTGTGCTAAGCACAGGTGTATTAACCGGGATGCTGACCATTGGCGCGGCATTGCCTGTATGGGCATCTGATCTGACGACAAGTGAACTACGGGTGAAAGCGGGTAGCACGAGCGCCTACATTAACGGCGATAAGCAGGCCATAGCCAAACCTTACAAGTTCAAGGGTGTTACGATGGTGCCTGTGGGAGTGTTCAAGAAAGCATTTGGCAGTGAAATCCGGCTGGAGAAAAATGATGTCGTCAAAATCAAGGAAGGCCCGCACACCGTGACTCTAACGATTGGCAGTTCAATTGCCTGGGTGGATGGTGTAAAACATGAGATGGGTGCCGCTCCCAAGATGGTGAATGGTGTACTTATGGTTCCACTTCGTCCGGTTGCTGCCGGTATCGGGGCGACGCTAGCTCCGACTAGCTCCGGAGAAATGGTCATTCGTCTGTTGCAAACCGATGATTCGGTGGATGACGAGGATGGCATTCATCCGGATGAAGGCAAAACCAGAATTGGTAACAGTTTTTACGGTTGGTCCATTAACTACCCGGCAGACCTTATAGTTTTCCAGACCGGTGAGCAGGAGCGCATGATGACTTTTGGCACTGCGGACAACAGTTATTATCTTGAAGTGTATGTCAGCGATCAGGATGTGGCTCTGGATGCGGATGATTTGTTGCAGCAACTCGTCCAGGAGGCCAAACAATCGGGAGATACGGTGCTGGATCGTCAAGCGGTGTCGAAAGGCAAAACACCTTATGCACGGATTATCGTGAAGGATGTAGACGGCATGTTATGGGAGATGCGTCAGTATCTGAGCGAAGGCCGTCAATATGATGTGTACCTCGCGGATTACGAAGCCCTGAATTATAAAGATCTGGGCAAACGTGCAGCGCTACTCAATTCATTCCAGCCAACCTATGCAGAGTCGGATCGAACGATCAAGGATCTGTCCACCGTAGATAATGGCATGCGCTCCGCGTGGAACGATGACTATGGTATTGAATTGAAGATTCCTGCAGGCTGGTCTATGGATAACAATCAGATGATCTATGAAGCCAAGGATGGTGCATATCTGCAATGGCGTGTCACATCGGCGAAGGCAGGTACTACGGTAAAAGACTGGAGCGGCCAACTGGATAAGTGGATGCGCGAGACATTTACACCAGAGAGTTACGAGCCAATTGATTCATATACGATGGATATCTCGGGAGAGACTGCCGAGGTGAATGAATTCCGTTATAACTTTGGCGGGGGCTGGCAGACCGAGTTTGATGTTCTTTTGCAGAAGAATGGGTATCGGTATTATGCAGAGTATACGTTCCCTGAGGAGCAAAGTGCAGATCGGGCATGGTTTGAACGGATTATGAAGAGTGTGGAGATTGATTTTGATACGGTTGCCGATAATTTCGGTCAGCTGGATGAAGATCCTTATTTGACAGACAAAACGAAGACACTTACACGTACGTCCAAACGTTATAAATACAGTGTAGATATTCCACGTTACTGGACGCCGTATAGTGATCGATTCGAATATTCACCTGTGGTGTACACCTTTACTGGCGGAGAATTCTCCATTGCGGCGAGCGAAGACAAGTCGATCGAGATGACGGTAAGTCAACTGAGAGAAGCCTATGCCGAAGCCACCAAAACCCGTAAGAACTTCAAGTTGCTTGGCAGTGAAGAGCTGACGTTTGCGGGTGTGCCTGCATTTTCCTTTACGTATCATGAGCTGGACAAAGGCGTGCCATATGCGGGTCGCCAGATCGTGTTTGAAAAGGACGGAACAACCTATACGATCACAAGTGGGCTGAACGATGCCAACAAGACAGAAGTTCAGGCGGCAGCCTTGGAAAAAGCAGTGAACTCATTTACTTTTATTAAATAATATTGATGCATGCCGGAGGGTCAAAAGACCTTTCGGTTTTTTTCGTTGTACTGGAAATGAAAATGGTAAACGGTTTTTTCAGGAAAACGTAGAAGAGTCGGTGCAGAAGTGGTACACTATACTAGTTCAGGAGTTATGACTACTGATCTGATGAATAGGATGACTGTAAGCTTGGAGTTCAGGCAATACAGACATAATAGATAGATATTGTAATACCGTGACAATGCAGGTGTACCCGATAAGGTGCAGTCTTAGGCTTGGTATGTTCAAGCGTTTAAGGATATAGGGATGAAATCCGGCGGATAGCCGGTTATGGGGAGGATCTACATGAAAACAGCAACAATACGAAGAGAAGACGTTGAACTTCTGGCACCGGCTGGTGACTGGGATTGTATGCGTTCGGCGGTAGCCAATGGCGCAGATGCAATTTTCTTCGGAGTCGAAAAGTTTAATGCACGGGCACGGGCGAACAATTTCCGCATGGACGAGCTGCCGGAGATAATGGCGTTTTTGCACAGTTATGGCGTAAAAGGTTTTTTGACCTTTAATATATTGATTTTTGAAAATGAATTGACGGATGCCAAAGAACTGATTGACGCTTGTGTCGATGCAGGTGTGGACGCTGTAATTGTTCAGGATTTGGGTTTGGTGAAGATGATCCGCGAAATCTCGCCGGATTTCCCGATTCACGGTTCTACACAGATGACGATTACGTCCCCGGAAGCGGTCGAGTTTACGAAGCCGTTTGATATGGAACGTGTCGTTCTGGGACGGGAGAACAACCTGAAGCAGATCCAGAAGATCGGTGAGCAGGCGAAACTTCCAATGGAAGTATTTGTGCACGGTGCGCTGTGTGTATCCTACTCGGGTCAATGTCTCACTTCCGAAATGTGGGGAGGACGTTCGGCGAACCGCGGAGAGTGCGCACAAGCTTGTCGTCTTCCATACGATCTGATGGTGGATGGGGTGCACAAACCGATGGGTGATGTAGCTTATCTGTTGTCTCCGAAGGATCTGGCAGCGATTGATCTGATGCCGGAACTGATCGAAGCAGGAGTAACTTCTTTCAAAATTGAAGGACGTCTCAAAACGCCAGAATACGTAGCAAACGTAGTAAGCAAATACCGCAAAGCGATTGACCGTTATTTTGATGGAGATAACACACCGCCAAGCAAGGAAGAAGTTCGCGAATTGCAGCAAAGCTTCTCCCGTGGATTCACGCATGGTTTCCTCAGCGGGACAAACAACAAAGAACTGGTGGATGGAACGTTCCCGAAAAGCCGTGGTGTCTACCTCGGTCGTGTGGATCAAGTGTTGCGCGATGGTGTGGTCCTGAAGCTGGATGCACCCGTGAAACGTGGAGATGGGATCGTATTTGACGCCGGAGACCCGACTCAGAAGGAAGAGGGCGGACGTGTATACGATGTACGTCGCAAAGGCGTAAAACTCGAAGGCGAAGCCGAAGAGGGCTGGATCGTTGACGTTGTGCCAGGTCGCAGTGACGTAGATCTGCGTCGCGTGAAAGTTGGCGACAAAGTGTGGAAAACGAATGACCCGGCGCTGGACAAACGTCTGCGTCAAAGCTTCGAGACCGAGAAGCCGTACCGTGTATTCCCGGTGAAGGTGAAGGTCATCGGCAGCCCGGGGCAGCCGCTTAGCACATGGTGGACAGATGTGCAGAAAGGCACGACCGTCCGGATTGATTCCGAGATGGAACTGGACATCGCCCAGAAGCGTCCAATGACACATGAATTGCTCGAAGAGCAGTTCGGTCGTCTGGGAGGCACAGTGTTCCAACTGGAAGGAATGGACATCAATCTGCACGGTGACGTCATCATCCCAATGCGCGAGTTGAATAACATCCGCCGTCAGGCGGTAGAACAACTCGCGGGCGAGCGTCCTAAACCACCCGTCTACGTGAAACGGGCGGTAGATGTGTACGGCGATTCGGTTAAACCGGCATCGCCAGTCGCTCGCGGTCAAGCAGAGCTGACCGCGCTCTGTCGTAGCCTGCCACAAGTGGAGGCAGCGATTGAAGCGGGAATCGGCATGATCTATGCCGACTTCGAGTTTATCAAACAGTTCCCGGCAGCCGTGGAAGCTGTGCATGCCGCTGGTCGCAAGATCGCGCTGGCAACACCGCGTATTCACATGCCTGGGGAGAACGGATATCATAACAACATCTTGCGTCTGAAGCCGGATGCGGTATTGGTACGTAATACAGGCGCACTGTACTTCTACCTGCGTCACCGGATGGAGAACCCGGATGCGAAGCACCCGGAATTGATCGGCGACTTCTCATTGAACATCGCCAATCACAAAGCAGTTGAATTGTTCCTGGAAGCAGGATGTGACTGGATCACGCCATCCTATGACCTGAACATTCAACAAATGGTTGATTTGCTGGGCCACTCTCGTACAAGTCAAACCGAAGTGGTTATCCACCAGCATCTGCCGATGTTCCACACCGAGCACTGTGTGTATTGTACGTTCATGAGTGAAGGAACGGACTTTACGAACTGTGGCCGTCCTTGTGAGGAACAGCGTGCATCACTGCAAGACCGGATCGGTATGTCCCACCCGGTACGTGTGGATGAAGGTTGCCGTAATACGGTATACAATGCAGTGGAACAGTCAGGTGCCGAGTATCTGACCAACTTTATGGATCTGGGTGTATCCCGTTACCGTGTGGAGTTCCTGGAAGAGACACCGGAGCAGGTACGCGAAGTTATCGATCTATACAACCGCGCACTGCGCGGCGAGATCAGTGGTACACAAGTTTGGAAAACACTCAAAGCAACGAACCAACTGGGCGTTACACGTGGTCAATTGGTGAAATAAACAGATTGTATTTTACATCAACATTTACAATCAAGCATGAAGCAACCCCAATCTCTGCTTTACGGAGCTCTTGGGGTTTTTTTACATCATGACACAGGAGGCGAAGAAGCGTGGCGCCATTCACAATTATGGATATCAAATTGCTGTGCGGGGTCACGGCATTCAAGCGCGGAGAAGATTATAACCAATCTGGCAGGGTGACTAATCTGGTGGTTAGTGAGGATCAGCTTCATTTTGAAGCACAGGTACGTGGATCGGAGCGCTATCAGGTGACGGTGGATATAGATGGATCAGGTGAGATTGTGGCAGGCTGCAGTTGTCCGGGTGACGGCAGGCATTATGACTATTGCAAACATGTCGCTGCTGTCCTGTTGGCTATTCACGAATGGGGTGAGCAGCAGGAGCGTAATGCCTTGATTGCTTCTGGGAAGCCTCCTCAACCTGCTACAGGCCAAGGAGCCAATACCAGTTCCAGCTCAGGTTCCAAGTCCAGGGTTGGGACTTTGGTGGAAGAGAGCATGTGGGAGCGACCACAGTCTGCTTCACAACGTGAGCAACGGAATGATGCTCCAGAGCGTCCACCTGTTCACTTTGCCCAAGCAGGTCGTCCAAGCTCAGCTTCGGGTTGGGGCCGCTCGGCAGATAAACCTTCTTACCGTACGGCGGATCAGATTCTGTCCATGTTTGCCAAGGATCGGAGACCGCTGCATGGAAATGATCGTAAATACACTGCCCCTGTCAGCCGTTCCTCCCTGCGGGAAGAATTGCAGGTTCAGTTTATATGTAAGCTGACACAGGTTCACAAGGGTGGTGGGAAACTTGCTCTTGAATTGAAAGTGGGTAACAAACGTCTGTATGTGGTGCAGAAAGTGAAGCAATTCCTGAACTGTATCGAGAAGGGCGAGCCAATGTCATTCACCAAGCTGTTCCACTATGATCCATTGATGCATGTTTTCACTCCGCAGGATCAGGCCATTCTCTCGATGCTTATTCGAATGAGACAGAGTGAGGAGGCCTATCGCCAATCCATCTCCGGTTATCTGGGAGCTTCGGACGGACGGGATATATTGATTGCTCCTCTCGTATGGAAGCCATTGCTGGAATTGCTGCTACAGGCTGACAGCCGGATGGAGGGCACGGGATTTGCCAATGGACCACTCACACTGGGTGAGGGCGTACTTCCTTTATTTTACCGGATCGCCCAGGGAGCGAATGAAGGATATCAGCTTGAAATTTCGGGACTGCGTGAGCTGATTCTTCTTCCTGCTTATGATGCCGCCGTGGTGGAAGGACAGTTGCACATGTTGGAGCCGATGCAGATGCGAAGTCTGGAGGACTTGAGTGGGGCACTCACGTCGTATGGAATCAAGGAAAGCATCGATATTTCGACTCAGCAGGTGGATGAATTCGTACAGCATGTCGTGCCAGAACTGCGTACGCTCGGACATCTGTCCATTGATTCGCAGGTGCGTGAACAGATCGCGGAACCGGAACTTTCACCGAAGCTGTACATCGACTTCTATCGTGAACGTATTACAGCGCGTCTGGAATTCGACTATGAGGTCATGGTTATTAATCCGCTTGCCGAGTATTTGATAGATGAAGAAGAGAAAAAGGTTATTTTGGTGCGTGATCGATACAAAGAGCGGAATCTGATTGAACGGCTTGATCGATCCTTTCTCGAAAGGGATGGTAGTGTTTGGGCGAGCGAACGGGAAGATGCAATATATGATGTAATGTATCATCTGTTGCCTGAGCTTGAGAAACAGGTAGATATCTATATGCCAAACGCCGTGAAGGCGATGGTGCAATCCTATCCAACACCGCCGAAAGTACGGGCAGATTTGGGAAGAGGATTGGACTGGCTGGAGATTTCATTTGAGATGGAAGGTGTGGACGAGCAGGAGCTTCAGGAACTCATGCGTCGCATTGTGGAAAAGAAACCGTATTTCCGTCTCAAGAGCGGTGTCTTTCTTTCGCTTGAAAATGAAGGTGCAGATAGCTTCGCTCACATGGCCGATTCACTTGGGCTGGGAGCAGATGACATCAAGAGCAGCCATATCCGGCTGCCGGCTGTTCGGGCGTTACAATTGCCAGGCAGGGACGAAGTTTCCGGTCATGTGAAGTGGGGAGGCTCTCTGAAACGTTTCCTCGATGATCTCCGAGATCCCGAACGGATGGATTTTACATTGCCGGGATCACTGACCCCCATCCTGCGGGATTATCAGAACAGTGGATACCAGTGGCTGCGTACCCTCGCTTATTATCGTTTTGGCGGCATTCTGGCGGATGATATGGGACTTGGCAAAACGTTGCAAAGTATCGCCTATATCACAGCGGTTCTTCAGGAGAAGCCCGACTACAATATGGACAATACGGGCGTTGATAAATACCGGGAGAGCGGATCATTACGGGGCGGTGAAACGTTGGCGACTTCCAACATCGATCCCGAAACTGGGCTCCCATTGGATAAGATGGATTCAGAGAATACAGATGGCCTATGGTCTACGATGCAGCAGGATGGACTGACAATTCGAACGAGGGTCATTCATCCCCCGGTACTTGTCGTGGCGCCTGCCTCGCTAACCTATAACTGGGCTAATGAGTTTGCACGGTTTGCCCCGCATCTGAAAGTCCTGATCGCAGCCGGTCAGAAAGAAGAGCGAGCCAATATGCTTTCAGGCATGGATGAGGCAGATGTAATTGTGACGTCGTATCCTCTGTTGCGACGGGATTTGGACACCTATCTCGGCCGAACCTTCCATACGCTCATTTTGGATGAAGCTCAGGCAATCAAAAATGCTTCTTCCCAGACCGCGCAGGCAGTGAAACAAATTCAAGCCCCGCGTCGTTTTGCACTCACAGGAACGCCTGTAGAGAACTCACTGGATGAATTGTGGTCCATTTTTGAAGCGGTATTCCCTGGGTTGTTTCCAAGTTACAGAAGATTCCGCGACCTTCCTCCGGAACGGATCTCGCGGATGGTGCGTCCGTTTATTCTGCGCCGCCTGAAGAAGGATGTGTTGGAAGAATTGCCTGATCGAATTGAAACGGTACAGCGGTCAGAGCTTACGGTTGAACAGAAGAAATTGTATGCCGCATACCTTTCCCAGCTTCAGGATGAAGCATCGAAGGACATGGAGGATAACGGATTCCAGAAGAATCGTATCAAAATTCTGGCTGGCATCACGCGCTTGCGTCAGTTGTGTTGTCACCCGGCCCTCTTTGTGGAAGGCTATCAAGGCGATTCCGGGAAAATGGAACAGTTGCTTGAAACGGTCGAGGATTGTTTGGCTGCAGGCAAACGAATCCTCATCTTTTCCCAATTTGCGAGCATGTTGAACCTGATTCGTCAGACCCTTGCGGCACAGGGAAGAAACCTATTTTACCTCGATGGTCAGACCCCTGCTCAGAGCCGGGTCGAGATGTGTCACAGATTTAATGAGGGCGAAGCTGAACTGTTCTTAATCTCCCTGAAAGCTGGAGGTACCGGATTAAACTTAACAGGGGCAGATACCGTTATATTATATGATCTGTGGTGGAATCCTGCCGTGGAAGAACAGGCAATTGGCCGTGCCCATCGCATGGGACAGAAACAAGTGGTGCAAGTCATCCGCTTGGTTACCGAGGGTACGATCGAAGAGAAGATTTTGGAACTCCAGCAGCGCAAGAAGGACTTGATTGCCGAAGTAATCGAACCGGGAGACGGGGGATCGACGACCTTATCCGAACAGGATATCCGCGAATTGTTGATGGTATAATGGAGTCCAAGCATCCTAGCAATAAGAATCATTAAATATATGAATCTATACAAGATGGACTAATCATTTACATGAGAAACGTAGAGGACAGAAAAAAGCTGGAGAAGCGGAGTGTTCGCCTTTATCACCAGATTTTCACCTTTGTAAAAGTGAATTAAAAAATCTGGGGATAACAGCGATTGGAAGGTTGTTCTGTCATCGTAGTGTCAGTGTAAATAATTTTTAGTTCAACTTATCTAGCAAAAGGAGTGGGTTCGTGTGCGTATTCGCAAAGCGATTATTCCAGCCGCAGGGCTGGGTACCCGGTTTCTGCCTGCCACCAAGGCGATGCCTAAGGAAATGCTGCCCATCGTGGACAAGCCAACGATTCAGTACATTATTGAAGAAGCCGTAGCTTCAGGCATTGAAGATATCATTATTGTGACAGGTAAAGGGAAACGGGCCATTGAAGATCACTTCGATTATTCTTTTGAGCTGGAGCAGAATCTGGCGGACAAACAGAAGTGGGACTTGCTTAACGAAGTACGCAAACCCTCCGAGATGGCAGATATTCATTATATCCGTCAAAAGGAACCGAAGGGACTTGGTCACGCCATTTGGTGTGCCCGCAAGTTTATCGGCAACGAGCCTTTTGCCGTCCTGTTAGGGGATGATATTGTGGAAGCGGAACATCCCTGCCTGAAGCAGATGATCGATGTCTACGATGAACTGCAATCTCCGATTGTTGGTGTACAGCCTGTTGATTGGAGCGAGGTATCCCGCTACGGGATTGTAGACGGAGAATTGCTGACTCCTACCGATGATCGTGTTTTTCGGGCCCGCCGCTTAATTGAGAAACCAAAGACCGAAGATTCCCCTTCGAACCTTGCTATTATGGGACGTTATATTCTTACACCGGATATCTTTGAGATACTAGGTCAACAATCTGCTGGTGTCGGGGGAGAAATCCAGCTCACGGATGCCTTGTCCCGATTGAATGAACAGCGACAAATTCTTGCTTATCATTTTGATGGGTTACGTCATGATGTTGGTGAAAAGTTGGGCTTTATTGAGACATCGATTCACTACGCAATGCAACGCCCGGATCTGAGGGAGGATTTGTTGGCGTATTTAAAGAAGATAGTGGCGTCGAACTAACACATCCCTAATGAATTAGATCACAAAAAAGGTTTGCCCTTTGATGAAGGCGAACCTTTTTTGTGTGGAATTATAGAGGACCACTAGTGCATTTTGTTATTAGAAATTCAGTTCTGCTATCTGTTTAATCTCGTCTGCTTCGTTAGGTGCGACAGCGATAAGCTTATCATATATAGCTTGATCTTGTTGCCCATCCTTCGTTAGAGCGGCAAGGTACCAACGAGCAATTTCACGGTTGGTAGCATCGGTCAGATCCTCTGCAATCCCACCCTTAAGGATAGTAGCTGCTCCAGCAGAATCGTTTAACATGTATTTTATTTTCCCCGCGTTCAGAATCATTGTTGGAGTCAGCTCGAACGGCTGTCCTTGAAGTTGTCCTTCAGGGAGGGTCTGTAGATGTTCTACTCCATCAACAACATGCTGATAGGCTTCCAGACCTGAAGTGAAATAAGATTCCTTCTTAGCTGCATCGCCTTGTCCAAGTGCTTGATAACCAAGATCGAATGAACGGCTTATCAGTGTTTCGTACCAAGCCATATCCCAGACATAATTGGCCGCATATTCTTTTTGGAGTGCATACGCTTGGTCAAACTCACCCTTCAATTCGTCTAAACTTATGAGTTGCTTAACCATACCTTTATTAAAGGGCTCTGCTTCAAGACCACGCTGGAGCAACTGTGCTGAGGCTGTATAGAACTGATCATCTTTTGTTTGCTCATAGCCTTGTTGATACAGGGAAGCCAGCATCAGCAAGGAGTCTGAATGTGTGCTTCGAATCGAAAGATCTTTTTCCAGTGGAGCTTTGATCATCTGGAAGTCTTGGCTCGTTTGAGCTACCTCCTTAGCCTCGTAGGCATATTGATTCGCTTGCAGGAAACGAATAGACATAATGAGCAGAACGATTACAGCTACTCCCGAAATCGAACTGTAGATTCCGCGTGCGGTGGAGTCGCTCATCTTCAATCGACGCATCGGCTTGGGGTCCATGGCAGCAGCCATACCGCCGAGTCCAAGGAATACCAAGATTCCAATAAAGACATAACTCATATTGAAATCGAGAAGGCTCAATACCAGAATGGACATCGATAGAATGAAGTACACAAAATGCGATTCGCGTTCTTCCTCACTCCGTTTTAAATAAGCACGCACATATTGATAGAATACAAAGAGAATAAATGCCATAAAAACAACAAAGCCTATGATCCCGACCTCAACCAGATATTGCATGAAGAAGTTGTGAGCCTGGGCGCTAATATAAGGATTGTTCTGGTACTTCTCATACAAGGCGGTCCAAGCGCCACCGCCCGCACCAATGACTGGGTAGTCTGCAAATAACTTTGTAGCATCTTTATAAAATGTAATCCGCTCCAGCACACTGTGCTGTTGGAAATTGATATTTTCAAGCCGTGTGCTGATGCTATCAGGTAAAATATTTCGCACACTCGTACCGAGCAGAAGCACGGAAACAACAACTGTGAGAATAACAGATCCTAGTGGAATCCATAAACTGGAGCCTTTTCGAGCTGACCAGGATTGAATGCCATGCTCTAGTTGTGGTGCGATCCAACGCTGGATAACCCAACTTACTATTGCCACAATGATGGATGCTGCTAACAGATAAATCCAACCCTTGGCTGCGAGTGAGCCGGAAAATTGTAGTTGCAATTCAAGTCCTGCTGTATTTATTGGATTCAATACAACCAGTGTGCCGATTGCGGCTACTCCGCTATAGATAAACCATAGAATTTGTTTAGCGGGTTTTAACAATAATAACAGTATAACGAACACAATCGGAAGCATGACAAGCCCAGTCCGGGAAAGTGTCAACAGTAGCGACAAAATAATAGGTACAAGCATAAAACTATGTAGAAACTGCGTGTACACTTTTTTGGAACGGATCATACTAAAAATGGTGATAAATAAAAATGCCATTAGGAATGCGGCGTATGTATTAGGATACTGAAACACTGATGCAAGTCGTGGTCCGTTTGAATCATTCCAGATCGCTTGGTTGTATACACCGTTAATAACTCCTGCAGAAAACCACCCCACCAGCTTGCCGGCGAAACTGAAGGCTCCTAGCCAGTTTAACAAACCAAAACCCACAATAACATATGCAATTCCTATTAAAGAAGATTGTATGATATGATTGATTTTGTTGTTTTGAAGCAGGTACATCGTCATCACAAAAATTATCGCATAAATGCACTGGATGAGGATCATATTGATTGCCAAATATTCCGATGCAGCACTGATGAGGGATAGTACATAGGTAAGTGGAATCAATAGCACGGCCACTTTGAGCCAATCTTGCTGTGTTTCTAACTTGATTTGTTTGAAGTAAATGGCTACCCAGATGATAAATAGGAGGGTAGTGATTGCAACCGCCCAATAAATGGGAGCTTCAAATTGCAGCAATTGCCCATTGAATAGCGCAACTTGAAAAGCGGACCAGAGTAAAAATATGATCAGTCCTATGGTTAATGACCTTTTTAGAAGTGGAGACGAACCAAGCGTGGCTTTGTTCGACGTCTTCTTCGTTTTCCCGTATACTGGATTCGACAAGATTGAAGTCTCCTTTGCTTGTAGATACGACATTATTTTAGCATAGGTATGTAAACACCGCTACTTTCTAAAGGCTGTTAAATTTATAGAAATGAGGTTCATGTGTGAATGTTATCTAGATGGAATGATGAGTTTATTACAAAATATAGATTTGTTGCTGAACTTACAAAGAAAGATTTTAAAACAAGATATGTCGGATCTTTTTTAGGAATACTGTGGGCCTTTATCCAACCTATGATTCAAATCATTATTTTTTGGTTTGTTTTTCAAGTTGGATTCAAATCAACACCGATTGATGATTTCCCATTTATATTATGGCTAATTTCAGCTATGATTCCGTGGTTTTTTATTTCAGATTCTATTCAAGGAGCGACTACATCTATTACAGATAATAGTTATTTGGTGAAAAAGGTCGTTTTCAAAGTGAGTCTCTTACCGATTGTAAAGATTTATTCTGCCTTATGGGTTCATCTGTTCTTTGTTGCAGTTATTTTTTTAATGTTTAGTATCTATGGTTACTTCCCGAATGTTTATAATGTCCAGGTGTTATATTATGTTTTTTGTATTTCAGTATTAGTGTTGGGGATTTCTTGGATTACATCATCTTTGATAATCTTTTTTAAAGATATGGGACAAATCGTATCTACAGTTCTACAGTTTGGATTTTGGTTAACTCCTATATTCTATTCACTGGATATTATTCCTCAGAAATATGCTTTTCTTTTGAAAATAAACCCTGCCTTCTATATTATTCAGGGTTACAGAGATACCTTTATTTATAAGTCATGGTTCTGGGAGCATCCAAAACTAACAGTCTACTTCTGGTTATGTACTATAGTTATATTAGTAGTGGGAAGAACCATGTTTAAAAAACTTCGTCCGCATTTTGCAGACGTACTTTGATAAGGGAGAAAATAAAAGCATGAATTCAGATGTTGCTATTAAAGTTGAGGGCGTAACTAAGACATATAAAATATATGAGAATCCTATTGATCGTTTAAAAGAGGGCTTGAATCCTTTTAAAAAAGATTATCATCGAGATTTCAATGCGTTGAATCAAGTGTCATTTGAACTCAAAAAGGGAGATGCACTTGCTATTATAGGTAAGAATGGTTCTGGTAAATCGACACTGCTTAAGATTATAACAGGAGTCCTTACGCCTTCTAGTGGGAAAGTTGCAGTTAATGGGAAAATATCAGCGTTGTTAGAACTGGGAGCAGGTTTTAATCCTGAATATACCGGCTTAGAGAATATATATTTAAATGGAACCATAATGGGCTATTCTAAAGAGCAAGTAGATGAGAAAATAGAGGATATTTTAAATTTTGCGGATATAGGCGAGTTTATTAAGCAGCCTGTCAAGTCCTACTCTAGTGGAATGTTTGCTCGACTGGCTTTCGCTGTTGCCATTAATGTCGACCCAGATATATTAATTGTTGATGAGGCTCTATCTGTAGGAGATATTCACTTCCAGGCTAAATGTTACAGGAAATTTGACGAGTTTAAGGAAAAAGGGAAAACCATTTTATTTGTATCTCATTCACTAGATAGCGTGATTCGATACTGTAACACCGCGATCCTACTTGATGAGGGCCAGCTTATAGATCAAGGTTCTCCTAAAGAAATGGTTGATATTTACAAAAGGATTCTTACCAAAAATTTCACTTCAACTACCACTACTTCTCAACCTGAGGTTCAAATGAATGAAGAGAGAAAAGAGATAAGTACGAACTGGAAACTTGAAATGGACATACATCCTGATTTTATAGACTATGGTGATAAAAAAGCTGAAATTATTGATTTTGGCATGTTTGATCAGTTAAATACATTGAATAATTCTTTTCAAAGTGATGAAATTACAACATTTAGAATTAGAGTTCGTTTTAACTCTAGTGTATCGAATCCTATTTTTGCCTTCGTTATCAAGGACATTAAAGGTATGGAGATTGCTGGAACAAACACGTGGTATAATGGAGAATTTACAGGTGATTACAATTCGGGTGATGAGGTAGTGGTTTCTTTCTCGCATCAACTGAATTTACAAGGTGGTACTTATACATTATCGTTCGGTTGTACGGGATATGAAAATGATGAACTGGTAGTTTATCACCGACTATATGATGTTATTTTTTTTAGAGTTGTTTTATTGAAATCTATCGTTGGAATAGCGGACTTAAATACTAAAATACAACTAGACCGATTATAGAAAGGAGAGTTAACGTTGAAACTCAACCTAGATTACTATAATGGGAAAGATCTTTATAGTGATGGAGAAGTAGAAGATAAACTGCTTCATATAACTAAAAATCATAAGTCCTTTCATAATGTTCTTAAAGAAAATTCCAGTTGGCCTATTCTATACCATCTATCTCCAATTAGATCCAACCTTCTTGAATGGTATCCATTTAATGAAAGAGCGTCTTTACTGGAAATCGGAGCGGGATGTGGAGCAATTACTGGACTTTTAAGTGAAAAGGTAAATAAAGTAACTGCTATTGAACTTTCAAAAAAAAGAGCAGAAATTCTTGCGAACAGATATGAGGACCGTGAAAATATAGAAGTAATTGTTGGTAATTTTGAAGATATACCTTTTGATAGGAAATTTGATTATATTACACTCATCGGAGTGTTAGAGTATTCTGGAAAATATGGGGAGGGGTCCTCCCCATATTTTGATTTTTTGAAAAAGGCAAAATCAATGCTTAGTCCTAATGGGACTCTTATTATTGCGATTGAAAATAAATATGGACTGAAGTATTGGGCTGGAGCTACTGAGGATCATACCGGGCAATGGTTTGATGGTATTGAGCATTATGTGGGAAATGATGAAGTTAGGACGTTCAGTAAAAAAGAGATTGAAGAGTTATTGAAAAAGGCTGGATTTTTTAATAATGATTTTTATTACCCAATGCCGGATTATAAGTTGCCATCTCAAGTGTTCTCTGACAGCTATTTACCAAAGCCAGGTGATCTTAAAATTACACCGAACTTCGACCGTGATAGGTTACTTTTATTTAACGAAAAAATTACCTTTGATAATATAATTCAGAATGAGATGTTTCCTTTTTTCTCTAACTCGTTTCTGATATTTTCGAAAGAATGAGGGGATTGTTTCATGAAAGTTATATATTCTAAATTCAATAGGGAACGGCTGCCCCAATACCAGACATCTACTATTGTGTATATTGATAAGGTGGGGGGGATATTCGCACAAAAAAAAGCTCTGACCAAAGAGGCTTATTCCCATATAAGCAGTATTCACGATAATTATATCAAATTAAGATTAATAATGAATGATATAAAAATAGCAGAATCGCATTTGGAAGAAAATGTTATTACCTTTGAGTATATTAATTCTCCTAGTCTTGATTCCTTATTGTTTGAGGAAATAATAGATGGTAACAAAAACAAGATATTTTCTTATTTGAACCAATACAAGTTGATGGTGCTTCAACAACCGCTTGTTTATAATGAAAGTTTTGAATCCGGAACAACGTTTAAAGAAGTGTTTGGACTCGAACCTCCGTTTTCTAATGTGATGTGTCAAAGGATATCCAACTTGGACTTAACTTTTGAAAATGTAACTCTTGATAAAGGACAATTTACTGTAATAGATTATGAATGGGTATTCGAAATGTTGGTACCTGTAGATTTTATTCTGTATAGAAGTATAAATGAATTTTATGCTAAGTACGCAGACTATCTGAGTCACCTTGCAAAAAAGGAAGAGTTCCTTCTCTTTTTTGGAATAAATTTGGATTATATTCAGATCTTTGAGCAAATGGAAGAAGGGTTCCAACGCTATGTCTTTGGAGAAGGTAGAGAATATCAAAATGCTCAAAGAGTACTAAAAGACACAAGCACTCTAGAAGATGTCCTTTCTGTCCAATTCGAGATTAATAAAAAAGATGAAGAACTACAGCTATTAAATGTAAAACTTAATCAAATTCAGAAGGATGTTTATCAACAAGTTTCTTCGCTACACTCAGAAATATCCTCAAAAGACAACACAATAAACGAGCTTACCAAACAAAGGGGAGAATCTGAGGTTCAACTTGTAGCAAAAGAAAAGGAAATAATGGATTTTAAACAAGAAATAAAAAATAAGGATGGCCACATCAATCAACTACTCGAAAGTGAACGGAAATTAGAGAATGTTTATTCCTCTCGTGGCTGGCGTATTTTAAGTAAATATTACTCTGTGAGAGACAGGGTGGTGCCACAAAATTCAAAGAGAAAGGTATTATTAAAACTTGCTTCAAAAACTTTGAAGAACCCAAGATTAATGCTTTCAAAGCTAAATAAAACAAATTTTAAAAAAATAAAATATTATTTGAATTCTGAAAAACCTTCCCAACTTATGAGTAGAATTGACTCCTATGTTGATCGTCATGATGACAATAACCAACAAACGGAACTGCAACTATATACTGTAACAAACTACGATGAGTTAGAGTTCAACCATTTTGAGAAACCTTTGGTATCTATTATTATACCTGTTTACAATCAATGGAAGTATACGTATTCTTGCCTCGCTTCTATACTGGAAAACACACCGGATCTAACATACGAAGTGATTATAGCAGATGACATGTCCACTGATGAGACAATTGATATTGAGAAAATAGTGAAAAATATTACTATAGTTAGAGATGGGGTAAATAGAGGGTTCCTGCTTAACTGTAATAATGCTGCCAAGTCAGCTCGTGGAAAATATGTGTTTTTTCTAAATAATGATACTAACGTCCAAGCAAATTGGCTGAGTTCTCTGGTAGAACTTATTGAGCCCGAACCTTCGATTGGTATGGTAGGGTCTAAACTTGTGTATCCAGATGGGAGATTACAGGAAGCTGGCGGAATTATTTGGAATGATGCAAGCGGTTGGAATTACGGCCGTTTGGATGATCCTGAGAAACCAGAATACAACTATGTGAAAGAAGCGGACTATATTTCCGGAGCTGCTATTTTGATTAGACACACGATATGGCAGGAGCTCGGAGGATTCGATGAAAGATATGTACCAGCTTATTTTGAGGATACAGATTTTGCATTTGAGGTTAGGCGCCTAGGCTATAAAGTGTTATTGCAACCTAAGTCTGTTATCGTGCATTTTGAGGGTATTTCGCATGGAACAGATACGAGTAATGGCATTAAAAGTTATCAAGTTACTAATAAAGAGAAGTTCATGGATAAATGGAAGGAAGAATTACTCAGAGATCAATTTCCTAATGCTGAACATATTTTTTGGGCCAAGGATCGAAGTAGGAATAGAAAAACCATTGTAGTCGTGGATCACTATGTGCCGCATTATGACAAAGATGCAGGTAGTAGAGCGACGTATTTCTATTTACAGTTATTTGTTTCGATGGGTTTCCATGTGATTTTCATAGGCGATAATTTCTTTAAACATGAGCCTTACACCTCGAACTTACAAGAACTTGGAATAGAAGTCTTATACGGAGACTATTATGCGAAAAATATAAACAAATGGATTAAAAATAATGGAGCCTATATTGATTATGTTTATCTTAATCGTCCACATATTTCTATAAAATACATGGAGACGTTTAAGAAATTCACTTCAGCGAAAATCATCTATTTCGGCCACGATCTTCATTTTCTTAGAGAAATGAGAAATTATGAATTAACGGGAAATACAAATCTTATGAAATCCTCAGAAGAGTGGAAGAAAACAGAGTTTTCCCTATTTAATGATGCTGATGTTATTCATGTAGTAGGTTCATATGAACAATCACTGCTTCAAAATGAGTTCCCGAATAAACCAGTAAGAAATATTCCGTTATTTCCGTATGAACATTCTTATAATTACGCTAAAAAGATTGAGGGCTTTGATGCTAGAAAAGATTTGCTATTTGTTGGCGGTTTTAACCATGCTCCGAATTATGACGGAATCGTATGGTTTTTGGATGAAATTTTCGATAGCATCAAAAGGTATATTCCAAATGTAAAGCTTTATATTGTGGGTTCCAATCCTCCTGATGATTTAAAAGCAAGATCCGCTGAGGATGTAATCGTTACTGGGTTTGTATCCGATGAAGAACTAGAGAGATATTATAATCAGTCCAAGCTTGTCATTGTGCCTCTACGTTATGGAGCGGGCGTTAAAGGAAAAGTAGTCGAAGCGATTTATTATCAAGTGCCTGTTATTACAACATCAATCGGTTCAGAAGGATTGGAAGAGTCTGAGATAGTAATGACAATAGCCAATGATGCGCAGCAGTTTGCTCATTCCGTCATTCAATTGTATCAAGACGAAACGATGTGGAATGCCCATTTCCAAGCATCAGTCCAATATATAGAAAAATATTTCACGCGAGAGGCTGCTAGTAAGATCCTTGCTCTCGATTTTAAAGACTAGGAGATACGAATATGATAAATGTTGTGTTATGCGGAGGGAATGGTACGCGGTTATGGCCGCTGTCTCGAACTTTGTATCCTAAACAATTTAATAAAATGATAGGAGACCGCTCTTTATTTCAAATGACCGCGGAGAGAAATGCCTCCCTTTGTGATCAAACATATATTGTATCTAACGAAGAACAGTATTTCTTGGCATTAGATCATCTTAATGAGTTAGAGATGAAAGCAGATAAATTTATCCTGGAGCCAGTCGGCCGGAATACCGCGCCGGCTATAGCTTTGGCTTGTTTTGCTGCAGAGGAAGATGAATTAGTATTGATTACACCATCTGATCATGTAGTTCAAAATCAGCAAGAATATAATCGTTGTCTTGAAACAGCCAAAGGACTGGCTCTTGAAGGATACATGGTAACCTTTGGGATCAACCCGAATTATCCTGAAACAGGTTACGGATACATAGAAGCGGATGGTCAGGATGTAGTTTCCTTTAAAGAAAAACCAGATCTATTAACTGCTGAAAGGTATTTGGAATCAGGAAACTTTTATTGGAATAGCGGAATGTTTCTATTCAAAGCAGGGGTATTCCTCAAGGAATTAGAGGCCTCAGCCAATGAGATTTATGATAGAACGCTCTTGGCTTTTAACAATGCAAGAGTCCATTACGACACCATTCGTATACTCAAAGAAGAGATGGAGGCCATACCTTCTAACAGTGTCGATTATGCGGTTATGGAATACAGTACCAACGTAAAAGTCGTCTCTTCCGACATTGGCTGGTCTGATCTTGGCAGCTTCGAAGCTTTATATGAACAACTGCCCAAAGATGAGGTAGGCAATTCTTTGGCTGATCATTATATTAGTGTTAATTCTTCACGTAATCTTATCCTGTCAAATGACAGGATGATTGCAACCATCGATGTGGAAGATCTTATGATTGTAGATACGCCTGATGCATTAATGATATCCAAACAAGGGTCTTCTCAAAAAGTAAAAGAAATCGTTACTGAACTGAAACGGAGAAAATCTAATCTTTGCGATAATCATGTTACTGCATACAGACCGTGGGGAAATCATACGGAGTTAGACATTTCACCGAACTATAAGATTAAAAAAGTGGTGGTGAAGCCAGGGGAAAAGCTTAGCGTCCAAAAACATTTCCACCGTAATGAGCATTGGATTGTTGTAAGCGGGACTGCTTTAATTACAGTGAATGGGGAACAGTCCCTGCTTCGAAGAAATGAATCTACCTTCATTCATATGGGCGATGAGCATACGGTCGAGAATCCAGGGAAGATCGATTTACATTTAATTGAGGTTCAAGTAGGGGAGTATATTGGGGAAGATGATGTTATAAGGTTGGAAGGAGAACGAGTTAACTTTGAATAAAAAAACAGGGAATTATCTAATTTTTACAGTTATATCTATACAATTTATTTTATATTTGTTATACGCATATAAGTCTTCAGCTAATATTTTTTTTCAAGATCAATTTGATCAAATACCCATCCTAGATGAGTTTTTCTCAGGAACTCTAACTTTCAATGATCTATGGCGTGCACACTTGGAACATCGGATTCTTGGGTATAACATTATTTCGCTAATGAACGCTATCTTTTTTAATTCTAATACCATGTATGAAATATACTTGGGTGCTGTGTGTTTGCTAATTACAGCATTTATTTTTTATAGAATTTATACAAGTTCAAGTGTCGAAAGAACGATGAGAACAGACATAACTTTTTCTGTAATCATATGTCTTATCTTTAGCTTGATTCAGTGGGAAAATATTGTTCTAAGCATTGGAATGAGTATAATGTTAAGAATGTTATTTTTTCTAATGGTTATGATTTCATTTGATCAGTATTTAAAAAAATACAATAATAAATCTTTAACTGTATTATTAATTTTTATCTTTTTTGCAATTCTGGTGTTTGGGGCAGGATATAGTCCTGCTTTGATTTTGAGTTTGGTTATAACTTTTGCAGTTATTCAGATTTCTGAGCATAAACTTTACGACAAAAGGAAGTGGTTGTTTTTAGGGGGGCTTACTCTTTATTGCATCCTATTATATGCCTTTTATTTCTATGGAATTTATGATGGAAATCATGTGTCGCAAAATACATCTATATTAGATAAGGCGCTAAATATATTAAGCCATCCTATAGATGCTACTAAATTCATCTTCGTCTCGATTGCTTCTAGCGTAATCGGAGTGAGCATATATGAAAAATATTTAAGTATTAACTTTATGATTTTTTTTGGTTTTTCTTTATTTGTTGCATATGTTTACTATATTTATTGTTTTTTCAAAAATAAGATCTATGAACGTACAATAGTGCCTTTTTTACTTATAGTATATTCTTTCATCATATTTGTTTTGATACTAGTTGCTCGCTTTAATTATGGATTAGATTATGGTGTCTCATCAAGATACACAACTGATACTCAATATGGAATAATTGGGTTGTTATGGATGTCTGCTACTATGTCGACAAATAGAAGTTTATCAAGATGGAACGTAAAGAAAATCATAAATCTAATGTTGGTTGCGGTAGTGTTCATTGCTTATTTATTTACTAATATCATTGAGTGGAAAACTTCCCCCTATAGAAAGATATATTTTGAAAACTTACAACAAATCGCACTTAACTATAGTAATTCTAGTAATGATGAGTTGAGTTTGTTCCAAAACCCTAATATAGAGGCTGTAATTAATGGGTTTAGGTTATTAGAAAAGAATCATTTGAATATTTTTTCGGAGAATAATAAAGTGAATTTCTTTAATGAATATCTAACCCCTAAATCGGGATGGTATGAGGAAGAGAATGGTGTAAGATGGACTAAAAAGGAGTTCGAGTTCCTTGTTAGACGGGATAGTATAACTACATTTAGTGAAGCTACCATATCTGGTTATATTCCTCCTGAGCAGAATAATGTGAAAATGTCCATTCTTATTGACGGACAACTCACTTTAGAGCAAGCAATGGATGAAGGAAGCTTTAGTATAAAGTTGCCGCTTAAACCAAACGTTGAATCCAATTCTATAAAAATTAAATTAAATTCCTCATTTACTCCCCAAAAGTCAGGAATCAATAATGACATAAGGGAACTCGGGGTATTGGTTACAAATATAACACCTCGATAGTGTTTAAAAGGAGTATCCTAAATGAAAATATCTATTGTAACTACAATGTACCGTTCCGCCGCCTATCTTCCTGAATTTTATTCAAGAATAAAAGGAAATATCACTAAACTTGGATTGTCCCATGAAATTATCATGGTAAATGATGGTTCTCCGGATAACTCACTAGATGTAGCAGTAAAAATTCAACAACAGGATCCTTGTGTGAAAGTAATAGATTTATCTAAAAATTTTGGTCATCATAAGGCCATTTTAAGTGGACTTTCTTATGCTAGAGGTGATTTGATATTTTTGTTGGATTGTGACCTAGAAGAGGAACCCGAGAATCTGGAATTGTTTTATAATGAATGGTTACGGGGTAACGGAGAATACGATGTTATTTACGGGGTACAGCGCGAAAGAGAAGGGACCTTCTATAGAAGGATCGCTGGGGATTTGTTTTATAAGTTCTTTAATTCGATTTCGGATGAAAAAATCCCTAAAAACCCTTGTACGATTCGTATAATGACTAAACGTTATGTGAGTAGTCTATTGGAGTTCAAAGATCAAAACGTTTTCTTGGCAGCGATGTTTGAAAAAGTAGGGTACAGACAGAAGTCTTATGCCATAAAAAAGACTTACAAAGGCTCAAGTTCCTATAATTTAATTAGGAAGTTGACACTCATGATGGATGGGGTTACTTCTTTTAGCAGCAGGCCTCTTCTGCTTATTATGGCAAGTGGTTCTTTAATTGCTTTTTTCTCGTTCGTCTATGCTATATTTTTAGTGTTCCGAAAGGTGTTTTTCCAATCGGTGATAGGTGGATGGACTAGTGTTATGGTTTCTATATGGTTAATGAGTGGTCTTATTATTTTTTCCGTAGGAGTAGTAGGGGTCTATGTATCCAAAATTTTCAATGAGACTAAAGATCGGCCAGTCTCTGTTGTTAGAAAAGTATATGAACAGGGAAGCAAAACGTGATTGGAATTAAAGGATTGTTTATCCAAATATATGGGATTGGTGTAAATGGGGATAAGTGGGCGTGAATGTTTTAAGTATAAAAATAAGTGAGGATGAATTATGAACAAAGTAGCTGTGCTTCAATCGAATTATTTACCGTGGAAAGGCTATTTCGATATCATTAATGATGTGGATACATTCATCTTCTATGACGATGTTCAGTATACAAAAAACGATTGGAGAAATCGCAATAAAGTCAAAAGCACGACGGGTGCTCAGTGGCTTACAATCCCCGTGAATAATTCGAATGATTCCTTGATCTGTGAAGTGATGTTGCCTAATTCGAATTGGAATGTAAAGCACTATAAAACGATAAGTGCGTTGTATTCAAAAGCGCCGTATTTTAAATTGTATAAAGATTTTCTTGAGCATGTTTATTTGGAACAAAAATGGAGCAGTCTATCCGAGCTCAATCAATATTTAATTCGATATATTTCTAAAGATATATTAGGTGTTTCAACAACGTTTAAGGATTCAAGGGAGTTTAGAAGTGAAGGGAAAAAATTAGACAGATTAATGGAACTGCTCCACAAATCTGAAACGGATCTTTACGTTTCAGGGCCCGCTGCCAAGGACTACATTGACGATGCTCGTTTTGAAGAAGAAGGGATTGAGTTAGTATATAAGGATTACAACCATTATCCAGAATACAATCAATTTCACCCTCCTTTTGATCACTATGTCACGATTTTTGATTTGTTATTCCAGACTGGATCGGATGCTTCCTATTATATTTGGGGCTGGAGAGAAAATGAAATTTGAAATAAGAAAAAGCTATCTTTTCCTTTTATTAAGCATAATTTTTCAATCTACTGCTTCCCTTTTTTCAAAGTTTGCAGCAGATACTGTGGGAGAAGGTCATGTGTTACTGGTTTTTACAAATAGTTATTATATATTGTCTGTAGCTTGCTTGTTTTTTCAAGCCATTTTTTGGCAGCGTACATTAAAGGATCTAGACCTGTCCTTTGCATATCCATTAACTGCACTAAACAATATTATTATTGTTGCCTTTAGCTATTTTTTGTTTCATGAAGAAGTTACTTTTAATAATATAATCGGAGTGCTTACTATTATGACAGGCATCATTATCCTAAATATAAAGAGCGAAAAATCATGATTCTATTGGTTAGTGCCTTATTGATTTTAATCAACAGCTTTGCTCAAATTTTGCTGAAGGTAGGTGCAGTAAAAGGAAAGAAGAATAAGGCTATAGTGTCTATTAATCTTCCTATAGTGGCGGGGTATATGCTCTTCTTGATATCGACCGTGTTGTCGGTATATTTGTTGAAATTCATAGCTTTGAAAAATTTCACTATAATCATTGCACTTAACTATGTGGGTACTCTGCTATTTTCATATATTTTCTTAAAAGAGAGGTTTACTAAACAAAAGATTATTGCAAGTTTCTTCATTATTGCCGGGGTAATTATATTTAATTTATGAGGTTGTTTGATGAATTTAAACGATAGGGGCTTTTTTTCTCATGATACTATTTAATGTACCTGGAGTTACTGGTAAAGAACAAGAGTATATCCAGAGAGTTGTTGAAAATCGCCGGTTTTCTGGGGATGGAGAGTTCACCAAATTAAGCAGCCAATGGATGGCATCTAAATTCGATACGATTAAAACATTGTTGACAACTTCTTGTACCCATGCCCTGGAGATGGCGGCTATATTAGCTGATATTAAAGAAGGAGATGAAGTGATTCTTCCTTCTTATACATTTGTTTCAACAGCTAATGCTTTTGCTTTAAGGGGTGCAAACATTGTGTTTGTCGATATTCGTCCAGATACGATGAATATTGATGAAACATTGATCGAGGCTGCGATAACTACACGAACTAAAGCTATAGTTCCCGTTCATTATGCAGGAGTGTCTTGTGAAATGGACACGATTATGGAGATAGCAAAGAAGTATAACCTGCTTGTTATTGAAGATGCAGCACAAGGGGTTATGAGTCGATACAAGGGCAGGTACCTAGGTAGTATTGGGCATTTGGGTTGTTATAGTTTTCATGAGACCAAGAACTACAATTGCGGGGAAGGCGGGGCCTTACTTGTGAATGATTCATCGTTCGTGGAACGAGCAGAAATAATCAGAGAAAAAGGAACAGACCGTTCCCTTTTTTTTAGAGGTCAAGTAGATAAATATACTTGGGTAGATATAGGGTCTTCCTATTTACCCAGCGAAATAAATGCTGCGTTTTTGTACGCTCAATTGCAAATGGCGGACGTTATTAATGACAGTCGCAAAGAGAGCTGGACTAAATATTACACTGGCTTAGAGCAATTACAACAGGAGGAATTAATCAAACTTCCTTTTATCCCCGTTGAATGTGAACATAATGCCCATATGTTTTATATCAAGTGTAAATCGCTGGAGGAAAGAACACGATTAATTCAATTTTTAAAAAGTAAAGAAATTCAAAGCGTTTTTCATTACATTCCGTTACACTCATCAGCTGGTGGCTTACAATTTGGCAGGTTTCATGGAGTGGATAAATTTACAACTTCAGAAAGCGACAAAATCCTAAGACTTCCAATGTATTATAATATAGATGACAATAATATTGGTAAAGTTATTGAAGCAATATATAATTTTTACCATTAATAGAAGGGTGTTTTTAAAATGAAGGGTATAATTCTTGCAGGTGGTACTGGTTCTCGCTTGTACCCCTTAACTAAAGTAACCAATAAGCACTTACTCCCCGTCGGTAAATACCCTATGATTTTTCATTCTGTTTATAAACTTAAATTGGCAGGGATAGAAGATATACTCATCGTCACGGGTAAAGAACATATGGGAGATGTAGTTAATCTACTGGGCAGTGGTAGCGAGATGAATGTTTCTTTTACTTACAAAGTACAGGATGAAGCTGGAGGAATCGCTCAGGCTTTGAATCTGGCTAAACAATTTGTAGCGAGTGAAAAAATGGTTGTCATTCTAGGTGACAATGTATTTGCGGATGATATAGGACCCTTTGTTGAAAATTTTAAAGCTCAAGCTAACGGTGCTAAAATTCTCATACAGGAGGTTAATGATCCAAATCGATTTGGAGTACCTGAAATCCAGGAAGATCGTATTTTATCTATCGAAGAAAAACCCGAAAAACCCAAAAGTAATTTTGCTGTAACAGGGATATATATGTTTGATCACAATGTGTTTGACATTATAAAGACATTAAAACCATCTGGAAGAGGTGAATTGGAGATCACAGATGTTAATAATGCATATATTGAAAAAGGGCAGCTTACATACGATGTCCTTCAAGGTTGGTGGACAGATGCAGGTACGCATGCATCACTGGCTAAAGCCAATGAACTTGCCCAAGATCTAATTTTTAGCGAAGAGTTTGGTAAACTGAAAATTTAAGTCAGGGGGAACCTGCTCATGAAAGTAACTCCTTTGAAGCTGCAAGGAGCCAGTCTACTGGAACCGATGGTTCACGGGGATCATCGTGGTTTTTTTATGGAAAGTTATAATGATCAGCACATGCAGCAGCATGGACTCAACTACCACTTTGTGCAAGATAACCAATCCTTGTCCGCACAGGCTGGCGTATTACGCGGTTTGCACTATCAGCTAAACCCCAAAGCACAGACGAAGCTCATTCGAGTCATTTCTGGAGGAATCTATGATGTAATTGTAGATATTCGTAGAGGTTCGCCAACATTTGGACAGTGGGAAGGGTTTATTCTAAGTGAGCATAACTATCGACAGTTACTTGTACCAAAGGGCTTTGCTCATGGATTTTGTACTCTCGTACCAAACACCCAAGTCTTGTACAAAGTGGACGAATACTATTCCCCGGAAGATGACCGTGGCATATTATGGAATGATCCGGCACTTGGAATAGATTGGCCTATTTCCAATCCTATTTTATCGGTGAAGGACGAGAAACACCCGATTTTGCATGATGCAGAGATCAACTTTAATTTTGGATAGTGAGATACAGGAGGTTTCGATGTTATGAAGCTGTTCGTTACCGGCGGTGCCGGATTTATTGGAAGCAATTTTGTGATGTATATGCTGCAGAGGCACCCGGATTATGAAATTATCAATGTGGACGCCTTGACGTATGCAGGAAATCTAGAAAACCTGAAGAAACTCGAGGGTAATACGCGGCATACCTTTATCAAAGCTGACATTACAGATACTGTCAAGATGGATCTCCTGATCGGTCAAGGCATAGATGTAGTTGTTAACTTTGCTGCGGAATCACATGTGGATCGAAGCATTCTGGAACCAGATGTGTTTGTGCGGACCAATGTGAATGGTACCCTAGCACTGCTAGAAGCAGCCAAAAAACATAACGTCACCAAGTTTGTCCAGGTATCAACGGATGAGGTCTACGGTTCGCTCGGTCCTACAGGTTTGTTTAAGGAGGAGACGCCGCTGCAGCCTAACAGTCCGTATTCGGCGTCCAAAGCAGGTGGAGACCTACTTGTAAGAGCGTATCATGAAACCTTTGAGCTGCCAGTGAACATAACTCGCTGTTCCAACAACTATGGTCCTTACCAGTTTCCTGAAAAGTTGATACCGCTGATGATATCCCGTGCCTTGGCAGATGAGGCCTTGCCTGTATATGGAGACGGCTTGAATATTCGGGATTGGCTCTATGTTGAAGATCATTGTAGTGCTATCGATCTGGTTATCCACCAGGGACGGGATGGTGAGGTGTACAATATTGGCGGCAATAACGAGAGGACCAATGTGCACATTGTAAAAACCATTCTGGAGCAGCTTGGCAAACCAGAGTCTTTGATTAAATATGTACAGGATCGTCCTGGACATGACCGCAGATATGGCATCGATCCGACCAAAATGATGTCCGAGCTCGGCTGGAAGCCGAAGCACACGTTTGAGACAGGTATCAAGGAGACCATTCAATGGTATCTGGACAACAAAGAGTGGTGGATGCGGATACAATCGGGTGTTTACCAACAGTATTACTCCAAACAATACGGCTCTCGCTTGGGAGATGCGAAGCAATGAAGGTACTAGTTACAGGGGCTAGCGGACAACTAGGACGGGATGTAGTGCTGCTTTTGGAAAAGGAGGGACATTCCGTTCTAGCATGCAACCGTGATCAGATGGATATTACTGATCAATCAAAGGTTAATGACGTCATCGTTTCATATGGACCAGAGGTGGTCATCCATTGTGCTGCTTTTACAGCTGTTGATGCTGCTGAAACAGATACAGATAGAGCTTATACGGTGAATGCGGTGGGAACCCGCAATGTTGCCGTAGCGTCAGAAAAGGTAGGAGCGAAGCTCATCTACATCAGTACAGACTATGTCTTTGACGGTAGTTCGAATAAGCCTTATCAGGAGTATGACAATACCAACCCACAAAGCGTATATGGGAAGTCCAAGCGAGCTGGAGAATTACTGGTACAGACGTTGTCGTCAAGATGGTTTATTGTGCGGACATCCTGGGTATACGGACTTCATGGCAATAATTTTGTCGAAACGATGCTGAAGCTTGGTCAAGAAAAGCCCAAACTGCAAGTAGTCGATGACCAAAAAGGATCACCAACGTATACCGTGGATTTGGTTGGGGTACTACTTGAGCTCATGGTGACGGAGAAGTATGGTGTATATCATGCATCCAACAGCGGGGCCTGCACTTGGTATGAGTTCGCGCAAGCAATTTTTGAGGAAGCGCAAGCTGTAGCGGGGATCTGCATTCAAGCAAAATTAGAGCCATGTACAACCGAAAATTTTCCGCGTCCGGCACCACGCCCACGCAACTCAGTGATAGACCATTTGTCTATTCGGACTAACAGTTTTAACGATTTGCGTCCTTGGCGTGAAGGATTGAAAAGTTTTTTGATTTCAAAATTAAAAGATTAAATCCATCATATTTAGTTGGTACTTTGTTTTAGTAGATCCTCCATGCTTTTTCCGAAGAGGTTAAAGTATGGGAGGATATTAATAAATAGCTACCGTAATCTATAGTTTAGTCACCAAACAAAATGGAGTGTAGTGAAAGAACTTTCTATAGTAGTTATCTTACACACCAAGTCTGGCACTGAGTAAAATGGTTTAGTGTTTGGAAGGCCGTGTAGATTGGGCAAATGGCGTAAGCAAGCTGTTAAAAACAATATATCTTATGCACCTTATTTTTAATGTGGTAAGGACCACGTATGAAATTAATAATATGCCAATATGTTATGGGATTTACTGAGGTGGTGGAAGTTGATGAAGGAAAAAAATGTGATTATTTATGGTTCACAAAGTTTTGCCTGTTATGTTAGAGAACTCGTTCTGGAGTGCGGGCATAATTTTATTGGATTTATTGATGATTTCAATGGAGGGACGGAAGTTCTCGGCTCTTTTGAGGATGTTATCAAAAAATATAGTCCAAATGAATATGAAATTGCAATAGCCATTGGATACAACAATTTGGCAGCCAGGTGGGATGTATACGAGAAAATCATCAATCAGGGTTACGAAGTGGTATCGCTGATTCACCCTAGAGCATATGTCAGTAAATCAGCTAGTATTGGAAGGGGAACCATAATTTCTGTTGGTTCAGTTGTAGATTTCAATGTTCAGTTGGGGGAAGCGAACTTTATTTGGCCAGGTGTAATCATAAATCACGATTCAACAATTGGGGATAATAGTTTCTTTTCACCAGGAGTAAACATTTGCGGGTTTGTTCATGTGGGTAGTAATTGTTTCTTAGGGGCCTCCTCTATAATTATTAACGGAAACACTATAGAAGACAATTCCTTTATTAAAGCAGGAACAACATATTACCAAAAAAGGATAGATAATAAATAAAGTAGGCCTTAATGCAATCCGATACATGCATGAATCCGTATTAGATCAAAATTCAGTTGGCAGAGTTAATAATATGACCAACCTTCAAAGATTAAGTGGAGAATGGTTTGTTTATTTTAGTATGATGTGGTAATTGCGATAGATCTCCTTTCCTCTCTTTCAGAATAATATGCTATACTTTCAATAAATAAGTATTAGTATTAGAATTCATAAAAAGGATTTTTATGATTCGTGAATATCAAATTCTGTTGTTACAGCAAAAAATGTCAGGAGTTTTTACACAATGACTGGATTCATAGGTGCTCCGCGGGTAGGATCGGAAATCAGCAACATAGTTCACCCCCCAGACGCCAGCATCATCATCGTCAACTACAACACCCGTCAGCTGACGCTGGATTGTCTGGCTTCAGTGTATGCTACTCACACCTCCTATCGCCTTGAAATCATTGTTATCGATAATGCTTCGCATGATGGCTCAGTGGAAGCTATCCGTGAGGTTTACCCAAGTGTACAATTGATTGCCAATAACCATAACACAGGCTTCGCTGTTGCCAATAATCAAGGAATGGAAGTAGCCAAAGGACGCTATATCCTGCTCCTCAATTCGGACACGGTCGTTCAGCTGGATACGCTGCAAACGATGATCGGATTCATGGATCGCCATCCTGAGATGGGAGCATCTGGCTGCAAAGTCATCCTGCCTGATGGCTCCTTGGATAAGGCTTGTAAGCGTGGATTTCCTACACCATCGGCTTCATTTTATTATGCATTCGGTATTTCTCGTCTTTTCCCTGATCGGCCGAAGTTTAATCAATATCAACTGGGACATTTGAGCCCGGATGATGAATATCCTGTAGACTGTCTTGTCGGTGCGTTCATGCTAGTGCGGCGTGAGACGATTGAGCAGGTTGGCGGGTTGGATGAGACGTTCTTTATGTATGGAGAAGATATTGACTGGTGTTATCGCATCAAAGAAGCGGGATGGGGCATTTTTTATTATCCGCGTACATATATTGTGCACTATAAGGGCGGCAGTGCTCGTCGTAAACCTTTGAAAATAACGTATGAGTTTCATAGAGCGATGTGGGTGTTCCACCGCAAACACTACGCGAAGAAGTACAATCTACTCAAGAATACAGCTGTGTGGGTGGGCATCTCTCTCAAATTTACTTTGTCCCTGCTGCGCAGCAAATTGTCCCTTCCTTCTCGACAAGGGCAGACTGCAACCCGCATGAGAGCGGAGAATGAAGCATCTTCCGAGGTGAACCCATGATTCGGCGTAATCAACGATTTCTAACTCAATTGTATATTGCGGCTGATTTTGGCGTGATTCAGATTTCATTTTTGCTAGCCTGGTGGCTGAAATTTGAGAGTGACCTGTTAACGAACCAAAATCCACTACCTATAGAGAAGTATATGATGTGGAGCTTGGTTTACGCAGTTCTTACCATTATCACAGGACTGATGTCCTCTCTGTATATAGCCAAGCGAAAAAAACGATTTGTAGACGAACTTTGGAAAATCGTCCAGTCTCATGGCATAGCCTTCTTCATGCTAATGAGCCTGATGTTCTTTTTCAAGGAAGTAAACATCTCTCGTGCATATCTTGCCATGTATATGATTGGCAATATATCATTCACACTGATCTATCGCTATATAGTGAAAGTGCAGCTGAAACGCTTGCGTAAAAAAGGCTTCAATCGTCAGTTTGTGCTCATCCTTGGTGCTGGATCACTGGGCAAGCGTTTCTATGACAACCTTAAAAATTATCCCGAACTTGGATATGAAGTAACTGGATTTATGGATGATTATCGTCACTGGGATCAGAGTGAACAGAAAAGATACAAACCCATTCTTGGCCGAATCGATGAACTGGAAGAGTTCTTGTCTATGCATCTTGTTGATGAAGTCATTCTGGCATTACCTCTGGATGCTCATGATAAGTATTCGCATATTATCAATGTGTGTGAGAAGGCAGGGGTCCGGACACTAATCATTCCTGATTTCTTTGATTACTTGCCAGCACGGCCTCATTTCGACAACTTTGCGGGTATGCCCATGATTAATGTCCGTGATATTCCGCTGGATATTGCGGTGAACCGATTGATGAAGCGAACCTTTGACATAGTGTTCTCGCTAGTGGCGATTCTGTTAACTTCTCCGGTAATGCTCGTTGTCGCGGTAGGAGTAAGATTGACTTCTGCAGGACCAGTCATCTTCAAACAAGAGCGAGTAGGACTTAACCGACGCAACTTCATGATGTTCAAATTCCGCTCGATGAAAGTCATTCCTGAGGGCACAATAGACACTGGATGGTCCATTAAGGATGATCCGCGTCGAACCGTTTTTGGCACTTTTATAAGACGCACAAGCCTAGATGAGTTACCTCAATTTTTCAACGTTCTGATGGGTCATATGAGTGTAGTTGGCCCTAGGCCAGAACGTCCTTACTACGTGAACCAATTCCGGGATGAAATCCCGAAATATATGATCAAACACCACGTCCGCCCGGGAATAACAGGATTAGCACAGAGCAAAGGACTGCGCGGAGATACCTCAATCGAGGATCGTATTGAACAAGATATCTTTTACATTGAAAATTGGTCTTTATTATTTGATATCAAAATCATATGGGAGACTATTCGCAAAGGCCTTAAGAATGCTTACTGAGATTCACAATTCATTTAATCTTGCATACCACCATTTAACAGCCGCCTCGGGCGGCTATTTTGTTTTGCACCTCATCAATTCGGGTAGTTAGCTAACAAAAAGGTACTGAGGATGTGAATGTGATATGAAACGCATTGCCGCCGTGTTAATACTACTGATCGTTACCGTGGGCACACTCTTTTTCGCCTATGAAAGCGAGAGTGAGGAACAACGGGACGGATTTACCGCTTATAGATTAATCGCCCATGCGATGGGCAGCATTCGTGATCAACCATATACCAACGCCTATGAAGCGATGATTGCCAATTACGAGAAAGGCACACGTGTATTTGAGATCGACTTTATGTTAACATCGGATCGCAAAGCCGTAGCCAGACATGAATGGACCGCTAATATGAGCAAAATGCTAGGACAAGACGAAGAGCTTCCGGAGGATAAACAAGCCGGGGCACTGACACATGATGAATTTATGAATACGCCTATTTTAGGCATGTATCAACCCATGGATGCCGATGGCATTATAGATGTACTGGCCGAGTATCCGGATATGTATATCGTAACCGACACCAAGGAACAGAAGGATGAGGATATTCAGCAGGTGTTAAGATCCCTCGTGGATGCAGCCAAAGAACATGATTCATCCGTGCTGGACCGGGTGGTTGTACAGATCTATAACGAACCGATGCTTGAAACGGTGAAAGAAGTCTATGCATTCCCTTCCATTATCTATACGTTATATGCCACACAGGATACAGAAGCTCAGGTTGTTGATTTTGTGCAAAAGAATGATATTGATGCCGTGACTATGCCGGAATATAAAGTAAACCAGAATTTCGTGGCCAAGCTGAATAGTGCAGGCTCAGTCACCTACGTGCATACTATCAACGATACTGAACAGGTGGCTAACTATGAGAAGTGGGGCGTGTACGGGGTCTACTCGGACGTGCTGACGGAGCAGGAACTGGATGAGATGAATACACGTTTTGCCTGGAAACCGTAAAAATTCCTGTTTTCCTGTTCCCCTTTTTATACGAACATTGACACTCACTGTCTGCTGACTTAGACTTAGTTTACAAGCTTTCTAGGATGCAGAAGAACCTCTGGAGGAATGTTCGTTGATAGACATGATTAAGCAGTGGAGACATGTATTTAAGCTTGACCCGGACCGGGAGATTACGGACGAAGAACTCGATCTGGTCTGCATGTCGGGGACAGATGCAATTATCGTTGGCGGATCTTCCGGAATTACCTATGATAACACGGTAGACCTGATGTCCCGAGTGCGTCGTTATGAATTGCCATGTGTGCTTGAAGTATCCGATCTGGAGGCTGTTGTTCCCGGGTTTGACGGATATTTGATCCCTATGGTCTTGAATGCAATGGACAGCAAATGGATGATTGGGCACCACCAGCAAGCCATAGAGCGTTACGGTTATCTTATCCCTTGGGATCTGCTGATTGCCGAAGGTTATATCGTCCTGAATGCAAACTCTACGGTAGCGCGGTTGACTGGTGCAGATACGGATCTGACGACAGGAGCTGCGGTGGCATATGCCCAGGCTGCGGAGCGTCTGCTCAATCTTCCAATTGTATATATGGAGTACAGCGGAACGTTCGGAGATATGGAACTTGTTGGTGAGACACACAGACAATTGGAGCGGGCACACCTCATCTACGGCGGTGGAATTGATGATCCGGAGAAAGCCACGCAAGCTGCCCAGGTGGCAGATACTGTCGTGGTAGGTAACATTGTGTATAGCGATTTAACTAAGGCACTTGAGACGGTGTTGGCTGTAAAAGGAACCATTTAATCGGTTTAGTTTACCATTCCCCCATTTTCCCCTTATGATCTGTTAAAATAGAACTTTGCCCTTACTAATTAAGCAATTCGTATACAAGAGTAAGGTTTACACAGAAACGAAGTGTTCTCTCTTGTATTTTTACTACCTTTAAATATAAGCTAAACTAATTTTTACACGAGAACGAAGAGGACAGAAATAAGCTGGAGAAGCGGAGCGTTCGCCTTTATTACCGGATTTTTACCTTTGAAAAAGTAGATCGAAAAATCCGGGAATAACAGCGATCGGAAGATTATTCTGTCATCGGAGTGGCGAGTGTAACCTATTAATTTTGCTTTATAGACCAACCAACGAAAGGAGCATGCATGCATGCAACCTGTAAATATACATGATGCCGTTGCACGGCTTAACACCCCTCAACGGCAAGCCGTCGAGGCGACGGATGGCCCGTTGCTGATTATGGCCGGAGCGGGCTCCGGCAAGACCCGGGTGCTGACACACCGGATTGCCTACCTCATTGCAACACGGAAAGCGCCCCCGTGGGGCATTTTAGCGATTACATTTACGAACAAAGCCGCCCGTGAGATGCAAGACCGTGTATCCCAACTCGTAGGTGGATCTCAGGGCCGCGACATATGGGTATCCACGTTCCACTCCATGTGCGTGCGTATTTTGCGCCGTGACATTGAACGTATTGGCTTTACCTCCAACTTCAGTATTTTGGACTCATCGGACCAATTATCTGTAATTCGTAGCTGTATGAAAGATCAGAATATCGATACCAAGAAATTCGAGCCCAAAGCAGTTCAATCCATGATGAGCACGGCGAAGAATGAACTGATTAGTCCGGAGCAATATGAGAAGCAGGCAGGAGATTATTTCGAGGGTATTGTAGCGAAGGTATATAAGATGTATCAGAAAAAGTTAAGAGCCAACAACTCACTTGATTTCGACGATCTCATTATGCAGACCATTCAACTGTTCAAGGAAGTGCCGGAAGTCCTCGACTTTTACCAAAAGAAATTCCAGTACATTCACGTTGATGAATATCAGGATACGAACCGTGCGCAGTACATGCTGTGCCGCATGCTCGCTGATAGTCACCACCACATCTGCGTTGTGGGAGATAGTGACCAGTCGATCTATCGCTGGCGCGGAGCGGATATCAGCAATATCCTGAACTTTGAGAAAGATTACCCTGAAGCAAGTACGATTTTGCTGGAGCAGAACTACCGTTCAACTTCCAATATCCTGAATGCAGCGAATGAAGTGATCGGCCTGAATACAGGGCGTAAACCGAAGAAACTGTGGACGGACAAAGAGGGCGGTTCGAAGATCAAGGTGTACCGTGCGGATTCAGAACATGATGAGGGGTATTTTGTTACCTCCGAGATTAGTAAAAATGTGAAGAACGGCAAATCCTATCAGAACCATGCCATTTTGTACCGTACTAACGCCCAGTCCCGGGTTATAGAGGAAATTCTGATCAAGTCTGATATTCCGTATCAGATTGTCGGCGGCATCAAGTTCTATGATCGTAAAGAGATCAAGGACATTCTGGCGTATCTGCGCCTGTTATCCAACCCCGACGATGATATCAGCCTTACCCGGATCATTAATGTACCGAAACGTAGCATCGGTGATACAACGGTAGCGAAGCTCGCGGCTGCGGCAGGAGAGCGTGGAATTTCTATTTTCCGTGTACTTCAGGTCGTGGACGATCTTGGTTTTGCTGGCCGTACGCGGAATGCGCTGGTGGAGTTCTATGACATGATCGCTGCGTTGCATCAGATGGTAGAGTATCTGTCTGTAACTGAATTGACCGAGAAGATTCTTGAGATGAGCCAATACCGTCTTGAGATGCAAAATGAAAACACACTCGAATCCCGTGCACGGCTGGAGAACATTGAAGAGTTCCTGTCGGTAACGATGGAATTTGAGAAAAATAATGAAGACAAAACGCTCGTGTCGTTCCTCACCGATCTTGCATTGATTGCTGACATCGACAGCATGAACGATGATGAAGAGGATCAGAGCGACGTTGTTACCCTGATGACCATGCACAGTGCCAAAGGTCTGGAGTTCCCGGTTGTCTTTATCGTGGGTATGGAGGAAGGAGTCTTCCCTCATAGCCGGGCCTTTATGGATAATGAAGAGCTCGAGGAAGAACGCCGCCTTGCTTATGTAGGGATCACCCGTGCGGAAGAGCAACTGTTCCTGTCTTGTGCACAGATGCGGACGTTGTTTGGACGTACAACAGCGAACCCGCCTTCCCGCTTCCTGGATGAAATTCCGGATGAGCTGAAGGAAGACACCTCCATGGCTCGTGATCGTTACCGTCGTGGAAGTAGCGGAGGCGGCTCATATGGTGGACGTGGGTTAGGCTCTAGTGGAGGAAGTAACTTCGGTGGCGGCACCAAGCTCTTTGATCACCAAAGTAAAAGCGGTTCATCTGCTACCTCATCCACGCCAACTTCGCGTGTGACCACAAGTGTCTCCCGCCCAACATATTCTACGCCATCATCTGCTTCCAAGCCGGTAGCTTCTGATGGTGAAGCAGGATTCAAGGCAGGAGATAAAGTGCAGCATGGCAAATGGGGGACAGGCACCATTGTTGCGGTCAAAGGGACAGGTAATGATACCGAACTGCAGATTGCCTTCCCGGCTCCGGTGGGTGTGAAACGTTTGCTTGCCGGATTTGCCCCAATTACAAAAGTAGAATAAGAACGAAACCTCCTTTTGCACGATAACAGAGAGTACAGAAATAAATTGAAGAAGCAAGACGTTCGCCTTTATCCCCGGATTTCCACCTTTTAAAATGGATTAAAAGAAGTCCGGGGATAACAGCGATCAGAAAGTTATTCTGTTATCGGAGTGTCAGTGTGGATATTCATTCATTGAAATTATGTAGTGATATCAACGATGGAACGTTGTTCTGTTATCGGAGTTTACGTGCAATAGGAGTGTTCGTTCTACATATATAGATTAAATTAACGGAGGGATGGCCCTGTATGGACCCGATGCACCGGATGGAGCAACTCGTTACCGAGCTGAACCAGCATAATTATCAGTACTACACGATGGATCAGCCACAGATCAGCGATAAGGAGTATGATCTTCTGTACGATGAACTGGTTACGCTGGAACAGGAAAGCGGCATGGTTCTGCCTGATTCTCCAACACAGCGTGTGGGCGGCGAACTGCTCAAGGGGTTTACCCCGCATCGCCACTTATCTTCCTTATGGAGTCTGGACAAAGCACAGAATATTGAGCAACTTCGGAGCTGGAATACCCGTGTACTGAAACTGATTAATGACTATAACAGTAAAAATCCCGATACGCCTTTACCGGAACCAGGTTATGTTATTGAGTTGAAGTTTGACGGATTGACGCTGAACCTGACGTACACCAACGGTGAGTTGGTACAAGCCTCTACTCGTGGTAACGGTACTGTAGGCGAAGGGATTTTGGCACAGGTGAGAACGATCCGATCCGTTCCGCTCAAAATTCCTTACACAAGCGGTACGATTGAAGTACAGGGTGAAGGCATCATGAATCTGTCTGTCTTGGACCGATACAATGAGACAGCGGCAGAGCCACTCAAGAATGCGCGGAATGCAGCAGCGGGAGCGCTCCGCAACCTGAACCCGAAGGCGACGGCTGAGCGTCGGTTGAATGCTTATTTTTATAATGTAGGTTATTCGGATGACATTCAGTTTGCCAATCATCAGCAGATGATGGACTTCCTGCGTGAGAACCGATTCAAAGTTAATCCATCGATTACTTATTTCCATGAGTTTGATGATGTGATGGAACAACTGGCCGCGATTCAGGAGAACCGGGGTCAGCTGGACTATCTGATCGATGGAGCTGTTATCAAAATTACGGACATGCGCACCCGCGAAGTGTTGGGTTATACCGATAAATTCCCTCGCTGGGCGGTGGCATATAAATTCGAGGCTGAAGAGACCACGACGGTTCTTAACGCTGTGGTATGGAATGTGGGCCGTACTGGTAAAGTAACTCCGCTGGCACGCGTAGAACCGGTTGAACTTGCCGGGGTAACGGTACAGAACTGTACGCTGAACAATGTCGGCGATATTGAGCGCAAAAATCTGAAGTTCGCTCTGGGTACACGGGTCTTTATCCGTCGCTCCAATGATGTCATTCCTGAGATTCTGGGTAAAGTGACAGAGGAGAGTGATGGCGAGGAGATCGTCTTCCCTGAGCAATGCCCGGCATGTGGATTCCCACTGGAGCAACGTGGAGCGCATCTGTTCTGTAACAATAGACTTGCGTGTAAACCACAAACGGTGGCACGTATTTCCCATTTTGCTTCTCGTGATGCCATGGACATCGAGACGTTCAGTGAGAAAACAGCGATTCAGTTGTATGATGAATTGAACGTACGTGAGCCTGCCGACCTGTATACGTTACAGTTTGATGATTTGGTGAAGCTGGAGCGGTTTGGGGAAAAGAAAGCGAACAACCTTATCGCTGCGCTTGAGCTTAGTAAAGATAGAGACTTGGCTTCCTTCTTATACTCACTGGGTATTCCGAATACAGGTAAATCGACAACGCGCATGCTCGCTGATCATTATCGAGATCTGCACGCCATTATGAATGCAACTGTGGAAGAACTGGTTGAACTACCCGACGTCGGTGGTATTGTGGCAGAGAGCATCGTAAACTTTTTTGCAGATCCGTTTACACAGGCTGCAATTGAGAAAATGCTCAACTTGGGTGTGAAAGCTCAGGCACCTGAGGCACCAGCCGTTGCTGTTGTGGAAGATTCCTTCTTCAGTGGTAAAACGGTCGTCTTGACCGGAACGCTGCATCAATTGACGCGGGAAGAGGCAACGCAAAGACTGGAAGCGCTCGGAGCGAAGGTGACTGGCAGTGTGTCGAAAAAGACAGATTTGGTTATTGCCGGAGAGAAGGCAGGTAGTAAACTAACCAAAGCCCATGATCTCGGCATTCCTACGATTGAGGATGAGGACGAACTTGTACGTCTTTTGAACCCACAGGGTTAAAGTGTAATCAGAGAGTTCATAATGAGGAAAAAGAAAAAGGCCCCCGAAGACATGAATATGTGATCGGGGGCTTTTGCTATTTATTGAATTATTTTTACAACGAAAGAACGCTCACCAATCTTATCTCATCTCATCATGATCCACTTAAATTGTTAGGGATGCGCTGAGATGCGCCTGTAAGCCATGCATCCTTATCATATCCTCGTTCTTCCCAGTAACCGATATGTTCACTGTCGATGAGTTCAATGCGATTCAACCATTTTACTGATTTATAGGCATACATCTGAGGAATGACGAGCCGTACCGGACCGCCAAGATCAGCAGGGATAGGTTTGCCATCATGCATGACAGCGACCATAATATCTTCCATTTGTGCTTGATCCATCGTAATGGCATCCGTATACACACCATCACCGGAATAAAACTTCACACTATGAGCTTCCGGTTTGACCCCGGCTTGTTTCAAAAGCTGTGCAAGAGAAATACCTTCCCAGGTATTTTTATATACAGACCAGCCCGTTACACAGTGAAAATCACTAACCTGTACGGTGCGCGCCAGCTTCACGAATTGTTCCCAATTCCAAACCTGTGCCCGTTCAACGAGTCCATCGATTCGGAAAGACCAGTTAGCATTGGAGAAGGACGGTATAGGCGTAACCGTATATACGCGGAAATGACCTTCAGCTCCGCCTCCAATGGGAGGTGAAGAGGCAGACAGCGGTTGTGGCAGAGGAACCATACGGTTAGGATCGTTCTCCAGCATGCTATCAATACTATTATCGATCTTGAGATTTCGTCCTACCCAGGATATAAAAGTAGGACCAAGAGTCACGGCGAGACCAACCCCCACAGCAGAACGGATGAAAGCTCGTCGTGTATACAATGGTTGAGGTCGCTCCTCTGATTTGAGGGGATCTCTCTCGGAACTGCGATCAAACTGGGAAGAAGATATAGCAGCCGGAGTTTCTTTTTCATCCGATATTGAATCAGATGGATCAGCTGTATTTTGAGTTCGTGTTGAAGTTGTAGTGGTTTTAACCGCACGACGTGCAGGATCCTTTAACCATTTGGTCCGAGTGATGGAGTGATAGATAATATAAGGTAGGCCCACCCAAGTCAGCAGGTCATGGATCAAAAGTGCAGCATTCGACCATCGAGGTCCAGCCAGCTTGAACTGCCATAATACAATACCCGAGAGTAGCCAGCCTACCAGCAGAGCAAGAACAAAGATGGTGTTCACCCTTTGCCAAGGTCTATTACGAAGCTGTTTCCAGTGCTTTCCGGCCAAAATTAAGTAATATACTACGGGTGCCAGCATAGCTAGCCCAACGATGATATGTAGCCATTTTAACCAGACACGTCCAATTCCGAGTATCTCGCGCCAAAAGCCGCCTACCAGCATAAGACCTGTTATAGCAAGGATCACAACAATCCAGGCATTCCAAGCATGGATGGAAACCAACTTTTTTCCGTAACCTTTGCGTCTGTTCTTCAACCATTGTTTCAAGTGCGATCACCCCATATAGGTTAGTAATGAGTTTATTCAGAACTTTGATATGTAATAGCTAGCTGTGAATGGAGTACGTGATCTGTGTAAAGGTGCAATGCGAGATGGTTATACGATTGTTCATAGGCTACTTATGAAAGTAGTACACTTGACTGCTTAACCTTATCTCTATATCTATATACCTTATTATAGAGTTTTTGGATCACTTTCTTCAAACCATCAGAAGGCCAGGGATATTTATATCGATCGGTACTCTAACTAAAACTCATCTAGATCATTATTAATTGTGGTTATAGAAGGGAGTATTTATAGAATTGAGTTATTTCTTTTATATGTAATGCACTTTAAGGGTACCCTTCACTTGTTTAGAGAATGTGCTAATCTGTCGAATACAGGTTGGAAACAAGACACCGTAGATGAAGATATCATGATATCAAAAGGTTGATTAAAAATGCTTGCTAAATAAATCACTACGTGATATATTATTTCTTGTCGCTTCAAACGAATGATTGTCATAATCATTTGAAAGATGACGAAAACAAAGTGTTGACAGTAAGTTAGTTAACATGATATGATAAGATTCCTGTCCGGTTGGCAAACATCAACATAAACGGACATACAAGTTCCTTGAAAACTGAACAAATGGATAGTAACTTTTGATTCACAATGAATCGTCAGATTCAAAATGAGCTTATCGCTCTTTTCAATACTTTATTGGAGAGTTTGATCCTGGCTCAGGACGAACGCTGGCGGCATGCCTAATACATGCAAGTCGAGCGGACTTGAAGAGAAGCTTGCTTCTCTGATGGTTAGCGGCGGACGGGTGAGTAACACGTAGGCAACCTGCCCTCAAGTTTGGGACAACTACCGGAAACGGTAGCTAATACCGAATAATTGTTTTCTTCGCCTGAAGGGAACTGGAAAGACGGAGCAATCTGTCACTTGAGGATGGGCCTGCGGCGCATTAGCTAGTTGGTGAGGTAACGGCTCACCAAGGCGACGATGCGTAGCCGACCTGAGAGGGTGATCGGCCACACTGGGA